>NZ_KI912415.1:0-48529 GCF_000518285.1 Williamsoniiplasma lucivorax ATCC 49196 | reverse complement strand
TTTAATTCCTTCAATTGTGTAATCGGTAGTAAGCTTAGCATCTTTTGCTAATTTAACTACTTCAGTTTGAACGGCTGTTTCAATAGCTGCTTTGTCCATTCCGACTTTAATTACAACAGCTCCAAGGTCTTTAAGATCTTTGACATTAGCTGCAACTTTAACTGAAAACTTTTTAATTTCTGTAAATTCAGTAGCGTCACCTTTTTTACCTTCGATTTTAATTTCAGTTTCACCAGCTGCTGTTGGTGTAAATTCAAGTTTTGCAGGAGTTGTTGCTGTTGCTAGAATTATTTTAATGTCACCCAACATTGGTGTTTTTTCTTTAGCAACTACTTCAGTAGCTTTAGGTTCTTTATAATCTTTAAGAAGATCTTTTGGAAGATCAAATGATTTTTTTTCTCCCACTTTTCCTTCAATGTCTGCTTTTGTTTCATTTTTGTTACATGCAACAACTGTTGCAGCAGTCGCGGCAACCATTCCAACACTACCAAGTAATGTTAATAATTTTTTCATTTTTAAAATTTCCTCCGATAGTTTTCTCTCTAACTCTATTATATAGGTTATTAAAAAGAAATCTTTCATTTTTTTTCTCCAAAAAGACAAATTTCTGTTTTTATTGTTGAAAAATATTCTTTTTTTCTTGCTGAAAAGTAGTACATAAACTAAGAAAATCTCTGTTTTTTTAAAAAAAAACAAAATTTTTTCTCATTTTTGATTTTATGAAGAAATTGCTTATAGCAATAAAACCACAAACCATGGAATAAGGTTTGTGGTTTAAATTCATTAAGTTTTGATCATTACATAGTTAGTTGATGACCATCAAAATCATTAAATTAGTTTTATTTATTATTTAAATTTTATTCTGGTTGATAATGTAATGTAAATGAAACAGTGACTGTACCTTCATAATCACCAACACCATGGACAATTGCTGTTCCAGACCACCCAGTGTGCTCTGCTCCTGGTGTCATATGGATATCTTGAGCATCAAGATGCCCATCTCGATTAGTAAAGTCAGCATTAGTATCAATAATTGCCTGAATAAGCACACCTGGTTCAACTTCTTGGCCTAAACCACCTTTACTTGGGACTGTTCCATCTAAGTTTGCTTTCGATTTTAAAGCTGTGATTTTAATTATTTTATTAAGTTGTGTTTTTTCTTTATGATGATCTTTTGTACAAGAAACAACCGTGATTGCAGTTGTTGTGATTGCCGTCATCATCCCGACACTACCGAGTAGTGTCAATAGTTTTTTCATGATTAGATTTTTTCCTCCAAAGATTAATCTTTGTAATAATTATAAAACTTTGAAAAAATTAAACTCTTTAAAGAAAAGATTTAATGTATTTTGGTTTAATGTCTACGACTTGTTTAATCAAACAAAATTGTTGATGGTCCATTAAATCAAGAACATGCTGAGCAAAAGCTAGATTAGTATAATCAATAACCGTTTGATAACCTTGGGCTAAGTACTCTTTAAAAACTACTCCTACTTCATCTTGGCTAATTAATTGGATAGCTTGTTCCATTTTAAAATGATTAAAAACAGCAGCATAATATTTGCCAGAACGCGCATTCAATAAGGAAATCTTTGTCCCGTCTCCTGCTTGAAACTTTAAAGTATCAATTGTCAACACATTAATTTGGGGATTTAAAACTTTTAAAGTTTTAACAAAACTAATCCCAATGCGCACCCCGGTATAACTCCCAGGTCCAGTTGTTAAATAAAAATCTTGCAAAGCATTTAATTGTAAGTGATTACGCTCTAAAAATAAGTTCAAACAATCAAAAAAGATATCACTAACTTTTTTAGTGTTATCTTGGAAAAATTGGTCCACAATTTTCCCATCCTTGACCAAAACAAAAATAAGCTTTCAATTTGTTGTATCAATAAATAATTTCATCTTAATTAACCTCAACTTCTCTCGTGTTTTCATCAATAATTTTAATTGATAAAGTTAAAGTCTTAAATTGAGATCAATCAACATTTAAATTATTTGACCATTCGACAATATTAATCGCTTGATCAAATTGTTCAAAGTACATTTCTAAATCAGTTGTGTGATTTAAACGGTAAGCATCCATATGATTAATTGTTAATTCACCAACTTGATATTGATTCATAATCACAAAAGTTGGGGAAGTGACTCTTTGTTGGACTCCTAAACTTAATAATAATTGTTTAGTAAAAGTGGTTTTACCAGCCCCTAAATCTCCCTTGAGCAAAAGGAAAAACGGTTGTTTTTCTGTTTGGATTAATTGTGCAATGTGCTTGGCATAAGCCTTGGTGTCTTGTAAAGACTTTCAGATGATGATTTCTGACATAATTACACCCGTTTTTGGCTTAAACAAGCACAATGTTGACAAGCACAATTTAAACATTGGCATTGATTAGTTGTCAAAACCAATTTACCCTTTTTTAGATTATGTTTGTAAAAGAGGTTATTCAATAAACTAAATGCTGCACAAAGGACACCCATTAAACTCGCTAAACCAAAAATTGTAACAAAATTACTTAAAGCTAAAGATGTCCCAAATAAAGGTTGATCAAAATTTAAAAATGGATAAGCATAGATGAAATAGCCTGGGCGAATACCATCAGCTTTTAAAATTTCAGCACGCACATAAGAAAAAATACAATATAAAATTGGATAAATAAAAATTGTTCAACTTCATCTTCAATAAACCCGATGATGCCCAATATTTAAAACATAATACACAATCATCAGTAGTGGTGTAAAGAGATGGGTTAAAACTGTCACCACCACGTCAGATGTGGTGTTGTTTTTAAAATCATACATTGATTGACCTAACATGTTCCCAACAATCGCTCCTCAAAATAAAAACATCGTCACAGTAATATAAACAGTGATGTTAGTTTGACTCACAATGTTTGTGAATTTACTTTTTTGTTCTTGGTTATGTTTAAACAAGGCAAACCCAAATCATAATAAAACTAAAACATTAGTTTGGACAGACCAAAAACTCATAATCACATTAATGTTATAAAGTCGAGGATAAGCTATTTTTCAACCATCTTTAACTGGATCAACATATCAATAATCGATAAAAAAGGCATAAATTAAACCAATCCCAAGAATTAAAGCACAAGCTGTAAAACTAAACAATTTAAACATAAATCTTCAGTCCTTAAGATGTTCAATTATTTTTATTTTCATGATTTCAAAACCTTTCTGTTTGTTAAGTTAATTGTTTTATCTCTTAATTATACAAATTTAATTAGACTAAGAGCAACCATTTTTTAAAGATAAACCAAATTGTGTAAGTTATCTTCAACCAGAAAAGTTCACAAAGCATTAAAAAACTTTCAAAATTTTCGATTTTTGAAAGTTTTAAGTTTTAACTAACTAAGTGATGGTTTTGAAGTGAGGGAGATATGTTGGTTCATTTTGCAAATCAGCACAATCAGCAAAATGATCATAAAACTCGACACTATCAACATGCCAACTCGAAAGATCTTGCGCAAAGTTATAAGCATCATGAAACATCCCTGACATATCAACAACTTGGCTGGTATCTCACATCGCGATGTCTTGATTAAAAAACATCGCTTGAGCAAACATTCGATCCATATAATTAACATTTGCTACATCTCAACTAGCCAAATCACTATCAAATTGACTAGCACCACAAAACATCTCACTCATGTTTCAAATATTGGTGGTGTCTCAATAAGATAGATCATCATTAAAATCAGTACAACCAGCAAACATTTCACTTAAATCTTTAATTTTTGGACTAATATAGTTTGGTACTTTGACAACATCACGTGGGGCTTGGTATGCTTTACCATCAATATCTCAACCAATATTGATTAAAACTTGGGTTGACGGGGGAGCTGAACCAGCGACAGCGACCACTTCCCTGGTTTGGTGTTCAAGATAAATTGTTTTGTTTTGCTGTTCTGGATTTAAAATATGATATAAATCAAAAACAGCTAAATCCGTTTTAAAAGTGATAATTTGCACACCGTTGTGATGATCAGTTTGAATTTTCACTGCTTCAACTTTTTGATTAGCAAAAATGTTATTGAAACTTTGCACAACTTGATTCACATCAGTAATTGTTAAACATTTTTTTTCACTTAAAATAAGATTTAAAATTCCTTCCATTTTTTAATTCCTTTCCTACATAAAAATCGTACTTCTTTTTGAGAATGAAAAAATTAGTAATAAAAAAATTCCATTTTTTAGCTTAAAAAAATGGAATTTGTAAATTAAATCTTGTGCTAACTATAGCCAACGCTTAAAGATTTTAATATAAAGCATTTTGACAAGTTGGGCTAAGAAGAGATAAGCGGTGACTAACCCAACCATAATCGCAATAAATGGTAATTCGGGAGATTTCATTTGTAATAATGAGTTAACTGGAGAGAAGACAACTGTGAATGTTACCCCAATCACTAAGCACATTGATAAATAAACAATTCATGGTGAACGTGATTGGATGAACGGAATTTTCTCAGTACGTAGCACTTGCATCACCACAGATTGAGTAATCACTCCGACTAAGAACCAACTAGCATTGAATTGAGCAACAATGGCACTTTGTTCAGCAGGAGTAGCTGGTTGGAGGAAAGCTGGCACTAAACCATAACCAAACCCAACAATCACAAACGTTAAAATGTCAAAAATCGAACTAACAGGTCCATTCATCAGCACAAATGGATATAAGTTATTGGCATGCCAACGTTGCGGTTTCGCCACAAAGTGTTCATCAACATTATCTAAGGCCATAGCAAATTGTGACATATCATAAATTAAATTTTGAAATAAAATTTGCACAGGCAACATTGGTAGGAACGGCAGAATAATACTTGCCACAATCATTGATAAAACATTTCCAAAATTTGATGAAGTAGTAACTTTAATATATTTTAAAATGTTGCAAAAAATAGTACGTCCTTGAATGATTCCTTTTTCTAAAACTAATAATGATTTTTCTAACAAAATAATGTCAGAAGC
Source organism: Williamsoniiplasma lucivorax ATCC 49196 (assembly GCF_000518285.1). Taxonomy (GTDB): domain Bacteria; phylum Bacillota_I; class Bacilli_A; order Mycoplasmatales; family Mycoplasmataceae; genus Williamsoniiplasma; species Williamsoniiplasma lucivorax. The sequence goes on along the minus strand of NZ_KI912415.1, from coordinate 43,543 downwards.
ATCTTTGGCAATATCTGAAGCGTTATTGACTGAAATCGCCACATCACTTTGACGAAGCACAGGAGCATCATTAATCCCATCACCCATAAAACCAACAACATGATCATTTTGTTTTAAAACTTGAATTACTTTAACTTTTTGTAAAGGATTTAACTTGACAAAAATATTGGCGTGTTCAACCATTAACTTCATTTCTTGTTCACTAGCAGCATCCATTTGCTCACCGGTGACTAAACCTTTAATCTCAAGATTCACCATTTTACAAATCGCACGGGTGACTTGTTCATTATCACCAGTTAAAATTTTTAATTCCACACCATATTTTTGTAAAAGTTTAATCATTTTTTTAGTTGATGGTTTTGGTGTATCTAAAAAGGTTGCAAAACCAAAAAAGATTAAATCGCTTTCATCATGAGGAGAAAAACGGTCTTGGTTTTGTGCCACTGGTTTGTAAGCAACCCCGATGACACGTTTCCCTTGATTATTAATTTTTGAAAAGTAAGCTTCGATTTGGGCTTTAATACTTGGGGTTAATTTTTGGACTTTACCTTGGTAATAAACTTGCGTTGAAACACTTAGAATTTCTTCCATACTTCCTTTAGTGACTAAAATTCTTCCCTCAGCTTCACTATCAAAAATGACAGTTAATTTACGGCGATCAAAATCAAAAGGAATTTCATCAATCTTTTGTTGTTGATGTAAATCAAAATTTAAACGATGAGTTGAAACATAATCAATAATTGCTTTGTCCATCGGGTTTTTAATTCCAGTTTGGTAATAACTATTTAAATAAAGATATTTTAATAAGCGGGGATCTTTTTGTTTATCAACAGTTAAGAAATCGGTTAAAACAATTTTATCGTTTGTTAAAGTTCCGGTTTTATCAGTCGCTAAAATATCAATTGCCCCCAATGATTGAATCGCATCTAATTTTTTCACAACAACTTTGCCTTTCGCCATTCGTCCGGCTCCATTTGCCAGATTCGTTGTCACAATCATTGGGAGCATTTCTGGGGTTAGTCCAACAGCAATGGCCACTGCAAAAAAGATTGCTTTAAATCATGGATTTTCAGCAAAGCCACCAGCTCCATCTCAACCAGAATAACCAACTCCAGCATTAATTAGATAAACCATTGGCACCATCACTAACATTAAAATTAATAAAACTCTCGTCACTTTTTTGACACCAGTTGAAAAACTCCCTTGTGGTCTTTTTTCCATAATAGTTTTACTAATGGTTGCAAAATAAGTATCATTTCCAGTAGTAATCACAATCGCAATTCCGCTACCAGAAACCACACTGGTCCCAGTGTAACAAATGTTTTCAAACTCTAAAATATTATTTGTATCTTTGGCATTGGCAGCATGTTTTTCAACAGGTAGTGATTCCCCAGTTAAAGATGATTGGTTAATAAATAAATCTTTAGAATATAAGATTCTGACATCGGCCGGGATCATATCTCCACTTGATAAAAAAACCAAATCTCCAGGCACAAGTTCTTTAACATCCAACTCTTCACCTAATTTAATTAAATCTAATTGATTTGATGCATCAATGTGCATAAAATCTACTAAATTTTCATTATTTTTATGGCGAATAATATCAGTTGTACTTTTGACGATATTACCAATTTTTTTACTAATAAAATAACTTCTTAAAGCTTGCACAAAAGTCATTGTTCCACTGGCAAAAATCATAAACATAATGACAATTGCCCCAGTCACATCAAAAATACTACGTGATTCTTCAGTTCAAAACTGAAAAGTGGCATATGATAAAAAATAATATGTGGCAATTGTCAGCAATATTAAATTGAAAGGATTCAAATAAGCTTTAATAATCTCTAAAAATAAATTAAAGCGATGTTTTTTTAGCTCATTAGTTCCGTATTCTTCTTCTCTGTCTCGATATTCATCATTAGTCAAACCAAAATGCTTCAAATCTAGAATGTTCTTCACTTCTTCTTGATCAGCACTTGCTATTTTTTTGATTAATTTTTCATTTTCAAATGTTGGCTTTTGTTTGTCTTTGATTTTAGAAACGAGAGAAATTGTTTTTAAATTAATCATTTCTTTCCTCCTATACGATAGGATTAAATAATTTTACAAATTAGTCACAAAAAAGTGGTTGACTTATAACATTATTTAATCATTTAAAACTTTCGGACTCAGGGCCTTCACCTGATACCACATTAACTAATGTCATAAATACTCACCACTCTTTCTTACTTTTACATTATAACCAATTAATCTATTTTTTGACGAAATAAAATTTTTTTAAGAATAAATCTAAATGATTTTTTATGTGACTAAATAAAAATTGCCATCAATGATGGCAATTTTTAAATATGACTTAGACTTGTTCGTATTTTGATAATCTAACTTTTAATTGAACAATTTCTGCTTTCAATTGGGCATTTTCTGCTCTTAATTGCATGTTTTCAAGTTCCAAGCGATCTAATCGAGCTTGTATTTCTGCAAATCGATCTTTTTTTGGTTTCTTAGTTTTTGGTAAAACCGGCTTTGGTTGAATTGGTGTTAATCCGCTTTGAATCATTTTGACCGCCTTTGTGATAATGTTTATCATTGCTTCAGCATAGAATGCTTTATCTTCATTTGTATAGTTGATTATATCATCACCAATCGCAAAAAGTTGTTCTTCAATACTATTAAAAATTGCCATCATTGATGGCAATTTTTAAATGCGACTTAGACTTGTTCGTATTTTGATAATCTAACTTTTAATTGAACAATTTCTGCTTTCAATTGGGCATTTTCTGCTTTTAATTGAGCATTTTCTGCTCTTAATTCAACAATTTCTGCTTTTAATTGCATGTTTTCAAGTTCCAAGCGATCTAATCGAGCTTGTATTTCTGCAAATCGATCTTTTTTTGGTTTCTTAATTTTTGGTAAAACCGGTTTTGGTTGAATTGGTGTTAATCCGCTTTGAATCATTTTGACCGCCTTTGTGATAATGTTTATCATTGCTTCAGCATAGAATGCTTTATCTTCATTTGTATAGTTGATTATATCATCACCAATCGCAAAAAGTTGTTCTTCAATTTCTTTTAAGTTTGATTTAACAACTAATTCGTTACGATGAATAAAAATTTGTAAATCAATATAATGCTCAGATTCAAGTTTTGAATCAAAACTATTTTTAGATTTCATGTTTGCTACCCCTTATTAGATTAGGGATTTTTTTGCAATTTTTAGTGTTTATTTGAAAAACTTGTTTTGAACAAATCAAAAAGGTCAATTGCTTATTTAATAATTAATGATTTTTCAGTCATTTCTGGAGGAATACCAAGTTCCATTAAATCAAGAATAGTTGGTGCAACATTGGCAATTCCAATATCATTGCTTGCTAATTGCACATCTTTAGTAATAATGATCGGAACTAAGCTAGTTGTGTGTTTTTTATTTGCTTGACCAGTTTCATCAATCATAATTTCAGCATTCCCATGATCTGCTGTGATGACCATCACTCCATTGTGTTTGACAACAAAACTATCATAAATTCTTTTTAATTGTGCATCTAAAACTTGAACAGCCGCAATGGCAGCTTCTTCGATGCCTGTATGTCCAACCATATCAGCATTGGCAAAATTTAAAACAATAAAATCAAATTCATTTTTAGCAATTTCAATTAATAATTGGTCAGTAATTTCTCTGGCTGACATTTCTGGTTTTAAATCATAAGTTGCTACTTTTGGTGAAGCAATTAAATCTAAACTAGCTCCCGGTAAAGTAATTTCATTTGGTTTAGCTAAACCATTTTTAAAGTAATCATTACCTCCGTCAAAAAAGAAAGTCACATGCGCAATTTTTTCAGTTTCAGCAATACGTAATTGTTTATACCCTTGAGCTGATAAAAATTGTCCTAGGGTATTTGTTAAAGGGGTTGGCGGGTAAGCGATGAATGGGGAAGTCACTGAATCAGCATATTTCATCATTGATACAAAGTGAATTTTATCCCCGATAAAATTCAAATCTTGAAATGCAGCATCATTTCAAGCAGGATATTGATGATTAGTCATAATTGAAGCAATTTGAATCGCACGATCAGGTCTAAAGTTAGTAAAAATAACTGCATCATCATGAGTTATCCCACCAAAAGAATTATTTACATTAAAAGCTGGCATAATCATTTCATCATCTTTACCAAGTGCATATTGTTCTTCAATGTAAGCAGTTGGATCAGTAAATGAAGCAACACTTGTTCTTGAGACCATTGCTTGGTAAGCTTGCGCACTACGTTCAAAACGTTTATCACGATCCATGGCAAAATAACGTCCACTAATTGAGCCAAGCACACCAATATTGTTATTTTGTTTAATTAAAGTTAATAAAGTGTTCAGATAATTAATCACCACTTTTGGTTGGGTATCACGTCCATCAGTAAATAAATCAAAGACAATTTTAGTTAACCCAAAATCAACAGCAGCTTGATAAATTGCTAGCATATGATCCATATGTGAATGCACCCCACCATCAGAAAACATTCCCATTAAGTGTAATACTGAATCATGTTCTTTGACAAAATTGAAGGCTGCAACAATTTCTTGATTAGTTGCAATTTGTTTGGTTCTCACTTCTTTATTTAATTTTGCTAAAGATTCAAAATTAATTCTTCCCGCACCTAAATGGATATGGCCAACTTCAGAATTACCCATTTGACCATCAGGCAAGCCAACTCATTCCCCGGAAGCGTGCGCTTTAACTCATGGATATCTACTTTCTAATTGTTTGACAAAAGTCATGTTAGCTTGGGCTACAGCATTGCCTGGATTGTGTTCATCACTAATTCCTCATCCATCAAGAATCGCTAATAAAACTGGTTGTTTAACTTTCATATTTTCTCCTTATTTTTTTAAAACATATTGTTCAATAATATGTGCCACCGCACCTTCAACATTTGTTAAAGGAATATGTAATTTGGCAACACTTTTCACTGCTTCAACTGAGTTGGCAATTGACACACCACACCCAACAAATTTAATCATGGCGATATCATTATTGCCATCACCAACTGCCATTGTGTGTGCTTGATCAATTTTTAATTGATCAAGCAATCATTTCAAAGCATGTGCTTTGTTAATTCCAGGAGCATTCACCTCTGATGTTGTGCGCCCATCTAAAGCCACTTCAAAACCTAGATCTGCTAAAGCTTGAATAAATCCTGGGCGGGCAGCAAAAGCAATCATTTTAAAACAATCATTGTTAAAAGTTGGTGTGATCTCTTTTCATTCCGCAAAGTTACCATCAAAAAATTTCATTTCATCAAGATATTCATTTGGTTTATTAGCCACATGACTTGGTTGAGCGACATTCGTCACCACAGTTTGTAAATCATCAACATAAGCTCATAAAATTGAACCAGCAAATTCAGGTTGTTCAGCTAAAGCGAAAGCCTTGCGCACCAAATCAGCTTTAATTGGATCTTTTTTAATAATCTTTTTTTGAGCAATATTATAAATTGCTCCTCCATTATAACCAATAATGATTGCTTGATCGTCTTTAGCAAAACCATTTTCAATGATTTGGTTGGGACGGGAATGGACCGGTCGTCCAGTCACAAAAACCACTTCCACGCCTTGCTTTAAAGCGGTTTGAATTGGTTTAATGTTTTCTTCAATGACATACCCCATGCGATGATATGCAGTTCCATCCATATCAAGTGCTAATAATTTAATTTTTTGCATCTTAGTTATTATAGTTAATTAAAGCGATGTAATCTTCAGCGACTAAACTCGCTCCACCAACTAATGCTCCATCAATATCTTGTTGTTCCATTAATTCTTTAATGTTGGCTGGTTTGACTGAACCACCATATTGAATAATCATTTGTTCAGCTGTTGGTTTGTCATAAATTTTAGCTAAATTCTGACGAATTGCTTTACATACATCTTGAGCATCTTGAGCAGTGGCTGTTTTACCAGTTCCAATAGCTCAAATTGGTTCATAAGCAATAATTGTTTTCACAGCATCTTCTTTACTAATTGTTTTGTAAGCTGCTTTAATTTGAGCATTAACAAATTTAACTGTATTGCCAGCTTCTTTTGTTGCTAATGTTTCTCCACAACAAATAATTGGGGTCATGTTGTTTGCTAATAAAGCAATTGCTTTAGCATTAACACTTTGATCAGTTTCATTGAACATCTCTCTTCTTTCAGAATGTCCAATAATCACATATCCCACACCAATTTCTTGTAACATGGCGATTGAAACTTCACCTGTATATGCACCATTTTGATGAAAATGGACATTTTCAGCAGCAATTTTCACGTTTTTTGCTTTCTTAACTCCGGTTTGTAAAGCTGTGAATGGTAATCCTAATCCAGCTACAACATCAGTGTTTTTTACCTTTTTATCAACTAATTTTAAAAAGGCTTTCACCTCTGTGTTTGTTCCGTTCATTTTTCAATTTCCGAAAATTATTTTTTTTCTCATATTATCATTCCTTTTCATACTTTTAAATTATAAACCCTTTTGTTTTTGAACCAAACTAAAATAAAATAAAATTATTTTCGTGAGTCAAAATAAGGTATTTGGTTTGGTTCCAAAACAACAAACACACAAATAATACTAAATATAATTCAAGAATGTTAGTGCTCCCAAGTACTCAACATTTTTGCTTGCAAATTCATTGCCTAATTTAATAATTTTTAAAATTTCTTTGGCGCTACTTTTTGATGAAAAATTGTACTTTAATAAGTAATGTATAACTCCACTAACAAAAGCATCTCCAGCTCCTGTTGTATCAATAACATTTGCTATTTTTTTAATTGGAACATAGTAAGTTTTTGCCTTTCAATAAAATAAGGTGTCTTCCTTGCCTTGAGTAATGCAAATTAAAGCAGATGGATTAAGATTTCCAAAAAATAACAAACTATTTTCAATATTGTTTAAACCAGAAAGAAGGTAAGCTTCTTCTGTTGAAAACTTTATAAAAGTAGCATTTTTTATAAAAATTAGGCATTTCTTTTTATATTCTTCAAGTATTTTAGAATTATTAATTAAGTTATCTCGATAATTTGGATCAAAAGAATAGGGTATGTTATTTTTTAAGGCATAATCTAACAATTTAAAATATGAAATTTCCAATTTTCCATTCAAAAAAGCTGTTGCACTACCAAAATGAATAAAATCAATTTTTTTATCAATTAAATTTAAGTCCAAATCAAAATTTTGATCAGCACCTTTAGTAAAAATAAAATTGCGATCATTATTTTTATCTAAAATGACCTTTGCAATTGTTGAGTGATTGTTTACATTTTTTAAATATTTGGTGTTTAATTCATATGAAGCAAATGTTTCTAACATTTTTTGAGCATATTCATCGTTTCCAATTGCACCGAAAAATAAAATCTCATTTCCTAATGTTTTTAACGAAACAGCTACATTAAATGAAGCTCCACCTATTTCAAATTTTTCTTCACCGTTTATGTTGTAAGCATCAATCAAAATTTCACCAATGCTACAAATAGTTTTTTTATTTTTCATAAATTTCCATCCTTTTTTAATGCAATAAAATTTCATCTCAATTTGGAAATTTAGATGAAATTTAAATTATAAATTTAAGTTATTTTTTATTTTTTTGTCCCTTCACCAGGTGCAAACATTAAACTTGCAGGAACTTTTGTTGATTCAGTAAAGTTTTTAGGTGCTGGGTCTTTTGATTTAATCAATTCAATTGCTTTATCAATTGCTGCTGCAACAATATTTTTATATTCCTGTTTTACAGTGATATAAATATGGTTTCTTTCTGTTTCTTTTCATTTACCAAGATCTGAAGCAACATCTTCTGAACCATCGAATCCAGAAATAAATCCTTTTCGTAGATTTGTTCCATCCTCTTGTGCACTAAATCATGTTTTCATTGAAGGTGATAAATCAATTGCTTTTTTCATCCCTAAAGCCATTGGATCATTTCCTGCTCAAATAACATGTGCATTTTTAGCAGAGTTGTCTCCGTTTCATTCATTAGTTAAAGTATCTCCTGCTCCATCTCCTGTATTTTGGTTTTCTTTAGCAACACTTCCTTGGTGGTAACCAGTACCTGGTCGATTTACAAGTTGAATTCAATCTGCGTTGTCCAAGACAAATCCTTTAAATCTTTTTTGTTCTGCATCATTATCTTGGTTAGATCACATTGCATAAACTTTAACTTTCTTGCTTTTGTTGGTTTCACTTGGAGCTTCACCATATATTTTTTTATAAATAGCATCAAACATTTGATTACTTGCTTCTGTTTGTTCTGAAACAAATGCTGCCGCTCCTCTTTCTCCAACTGCTGAATCATATTCAGTATCAATATTAATAACCGGAATGTTCGCCTTTAGTGCTGGAGTAATGGCCTTGTTTTGTTTAACATTGGCTGGGTTGATAATAATTGCTTTATCCCCTTTAGTCATTGAAGCTTGCACATTTTCAACATCAAGTGAACCATCAACAGTTCCTTTTGAATCATAAGTATTTAATGTGTAACCTTTTTCTTTTGCATATTCTTTTCCGGCTTTCATCATATTTTGGAAATAAGCATTATTATAATTTGAGATTAACAATCCAATTGAATCTCCCCCACCTTTGTTACATGCAACTACGGCAGAAGCTGATGTTGCAATTAGACTAGCACTAGCTAGTAAACTTAATATTTTTTTCATTTTAAATCTTTCCACCAACTTTAATTTATAAAAATAATTTAAGTTGGTTATATTGTTTAATAAATCATAATTTGATTTTTTTGACTATTTTATATTCTGTATTTGTTAGAACAGCAACCATAATAATTAACCCTTTTAAGATTAATTGAATGTCACTTGAAAGACCCACTAAATTTAAAGCATTTTTAAGTACACTCATTGTGAATCAACCGAGCATTGTTAGAACTATTCCACCCTTTCCTCCGGTTAATAAAGTTCCGCCGAGAACAACACAAGCAATAGCATCCAATTCCCAAGCATTACCGGCTGAAGGTGCGGCTGTTTGAATTCTTGCATTATAAATAATTGAGCCAATCCCCACACAAAAACCAGCCAAAACATACACGGAAGCTAAAACAGTTTTGGTTTTTATTCCTGAAAGTTGAGCACTACGATAATTTCCTCCAATAGCATAAACATGGCGTCCATAAACTGTAAATTTCAAGATTATGAACGTTACGATTGCTAATGCAAACATGATCCAAACTACAGCACTTAATCCCAAGAATTCTGTTTGGATTAATTGAGTTAAAAAACTACTGTCAAATGCTTGCGAAACGTTACCTAATAAAAATTGTGTTGAACCACGTCAAATCATCATTAAAATTAATGTGATAATAAACGGCGGAAATCTCAAGATACTTACAAAGATTCCGGAGATTAATCCAGAAGCTGCACAAAATGCAACTACGGCAAGTAAGACAATGCCAATATCAAGACCGCCTAAGATCAACTTAGCCGTCATGGCTGTGGCAAACGCCATTGTAGAACCGATAGATAAATCAATTCCTCCAGTTAAAATAATAATTGTGACACCAATGGCCATACAACCAATATCTGCATTTAAATAAAAGATGTTTTTTCAATTATTAGTTGAAAAGAAGCCTGGTTCTACAATTCCGACAGCTATAGCAAAAATCATAATTATAAAAATTAACTTAATCGCATTAACTGTATCTAAACCTTTTTTTACGATTTTTGATTTGTTACTAAAAGCAAATAGAAAATCTTTTTGAATGATAGATGAATATCTTTTTGAATATTTGGTTTCATTTATTGAATTAGATTTATCTATCAAGTCATCAATTTTATTATTGTACTCTTCTCTTAATTCTTCAAATCGAAGCGGACCAATTGCTTTATTTTGCGCAAGTTGATCTAATTCTTTTTTCTTAATGACAATTTTTGAATTTTGTATTCTATTTTCTCTATATTTTAAATCTTCTTCATCCATTTCTTGTAGTTTTTGAATGCTATTTTCTAGATCTAAATTGATTTTTTGACTTTTTTTATCGATTTTATGTAATTCAAGTTCTTGTTTTGTATTGAACTTTGATATCTTAGTTTTGTTTTGCAACGTTTTTTTAGAAATTAATTTATTCCATTTGATTTCTTTGGCTTCAATTTTTTTATTTATTTTAGAAATTTTCTCATTAAAATTTGCAAATTCACCATTTTCAATTAATGCCTTTTTAATCTTAAATTCATTTTCAAAAATTTCTAAATTTTTGAATTTATATTCTAAATCAGTTAAAGCTTTTTCTTTTTCTTTTTCTAAATCAACGATTTTATTTCTTAAATCAGCTAAACAATTATCTCTATAAGTTGCCAAGAGAAAGATATAATCTTGTTTCTTTTCAATTTTATTTTGATAGAATTTTTTGATTACAAATTTTTCAGAATTCACCCGAGATTCAATCTGGCCCAAGATAATTTTTTTATTGTTTTTCTTTAATATTTGTTTCATATCTATTCCCTCTTTCTATATTGCATATTTAATTACTTCTTCAGGGGTTAGATTAACACCTTCAATTTCTTTTGAAATTTCTCCATGTTTCATAACAATGACTCTATTGCACAATCCAACCACTTCTGGTAAATCACTTGAAATAACAATTACTCCAATGCCATTTCTTTTCGCTTCATAAATTAAGTCATAGATCTCTCTTCTACTCCCGACATCCACACCTCTAGTAGGTTCATCAAAAATCATTATTTTAGGTTTGGCTGCAAATGCTTTGGCTAATAATACTTTTTGTTGATTACCCCCACTCAAACTTCTAACTAGATTTTCTAAATTACTAGTTTTAATGGACATTTTTTCTTTGTATTGATTAGTGATATTTTTTTCCTTTTTTAAATTAATAAAATTCAAAAAAGAAATTTTTTTCAAGGAAGACAGCGATATGTTTCGTTTTATAGTTTCATCTAATAATAAGCCATCATTTTTTCTATCTTCTGTCACATAATAGATACCTTTTTTAATGGCAGAACTAACACCATGTAATGCAATGTTTTCATCTTCTAGAAAAAATCTACCCGTATCTTTTGGGTAATACCCAATTAGCGATTTGAATAATTCGGTTCGCCGAGCTCCAACTAATCCAGAAAATCCAAGAATTTCATTTTTATACAAAACAAAATTAATATTTTTAACAAAATCATTAGATAAATCTTCGACTTTAAAAAGAATATCTTTTTTTATTAATTGATCTTTTTTGGGATATTTTTCTAAAATTTCTCTCCCAACCATTTTTGCAATAATTTGATCTTCGGTTAATTCATTAACTAAGTATTCACCAATGTAATTACCATCACGAATGATAGTGATAAAATCACAAACAATTGGAATTTCTTCTAGTTTATGAGAAATATAGCAAATTGCCATTTTTTCATTTTTTAGTTTTAAAATAATTTTAAAAAGGTTTTCTGCATCAACTCGACTTAATGACGATGTTGGTTCATCAAAGATAATTAACTTACTTTGTCTTAACATCGCTTTTGCAATCTCAACCATTTGTTGTTCAGCAATTGTTAGTTTTGACATTTGTTCATTAAAGCTAATATCTAATTTCAATAAATTAAATATTTTAGTTGCCGCACTTTTTTGTTTTTTATAATTAATAAGCCCAAAGTTGTTAATTTCATGTCCGGCAAAGATGTTATCAATTACCGTCATATCATTAAAACAAGTAATTTCTTGATGAATAATAGATATTCCTAAATGTTCAGCTTCTTTAATATTTCTAAAATGATCATGTTGTATGCCATTTCAAATTAAATGACCAGAAGTTGCTGGAAAAACTCCACTTAAAATATTCATTAATGTAGATTTACCTGCCCCATTTTCTCCTAAAATTCCCATCGCTTTTCCTGAAAAAGCTCTTAAATAAACACCTTTTAACGCAAGGGTGCTATCAAAACTTTTTTTAATATCGTTTAGAACTAGTAGTGGTTTCTCTAATATTTTTTGATTAAATATTTTTTCCATAGATTTGATCCTTTCATTTTCTTGCTTTGTTGGAATTTAATTTAAATAATTTTTTATCTTTTTGTTTTTTATAAACACTAGTTTATTTGTAGATTTATCATTATCTTTAATTTTTACCAAAGTTCTAAATATGATGATTTGAACACCAACTCCAATTGCAATAGCTAAGAGATATCAAAGAATTCCAATATAACTCATGCCTCAAGTTGTTACCCCACCAAATAAAGCAATAATTGGTCCACCTCAAGCACCTACTCATCCAGAAACTTGGAAGATTCCAGCAAACATCCCGGCAATTCCTGACCCAATAATATTGGCAGCAATTGCTGCTCAGGTATATTTCAATGCAAATGGAATAGCCCCTTCTGAAGCACCCATAAATCCTAAAATTATTGCATTTTTACCTAAATCTTTATCATCTTTAAATTTTTTTTTAAAAATCATGGTTGCAATCCCGGATCCAAGAGGTGCAATTGCAAATGATGCAGCCACAACCCCCATTGCCTTTCCACCATCTGTAAATAATAGTGCTGTTGCTCCAAATGATGCAATTTTATTGATGGGGCCACCCATATCAACTCCAGCAAGCATTCCTAAAAGTAAACCTAATCCAGCCATTCCGATTTTATTTTCTTCTAAAAGTTTTAAGCCTTGAGTAAATTTACTCATTACATATCCAAATGCATTACCAGCAATTAGTATTAGAAAGAAACCAAAAAATAATGAGACAAAAACCGGGATTATAATAATCGGCATGATTGGTTTAATGTGTTTATGGATTTTCCATTTTGTATTTATTCATCTGACTGTATAACCAATTACAAACCCTAAAATTATTGCCATAAAAATTCCTGAACCACTTTTTGGAAATTGATCAATTATATCATCATTAGCAAAAGGTCCTCACTTTAATCACATAGTAGGATTTGTTCCAGCTCAGGTTAAAACAAAGGCTGGAGTAATTGCACTTCTTCCGGCAATAGAGTTGGCAATATAAGCACCCAGAATTGGAGATATAACCATAAAACCAATGCCTGCAAAATTATTTAAATAATATATAATTGCAATTCCCCATCCATTAATCACAGCAGTATAAGTTCCCTGACCATCTGGAGTTAACCAATGATTAGGTTCTACACCTTGTGGTAAACTTATTCCGATTTTAGTGAATGTCATTGTGGTTTGTTCTCAATTACCATTAAAATCTAATCAAACACCATAACTGCCTTTTGCAATTCCATTTGTTATTGCGAAGACAATTCCTGCAAAGACAAGAAATGGAATCATGAATGAAAAGCCACTCATTAGATGTTGTGTTCAAATTTTACGATTTTTAACTTTAAATCCATCACTATTTTCGGTTTCTTGAGAAGATAAAATTTGACCTTTATCTAAAGCAATTTCTATTATCTTTTTAGGATCATGGACAACTGCTTTGGTACCTATTTTATAATATTTTTTTCCAATAAAACGTTCTAAATCAATCGTAATATCAACTGCCAAAATAACCACATCAGCATTTTGGATTTCTAATTCTGTCAATGGAAATTCCGGACCTTTTTGCCCTTGAGTTTCAACACGAACATCTCAATTCATTTCTTTTCCAGCTTTTAACAAAGCTTCGCGAGCCATATATGTATGAACAACACCCGTTGCACAAGCTGTTATACCAACGATTTTTTTTATGGAAATTGAATTTGATGTTTCATTTATTTTTATATCAACTTGATCAATTACTTTATTTTCAGATGTTAATAAGTTAACAATCTCTTTCTTAGAGTTGGAACTTTTCAATTGATTTCTGAATTCTGGTTTCATAAGTTTTTGTGCAATATTTGCAAGAATATCAAGATAATTACCTTGAGTTTCTGGAATAAATAGCATAATTACTGTATTAACATTAGAATTATCAAAAGTTTCTCAAATAATGTTTTCTTTTAATCGAATAAAGAAAATGGTTGGTTGATTAATAGCAGCAACTCTAGCATGCGGAATGGCAATGCCATCCTCCAAACCAGTAGAAGAAAGAGATTCTCTTGATTTGAAAGCGTCAACTAAAACATTTTTGCTATTAGCAATATTATTGTTAAATGCTATTTCAGAAAATTTATCAAATAAATCATCAATATCTTTCACATCAACATTTAAGAAAATGTATTTTTCTTTGAAAAGTTTTTCCATTTAACATAACCCTTATATAAATAAAAATTTATGCTCATATTAAATATTTTCATTATGATGTTCTTACAAAAAAAAAAAAAAAGCAAGACTAACATTGAATTATTTGAATTTTTTGTAGATTCGGCAATGATATTGTCTCAGTAGTTCGGTAAATAGAAATGTCCCAAGCCTCATAATTATTAATGAGGTGAGTTTATGAGACAAGAGGTAAATTATATGGAAAGAAATGCTGCAGAAATTATTCAAGGAGTTGTTAACGAAAATATTACAAAGCAAAAAGCGAGTGTAACTCTAGAATGTTCAATAAGAACGATTAATCGTAAAATTCAAAGATTTAAAAACGAAGGTGTTAATGGTTTTATTCACAAAAATTGCAATAGACCATCAAATCAATCACTTTCAGAAATGCTGAAACAAAAAATTATAAAATTAAGAAAAGAAAAATATTATGATTTTAGTTACCAACATTTTTGAGAAAAACTTGAAAAAGAGGAGCAAATTAAAATTACTTACAAGACTTTAGTTCGCCTATTAGAAGAACATTTTTTAGTTTCACCTTACATCAAAAAAGCGACCAAGAAAAAACTAAAACTAAAACTTGAAGAAAGAAAAAAACAAAATCCATGTGAATTAGAAAAATTATTAATTGAAGAAATTTTAGATAATAAAACCGCTCATCCTTCACAACCAAGAAAAGAATTTTTTGGTGAATGTGTGCAAACAGATGCTTCGATTCACAATTGAATTTCTGATGAAAAATGAGCACTGCATGCATTTATTGATGAAGCAACGGGCATGGTGCTGAGTGCTTATTTTGATAAACAAGAAACACTTTATGCCTATTATATGGCCTCAAAACAAATGTTTTTAACCTATGGAACCCCTGTTGAAATCCTAACTGATAAAAGAACAGTTTTTTATTCTACTGCAAAAATCGGTGATCCTAGTCAAAGTAAAACCCAATATGGTTTTATGTGTAATCAATTAGGAATTGCTTTGACCACAACTTCGGTTGCACAAACAAAGGGCAAAATTGAAAGATTATGACAAAGCTTTCAACGTAGACTCCCACAAGAATTCAGAATCAATAATATCCAAACAATTGAACAAGCAAATGAATACATTAAAAATTTCATTGAAAAATACAATCGAATTCATGCAATTAAATTAGATGAAGCAAAGAATAAATTCATTGAGTGAAGTAGTCATAATTTAAACATAGATTTTGCTCTATCAATGCACTACACAAGACTATCTGCAAATGGAGCAACTATAAAATTTGAAAATAAACACTACGCTACTTATGATCGTGCTGGTAACAGAATTAACTTGGCTCGCAAACAAGAAATTATGGTTATTAGAACTTTTGATGGGAATTTATATGCAAATTTTTACGAAAATTTTTATGTCTTAGTTGAAGTTGATAAAAAAGCTTTTTCACAAGAAAACATAATGTCAAAAGCAAAAAATTTAGAACAAACAAAAACAAATAATAATAGGTGAAAAAATTCTAATTGAATTTATTTCAAAAAAAAGCAAAATGAAACATCTCCAAAACATAAATTTAGCATTTAATTTTTGGGACATTTCTATTTACCTATTGACAGACTAACATTGAATTATTTGAATTTTTAAATAATTAAAGACATTTTAAGCGCGATCTCACAAGATATTTAAATACGTATTAAAATGATGCAAGTTTGGCATTATTGTGAAATCTTTCAAGATATGTTTAATAATTAAAAAACTTAGTCTCGCTTCAAATAATCATTGAAACGAGACTAAGTTTTTGGTGCATTATTTTTATTTCAACATTGACCCAGCTTCTTGGTCAATAATCACAATCACATCGGGATGGGTTTGGAGAATTGTACAAGGTCAAGCTGGACTCACTTCACCATTGACTAAATGGGCAACTGCTTCAGCTTTATTAGCACCAGTCGCTAATAAGAGAATTTGCTTGGATTGCATAATTGTTTTTAATCCCATAGATACTGCTTTAGTTGGGACTAAATCAACAGAAGCAAAGAAACGCGCATTCATTTGAATAGTTGATGGAGTTAAATCAACAACACTCGTTAAAGAATCAAAACTAGTACCTGGTTCATTAAATCCAATATGGCCATTGACCCCAATGCCTAAAAGTTGTAAATCAATCCCACCAGCTTGTTGGATTAACTCATCATAGACAGCAGGATTTTTAGTATCAGTTCCACTTGGAACATGGGTATTTTCGATTTTAATATCAATATGATTGAATAGTTTGCCATTCATAAAATAACGATATGATTCCGGATGAGTGCCTAATAAACCTTGGTATTCATCCAAATTGTAGGTGATCACATCCTTAAAACTAACTTTTTGATTTTGATAATCTTTAATTAAGTGTTGATAAGTACTAATTGGGGTTGAACCTGTTGCTAATCCCAACACACATTGGGGATTTGTTTGAATTTTTTGTTCAATAATTTGGGCAGCCACCACTCCTGCTTCTTCATTGTTTTTAACTTTAATAATTTTCATAATTAACTCCTATTAGAATAATTATATAAAAATCCTTTTTAAAAATATTTCTTAATCTTACTTAAAATGAAAGATTTTCTGCTTTTCAAACAAAGGAAGGCATTTTTATTAGTAAAATAAAAGTGTTGAATAAAGACTATTTGACAATTAATTGTTTGATTAATTAATCAAACAGTTCGCTAAAAAGCAATGATTATTTTTGAGTATCCAATGATCAAGAATAAGCATTTTTAAAAAATCGGCATCCAATGATCAACCACACATTTTTGTGTTTTTAAAAAGCACCATTGTCAAATAATTACTTTAAATTAACTCAACAATTCAAAGAAAGGTTCACTATGAAAAATATATTTGATAAAAAAATTAATCGTCAAGAGAATAAAGAAATGAAATGGTCTCCTGATTATCTCGCCAAAGAATTTAAATTAGATACTTCCCAAGAAATTTTTAATTTAGGAATTGGAGATTTGGATTTTGAAACACCAAAACCGATTGTTGATGCACTTAAAAAACGTGCTAGTCAAAAAACATATAGCTATAGTTACATCCAAGACGAAGCGATTGAAGCGATTGTTTTTTGATATCAAAAAGTCCATCATCTGGCTTTAAATCCAAAACTGGTGCAAATTGTTGATGGGGTGTTGGATTCAATGATCCAAATTATTAAAACTTATACTAAACACGGAGAAAGTGTCCTAATCCAAACTCCTGTTTATAAACCTTTTCAAGAAATGGTTGAAGATACCAAGAGAAAAATTATCACCAACAAATTAATTTACCAAGATGGCGAATACCATGTTGATTTTAAGGATTTTGAACAACAAATTATCGCTAATAATGTCAAACTTTTTATTTGATGTAATCCCCATAACCCAGGTGGTAAAATTTGAAAAGATGCTGAAATCAACAAGATGCTAAAAATTTGTAAAAAACATCATGTTTTCATTCTTGCTGATGAAATTCATGGGGATTTAGCCTTTAACATCCCCCATAACTCCATTTTAAGATTTAGCAAGCAATTTCAAGATTTTGCGATTGTTAGTTCGGCTGATAAAAGTTTTAACATTGCTGGGTTAAATGGTTCATACATTATTTTTGCTAATCAAGAAGTGTTAGCAAAAATAATGACAAGATACAAACAAAATCGTTCTGTTTTAGCAACAACATTTTTTCAACCAGCTTTGATTACGGGCTTTACCAATCCAGAAGTTTATGCTTGGTATCTCGAATTAAAAACATATCTTTACGACAATTTTATCCTTGTGAAAAAAGAATTGGGTGAACTGGATTGCTTAGAGATTATGAATCTTGATGCCTCACATTTAGTTTGAATTAAAATTAACACTCATTATGACTGAACAGAATTAGAAAAAACATTTTTAAAAAATGGTGTGATTGTCGTTTTTTCAAAAGAATTTGCTGATGCTGAACCAGGATGATTTAGATTAAATTTTGGTTTACCAAGACCTGAATTGATTAAAGCGATGAAAAAAATCAAAGCAATTTTTGAATTATAATTGTCTAAGTCTTGATCAAAAAAATCATGATTTTTTCAAATAAAAAATAACACCAAGCTTGGTGTTATTTATTTTCGTCTTGATGGTGGTCGTAGACGGAATTGAACCGCCGACACGCAGAGCTTCAATCTGCTGCTCTACCGACTGAGCTACACGACCAATAATAATGGCGACTCCAACGGGACTCGAACCCGTGATCTCCTCCGTGACAGGGAGGCGCGATAACCAACTTCGCTATGGAGCCATGGTTGCGGGGGCAGGACTCGAACCTGCGACCTTCGGGTTATGAGCCCGACGAGCTGCCAACTGCTCCACCCCGCGTTTGGGTTTTAAATAAATGGCGGAAGATGAGGGATTCGAACCCCCGCTCGGGTTTCCCCGACTCTCGGTTTTCAAGACCGATCCCTTCAGCCGGACTTGGGTAATCTTCCGTATTTCCTCATGATCTACCAAATGTTGAAATCATAATGGTGGATCTTATTGGACTTGAACCAATGACCGTCCGGTTATGAGCCGGATGCTCTAACCAGCTGAGCTAAAGATCCTTAATGGTAGCGGGAGAGAGACTTGAACTCTCGACCTTTCGGGTATGAACCGAACGCTCTAACCAACTGAGCTACCCCGCCAAGAAAAAAATGGTGGACCCTATCGGGATCGAACCGACGACCCCCTGCGTGCAAGGCAGGTGCTCTCCCAGCTGAGCTAAGGGCCCATATAATAATGGTCGGGAAAACAGGATTCGAACCTGCGACCCTTCGGTCCCAAACCGAATGCTCTACCAAACTGAGCCATTTCCCGGGTAACAAGATATCGGATAGATATCTTTTGTTTTTTTTCTTGGTGCGCCCGGAGGGACTCGAACCCCCAACCTTTTGATCCGTAGTCAAACGATCTATCCAATTGATCTACGGGCGCATAAATGCTTTCACTTAGAAAGACTTTTAAATTATAACAAAACTATTTTAAAAAATTAAGTATTTTTATAATTTTCTCAAGTAGTACTAGGCAAAGTGTTTTAAATCTTCGTAAAAAGCATCAAAAAACTTAGTTTGTACCACTTCATTTTTAGCATAAGCTGTTGATAACATCAAGACCATAGCCACTTTTTTTTCAGGATCAACAAGTAATGTCGACCCTAAAAAGCCATCTCAACCCATTTCCCCAATGTTGGTGATTGGGTATAAATCATTTTTAATCCGTACTCTCATCCCAAAAGAATAAGTGTAATTACTATTAAAAGACATTAACTTAACACCAGTCAAATGCTGAATTTGGTCAGTTTGTAACATCTCGACACTCTTGGGAGATAAAATGCGTACCCCATTGCCCCCAACTCCATCAATCAAAACGTTAGCTAACTTAATATAATCACCACTTGTAGTGTATAACCCATTACCCCCTAACGCGCAATTAGGTTCAACATATCTTTGTTTAGGCATTAATAATCCAAAATGTGGAACTTTAACTAATTCGTTAGCAGTACGAACTTTAAAAACATTAGCTTCTCTTGTTTTATCAGTAATATAAAAACGTGTGTCTGGCATCTCTAATTTATCGAAAATTTCATCTTTTAAAAATTGAGCAAAAGTTTTTTTGGCAGTAACTTCAATGATGGCTCCAAAAACATCTAAATCCATGCCATAAAGCCAATCACTACCTGGTTCAAACTTCACAGGAACTTGAGCTAGATTTTTAACAAATTCACGCAATGTTCAATTGTTTTCAACCATTTGAGCAACACATTTACGAGTTTGTTCTTCAACCTCACTGCGACCCCAAATTAAACTCATCCCCCCAGTCATAGTGAGTAGATGACGAATTGTTAAAACGTTTTGTGCTTGGGGATGATTTGAATTTAAAACTTGCAAAGTTTTAAATTCAGGCAGATATTGTGCAACAGGGTCATCTAGTTGAAATAATCCTTGCTCAAGACCAATCATTGCCCCGATTGCGGTTGCTATTTTAGTTAGTGAGTAACCCATAAAAATCATGTTTGCTTGCATTGGGGTTTGTTTTTCCAGATCATTCAAACCATAAGCTTGGTGATGAATCACTTTTTTATTTTCTGTAATAGTTAAAACTGCCCCAGTAAATAATTGGTCATTAAAAAATCCATCTAAACACTTTTCACTATTTTTAAATCGACTCATAACTACCTCTTTAATCACTATATCTATTTTACTCTTAATTTAAAAAAAATAACCATGTTCTCACATGGTTATTATGTTTCTAATTGGAGGTACCAGTCGGATTTGAACCGACGATCAGGGTGTTGCAGACCCATGCCTTAGCCACTTGGCCATGGTACCAAATAAAAAATAATTATTTAACAATAATTATTTTACTTTGTTGAAGTTGATTTGCCAACAATTCATTTTGATTTTTAATCGTTTTTTTAATTATATCATCAAAACAATCATCACCATAATCTTGATTTTTAACTTTGATTTTTATCACAAGATAACCGATAAAAATCGAAAGAATTGCAATTAATAAACAAACCCCAATCACAATGATGGTTAGGATAGATAGAAATCCTACCAGTAATCAAACACCAAATAAAGAAGGGATAACTGCAATCATAGTTAGAATAAAAGCAAAAGCAATAAAAACCATAAAAACAATCATTGCGGGTTTCATCAATGCTCTGAATTTATTTTTACATCCTAAATGTTTTTGATAACGATTTCCACCAATAAATAAATGTCATTGTTGAATGCTTTTTTTACACAAAGAACAGGTTCTCATATTAACTCCTTTCAAACATATAATACATTTATATAAAAATATTAACATATTGTTAAAGTTATCAAAAAAAATAAAAGTCAAAATAAAAGTCAAAATAAACTAATTTTTAACTTGACATTTAAAATTTTAAGTGTTTTTTGATGATTTTAAAAGCTTGATTAATGTCATCTATTTTGGTTGTATCAAAATCATTTTCTTCATTTGGGAGGTACAATTCTTGCAGTTTTTTGTATTTGTTATTTAACGCTGCTTTGCTCACTTTTTCAGTCACACCCATTTCTTTTAATGCTCATAAAAAATCGTCATTAGTTGATTCACTAGTTAATTGGGTTTTAGATTGCCCACCATTTAATTGATCAACTTGGTGTTGCAAAATTTGATCTTGTCGTTCGATTCTTTTCTTCACTTCTAAATCAAGATATTCATTTTGATGATTACCGCTTTGTGCAACATTTTTAGCATAAAAATGGTAACCAAAGACAAAAAGGGAAGCTAATGCACAGATAACGAGTCCGAACGCTACCGTTGTTGGGAAAGTGCTAATATTAGTATTAGATAGCGCACCCCCTATAATCAACCCCGCACCTAAAATTAATAATAAAACAAGAATAATTCAACCAGGAATCATTTTAGCATTATACTTTTTGTGGCATCCTAAATGAGCAGTATGATTAGAGCCACGAAAACCACCAAAACCAATTGGAGAATTACCAGGAGAAGCCACAATAGCACCCCCTGACATAAAACTTTTAATTATGCGCCATGGTTTAATTTGTTTTTTACATATTCAACAATTTTGCATCTCAATTCTCCTTATTAACAATTATATTTTAAAAATTAAAAAATGTTTTGCTGTTATCTTTAAAATGGCTTAAAAAAACTTGTATTTGCATCACTATTTAGCATTTAAATATAAAAAAACTAACCAATTGGCTAGTTAATTTTTCCGGTAATTAATTCATTAAATTTATCCATTAAATAATCATCAAGAGTGCGATTGTATTTAAAGGCTTCTCCATTTTTGCTTGGAATATATAAGTCTTTATATTTTTCATATGCGCCTTCTGGTCCAATTAAGGCATCAATAGCACTTGTCCCGGGTGCTGTTGGTCCTTGACTAGCACTAATATCTTGATATTTTTCAATAATGAAATTCATAAATTGAATCGCTAAAAATTTATTTTTAGATGTTTTTGAAACAACCATATTATCTGATCAAATATTAGACCCTTCAACTTTACCTGGGCCATGTTGCTTAGCAGGACTACCAAAAATGAAGTGTGTTTTTCCATCTTCTGAAACTTGCTCAGTTTCAGCTTCAGAATCTTCACCATTATAAATTTTATTTCCAGCTAGTGCATCACCATTATAAATCATTGAAAAGTCAAAGTTTCCTGTACCAACTTTGTTAATGATTTCATCGCTATTTAAACTGACATTTGATTTATATAATAATTTTTCTAATAATTTATAGTTAGCATCAACATCTTCGACACTTTCTACATTAGCTTTTTGATTACGTACTTCTTCAGCCATCATAAATAAGTTTTTGGCATCAAAGTTTAAAACTAGACGTTTGTCAGCTTCAACTGCTTCTCAAAAAATGTGTCAAGATAATTGCTCGGGGTTAGTAATTTGTCCAGTTGCTGGATTATATTCGATACCACGATCAGCTAAGAATTTTTTATTACTTTCAGTTGGATTAACCAACATAATCACTTCACCTCAAAAATAAGGCACAGCATAATCAGTAATATTTTGTTTTTGGCCTTGCACTTCAATTGGAGATTTTTTCATAACATCAATTAAAGTCTGGCTAATTGTTTCTTTTGTTATGTGGTCTTGAGGACTAAAGTAATTTTCCAGATTGATTTGCTCTGCCCATTCTTTGTCAGACAATTTTAGAAGTCTATTTTCACTGACTAATTTTTGGACCATGTAATCTGAAGGCACCATCACATCATAATCAAAAGTATAAAGTTTATTGTATAAAGTTTCGTTTGAATCAAATTCTTGATAATTCACTTTAACATCATAGCGTTTTTCAAAATCTGTTATTAAACTACGATCAATATAATCACCTCAATTAGCAACAACTAAGTCGTAAATATTGTTCATTACATAAGCAACAGTTAAGCCAGTAAAACTGGCAATACCAAGAATTGAAACTAAACCAATTTTTCATGTTCTAGCAAAAAAACCTTTAGTATGTTTGACATCTTCATCATAATCTGGGGCCAACTTGGTTTTTTCTTTTTGAATCTTAGACATGACCCCAACTATTTTCAAATCAACTTTACTTAATTTTTTAGTTAAGAAAAGATTGTAATCATTTAAAAGCTGAGTTTTTTTAGCTTTTAAATGTTCTAGCTGTTCTGCATTAGTTTCTGCTAAAATTTGTTCGTCAATTTTAGCAGCAACCGCACTTTCAAGAAAGACTAGTTTTTTCAACACGTGCATGCGTTCAGTTAAGAGACGAATACTTTCATACTTACGCTCACTAATTTCTTTTAAATGTTCTAAAATCATACGAAGTTTATATTTATTTTTACCTTCTTCAATTTCAATTTTTCACTCTTCAAGATATTTAATTTTCTTATGATATCAAGCGATAATTTTTTTCGAAGGTTTGTCTTCATTTTTTAGATCATCTTTTAGTTTTTGAATTTTTAAAGCAATTTCTTGTGCTTTTTCCAATTGCGCTTGATCACGAGATTCAATTCATTCAATCTCTTCTTTTAAAATTTCGATTTTTTCATTTAGTTTATCAATTTGAATAGTTAATTTGGCAGCACGTTTAACATCGGTTGTTTGTGCTAATTGTTTATTCAATTTTTGTGCTTTTTTAGTGGCACTTTTTAAACGTGAATAGTAACGTTGTTCACGACTAATTTCAGATTTAAGTTTGTTACGCTTTCATTCTAAACGCGTAATTTTTTTATCATAGTTTCAACTCGAAACAATGCTAATATGCATTTTTAAAATGAAATATTTAATTCATAAATTAAGTTTTTTTGTTTTTGTTAAAACTAAATTGTTATTAATTAACATTTGTAAATGCGCTTGTTCTTTTTGTAATTTTGATAATTGTTTAGTTTTGTAAATACCTTTTTTTAATTGCTCAATTTTTTGTAATTTTTGTTCTTTAGTAATTGAAAAAGCATTTCATCCAACAATTGTTATGACAATCACACCAACTAAAATTGTTCCAAAGGCAAAAACCACTGGTTTCATTTTTTTAAGTGTATAAATAAAAGTTGAAACATTAGTTTGATCTCCACCAGTGAAATAAGAAATGATGAAATCATCAAAACTCATTGCAAAAGCAATTGCGGCAGCTGTAATAATTGCTGGTTTTAAAATTGGTAAAATAATTTTAAATAAAACTTGACTTGGTTTTGCCCCCAAATCTCTTCCGGCTTCTAATAAAGCGGGGTCGATTTTTCTTAAACGTGGCATGACAGTGATTAAGACATAAGGCACGTTAAATGACACGTGCGCCATAATCAAAGTAAAAATCCCAAATTGAATTCCTGAAATCAGGAAAACAACCATTAATGAAACAGCTGTCACAACATCAGCATTAATCAAAGGGATGTTGGCAACTCCGAATCATTTACGTTGGGTGATTTTTTTAGTTCTCCCCAATCCAATTGCTGCACTAACCCCAATTAATAAGGAAAGCACAGTTGAGATGACTGCCACAAATAATGATGTGATAATCGATTTTAAAAATGTTGAATCTTGAAAAAAATCACTATATCATTTTGCACTAAAACCGTTTCACACCATTGTAGTGTCCCCGTCATTGAATGAAAAAATAATCATAATAATCACGGGAACATAAATGAAAGCCATGACTATTGCGAAATAGCTACTCTTGAAGAATTTCTTCATTTTTTCTTCCCTCCTTTAAATTCAAAGCGATTGGAAATTACTCTTCCGATCACAATAACTAAGAAAATAAGAACAGTTAAGACTGCACTAATGGCAGCACCAAATCCAAAATTATTTCCTTTAAAGAAATATGATTCAATCACACTTGCAATCAAGTTAATTTTTCCGTCCCCTAAATAGTGGACAACAATTAGTGATGTTGCTGCTTGCACGATTACTAAAGTAAATCCAGTAATCACACCAGGAATTGAACCTCTAAAGGTGATTGATCAGAATGTTTTGTGAGAGCTCATTCCTAAATCTTTAGCTGCTTCTTCTAAATCTAAAGTTCTAGATTCTAAAGCATTGTAAATTGGGGTGATCGCAAATGGAAGAAACATATAAACCATTCCCACAATAATTGCAATTGGTGTCCCAATAGTGGTGGGTGATACCAAATAAAAGAATGATTGTAATCCCAAGACTTTTAAAAGCATCGAAATTCAAATTGGCATTGTGACTAAAACTCACATATTTCTAGTCAAAATTTTTGAGCGTGTGTTAGCCATCATTAAAGCAATCGGATAACCAACAACCACACAAATAATTGATGAGACAACTGCATAAGCAATTGAGAGCATCATCGCGACAAAAATGTTTGAAGTTGTAAAAAATTTAATAAAATTTTCTAAACTAATTTTAAACATAATTGAATTCCCTGTTGGCTGAACAATAGCATAAACAACAATCGAAATTAGTGGAAGAATGATCAAAACAATCATCACCACAAAAAATGGTAAGAGAATTGGCCAAACTTTACCTTTGGTAAAGTTGAACAATTTGGTTTCACTGAAACTTTTCTTTAATTCAGAAATGCGTAAACGTTTTTTTGAACTTTCAGTTTGTTCAAGTTGTTGATCAATTGCTTGATCTAATTCTTTAGCATCAAATTGATTAACTACTTCAAGGTCTTTATTTTTTTTCATCATAACCTCTAATTCTCAATTTGTTTTCACATTACATGAATAAATGATGGTGAGTTTCACTTAATCGCTACTTTTTCACCAATTTCTTTTTCCAATGTTGATTGGACTAATCAAGTTCTTTTTTTAGTCTCAACTAAATATTCAAAATACACACCTTTAAAAGTTGCTTGAATAATTTCGCCATTAAAATAACCAGTATTTGGTTTACGAAATTCTAAATCTTCAGGGCGAATAATAATATCAATATTTTCTTCATTAATCCCAAAGTTAGTATCTAAACATTCGAATTTTTTACCATCAATTTGCACTTCGTGATCTTTGATAAATTTACCATCATCAATTAGATTTGATGTCCCAACAAAATGTGCCACCCAAGCATTTTCCGGAACATTATAAATTTCTTGTGGTGTCCCGATTTGTTGGATTGCGCCTTCGTTCATGACAACCACACGATCGCTCATTGTTAAAGCTTCTTCTTGGTCGTGAGTAACCATAATAAAAGTAATCCCAATTTCTTGTTGCAAGCGTTTTAGTTCTTCTTGCATTTGACGTCTTAATTTGACATCTAGAGCTGCCATTGGTTCATCAAGTAAAAGGACACGCGGTTTCATAACTAAAGCTCTAGCAATCGCCACACGTTGTTTTTGCCCTCCACTTAATTCGTTAATTTTTTTAGTTTCATGACCTTCTAATCCTACTAAACGAATTTGTTTCATCACTTCACGTTCAATGATTTCAGGTTTGGTTCTTTTGTTTTTTAAACCAAAGGCAATATTATCAAACACATTTAAATGTGGAAATAATGCATATGATTGAAAAATAGTATTGATTGGTCTTTTATTGATTTGAATTGGTGTTAAATCTTTACCTTCGAAAAACACTTCACCAGAGTTTTGTTTTTCAAAACCAGCAATGATTCTTAAAGTTGTGGTTTTACCACATCCAGATGGACCTAATAAAGTGATAAATTCACTTTCATGAATATTAAAACTAATTCCTTTCAGAATTACTTGTCCATCATATTCTTTGGTCACGTTTCTCATCTCAATAATGTTATTTGTTTCTTTACTCATCATGATGTCTCCTTTATTATTTTTAAACAAATAAGATTTAAAAACTTAACCAATAGCATATTGGCTTAAGTTTTTAACTACAGGGAGAGAGATTCAGTTTCAAGAACAATTTCTTGTGCTTGCGTTTGGAAAAACGCAACAGCTAATCATTCTAAAATTAAATACTGTTCTGAGTTTGAAAGTGTTTGTGTTTTTACTAAATTTTTCATAGCGTTTATCCTCCTTTTTTATAACTTATGTTATTGTACAATAAAAATTAAATACATATAATATTAAAATGTTTTTTTCAAATATCAGCTTTTGATAAAACTAGTTTTACCGCCATTATTTCTCTACAAAAGAGATCATAAAAAAAGACAAAATATGTGGTCATATTTTGTCATTTAAATTCATAAAGTTGGCTTTGTCATTGATTATAATTGTCTAAATTTAGGCGGTTGATGGCTTGGAATGAGTTTAGATGCAAATGCAAAAAAGTTAAAGCTTACAATCCCTTCAACATTTCATCGAGAAATATCTTGATTAAATGTTTGTGCTTGATAAAACATCATTGCCATATGTTTGACATTAGCAGTATTTCATTTGGAAAGATCGGTATTAAATAATTCTGCTCTTTGAAACATGCCAGACATATTCTTGACTTTGGCAATATTTCAATCTGAAAGATCTTGATTAAATGCTTTTGTTGATGTAAACATTTGACTCATACTTTCCACATTAGCAGTATTTCATTTGGAAAGATCTTGGTTAAATGCTCGTGTATCACAAAACATGCCAGACATGTCTTGTACTTTTGATGTGTCTCACTTTGAGAGATCTTGGTTAAATGCTCATGCACTAAAAAACATGTTTTCCATTGTAATTACATTGGCAGTATTTCAAGTAGAAATATCACCATTAAATCTTGTTGCCCCTCGAAACACACCTTGCATATTAGTGATATTTCTCGTATTTCAATTGGCAAGGTTTTGATTAAAAACTATTCGTTGATCAACTTTTTCTTTTGAATCGAACAAATTTTCTAAACTTGTTATGAGAGGACTAATATAATTAGGAATTTTTTGAATTTCAATTGGCATTGCGTGTGCTATAAAATGAGAATCTCAACCAATATTTAATATTTCTGTTGTTTCATCTGGGGCACTTTGCTCTGTAGATCTAATTTTACCTGTTAATTTTTCGATATAGATTGTTTTATTTTGACAAGCTTTATTTAAAACTTGATATAACGCAATGTTTCCAGTAAATCTCGATGTACTGGATGCACTCATGACAAATTTTTTGATATCAAGTCTTTCTTCGTTGAGTAGTGGGTCTATTGTTACTTCTGAAACCGTAATTCCATCCATAACATCAATCCCTTCTTGATTGAGAGCATCACATAAAGCATTAACATTTCAATGTTCTTCGATCTCATAAAAATTTTTTTCTAGCTCATATTGAACTATTTGTAAATCAATTTTTGGTGTTAAAACACCTTTATATGTATTGATTGCGTGATTTAAAAAAGCAACTGCATAATCAATTTTTGCTTGTTGTTCTCGTTCTAAAAGATTTATTATTTGGGCTCTGGCAATTTCCAAGCCCAAATTATCTATAGCTGTTTTTGTGTGTCCGACACGATCCATTCTTAGTGTTGCTTTTCCTAATTCAATTAGTTTTAAAAGTTCGGCATTGTTGGTTAAATGTTGGTTTGGATTGTAAAATGCTTGAATCGCATTTTCCAAATTAATCCAAGCTTTATCAATCTTTGCTTGTTCGAGAAATATTGAGTTTTTGGATAGGCTTTCGGCCTCTGCAATCGCTTCTTGAAGTTGAACAAATGCTGGCCTAGTTCTAGTTCCTAATTTCACTCCTTTTGCTTTAGAGACCAAAAGCTTAAAAGTATTGTAATTAACTATTGGTTCAACTTGTGATTTGACGCTTTTCTGACAAGCAACAATAGATGACACACTCGCCCCTAATGTCGAAATTGTTCCTAATGACATTATTATTTTTTTCATAATTTTCCTTCTAGTTTTATTGATTTAATGAATTTAATTTTAATTTTGTTTTATCAGTTAGTGAAAAAAATAAAAAATAAAAATTATCTAAATTTGGGTGGTTGATGGGTTGGGATTAATTTAGATTCTGATGCAAAGTCACGAAAATCTAGAACTGCTTCAACATTTCATTTAGAAATATCTTGATTAAATGCTCTTGATTCACTGAACATTTCATTCATATTTGTGACTTTTGCTGTATCTCAAGTGGAAAGATCTTGATTAAATACTCAAGATTCAGCAAACATTCTTCTCATATCTGTTGTTTGAGATGTATCTCAACTTGAAAGTTTTTGATTAAATGCTCGTGCACGATAAAACATATAAGACATATTTTTTACATTAGTTGTTTTTCAATTAGAAATGTCAACATTAAATAAATATGAGCCATAAAACATTGAATACATATTTCCCACTTTTGACGTATCTCAATCTGAAATGTCACCATTAAACGCTCTTGTTCCGGCAAACATTGTGCTCATATTCTCTACATTGGCAGTGTTTCAAGCTGACAGGTCTTGATTAAATGCTCTTGCTTCTCAAAACATACTAGACATATTTGTTACGTTTGAAGTGTTTCAATTTGTAATATCACCATTAAATTCAAGGGCATTAGAAAACATAAAACTCATTGCTGTTACTTTGGAAGTATCTCAAGTGGAAATGTCACCATTAAATTTTGCTGCATTATGAAAGACATAATTCATATGAGTTATGTTTGAAGTATTTCAATTGGATAGATTTTGATTAAAAGTTGTAAATTCATCAATATGACTTCTTCCAAAAAGACCGTCCAAATTTGTTATTAGTGGGCTGATATAATTAGGAACATTTTGAACTCCAATCGGCATGGTGTCTGCTTTAAACTTGATATCTCAACCAATATTTAATATTTTTGTTGTTCTATCTGGGGCGCTTATTGTCGCAGACTTAATTTTATTGGTCACTTCTTCAATGTAAATAGTTTTATTTTGATTAGCTTTATTCAAAACTTGATACAGTTCAACTTCTCCACTAAAGCTTGACTTATTTAATGCAGTAAACTTAAATTTTTTTACATTAAGTTGTTCTGGATTTAATGATGCATCTATTCCCATTTCTGAAATAGTTATTCCACCAATAACATCAATGCATTGTTCGTTAATTGCTTGAATTAAATCATTAATATTTCAATATTCTTCTTTTGCATAGAATACTTGCTCAAGGTAATGTTGAAATGCTTTTAAATCTCTTTTTTGAGTTGCAACACCTTGAAATGCATTTAATGCATGTTGTAAAAAAGCAGTTGCTTGATCAATATTGGTTTGTTTTTTTAAATCTCTAAAAAACGAAACCCTCTCAGCTCTATGTATTTCCCTTCTAAGAGCTTCTTTATCTTCTGGGGAGTGTTGCACATCATCTCGACTAGTCATTTCTTGTCCCAATTTAACTAGTCTTAAAAGCTCAGCATTGCTAGCTAAACGTCTGCCAGAATTATTAAATGTTTGAATGGCATTTTCTAAAGTACTTAAAGTATCATCAATCTTTTTTTGATCTTCGCTTTTTAAAGATTGTGATAAGCTTTCAGCAGTTTTAATAGCTTCTTTAAGTTCATTGAATGCCTCGAAAGTTTTTGATTTTAATTTAATTTTTTTGGCATTAGCGATCAAAAGCTTTAAAGCATCATAATTGGCTGGTGAAGTTTGTGATGTTGATTTTTTTGTCTTGTTACAAGCAACAACAGCAGAAACATTCAGCCCTATTGTGGCAGTGATTCCTATGAAGATTAATGTTTTTTTCATAATTTTTATTTTGTTTTATTCTTTCTAGTTGATTATTTTTATTTTTGTCTTTGCAACTAAGTGTAAATCTAATTTTTTAGATGAGCATCTAGTTATTGATCTTATTCATATTCATTGTATTATCGCTTTTGAATATTAGTTAACGAGCCTTTTTCAATCCAAAAAAGCACGATTGTGTCATATTATTTATTTAATTTTTAATTATGTTTCCTTTTAATTTAATATGTAAATTTTTGACTTAATTTTACACCCATAGAATAAAATCTCTTTTTTATCTTGTTTTGTCAATTGTTTTTGTTAAAAACAGAAAAAAAATTTCAAATTATTAAAAACTAACAATTTATCCAAGCAAATCTTCATTGATTCATAAAAAAAGCAAAACCTCCATTCAAAAGTGGGGGTTTTGCTTTTTTAATCATTATTTTTAAGATTTAATAGTTTGTTTAATTTTATTGAACTAGTTTTAAGGTATGATGACAAATCATTAACTCTTCATTAGTGCGCACACAATAAATTGGATATGCTGATTGGGCAGTTGAGATTAACTGATAATCATCATATTTGGCTTCGTTAGCAGTTTCATCAATTGTTAAATTTAACAATTTAACATGCTTGATGATTTCTTTTCTTGTTGATTTAGAATTCTCCCCAACTCCAGCTGTAAAAATGATCGCATCAATTTTGCCAGCAAGTTGATTAGCATAATCTACAAGATAACGAGCTACCACACGACAATATTTATGTCAGGCTAAGGTTGGTAATTCTTCTTGACGACGGACAGCATCAGTCACATCACGCATATCACTCATCCCAGCCATTCCTAATAAACCGGCTTGCTTATTTAAAATATCAGTAATTTGAAAGGCATCTAAGCCAGTTTCTTTGACCATGTATTGAACAATTGAAGCATCAATATCACCACTTCTAGTGCCCATCATTAATCCAGCTAATGGGGTGAACCCCATTGATGTATCTAATGATTGACCATTTTTAATCGCAGTAATACTTGCCCCACTCCCTAAATGACAAACAATTAAATTTAATTTGTCTTGGGGAATGTTTAACACTTGACTCATGTGGGTTGTGATATATTCATAACTAATCCCATGAAAACCATATTTACGTACTTTATTTTCTTTGTATCATGTGTATGGGACAGGATAAAGATAATTAACTGGGTCAAGAGTTTGGTGGAAAGCTGTATCAAAAACAGCAACCATTGGCAAATGAAATTGTTTTTCAAAAGCATTAATTGCAACAAGTGCTGGAGGGTTATGTAAAGGGGCTAATTTAAAATTATCTTCAATCCCTTTTTTAACTTGTTCATCAATGATAATTGGGTGGACCAGTTTGTCTCCGCCATGCACCACTCGAAAACCAATTCCTTGAATTTCTTTTTTATCTTTGATTACTTGCAATTCCAACATGTGAGCATTGATTTCACTAACAGCTGTTAGATGATCGGGCATCATCACTTTTCATTGATGTTTTTGCCCTTGAAATTTCATCACTAAATTGCCATCGACCCCAATTCTTTCAGCTATTCCTTCTAGAATAGAAATTGGTTGAGCGTGGTTAGTTTCGAATAATTGAAACTTAATGGAACTTGATCCGGGATTTACGACTAAAATCATTTTTTACCTCTGTTTTTCTAATTGTGATAATACATTAATTTTGTGAGTTTAATGCTTGAAACGCTGTATAAATTGCAGTTTCATAAATGTCTTCCAGTGTTGCTCCACGACTTAAATCATTAATTGGTTTATTTAAACCTAAAATAAATGGTCCAACAGCATCAAAACCACCTAAACGTTGGGCAATTTTATAGCCAATATTTCCTGATTGTAATTCTGGAAAGACAAAAACATCAGGGGTTGCTTTTGTTAGTTTACTATTTGGTGCTTTTTTCATTCTCACTTCTTGCACAAAAGCAGCATCAAATTGAAATTCTCCGTCATAAGCAAAATCTGGTTTGATGGCATCAAGTTCTTTGATCGCTTGAGCCACTTTATCAACAGCCTCACCAGCCCCAGATCCTTTAGTTGAATAACTTAGAAAAACTGTTTCAGGATTAGTGACATTCATTGTTTTAGCAAACTCAGTCGCCATGATCCCAATTTGGGCTAATTGTTTGGCATCAGGGTTAACATTTAAAGCACAATCAGTAAAAATAAATGCTTGTTCACCTTTTTTCATAATGAAAGCTGATGAAGCAATTGCCATCCCTTTTTTAACTTTCACAACTTGAAGTGCTGGACGTAAAGTATCAGCTGTTGTGAAAGTTAAACCACAAACCATTGCATCAGCTTTTTGTTCTAAAATCATCATTGTTCCAATGTATGTTCTTAGTTGCATTAATTTAGTAGCTTGTTCTAAATTCGTTTTATCACCACGAATTTCCATAAATTTTGCAATATATGGAGCGACATCTATTTGATCAACTGACATAACTTTGATTTGTGTATTTAAACCAGTTGGAATATCTGTTTTTTTGTTGAATAACAAAATCACATCAACTAGTTGTTCTTCAACAAGCATTGTTGCTGTTTGTTGGATTTTCGCTTCATCCCCTTCTGGGAAAATGATTGTTTGGGTTGCAGAAGTTTTTAAAACTTCTTTTAAATCTTTTAATGAGTACATATTATAAGTTCAAAGTCTTTCCAGTTAACAATGCTTCAGCAGCTTCACCAATCGCCTCACTCATTGTTGGGTGAGGGTGAATAGCATGAGCAATCTCAGCAATTGTGGCTTCTGATTCCATTGCCACAGCGATTTCAGAAATCATTTCTGTTGCACGGTTTCCAATAATGTGCGCTCCAATCACTGTTTGATATTTGTTTTCGATAATTAATTTCACAAAACCATGAGTATCTCCATCAGCTAAAGCTTTACCAATGGCTGAGAATGGAAATTTAAATGCTTTGTAGTCAATGTTTTCTTTTTGACATTGTTCTTCAGTTTTACCAATTGAGGCAATTTCTGGAGAAGCATAAATACAACTTGGCACACATTCAAATTCCATTTTAGTATGTCCGGCATGTTTCACACCTTTTTTAGTAGCGATGTGGTTAACAGCAATCACACCTTCGTGACTCGCCACATGGGCTAACATTAATTTTCCATTAACATCTCCAATTGCATAAACGTTATCAATGTTTGTTTGACAATAGTCATTGGCCATTTCGATATAACCATTAGCAGTTTTTTGCAGACCAATGTTATCAAAACCAGTTGTGACTGCTTGTCTTCCGACAGATTGTAAACAGTAATCAGCTTCTAATTTCACTTCTTTACCATCAACTTCATAAACAACTTTGTTTTTTTCAATACCTTTGATCATCGCATTAGTTACAATAGTAATGTTATTTTTTGCACTTAAAATTTTAGTCATTTCTTTAGATAAATCACCATCAAGCATTTCTAAAATAGTTGGTAAACCTTGTAATAAAGTCACTTGGCTACCATAACTAGCAAACATTGAAGCAAATTCAACCCCAATTACTCCCCCACCAATAATGACAACTTTTTTAGGTAATTTTGGTAATGATAAAGCATCAGTTGAGTTTAGTAAAAAACCAGCTTTTTGCGCTTGTTCAAAGCCAGGTAAGTTTAATCCACGTGGAGTTGAACCAGTTGCAATAATTAAATCATCAGCTGTGTATGTTTCACCATTAACTTTAATGGTGTGGTTATCAAGAGCAAGAGCTTCGCCTTCAAGATGCTTAATTTTATTTTTATTCATTAAGTAAAGCACACCACTACTTAGTTTTTTGATGATGTCTTCCTTACGTTCCATGACTTTAGTTCAGTTAACAGTAATTTTAGCATCTTTGGAAATTTCAATTCCAAAAGCAGCTGCTTTTTGAGTTGTTTGTTCAAAAACTTTTCCAGATTTTAATAAAGTTTTAGTTGGAATACATCCAATGTTTAGACATACCCCTCCATAAGCACCTTTTTCAATAATTAAAGTTTTTAAACCTAAATTAGCAGCTTTGATTGCTGCAACATAACCACCAACTCCTGCTCCGACAACAATAATATCAAAGTGTTTTTCAGGGTTTGGTGCTTTAAATGGTTGACTAGTAGTCCTGTTTGTACTATGAGTACCTCGTGCAGGAATTTGTGTATCACAATCTGTTAAGGCGGGTGCACAATCAGCAGAAGCGCTTTTAGTTTGTACAGGTGCTGCTTGTTTTGGTAAACCACGGGTAATTAATTTATTTGAAACTGGTGTTGCACCAACAACACTTGCATTTTCTTCAGCTGGTTCTTCAGTTTTGACAACTGGTGGAGTTTCAACTGTTGATGAACCATCATCAATTTCCATAACCACTTCTCCAACAACAATATCTTGATCGGGTTTGATCAAGATATTGGCGATTTTTCCAGCCACTGGGGCAGGAATTTCTGAGTTTACTTTATCAGTTTCAACAAAGAAAAGTGGGTCTCCAGCTTTCACTGTTTGACCTAACTTTACTAAAACTTCAGCAACTTTTCCTTCAGTTAAACCTTCCCCAATATCGGCAAATTTTACTTTAAACATATTCTCTTATCCTTTTTCTATCCAACTAATAAAAGTATTGGGTTTTGTAAGTATTCTTCCACTTTCATCAAGAATCTTCCAGCATCAGCACCATCAATAATACGGTGGTCAACTGTTGCGATAAACGGCATCACATCTCTTGGTTTGAATTCACCATTAATGTAAACTGGTTGTTTGCTCATTGCTCCAACCCCCATAATCGCTGCTTCGGGTGGGTTAATAATTGCAGTTGCATAAGTTAAGCCGACTGAACCGAAGTTGGTAATTGTGAAAGTTGCTTCTGTCATTTCTTTAATTGTTAATTTTTTATGACGTGCTTTATCAGCTAAATCAGTAATTGCTTGGGCAATTTGGAATAATGATAATTTGTCAGCACTTTTAATGACTGGCACCATTAATCCATCTGGTGTATCAACAGCAATTCCAATATTGATATTATTCATATAACGAATTGCATTGTTTTCTTCATCAATGCGAACATTAATGTTCGGGAAATCTTTTAAAGCACGCGCAGCTGCTTTAACAATAAATGCTAAATAAGTTAATTTAATACCTTGTTTGGCAGCTACATCTTTTAATTGATTACGAGTTTCAACTAAATTAGTGATATCCATGTCTTTGAATCCAGTAAAAGCAGCATTTTGCGTATGCGAAATTTTCATCGCTTTGACAGTTGCCTTACGAATTGGATTCATTGGTTTTGTTTCGAATGTTAAAGCATCATCGAATGCTGGAAGTGGGGGTGGTGTTGGTTGATCCACTGATTTACCCACTTGTTGAACTGGTTGCACAATTGCTGCTTGACTAGCTTGATTTGGTTGAGCAGCAGCTCTTTTTAAATCTTCAGAAAGAATTTTTCCACCAGGTCCTGTTGGAGTTACTGTTGCTAAATCAATTCCTAAATCTAAAGCCATACGACGCACTAACGGTGTTGCTTTAATTTCTTCATTTTTTGTTTGGGTTGGCATATTAACACCTCCACGAGTGATTAATTTGTTTGAAACTGGTGTTGCACCAACAACACTAGCATTTTCTTCTTCTTTAACAGGAGCTGCTTCAACTTTAGCAGTTGGGGTTGGGGTTGTTGATGAACCATCATCAATTTCCATAACCACTTCTCCAACAACAATCTCTTGATCTGGCTTGATTAAGATATTGGCGATTTTCCCATCCACTGGGGCAGGAATTTCTGAGTTTACTTTATCAGTTTCAACAAAGAAAAGTGGGTCTCCAGCTTTCACTGTTTGACCTAACTTTACTAAAACTTCAGCAACTTTTCCTTCCGTTAAACCTTCTCCTATATCTGCAAATTTTACTTTAAACATTCTTTCTCCTTCTTAAAATTGGTAATCCAATACTTCTTTCATTTTAACAAGTACTTTAATTGGATTAACTTGGTGATATCCTTCTCCACGGTCAAATGGAATGGCGATATCGTATCCTGTACATCTTGATAATGGTGCTTTTAAATATTCAAAGCATGCTTCATTAACTGAGGCAATAATTTCTGATGAAACTGAGAATGATCTGACAGCTTCATGAACAACTAACAATCTTCCTGTTTTTTTCACTGATTCGAAAACCATTTGACGATCTCAAGGTTGGATTGTACGTAAATCAATTAATTCAATACTTGCATTTGGACGTTCTTGTAATAACATCTCGATCGCTTTTTCACAATCAACAGTTTGTGCTCCATAAGTCACAATTGTTAAATCATTTCCTTCCTGGATTTTATAAGCTTCTCCAATTGGTACTGTGTAAAATCCATCTGGTACTTCTTGTTTGAAAGCACGGTATAACTTAGTTGGTTCAAAGACAACGACTGGATCTGGTGATTCAATTGCTGCTAATAATAACCCTTTTGTGTCATATGGTGTTGAAGGAATTACAACTTTAATTCCTGGACAGTGAGCATACATTGCTTCCATTGCTTCTGAATGGTGTTCCAACGCACGGATTCCTCCACCCATTGGCATACGAATCACAAGTGGCACTGAATAAGAACCACGGCTACGATTTCTAACTTTGGCAATTTGGGTGAAAATATTTTGTAATGAAGCTCATCCCAATCCTTCAAATTGAAATTCAATAACTGGTTTCATTCCAGCAACAGCCATTCCATAACCAGCTCCAGCAAAGAGCGCTTCTGAAATTGGCATACTGAAACAACGGTTTTCTCCATATTTATCATATAGACCCATTGTGGCACGGAATACTCCCCCATCTTGTCCTACATCTTCTCCGAAAGCGACAACTTCTTTTCATTTGTCCATCGCTACATCTAAAGCATTTGTTACTGCTTGTACGTTATTTAAAACTGGCATTAGTGGTGTCCTCCATCTTTTGATTCTGGGTATTTGTTGAAGAATTCTTTAGCTTCAGCATATTGTTCTTTTAGAATTGGTGTCATTTCTGAATACATGTATTCAAAGACATCTTCTAAAGGATAATCTTTGCTTGCCATTGCTTCTTCAAAAGCTTTTTCAACAAAAGCTTGATTTTTTTCATCTAGTTCTGCTTGTTTTTTATCATCTCAAAGTTTTTTCTCAACAAGGTATTTTTTCATTCTGATAATTGGACAGAATTTTTCTTGTTCTTCAAATTCACCTTTTGGACGGTAAACATCTGGATTATCTGATGATGAGTGAGCTCCTAAACGGTAAGTGTTTAGTTCAATTAAAATTGGACCATTGCCTTTTCTCACATAATCAAAAGCTTCTTCAAAAACTCCTCATGAGGCTAAGAAATCATTACCATCAACTTTAAGTCCAGGTGTTCCTGATGCTAATCCTTTAACAGCGAAGTTCAATGCTGCTGTGGCATTAGATGAAGGGTTTGAGATCGCTCATTTGTTATCTTCAATAACAAAAATAACTGGTAATTTTTTTAATTGAGCGAAGTTTAATGATTCATAAACTTCCCCTTGACTTGATCCACCATCTCCAGTAGTTGTTAAAACCACATTGTCTGATTTGTTGTTAAATTTTTCTGCAAAAGCAATTCCAGCAGCGTGTGAATATTGTGAACCAATCACGATGTTAATTGGTAAGTTTTTTACTCCAGCTGGTGGGATGTTTGCACGTTCATTTCCCATTCAATACATCATAATGTTTTTCATTGGGATACCAGTGGCTAATCATGCAGCATTGTTTCTGTATGCTGGTAAAAATCAATCTTTACCTTGTCTAACATGCATTGCATAAGCAATTTCTCCAGCTTCTTGTCCAGTTGAAGACAAGAATGATAAGATTTTTCCTAAACGTTGTTGTTTATTTTGGTAGTAATCTTGTGTTCTTGATAAACACATTAATTTATATGCTTCAACTAATTTTTCATCATTAATTTTAGGCATCAAATCTTTGTTGATAATCTTTCCGTTTTCATCCATTATACGAACTTGTTCGTTTTTTAATGGATCAAATTTTCCTATATATTTGTAGGCCATAACTCTCCTTTATTTTAAAATTAAATTCAATAATGTATCGATTGCAATTTCTGCACCAAAAATTTCATTAAGATTTTTAATTTTTTGTAATTCTATTTTGATAGTTTCTCTATCATATTTTTTATTCTTTAATTTTTGGGTAATTTCATAAGTCCCAATCGTTCCTAAAAAATCCCCAAAAATATCAATTGTTTTAATAATTCCTTTTTCAACATTCATCCCCACTTCAATTAAACCAATACTTGGTAAGTATTCAGTTTTGATGGAATTGAATGTTTCGTTGTGACCAAAATTTCAATCTCAAGATTTAAATTTTTCATTTGTTAATTTTTCAATGGCTTTTAAATCATCTTGATCTAAAACCAACTCTTCAACATCAGCTTGCATATATTGTTTAGCAATCATTTTGATAAAATCTTCAATTGAAATCGTTTCTTTTAATAGTGGTTTAATGTTTGTCACTCGTGCTTTCACAGAACTAATTTTTTTAGATTCCATTTTCACCGGATTTACATTAAGATATTTGTTGATTTTCGCTAAATCAACATCAAATAATAATGTTCCATGAGAAAGAATTTTATGACTATTTTTCATTTGGGCATTGCCAGAAATTTTAGCTCCGTCAATTTCCAAATCATTTCTGCCTTTAAAATTAGCATTTAAACCTAAATTACGTAATAAGTCTAAAATTGGTTGTAATGATTTTTCAAAAACTTCCACTGAACTTTCATTGTTATTACTAATTAAAAGGGAAAAACATAAATTTCCTAAATCTTGATAAACCGTTCCACCACCAGTGTTTCTTCTCACGATATTAACGTCATCTTGTTGGGCGTTAATTAAATTGATTTCAGCGAATGTATTCTGGTTTTTACCAACAACAATCGTATTTTGATTTTGCCACAAAAAGATGATTGGAGGTCGGTATTTATTCGAATTAAACAAATATTCTTCTGTTGCTAAATTAGCATAAGGACTATTTGTTTTGGTAAATAAGATTTTCATTATTTTTTCTTTTTAGAATCATTTTTTTTGAAATAATTCAATCCTAAAACTTCTAAACCAGCTAAGGTAATAAAGTTATAAGGTTTGTTGAAGTGTGGTAAGAAGAAAATATCAATTAGTGGTAATTCATCAATTGTTAACCCTTTTTGGATTCCTAAAGCAAACATGTACATAGTTTCTGTATGGTTAACTTCTGAACCCACCTGAGCTCCAATAATTTTACGTGATTTTTTCTCTCATACTACTTTTAATCAGACAGGTGATTTTGATGACATAAATTCTGGACGGTCATTATCAGTGAAGAAAACTTCTTCAGCTTCAACTCCCATTCTTTTGGCTGATGTCGCAGTAAATCCAACACTAGCCATTTTGAATCCAAAAACATCAATTCCGTTTGCCCCAGCAAATCCCGGAGTTTTCATAGTGTTGTTTTGTAAACAGTTAACTGCTGCAATAATTCCAGTTCTAACAGCTGTTGTTGCTAATTGCACTGGCATTTGTTGATTTAAAGCAATATTATGTACTTCAGCACAATCCCCAATTGCAAAAATATCTTTGTTTGATGTTTGCATATGATCGTTAGTTTTAATTGCTCCAATTGGCGAAAGATCAACAACCCCATCCAATTGTTTGGTTTGTGGTCTTACTCCAACTGAGAAGATAACATAATCAGCTTTGATTTTACCTTTGTCAGTGACAACGCTGCTGATTTTGCCGTCTTTACCAGCTTTAAATTCCACAACTTTTTCACCAAGAGCCATTTTAACTCCAGCTTTTTTCATGCCTGCTTCAACAATTGATGTAAATTCACTGTCATAGTAGTTTGGCATAATGCGATCAGCTACATCAATTAGAGTAACTTTTTTACCAGCCGCAACAAAAGCATCAACCAATTCCACACCGATATATCCAGCTCCGACAACAGCCACATTTTTAATGTCTGGGTTTAGGTTTGCTTTTTGGATAATTTTAGCATGGTCATAGTTTTTACAAATTTGCACACCTGGTAAATCAATACCTGGAATTGGTGGAACGATTGGTCATGAACCTGTGGCGATAATTAATTTGTCATAGTTATCGTCAAATTCTTTGCCTGTTTTTAAATCTTTGATTCTCACAGTTTTTTTCTTAGCGTCAATTGAAACTCATTCATGTTCCATTTTTACTTTAATGCCTTCTTCTTCAAGCATTTTTGGGTTAGCATAAAATAATCCTTTAGGATCTTTAAACTCACCCTTAACCCACAAAGCAATTCCACATCCTAAGAAGGAAATGTTGTCATTTCTATCATAAGTAACAACTTCTGCTTTCGGGTCTAATCTTTTAATGGTTCTAACCGCCGTGGTTCCGGCGTGGTTTGTTCCAATAACAATAATTTTCATTTTAACCTCTTTAATTTAATGATTTTCTCTAAAAAATAATACCAAAATTAAATTTTTTTTTGGAAATTATTCTTTATTTTATTTTATTCCTAAGAAGCGAATTTTTCAAGGTTAATTATTATTTTGTATTGTACAATCAACAATGAAAACTACTAAAAGTTAAAAAAGTAAGAAGGTTGGCTAATGAATAAATTAAAACGTAAATATGGCTTTTGAAGCATTTTCATGATGGCGATTTCAGCCACCATTGGTTCTTCGATTTTAATTACTTTTGGTTCTGTTGGACACCAAGTTCAACAGAACCCGATTTTAATGATTATTGTTTGAATTATTGGTGGTTTACTCGTCTTGCCAGAAATGCTGTTATTAGCTGAAACTTCAACATCTTATCCTGAAAATGGGACTAGTTATTATTGGTTGCGCAAAGCCAATTGAAATGCTGTTTCATTTTGGTTTGGTTGAGTAATGGTCTTTTTTGTCTCAGCAACAGCGATTGCCACTGCTGTTGTTTCACTTGGGGCTGTGGCTGTCACAATCTTCAATATTCAAGGCAGTGAGGAAGCCTTAGCCTGATATGGTCGTGGAATTGGTGTGGGGGTTTTACTTTTACTAGTTGTCTTACAAATCTTTATCCCGAAAGGGAGTGGGCGCGGACAAATTGTCTTTACAATGATTAAAATGCTTCCCATTGGTTTTGTGTTAATTTTAGCAATGATTAAAGGTAATGTGACGAATTCTTTTAATGCCGAAGTTATTAACCAAAATTTAGGAAATATTTATATGTCAAGTTTTATGTTGCTCCCAGCGATTGCTTTAACTTCGTTTGCTTATTCAGGAATGGAAGCAATTACTTATGTGAGTGGGGAAGTAATTAATCCGCAGAAAAACATTCCCCGTGCTTTAATTTGGTCAACAATTGCGATTATTTTAATCTATGTTTTTTTAGCGATTGGTTTATTAACTTTAGCTAACCCTAAAGATTGACAAGGTCCGGGGAATGTTTGAACGAATGCAATTATTAATGGTGGCTTACCAAAATGAGTGGCCAATACTTTTAATGTCTTAACCACCTTTATTTTTATTGGTTCTTTAAATGCTTATTTGGTGTACCATTCCCGTTT
This sequence comes from Williamsoniiplasma lucivorax ATCC 49196, assembly GCF_000518285.1. GTDB lineage: Bacteria > Bacillota_I > Bacilli_A > Mycoplasmatales > Mycoplasmataceae > Williamsoniiplasma > Williamsoniiplasma lucivorax. The sequence continues at coordinate 1,341 of NZ_KI912415.1, read as the reverse complement.
AGTTTTTAAAATGAGCGAAGAAAAAGATTTCTTTGAAATCTTTCAATTAACTTACCAAAAAACTAATATGCCTTGATTAGCAATGTTATTCCTAGTTATTGTTTCCACTTTTTATGTGATTTTTCCATCATTAATGGAAGTTGTTTCTTACTTAACTTTAGCTTTAGCAGTTTTAAAATTCATTACCCAAATTGTGATTATTTACTTACGGTTAAAAGATCCTCATTATGTTAAACATTACAATAATTTTATCTTTTGACTCTTAGCTTTAGTTTCCACAACAATTGCGATTTTAATGTTTGTTGGCACAATCATCTTAATGTGAAACTTCAAAACCAGCATTACTGGTTTCTGATGAAACATTGGTGTTGTTGGTCTTCTTTTCCTTGGTTGACCAATTGGGATAGTTAAGGTTTATTTACAAAAGAAGTGAGCAAGTACAAAACAAAATAAGAAACTTGAGATTGAATAATCTTCTTCACATAAAAATTCCAGAAGTAAACACCAACTTACTTCTGGAATTTATAAACTTTGAATTTTAAGGACTATTAATAGTGGTCATTTTAATCATCGCTTTAGGTTTGCATTGATTTTTTGGCCATTTGAAACATTAATTGCATATCAGTTACTTTTGAAGTGACTCATCCAGAAATATCACCATTAAATGTGGTTGCGTCGCTAAACATTTGTCGCATACTTTTCACTGGGTCTGTATTTCAAAAAATCTCTTGCTTTTAAATTTTGTTTTTAGATTGTTTATATTTATTTGATATTTACATTTAAACAAATTGAATTAACTTACTTACTAATTTTTAAATAATTAATATTCTCTTCTCTTTGGTTTAAATCAAATAAAGTACAAATTCTATCTTGTCTATCCTTTATGAATATTCCGTTTTTTATTCCATTCTTCAATTAGGAACGTGTTGATCTAACTTAGACTCTAATTTACCAATATAAACTCTTAATTCAGCATTTTCTGCTCTTAATTCAGCATTTTCTGCTCTTAATTCAGCGATTTCTGCTCGTAATTGAGCATTTTCCGCTCTTAATTCAGCATTTTCCGCTCTTAATTGTTTATTTTCCTCGATTAAGTGTCCAACCATAAGTTTTAATTCAGCAACTTCATTTTGTAAGTCTTTGATTAGTTGGTCTTTTTTTGAGATTTTCTTTGGTCCAATTGGTCCAATTGGTAATGCCCCTTTGTTTGGAACTAGCAACATATTTTTGATAACTTGCACTTCTTTACTCCCTTGTTCAATCAAAGCTCTTAATTGTTTAACTTCTTGCTTTGTGTATTTAATTTTACCATCATTTACATCAGCACTTATCCTAAATGCT
>NZ_JADH01000005.1 GCF_000518285.1 Williamsoniiplasma lucivorax ATCC 49196 | reverse complement strand
AAAATTGTTTTAGAACTTGTGCCATTTCGATAGTTGTTTTCATCTGTCTTGCGGTTATATTTTTCATACCCTAAATAGGCATCCATTTCAGTATTTAAAGCCCTTTCAACAATTCTTTTTGTTAGCTTTTTAAATAGCCCATCTTCATTAAAAATTTTTGAAAAATCTTTTCATTTTCAAGTATTAGGTCTAGACCTTGTTCGAAAGAATCTTTTGGTTGTTTTTTCATGTGTTATCTCCATTCTTCATTATTAACTTACTACAAAGTTAATCGTGTGTTTTGGAATTTACACAAAATTCTTTACAGACCCTTTATAGAAGAAAAAGATTATATTTTTTACATAATCTGCATATTTAACACACACTAATCTATTTTTTTTGAATAAAAAACATATTTAATAATTTGTAAATTTTGGATTTTTTCCATTTTAATGACCTTTTTTCATTTTTTCACTTTAAAAGGAATATTATAAAAATGCAAGGATTTTTGAAAATCTATTTTTTGAAAATCCTTCAAAAGAAAAGGAAAAAATGAAGTCTTTAAATTTTTTAAAAAAAATGAAAAATAAAGCAACTCCAAATAATAATTTAACAATCCAAAATGATTATCGAAAAAGACTATTTAAGTGATTAATGTTCTTGATTTCAGCATTAGTTGCAACAAGCTTAGCTTTAATAATTAATTATTTTGTGCTTAAAACAAGCGATGAACGAGTGAATATTTTCACTAAAAAAGAAAGTATTTTTGCTTTTGTGATCATGATTGTGCTATTGGTTTTAGCTATTAGTTTTAGTGTTGTTTATTTTATTTCATCTTCAAAAATCAAATATAACGATGAAGATGTGAACAAAAGAAACGTTTTAATTACAGGATTCACAGCTGGATTCACCGACACTATTTCAGTTGGTTCATTTGGAATTGCAACCGCAATTTTAAAAGGGACAAAAACCATCAAAGATGATAGTAAGTTACCCGGAACATTAAACGTTGGTTTTGCTTTAAGTGGAACACTTGAAGCAGCCTTATTTGTCAGTGCTATTGAAGTTGATGTTGCCACATTAGTTATTCTATTAATGGCAATTCTTGTTGGAACATTTATTGGTTCAGCTTTAGTTGCGAGAATCAAAGATCCAAAAGTGGTGAAAGTTTTTATGGGAGTGATTTTATTTGTTGTAGCAATTATGATGATTTTATCTCACCCACAAATCGGTGTTATTGGTGACAAAACTGCCGGAACTAACACACTAATGGAAAGCACATGAAGAATTATTGTTGGAACAATAATCTTCTTCTTCTTAGGAATGGTGCAATCGTTTGGGATTGGGTTATTTGCCCCAGCTTTAGCGAGTTTATCATTCTTAGGATTAAAAATGGAAGCAATCTTCCCAATTATGTCATGTGGTTCAGCTTTAAGTATGATGCCAGCAGCATTTAATTTTGTGAGAAAAAAACAATATATGCAATTAACTGCAAGTATTATTCAAATTACTTCAGTCTTTGGTTTAATTGTCGCATTTTTAATTGTTTTTGTTGGGATTAAACAAGCATTAGGTGAACACGGAGACTTCTTATTTAATGCCATTTTAAAATGGTTAGGAATTGCGGTAATTTTCTATGTATCAATTACAATGTTGGTTGAATATTACAAAATTATTAAGCAAGAAAAATTAGAAAAGAGATGTTAATATGGATTTATATAAAAGAATAAAAGAAGAGTTAGAACAAGCTAAGAAAAATAAAGTTTATAACAATATTAAAATACTTGAAAGCAAACAAAGTGACATGATTAAAGTTGATAGTAAAAATTTCATCAACATGTGTTCAAACAATTATCTTGGTTATGCTAGTGATCCATTAGTCATTAAAGCAGTTAAAAAATCAATTAAAAAATATGGGGTTGGGCCTGGTGCTGTCAGAACTATTTCAGGAAGTTTTGATATTCATGATGAATTTGAAAAAAGACTTGCTCAATTCAAAGGTTTTGAAGCAACATTGGTTGTGCAAAGTGGTTTTCAAGCTAATACAGGTTTAATACCAACAATTACAACTGTTGATGATTTAATTATTTCAGATCAATTAAATCATGCTTCAATTATTGATGGAGTGCGTTTGTCAAAAGCCCAAAGAACAGTTTTTAAACATCTGGATATGGAAGATTTAGAAGCGGTTTTAAAAGAAAATAGACCTAATATCAAAGGCAATATTTTCATTATTACTGATGGAGTATTTTCAATGGATGGCGATATTGCCCCATTAGATAAAATTAATGTTCTTGCTAAAAAATACAAAGCATATACTATTGTTGATGATGCTCATGGTGAAGGTGTAATTGGTCCTCAAGGAAGAGGGTCTGTTGCTTACTTTGGTTTAGAAGGACAAATTGACATCGAAACCGGAACAATGTCAAAAGCATTTGGTTTAGTCGGTGGTTTTATTAGTGGTAAAAAAGAATTGATTGAATACTTGAAACAAAATTCAAGAGTCTTTAAATTCTCATCATCACTACCGCAACAATTTGCTGAAGCTGGTTTAGCAGTGCTTAATCAACTAGAAAAAGATGATTCAAGATTGAAAAAACTTTGAGAAAATACCAAATATTTACAAAATAAATTTATCGAAAACGGTTTTTCAATCGGAACAACCCAAACTCCAATCACCCCATTAATGGTTGGTGATGAAGCAACTGCAACAGAATTAACCAAAATATTATTTAAAAATAACATTTTGGTGTCACCAATTATTTATCCAACTGTTCCAAAAGGGAAAGCGCGTATTCGCTTAATGTTATCTTCGTTGCACACCAAACAAGAGTTGGACAAAGTTTTTGATATCATCTCAACAGAATATCGAAAAATAATTAAAAAACAAAAATAATAAATAAATAAAAAGGAAAAATATGAAAAAAGTTTTAATAACTGGTTCATTAGGACAAATTGGTTCTGAACTAGTTGAAAGATTAAGAAAAGATTTAGGAAATGATAATGTCATTGCCACAGATATCAGAAAATTAGATGGTAATCCAGTTTGCACAGAGGGAATTTTTGAAATTCTTGATGTGATGAATTATGATAACTTTTTAGCAATTGCTAAAAAATATCACGTTGATACTGTTATTCATTTAGCTGCTTTACTTTCAGCAACTGCTGAAAAAAATCCAAAATTTGGTTGAGATCTAAATATGGGTGGTTTAATGAATGCGCTAGATGTAGCCAAAGAATTAAAAACAAAATTCTTTGCCCCATCTTCAATTGCGGCCTATGGACCTGATGCTAACCCAAACCACACTCCACAAGACACAGTGATGCATCCAACAACAATGTATGGGGTAACTAAAGTGGCGGGAGAACTGCTAGCAAATTATTACCACACAAGATATGGTGTTGATTCACGTTCTGTGCGCTTCCCTGGTTTGATTTCTTATAAATCAGAACCAGGTGGAGGGACATCTGATTATAATGTTGATATGTTTTATCAAGCTTTATTAAAAGGAAGTTATGAATGTTACTTAGCAGAAGGAACAAAAATGGATATGATGTATATGGATGATGCGATTGATGCCATCATTAATTTATTAAATGCTGACCCTAAAAAATTAGTCCACAGAAACTCATTTAACATTACAGCCTTTTCATTAGCTCCTGAAGAACTATTTGCTGCAATTAAAAAACATATCCCTGACTTTAAATTAAGTTATAAAATCGATCCAGTTAAACAAGCAATTGCTGATTCTTGACCAAATAGTATTGATGATTCAGATGCTAAAAAAGAATGAGGATTTAAACCTGAATTTGATGTTGATAAAATGACTAAAGAAATGTTGGTCAAACTAACTGAAAAATTTAAAAAAGAAGGTAAATTAAAATAATAATTACCCCCAATCACCAAAAACACCACGATTGTGGTGTTTTTAGTTTAAGAAAGAAAAAAAATAAAATTGAGTTTTTATTTTGGAAACCATTATATGCTTCTTTTTTAATTTATTTCAAAAAAGAAGTAAGAAACCCAGTTGAATAAAATTTTTCTAAATTTTGATGCCTTTTTCCAAAAAAATATGTTGCTTTTCCTTATTTATATTGATATTCATTAAGTAATGGTTCTAAAACCATTAATCAATTGGAGGAATTTATGAAAAAATTATTGATTCTATTAGGGAGTATTGGAATTGTTAGTAGCAGTGTGGCAACAGTTGTTGCTTGTAACAAAAATACGGCTAATGAAAATACAAAAGACAAAGTTCAAGAACTAAAAAATGCTATTTCCAAAGCAGAAGCAATTATTAAGGGGAAAGAACAAAGTAGTCCACTACAAGTGGATAGTCGAGCATTAAAAACTTTAATTGAAGAATTGAAAAAAATTAATGATGTTGCTCAAGCAACTCAAGGTTTAATTCAATTACAAGAAGCTCTTGATAGTTATCTAGCGATGTTTGAACCTGGTTCTATCCCATCAATAAAATATGGAATTACTGAAACTTTAAATCAAATGAAAGAGGATAAACCACTTTTAATTGATACGGATACAGCATTAAACAAGCAACCAACAAATAAGTATACAAATCAATTATCAAGCAGACAAAATAGTGCATCATCAATAGTGGCTACAACCACTATTGATGATGTAATTAAAAATGCAATTACAACACTTTTAAAAAACAAAGTACAAAAGTTAGATGTTACTAAATTAAACATCACAACAAAAAATAACGAATTTGCTCAAATTAATAACCAAAACCAAATTGAATTCGGGAAGATTGATGTAGATGTTACATATAATAATGAAAATGTTTCAGCTAGCGGTTGGAAGATTAGTTATGCTTCTGAATTCTTAAAACAAAGTAAGGATTTAATTCACCAATGAGATCAAGGTGTAAAAATGGAAGCATCAAAAATTAAATTACCAACTTCACTTCCATTTGTTGGTGGTTCAGAAATTGGTAAAGTTCTTGAGACACTTGGTCCCGCTATCAATAGTTTAGTACCATCAAAGATTCCTACAGTTTTTGATGATAATGATCCTGATTATAAAAAAATAGACGGATTATTAAAAATGTTAAATAAGCTACCACACGATATTTTAAATAAAGAAATTAAATTTGAAAAAGAAATGATTCAAGACACGCCAGTTGGGAAGGCTAACATAAAAATAGTTGTTAAAACAAAGGCTCTAGATTTAATTAAAAGTTTAATCCCAACAATTATCAATTTTAAAAATTTTGTAAGCAATCAAACTAATAAAGACTTAGTTACAAATTTATTTAAATATTTAACAATTAAACCACAATCTTATAACGATGATGGCTATGGTGAATTGTTTGAGAACATTAAAAATAATAAGGGCCAAAAAGTTGAGTTTAAATCTAATCTAGAAGGAATTTTATTTAATTTATTAGAAATATGAAAAGATAAAAATGGCAAACAAATGACTGAAGGACAACCAATAAAATTTAGTTTTGGTTTGGGTCTTGGCAACCAAAATCCAGCCGAGCATATGGTTAATCTTGCTTATGTTGCTAAGAAAATCGGTGATGTTGAATATCAAGCTTTAAGTAAATTGATAAATCCAGCAGAATTACTTAATATCATTTTTGGTTTAGCCTCAATCAAAGAGGATAACACAATAACTATAAAAATATTTGATCTTGTTCCTGTTCCACTTCCAATTGGTGAATTACTTAAAGATAGTTTAATTAAAATGATTTTAACAATGAATACTGATCCAGATTTTGATAAACATGTTGATCTGAAAATAAATAAATTTGCAAGTGAAATCCAAGTGGAAACTCCTGACCAAAAATGAGTAGTAATGGATCAAAGTAATTTACAAACCGCTACTGGTGTTAAATTTGTGGTCAAATCAGTTTCATATACTTTAACAGATAAAAACGGTTCTCACAAAATTGAAAAAACAATCGTTAATAACAATGATAAATTTGTATTCGAATTTATCATGAAACTTGATGGTTCATTTTTAAAACCCCAAGCAAAATAACTAAATAATATTTTTAAAATTCATCACAAAAAACGTGATGAATTTTCTTTATTTAATTTTTAATAACCCAAAGAGAATTGCATCATTGGTAGCATTAGATATTTTTACTGGTCAAGTAAAAAAATCTTCAAAAAAGAATTTAACCCCAATAATTTTACCAAGGGTTCCGACCACCATCATTCCATTTTTAGTAATTCCAGTAGAAATGTAAAATGGTAAAGTTTCTAATAGTTTAATAATTGCACTACGGTAGTAATTAAATAAATTAATAAAGAGTTTTCTAATTGAAGAATCACTAACTAGTATTTTTTTCTTTTCTTTGGTTGCAACATCAATTCCAGTAATTACAATCTCTAATTCGTCTTTCAGTTTGGCAACACTACCAATTGTGTATTTTATTTTTTCAAGAGTTTCGCTATTGATAATAATATCTTTCTTTTCTTTAAAATAAGCTTTTATTTTTTCATCTAATAAATTTTCTCCATAAGGAAGATATTTAGAAGAAATAATCTCACCATTAGCAAAAATAGTAATTGTGGCACAACATTTTTGAATTTCAAAAATAATCTGTCCATACTCATCATTAATATCAATGTTTGCCCCAATTGCAACAAGCTTAGCACTATTTTCAAAACGAATACTTTTTGGTTGGTAAAACCCGACAATGTCTTCATATTGAGCTAACACTTCATCATTTTCATTAGTCTTCGCAATAATGACCTCAGCATCTCTTAATTCATCTTTTATTTCTGTAAATAAAAGATGAATTAAACTATGAAAAACTTTTAAATTTTCAATTTGCCCTTTTTCTAATGGATTTATAATATTTAATTTAGGTTGTAGTTTATCTCTTAGTCCTAAAACGTCAGCTCCATACAAAACAATTTTTTCTTCTTTTTCATTCCATAAGACTAAACTTTTTTCATCAATTAAGACTCCATGATCACTTGAAACAACTCTAATATAACTTTCACTAAAAACTATCCCGATTCTTTTATTCATTTTAAAACCTCTATGTATTTAAATTATAATTTAATATATTAAGAATACAAAAAGGATAGAAAAAGATGATCAAACAAATTATTGTTGTGGAAGGTAAAACAGATACCCAAAAACTTAAACAAGTTTTTGGACCAGATATTGAAACGATCGAAACTAATGGTTTGGCTTTAAATAATGAAACACTAACTTTAATTAATCAAATTAATCAAACTCGTGGCATCATCATTTTTACTGATCCAGATGGTCCTGGTAAAAAAATCAGAGAAAGCATCATTAATGCTATTGATGGTAATGTTTTAAATGCTTTTATTGTTAAAGATGATATTATTAAAAACTCTAAAAAAATCGGACTAGCCGAAGCTAGTGATCAAGCAATTAAAAAAGCATTAGATCAATTAATTACCATTAATTATCAAAACCAACAAGCTTTAACTTGAGATGAATATTTAAATAATGATTTTTTTATCAAAGAAAACAGAATCAAAATTGCAACCAACTTAAATTGAAGTGACCAATTAAGTTCAAAATCATTATTTAAATGATTGAATTGAGCAAATTTAAATGTTCAAGATATTCAAAACATAATTGCCAATTAATTGAATTGGAGGAATAAAAAAAGGCAATCGCCTTTTTGTTCATTAAATTCTAAAATCTTTTCTTTTAAACATTCAACTACCACCAAAAATAATTGCTGATGTTAATCCGATGAACATAAATGGTGATGTTATTAAAAACCCTTTATTTGGAGCAAGATGATTAGATAAAATCAATGTGAATGTTCTTGAGTCAACAGTTCAAACTTTTACAATTGTTTTATGATTTGCATCAAAAGCTAAACTAGAAGGTGTTAATGAAAGTGGTGAAAAATATTTGGCATTTTTTAAAAATTCAAAACCAGATAGGTCATAAATCATAGTCATTAATCATGTGACAAAAATATAAAACACAATTATTGAAGTAATTATTATTGCTAAAAAACTTTTTTCAGACAATCATAAATTAATGCATATAAACACAATGCCTATAAAATAGATGAATAATAAAAATAAGAAACCATCCATAACAACACCACCAAGATGTTGTTCAGCATCATATGCAGTTGAAGATGTGATTATCGCAATTAAGAACGAAGGAATAAATACAATTGTTATAAGAATAAAAATGAATCCTATTTTAGACATAAAAATTTGATTTCTAGATGCTTGTGAAGTCAATCAACTTGATACTTGTCCTCGGTGAATTTCTTTGTTAAAAACAATACTAATTAATGTTAATAAAAAGATTGAAAAAAACACAACACCTGGTCCGCCAAATAAACCATTTCTTAAAAAGTTACTAATCGACATAAGTGGTCCACTACCATGTGAAGACTCTGAAGCATCTTCTAAAATACCAGTCCCAATTAACGCAATTTGCTGCCCAAACTTACCAATACTTATTGGCACAACAACCAAAATCAAAGAAAGAATTGTTCAAAAAATTAAGAAGAATAACAAAAGTTTTCAATAAATTTTAAAATGAGTTGATAAAACCTTAGCTCTTTTTACATTAAAACTCTTTTTCATTATAAAATACTCCCTTTGCTATAGATAGTTTTAAACTTGTTATCAATTTCTTGAATGTTTTGAACATCTTTATTTTCTAAGTTAAATTCCTCAATTAATCTTCCGTCTTTAATAAAACAAACGCGATCACAAAGCTTCACAATTTCTTCAAAAATGTGTGAGCAAATAATCACTGTTGTGTTTGAAACTTCACGAAGTTTCAAAATTAATTCATTAAATTGTTCTTTCATCATTGGGTCCAAACCAGAAGTTGGTTCATCTAAAACTAAAAATTTTGGTTTGTTCATTGTCGCAACAATGATTGCAATTTTTTGTTTCATTCCCTTTGACATTTTTTTAATTTTTCGAGATGTATCGATTTCAAAATGTTGAATCAACTTATCAATAAAATCTCAATCATCAACACTTCTTAATCCAGCCATTAATTTAATGTATTTTTCCCCAGTTAAATTTTCAAACAAAGAAATTTCACCAGCAACATACCCCGTGAACTCCATAATTTTTTGAGCATCTTTTTGTGGATTAAGTCCATTAATAGAAATTTCTCCTTTATCAGAATAAATAAATCCTAGAATTTGTCTAATCAAAGTAGTTTTACCAGCACCATTCGGTCCTAGAATTCCATAAATTTCATTATCTTTAACTTCTACATTGATGTCAAAATTACCAATGTTAGTTCCATATCTTTTTGTTAAATTTGTTATTTTTATCATTTATTTTTTAAAAACCTTTCCCTTTAACAATATCAACTTACAAAAAAAAACAAATTTTCAAAATGGTTGCCATTTTAATACTTTGTTTAAATTTAGAAGTTTCTGATTAAAAAGAATAGAATATTAATAGTAAAAATTTAATTAGATAAAAATTACAAAACAATAAGAACAAGAGGCATATCAATGGAAATACAAGCAAAGAAAAAATTTGGTCAAAACTTTATTAGTGATCCAAACTTAATTAATCGAATTGTTGATTTAATTCCTAATGATCCAAATAGTTTAGTGATTGAAATTGGTCCTGGAACTGGTGCTTTAACAAAATTATTAGTTCAAAAATTTAATAAAGTTATTGCAATTGAAATTGATGAAGACTTAATCCCAATTTTAAATCGTGATATTAATAGTCCAAATTTTAAGATTGTAAATCAAGATGTCTTAACAATTGATTTTCAATCATTGATTGAAAATGAAAAAGAAAATCCTCAGCAAAATGTTTATCTAATATCTAATATGCCTTATTACATTACAAGTGAAATTTTGTTTAGAACTTTTGAGGCAAGTAAACAAATGAAAAAAGCTATTTTTATGATGCAAAAAGAAGTAGCAACCAGACTAATTGCTCATGAAAATGAAAATAACTATAACAACTTATCAGTTGCAGCTGATTTTTATGCTGATAAAAAATATGAATTTACTGTGAATAAAAATAAATTTAAACCAATTCCTAAGGTTGACTCAGCAATTGTCTCATTGACTTTTTGAGATAAATATCAAAATAAGTTAAATGGTGATGATCAAGAGTTTATTGGCTTTGTTAGAAAATTATTTAATAATCGAAGAAAAACAATTCTTAATAATTTAACAAATATCACCAACAACAAAGAAGTAAGTAAAAATATTTTAGACCAAGCAAAGATTAAAGAAAGTCTAAGACCAGAAAATATTTCCACTCAAGAGTACATCAATTTATTCAAAATTTTCAAAGGATAAGCTTTAAAAATTTTGAAACGAGAAATTATAAGTTTTTTCGCAAAACTAAAGCTAAAAATAGGGGTAAAAAAATTAATTATTTTAAAATTAAGCAAAAAATCCTATATATTCGTGCTTTTTACCTTTTTAATATACTCACACACCACCCCCGTCACAATGCTAAATAGTGCCCTTATTTATCAAAAAAAGAGTATAATTAATATATTGAATAATTATGAAATATATTTTCATTGAGAAAAGAGGAAATAATGTCTGAACAAAACAAAGACTATAGTTCTGATTCGATTAAAGTTTTAAAAGGGCTTGAAGCGGTTAGAAAAAGACCGGGGATGTACATTGGTTCAACATCAAAAACAGGACTTCACCACTTAGTTTGAGAAATACTTGATAACTCAATTGATGAAGTAATGGCGGGATATGCACAACATGTTAAAGTAACAATTACTAAAGAAAATGAAATTGTTGTCCAAGATGATGGACGTGGAATTCCGGTAGGAATTAACCAAGACACAGGACGTCCAGCTGTTGAATTAGTTTTCACTCAATTACATGCTGGGGGAAAATTTGACTCAGATTCATATAAAGTTTCTGGAGGACTTCACGGAGTTGGAGCTTCTGTTGTTAATGCCTTAAGTTTATATGTTGATGTTGTTATTGAACGTGAAGGTAAAAAATTTCACATGTTATTTAGTGATGGGGGAACTGCTCAAACTGAATTAGCCATTATTGGTGAATCAAATAAAACTGGAACAACTGTCCGTTTTAAACCAGATCCAGAAATCTTTAAAGAAACAGTTACTTTTGATTACACAACAATTAGAAACAAAGTTAAACAATTAGCATATTTAAATAAAGGACTAAAAATTTCATTAAATGATGAAAGAATTAATAAGTCTGTTGATTTTCATTTCCCGAACGGAATTGTTGATTACATCCGTGAAGAAAACGAAACCAAAGCTAAAATTAACCCAACTATTTTTTATGTTGATGGGAAAGAAGCTGGAGATGAGGGTGATATTGAAGTTGAAATCGCTTTACAATACAACTCTGAATATAATGAAAACTTAATTACCTTTGTTAATAATATTAATACTCATGAAGGTGGAGCTCATGAAGATGGGCTAAGACAAGCACTAGTGAGAATTATTAATCGTTATGCTGAAAAAGTGGCACAACAAAATAAACAACCACAAAAATTTTCTTGAGATGATATTAAAGAAGGAATGATTTGTATTCTTTCAATCCGTCATACTGACCCACAATTTGAAGGTCAAACAAAAACTAAATTAGCCAACCCAGATGCGAAGCGTGTTGTTGATGCAATTTTAGGAAAAAGTTTTGAAGAATTCTTATTTGAAAATCCGAATGACGCCAAAGCAATTCTAGATAAAAACGTTAATGCTCAAAAAGCAAGAATTGCTGCCCAAAGAGCTCGTGAAGAAACACGTCGAAAAGGTGCTTTAGACACATTCTCACTACCAGGGAAATTAGCTGATTGTGAATCAAATGATTCATCAATTTCAGAACTATATCTTGTCGAAGGGGATTCTGCTGGAGGAAGTGCAAAAACTGGACGTAACCGTCATTTCCAAGCTATTCTTCCACTACGTGGGAAAGTGTTAAATGTGGAACGAGTTCAAGAAGTAAGAGCATTTGCTAACACGGAGATTAAGTCAATTGTGACTGCGGTTGGAACAGGAATTAAAGAAGATATTGATTTAAGTAAAATCCGTTATGGCAAAATTGTTATTATGACTGATGCCGATGTTGATGGTGCTCACATTAGAACTTTATTATTAACCTTCTTTTACCGTTATATGAAACAACTTGTTCAGAATGGAAATATTTATATTGCTCAACCACCTTTATTTAAAATTGAAGCTGGTAAAAAAGTGGCTTATGCTTATTCTGACCAAGAACTAGAAGAATTAAAAAATGGTGATTTTAGCGGACAAAGATTTACTATCCAACGTTACAAAGGACTTGGAGAAATGGATCCAATGCAATTATGAGAAACAACCATGGATCCAGAGCGTCGTACCATGCTACAAATTTCATTAGAAGATGCTGCAGTGGCAAATGAAGTGTTTAGTGATTTAATGGGTGAAGATCCAGAACTAAGAAAAAATTTCATTCAAGAGAATGCTGAATTTGTAGAAAATATAGATTTTTAGAAAGGGTATAAGAACAAATGAGTGATAAAGAAAAAGGTGTTTTAGAACATAATCACGGAACAATCAAACCAATGGATATTGCGACAGAAGTTCGTAAAGACTTCTTGGAATATGCGATGAGTGTGATTGTTTCGCGTGCCCTTCCTGATTTAAAAGATGGTTTAAAACCAGTACACCGCCGTATTATTTATGCGATGAATGATTTAGGAATTACTGCTGAAAAACCACATAAAAAATCAGCCCGTATTGTTGGGGAAGTAATTGGTAAGTATCACCCCCATGGTGATAGTGCTGTTTATGAATCAATGGTGCGTATGGCCCAAGAATTTTCATACCGTTATCCATTAGTTGATGGACATGGTAACTTTGGTTCAATTGATGGTGATGGGGCAGCGGCGATGCGTTATACTGAAGCGCGTTTAGCAAAAGTTGCAAACTACATCACAAAAGATATTGATATGGATACTGTTCCTTTTGTTGATAACTATGATGCTAGTGAAATTGAACCAGCTTATTTAACTGGATATTTCCCTAACTTGTTAGCGAATGGAGTCATGGGAATTGCTGTTGGGATGGCAACATCAATTCCACCACACAACTTAAATGAACTTGTTTCAGCAATTAATGCTTATATTGAAAACAACGATATTACAGTTGATGAAATTTTAGATAATCATATTATTGGTCCAGATTTTCCAACTGGAGCGTTAATGACTAATGGGGAAAGAATGCGCATTGGATATCGCACCGGACGAGGTGGGGTAACAATTCGTGCTCGTGTGCAAATTGAAGAAGATACTAAACGCTCACGTTTAATTATTTCTGAAATTCCTTACTTAACTAACAAATCAAAAATTATTGAAAAAATTGCTGAGTTAGTTAAAGATAAAGTGATTGAAGGAATTTCAGATATTCGCGATCAATCAAACTATGAAGGAATTCGTATTGTTATTGATTTAAAGCGTGATTCAAATCCTGATGTGGTTTTATCAAAATTATATAAATTTACAGGCTTACAATCATCATTTTCAATCAACTTACTTTCCCTACATAATAACATTCCAGTTTTATTAGATTTAAAATCAATTATTAAAAACTATGTTGAATTTCAAATTAATGTGATTATTAAACGTTCTGTTTTTGAAAAAAACAAATTAGAAAAACGTCACCATATTTTAGAAGCATTACATGTTGCTTTAGACAACATTGATGAAATTGTTTCAATCATTCGTAACTCAAAAACCAGCGACGAAGCTAAAGAAAAAATGACTTCACGATTTGGTTTTGACGATGAACAAAACAAAGCGATTTTAGATATGCGTTTACAACGTTTGGTTGGGTTAGAACGTGATAAAATTCAAGATGAAATGAGTCAAATCCAAGAACGCATTACTTATTTAACCCAATTAATTAATGATAAAGATGAACAAAACAAAGTTCTAAAAAATCAATTAGCTGAAATTGCTGCTAAATTTGGTGATGCTCGTCGAACTGAACCAATTCCCGAATCTGTAATGAGTATTGAAGATGAATCATTGATTCCTGATGTGAAAATGATGATTTTATTATCTCAAGAAGGATATATTCGTCGTGTTGATCCTGAAGAATTTAGAATCCAAAAACGTGGTGGGCGCGGAGTGAGTGTTAACTCAACAACAACTGACCCAATTGTGATTGCCACAATGGGTAAAATGCGTGATTGAGTACTTTTCTTTACTAATTCAGGTAAAGTATTTAGAACAAAAGCATATAACATTCGTCAATACTCACGTTCAACTCGTGGATTACCAATTGTTAACTTCTTAAATGGTTTAACTAAAGAAGATAAAATTACTGCGATTCTGCCATTAAAAAATGCAAAAGCAAAAATGAATTATCTAACTTTCATTACTGAAAAAGGAATGATTAAGCGAACAGATATTTCAATGTTTGACCGCATTAACCAAAACGGAAAAATTGCTATCAATTTACGTGAAAACGATCAATTAGTTACTGTTATTCCAACAACTGGAGAAGATACTGTGATGATTGCTAATCGTTCTGGAAAAGTGATTCGCATTGATGAAAAAATTGTCCGCCCATTATCGAGAGCTGCTGCTGGAGTTCGTGGTATTAAATTAGAACCTGATGATCATGTTGTTGGAGCT
The DNA here is from genome assembly GCF_000518285.1 of Williamsoniiplasma lucivorax ATCC 49196. Classification (GTDB taxonomy): domain Bacteria; phylum Bacillota_I; class Bacilli_A; order Mycoplasmatales; family Mycoplasmataceae; genus Williamsoniiplasma; species Williamsoniiplasma lucivorax. Next base: position 63,185 of record NZ_JADH01000005.1, on the reverse strand, counting down.
GTCTCATCATTTGGTGTTGAAAACGTTACAACAATTTCATCAAAAGGAAGTTTCAAGAAAACAAGTTTAGATGAATACCGTATTTCTGGACGTAATGGTAAAGGAATCAAGGTGATGAACATCAACGAGAAAACAGGAAAATTCTCATCAATCATCGCTGCTCGTGAAACTGATTTAATTTGTATTATTTCAAGTGATGGTAACTTAATTAAAGTTAAAGTTGCTGACATTCCGAACTTAGGTAGATCAGCTGCTGGAGTTCGCGGAATTCGTTTAAGTGGTGATAACGAAATTAATGCCGTGACTTTACAATATCGTAAAAACGGTGAAGAAAACTTCGACTTCGAAGAAGATTAAAAAAATCTCCAAATCTTTAATGATTGATGTCATTAAGATTTGGAGATTTTTTATTTAGTTTAGATAGAACTGTTTATTATTTATTATTAGTCTTCGATTGTATAAATATTTTCAAGTTGACGGTATGAATCGTTGTAATCTAATCCAAACCCAACAACAAATTTATTTGGTATTTTAAATAGTGACTCATATGGATATTTAAAATCTGGGTGAGTTCCTTCTTTATCTAATAAAGTAATCATACGAATACTTCTTGGACTTCAAAAAGTTATTTCCTCATAAACTGCAGTTAAAGTAAAGCCTGTATCAATCAAGTCTTCAATAACGATTACGTCTTGACCAGTAATGATTGGCTTAGTAATTTTCTTTTGGAAAATTACACCTTTGTTAAAGTTTAGGTTAGTGTAATGTGATACTGATATTATGTCGACATTAACTTTCATGTTTAGTTGTTTTAATAAACTAGCATAAAAGAAAAGCCCTCCGTTCATTACACAAATCACAGTTAGTTCTTTACCTTTATATTTGGTGTTTAAACTATCTGCTAGTTCTCTTATTTTGTCTCGTAACTGTTTTTTTGTAATTAACAATTCCAATTTGTCTCTGAATTTCATCATTTTTTTGAAATTTCTCCTTTATTCTTGAAAAATAATAAACCATAAAAAAAAATTAATTCAAGAAAAGTTCATTTTTTTAAAAAATATTTTCAAAATTTGGTTTTTAGGAAAATTTTCCATTAATTTTTCTTAAAAAATTCATTTTCTTAAAAAATCCACCAATTAAAAAAGCATTTTACTTTGGGTAAAATGCTTAATAAGTTCATTTTTAATCAACAATTATTTTAATGTTTTTAAAAATTTATTAACATCATCATAATCTGGTTCATTTTTAGCAGTGGGGTTAACAATTTGTTGATAAATCACTTTGTTGTTTTTATCTAAAACCATCACAACTCTCGCTAACAATTGAATAAATTCCACAGCTAAACCGGTTTTGTTACCAAAGTCGCGATCAAAAGCATCAGAAAGTAAAATGTGATTTGGTTTTAAGAAAGAACCACAAACTCTTGTTTGAGCGAATGGTAAATCTCTTGTGATTGTAATAAATTGAATATTTGGGTAACTATCAACCTCTTCATTGAATTTTTCTGTTTGTAAAAAGCAAACACGTGTATCAATACTTGGTGCTGAAGAAATTAATTTATATTCTTTTTTAACGTCACTTAAGTTAAATTTACTTAAATCTTGGTTTGCTGCTTTGAAATTAGGCATTACATCACCTAATTTAATATGTTTTTCTGATATTAAAGTAAAAATATCATCTTTTAAACTTTTGCTCATATATTACTCCTTTGTTTTGATTATAAAGCAAGTGTAATCAGATAAGTGATTATTTAAAAAAATAAACTTTTCTTACTTGAAAAGTTATTTTTAAATTGCTTGTTCAACTTGTATGGCTCCTTGGTTAAAAAAGCAACGCATCACTTTAATTCTATTGAAAAATGAGATTAAATATTTAATTTTTCAGCATTTTTTTAAATTTTAATTAAGAATTGCAATGTTTTGGTAGGAAAAATTTAAAAAAATACAAAATTTATTTTATGTGTGAATAAAAAAAAGTAAAATATTGCCCAAGGTTTTAATACAGTCGAATGTGGTAACTTAAGTTTACCTATTGATAGTAACAATCGAAAGAATCGTTATTGTATAAAAGTAAATTTACATGATGTTTTGCTAGTATTTTAAATCTTTTTAAAACTCAATATATAAAGAAGGATATATGTATGAAAAAAACAAATCTATTATTGTTATTAGGTGGAGTTGGTGTATCAGCTGTCGCTGTTACAGCGATTGTGACACCAATCATGGTAACAAAAAAGGCAAATGACGATGTCTTAAAACAATTAAAAGAAACACAACACCAATTAGAATTACTCAAAAGTAATAAGAATGAGAGTATCAACCATAATCAAGGTTCAATTCCCAAATCAAATCAAAACCCAACAAGCATGGATGAAATAAACAAAATAATCCAACAGCATGAAGAAAAGTTAAAACAAATAGCTGAAGATATTGTGGAACTAACTTTAGCGCCAAAACAACAAATCGAAAAAACTATCGATGAATTAATGAAAGCATTTAGTGTTGAAAATCTCGTTGACTTACAAGTAAAAGCTAAAGAACATCAAGATAAGATTGGGATGGTCAAAACATTTGGAAAGATACTTAATATTAAAGAAGAGTTAGCTGACAAAGTAATCAAAATTTTTAAGATAGTCGTAGAATCAAATTCATTAACTAAAGATAATCTTGTTAATGATATTGTTAAAGTTAAACTTACAAAAAGAGAAATCAAAACTATTCTTGATTTAGTTCCAATGATAAAAACTTTATTACCAGGTAAAACAGAAGAACAACCCAATGCAAGTGATAAAGATAAAATAAATAGTTCAAGCAAAAATAATAACGTTCAATCAAATGATAAAAAATTAAAAAAAATAATTAATGATTTAATGAGTACATTTGATGTTAAGGATGTTAAACAATTACAAGATAAATTAAATGAATATTCATCTTTATTGGGGCTAGTAGAAAGTATGGGGCCAATACTTTTAAAAATCAGTCCTGAAGTAGCAAAAAATGTTTCTAAAATAATAAAAGTAATTCAAAATTTAAAAATTTTGACAATTGATGAATTAGTTAAAGATGTTGTGGGATTGAAACTTTCTGATGCAGAAGTTCAAAATATGTTAGCTGCAATTCCAAATATTCAAAAATTCTTTTCAAAAGATAAAGGAGAAACACCAACAACAACAGAAGAAACCAACAAAGGATTAAAAGAATTTGTTGAATTTTGATGAAATGAACAAAATAGCAAAATAAAAGAATTTAACTTATTCAAACCCGAATTTGCTGAAAAAATTAATGCAGGTGAGGGTCTTGAAAAAAACATTACTAAAAAATTTGAAGGGACTACAATTGATGAAAAGGATTTAAAGAACATTATCAAAATTACTCAAAAAATGATTGAACCAACAATTAAAACACTTAAGGATTTTGAAACCTTAAAAGATGATTTCAAAGATATTGATCTAAATGCATTGATAAATAAAATGAATGATGCTTTGGCAGAAAAATCTATTAGTGAAATGAATGATCAAGTTATTCCCAATAACGATCAATCTCAAGCAGTAGCAGTTCAAGAGAGTCATTTTTAAAATTAAATAAATAAATCCAAAAATAAACAATCAGTTAAAAATATTGAACCCATTTTAGATTCCCAAATCAAAAATGGGTTTTTTATATCATCTTACCCCTGAGATTCATCGAGCAACAATATTTTTTTAACTTTATTAAGGTAAAATAAAATGAAAGGAGAAAAATCATGTTAGATATTAATTTTATTGAAGAAAACCAAAAAGATGTGGAAAAAAGATTAAACCATCGAGGAAATGATTTTTCCAAAGATCTTAAATTTGTTGTTGAAAAAAACAAAAGAAGAAAAGAAATTTTAGTTGAAGTTGAAAAATTAAAAGCAACTAAGAACCAATTATCAAAAGAAATTGGGTTTTTAATTCGTGACCAAAAAAATGGCGAAATTGAACAAATCAAAAATAAAATTGTACAAATGGATGTGCAAATTGTCGAATTAGATGAAGAATTAAAAATTGTTGTTAAAGAAATGAATGATGTTTTAGCTGGCATTCCTAATTTACCAGATGAATCAGTTGTGGTTGGGGCTGATGAAAATGATAATGTTGAAGTTAGAAAATCAAGCCATCCTAATTTATCAACCCAAGCTGAACCACATTGAGAAATTGCAACCAAATTACAACTTGTTGATTTTGAATTAGGTCCTAAATTATCTGGATCAAGATTTCTGGTTTATACAGGTTTAGGTTCTAAACTTGTGCGGGTAATTGCTGATATTCTTTTAACAAGACACACAAACCACGGTTATAAAGAATTCTTTTTACCAGTTATCGTTAATGCTGAAGCAATGTATGGAACTGGACAATTACCAAAATTTGAAGAAGATGCTTATAAAACCGGTGACCAATATTTAATCCCAACAGCTGAAGTTCCATTAACAAACATTCATGCTAATGAAATTATTGATGGAAATAAACTGCCTTTAAATTACACATCTTTCACACAATGTTTTCGCCAAGAAGCCGGAAGTGCTGGACGTGATACTAAAGGAATGATTCGTCTACACCAATTCAACAAAGTAGAATTGGTGAAATTCGCTAAACCAGAAGAATCAATGAATGAATTAGAAAAATTAGTCATTGATGCTGAAGCTATTTTAAAACTCTTTGACTTACCATACCGAGTAATTCAATTATGTACTGGAGATATGGGTTTCTCATCATTAAAAACTTATGATTTAGAAGTTTGATTCCCATCACAAAATAAATATCGTGAAATCTCATCATGTTCAAATTGCGGTGATTTCCAAGCTCGTAATATGATGGCTAGATATAAAGATGAAAATAACAAAACACAATATGTACACACCTTAAATGGTAGTGGGTTAGCAATTGATCGTTTGATTGCGGCCATTATGGAAAACTATTGAGATGGTGAAAAACTAAACTTACCACCAGTTCTTCAACCGTACTTCAATAACCAAAAATTTATTAAGTAGTAATGTATGAAAAACAACTATTAAAAAATTAGGCTTTACAACCTAATTTTTTATATGTTTTAATCTTGTGTAACTCACATTAATTTAATACTCAAATCTAAGTAATTGTTTATCTTATAGTTAAAATACTTGGTTTTTGATTTGGTTTTTGATTTGGTTTTTGATTGGTTTATTTTGATAGCAATCACCATTTAACCGTTATGTTATGCGGGTTTTAGTGATTTAAACTTGGTTTTTGATTATCTTGGTGGTTATAAGAGTAATCATATAAATGAATCAGAAAAACTGAAACAAAAGTTCAATTTACTTATTTTTTGATCATAAATAATGAGTGATAATTATCATTAAATTAAACCCCTGAATTAAACCCTAAAATCTAAATAATGAATTAATATGCATTCTTACTTTAGAGATCGAATATCTTTACTAGCAATCTTTTAAACACAGTAAACAATCAATAATAAAGAATAAGTGTAAATTGACACCAACTCTTTGTATTTCAAATACGAATTTAAAGGCTTAAATGACGATTAAGGTGGGTTGGAGTAGATAGTTTGGATTTATAACACTTAAACTCTGATATCATTTAACAAATATCATTAATTAAATTAAGTATGAAAAATTGAGGGTAAATAAATGAATCGTCTCTTGGCTTAGTCATATAATAATAGCTATAGAATTGAGCACAAATTAGTTACAGTTATTTATCTAGTTTAATTTTTGAAATATTAAGATTATAAAAAAACATCTTTATTATAAGTATGCAGAATTAAATTTAAAACTTATTGAATTAATTTTTGATTGATTTTTGATTGGTTTCTTTTGATATTAATCACCATTTAACCCTTATTTTATGGTGATTTTTATGGTTTTAGATTGGTTTCTAATTGGTTTTTGGTTTTAGAATTAATTACTCAATAAATTAAGTAAAAATTGAAAAATTACAAAACGAATTTACCTATTTTAATTTTCTTTTTTTAGCTATTTTAAGAAGTAACAGAATAAGTTTTAGATCAGCACCAAAGCTAAATCAGTAATCAAAAACCAATCGAAAATTAACTCATTTAAGAAACTAATATTCATATCCACACAATTCGCAAATCTTCAAAACTTTAACAATATCACCAATAAGACCGAATTGTTGTAATTGAAATATAGTTTTAAGCCACTAAATATAGGAAAACTAGTTTATAAACACCAAGTTAGCAATTAAGACTCATTTTAAAAGCTCTTAAGTACATCACATTAACACAAAAACATTCCTATAAACAAGGTCTTAATAATAGTGTTTTTAGAATAATAACCAGTAAAAGATAATGGATGAATCCAACACTACATCTAATAAATTAATGCTTTAAAAACTTTTACAGAACCCGAAAACACACATTATAAAAAACAATTTTTTTCTTAAAACAAATTTGTTAATCGGTTTTTTTGATTTTATTTGTGATTGTAATATGGTTAGTCAATTACCTATTTGAACCTTATAAAATGCCTATTTTCAATGGTTTTCATTGTGGTTTGGTTTGCTAAATGATTTTTATTAAATATAATATTATATAGATTAAATATTATTCAATTATGAGAATTATATAGAAGGAGTGAAAAAATGGGAACACATTTTTTAACAGAATTTTTAGGTACGATGTTACTAATTATTTTAGGGAACGCCGTTGTTGCGAACGTCGTTCTAAAAAACACAAAAGGATATAAAACCCAATTTGTGATGATTGCTTTAGGATGAGGAATCGCAGTTGCAGTTGGGGCCACTATCGCTACTGCACTTGGCGGTAAAGCACACTTAAATCCAGCCGTAACAATGGCAATGGTTGTTAATGGTTGAGAAAAAGGGGTTGGAGAATGAAACTTATTACCAATCATTTTAATTGCTCAATTTTTAGGAGCAATCGTTGGTCAAATTATTGTAGATTTATTTTACTTTGATCACATTAAACAATACTTTTCAAAAGAAACAGGAGATTTTGGTACAAAATCAGTTTTAGGAATGCATGCAACAGGACCACAAACCAGAACTATTTGAGTTAACTTCTTTTCAGAATTTGTTGGAACAGCAGTTCTAATTACCTTTATTTTAAGTATTGGTAAAATCGCTGCTTTACCTTCATTTGTTGGACCACTATTAGTTGGAATGACTGTTTTAGGAATAGGGTGTTCGCTTTCTGGAACAACTGGATATGCGATTAATCCATTCCGTGATTTATCACCAAGAATTGTTTATCAATTATTAATCTTCTTACCATTTGCAAATCGTGAAGAAAAAGCAGACTGATCATATGGTTGAATTCCAGTTGTCGCACCATTATGTGCGGGAGCTGTTGTTGGGGCACTTTTCTTAATTTAAGAAAATCACCATGGAAAATAAAAAATTTAAACAAACAGACATTGTCGTAATCGGTGCTGGAATAATTGGAGCAGCAATTGCTCGCGAACTTGCTAAATATAATTTAAAAATTGTTGTTTTAGAAAGTGATGCCAGAGTTGGTATGGAAACAACATCAGGAAACTCTGGTTTAGTTCATGGTGGTTTTGATGCTACACCTGGTAAATTAAATGCTAAATTAAATGTGCTTGGTAAAAAACGCTATGAAGATTGAATTGCAGAAATGGATTTTCCATATCTTCGCATCAACTCAACTGTGGTGGCTTTTAATATTGAAGAAATGCAACATGTAAAAATGTTGTTTGAACGTGGTTTAATTAATGGTTTAGATAAATCAGAATTAGAAATTATTGGTGCTCACGAATTAAAAATTCGTGAACCAAACATTTCTCAAGACGCAGTGGGGGCATTGGTTTGCAACTCATCAATTGCAGTTGATCCAAAAATATTAACGCAAACTTTATTAATCAATGCAATTAAAAATGGGTTAACTTTAGAAGTTAATTCCAAAGTGATCCAAATTCAAAAAGAAAATAATCATTTTTTGATTTCAACATCAAAAAATGAAACATATCAAAGTCAAATTATTATTAATGCGGCCGGGCATTATGCTGATGTGATTGCTCAAATGGCTGGTTATCCAGATTTTAATTTAGCAACCAGACGTGGTGAATATCGCATTTTAGAAAAGACTGAATCTGGTGTTGTCAATTCAGTGATTTTTATGGTGCCAACCATCCATGGGAAAGGGGTACTTGTTGCCCCAACTCTTGATGGGAGAATTCTTGTGGGACCAACTAGTGAAGACAATGTTCCAAAAGCAGAAACTAGATTAGTCACTTCAGTCAAATTTGATGAAATAGGTAAAATTGGAAAAAAAATTATTCCAAATTTACGAATCGAAAAAACAGTTGAAACTTTAGCTGGTTCACGAGCTATTCATTTAGCATCTGATGATTTTTATATTAAATCCGCATTACAAGATAAAAACTTTATTAATGTCGCGGGGATTAAATCCCCAGGCATATCATCAGCACCAGCTATTGCTGATATGGTTTGTGGAATGGTGGAAGAAATTCTTGGTCAATTAGAAATTAAACCTAATTATGACCCAAGACAAAAAAGTATTTTACCATTAACATAAAGGAGGAAACATGGAAAAATATATCGTTACCCTTGATGAGGGAACAACAAGTGCTAGAACACTTATCACTAATAAAAAAGGTGAAATCATTGCTGTTGATCAATCAGAATTCACACAATTATTTCCTGAAGAAGGTTGAGTTGAACATGATGCTGTGGAAATTTGAAATGCCCAACACAAAACTTTAATTCAAGCAATGAATAAATCAAAAATCAAAAGTGAACAAATTGCAGCAATTGGGATTACTAATCAACGTGAAACTGTTGTTGTGTGAAACAAAACAACAGGACTCCCAATTTACAATGCGATTGTTTGACAAGACCAAAGAACAGCCAAAAAAGTTGAAGGTTATAGTCAAGCAGAAGTTGATTTAGTTAAACAAAAAACAGGTTTGATTGTGCATCCATATTTCTCAGCAACCAAATTAGAATGAATTCTAGATAATATTGAAGGTGCCAGAGAATTAGCAAACCATGGTGAATTAATGTTTGGAAATATTAACACATGATTGATTTATCGATTGTCTGGTGGAGAGTTATTTATAACTGATCATACTAATGCACAAAGAACATTATTGTATAATATTGAAACAAATGATTGAGATGATGATTTATTAAAACTATTTAATATCCCAAGAAACATGCTTCCAGAAATCAGATCATGTAGTGAAAATTATGGTTTAACTTATCCTGGTTTATTATCTAAATCAGATAAAACCCAAATTATTATTGCTTCATCAATTGGTGATCAACAATCAGCCTTATTTGGACAATTGTGTGTCAATCCAAGCGAATCAAAAATCACTTATGGAACTGGGTGTTTCATTCTAATGAACACTGGGGAAAAAATTGTGCGTTCGACTCATGGATTAGTGACAACTGTTGCTTTAGCTTATGATAATAAAATCACTTATGCACTAGAAGGTTCAGTGCTTGTTGCCGGAGCTGCTGTGCAATGATTAAGAGATAATTTAAGAATTGTTTATAATGCACTAGAAACCGAATGATATGCCGGACAAGTTCATGATAACCGCCGTGTTTATGTGGTACCTTCATTCACAGGACTTGGAGCCCCATATTGAGATTCATATTCAAGAGGAGCAATTTTTGGTTTAGATCGCGGAACAAAACGTGAACACATTGTGCGTGCCACTCTTGAAGCCATTGCTTATCAAGCAAATGATGTCATTTCAGCAATGGGAAAAGATATGAAAGCACCAATCACTAAATTAAAAGTTGATGGTGGTGCTGCAAACAATAGATTTATGATGCAATTTCAAGCCGACATTTCCCAAGCGACAGTTATTAAACCAACCAATGTCGAAACAACTGCAATGGGTGCCGCTTATTTAGCTGGTTTGGCTGTTGGATATTGAAAAAACATTGATGACATCAAAGCTAACTATCAAGTTGATTTTGAATTAGAAAAAAATATTTCTGAAGCTGAATCTAAAAAACTAATCAAAGGTTGAAACGAAGCTGTTCGTCGAACATTTAGTTGAACTAAAGATGTTGAATAAAATCTTTTTAAATTTTAATAATAAAATTTAAAAAGACACAATTGAAAAACGCTAGTCTCTTGTGCTAGCGTTTTTCAATTAAAAATGATTATTCAGATCAAGGACCATAAGCATCCATAAATCCTCATGAACTAAATCATATACCTTTATGTGCAGAATTGACTGAATTAATATAATTAGTGCCGCCATTATTAAATAATGTTACAGCCATTGCATCTGCTGCCAAAGGACAACTTTTTAATTCTGGTATTAACCCAAGTAAAGCAAGTTTTGCTTCAAGTTTAGTGTATACATTACTAAATTCAAAAGCCAAACTTTTGGTTAATTGATCGTCAAAGTGAAATTTAGCATAACCAAATCAATACCAGGGTTCTTCTAATCAAAATCCTCTAGTGTTACTTGTTTGGTGATTAGAAATACTATTGAAATTAAATTTATTGTTTTGGAAAACAATTATTTTAAAGGTAAATAGGTTATTTAATTGTTGTGAGAACTGGTTACTCAAAAAAATATTTATGAGTTTTTCATTCTTAATTTGTTTTATTTGTTCCTTGTCTAAAAATAAGGAATTATTGTTTATTCTTAAAGCATTCAAGAATATTTGTTTTATTTGTTCCTGATTTTTATTATTTATTTCTGTGTTTAAAATTGGTAAAATGCTTGTTAAATAAGCATTGGTATCAACATTATTTTTTTGTACAATTTGAGGAATTGTAGCACTCACCGGGCTTGCTGACATTAGCCCAGAACTTAAAATTATTGTTAGTTTCATAATTTCCTTTCTATTCAAAAATACTTAATTAATTTAATTAAAGTGTTATTTTATAAATTATAACGTTATTTTATTAATTGTCTGTATCACTTGCCAAATGGTAGTGATCTATGAATTTAATTTTAATCCTTTTTCATGACTTAGTTATTTGAAACAACTATATTTATTGAAAAAGTATTTATTAAAAGTTATTTTTTTAGAAGATTTAGTTTCTTTCAAAAAATAATTTTTATTTTAACCGATTATTAATCCTTGTTTTGGTTTCATATAAATAAACAAAAACAACACTTTAAATTAATTAAAGTGTTGTTTAATAAATATCCAAGACAACTGTTAGTGGATGCCTTGTGCGAGGTGATAGTAGTGCACTAACCATTCACTATCTTAACCGTGAACACAACATAAGGTGTTCTTCACCCGAACTTCCCGAGTATGTCTGGGACATTCTAAGCATCCCGACTCGTATTTATTATACAACACAATTTATATTTTAATAATAAATGTTGTTTTTTCCTTTCATTTTTTTAAAGTCATATAGACTATTTTTTAAAAAAAGGAAATTATAAAAACCATGAACCCAATTATTTATAAGGGTTTTTTATTGATTGCAATCAATTTTTATAAACCATTTTATATACCATTTTAGGAAAAACGGTCTTTTCAAAAGCGTTAAACATTTAAAAAATCAACTTTAAGAGTTAGTTTTTTAAATATAAACTTTATGTGTTTTGTTTGAACGCAACAAGATTCAAAAAAACTATTTGTTATTGAGCTCAAGGTCCATATGAACCAATGTATGCTCATGTACCAAACCAAATACCATGATGTTCCGAATTTAAATTATCAATAAATTTGCTTCCACCATAATAATATAATGCTTTCCCCATTGATCACATTAGAGTGTCTTTTCCATTTAAATCCGGTATTGCATGACTAATGACTTCTGCTGCATCACTTTCACTAAAAACAGATTGAAAACGGTCTGAAATATCTTTAGTTAAGGTATCATCTAAATGCAATTTGGAATATCCAAATCAATACCAATATGTTTCTATTCAAAATCCATGAGTGTTAGTTGCTTGTGGTAATTTGAATTCAAACTTATTGTTTTCAAACACAATTATTTTAGAAACATATAACTGATTTATAATTTGATAAAAGTTAGTACTTAAAAAGATTGTTTCTAGTTTTTGATTTCCAATTGTCACCATTTGTTTTTGATCCAAAGATAAAGCCCCGTTATTTTCTCTTAAAGCACTTAAGAGAATGTTTTTAATTTGTGCTTTATTTTTTATGTTAATTTCTTTATTTAAAATTGGTAAAATGCTTGTTAAATAAACATTAATGTCAACATTATTTTTTTGTACAATTTGAGGAATTGTAGCACCCACTGGGCTTGCTGACATTAGCCCAGAACTTAAGATTATTATTGATTTCATAAATTACCTTTCTAATATGAAAAACTACTTTAATAAAGTATTTTCTCATAGCTGTCTAAATATTTTTACTATTATTTTTCTCGGTTCATTATTCAAAAGAACTTTATGCTTTAATTATACTTCCAAATCTCTCGCTAGGTTTCAAATATTCAAAATTAAAATTAAAAATTTAAAAATGCTAGATTTTGTCTAGCATTTTTAAATAATTCTTTTTTTATAATCGATATTACAAAAAAAGAATTTTAGTTTTCTAATTTTACAGCAAGCTTTTTTAACATCTCTAATTGTTTTTCTCGAGCATCGCTTATTTCATAAATTTGGTCATTAATCCCATTGGCGTCATCATCAATGATTGTGATTTTTTCTAAGAGCAACATTATTATGTAAATCGTGTCTTTAAAACTTATAATCCAATTTAAAAATTGGTTAGCTTGCGCAACGTCTTTTTCTGTTAATAATTCAGCTGTATTTTGCAAAACATCTAATAAATCAGAACCATATTGGTAAATTGTTTTTGTTTGTTTAATAACTTTATCAAAATCACCAAAATTATTTAAGGCTTTACCAAGAAGGTCTTGGAGATTATCAAGACCTTCAGACATAAATTTAGGTACCTCGAATTCCATTAAAGGTAGGACATGTATCATATATTCATCTTTTAATTGAAATAAAAGCACTAATTGTGATAGTTCATATTCGGTGAGTTCATCATCACCTGATGGATGAACTCAATTTTTTGAATTTTCAACAAAATTTAAAAGCGTATCTGTAAAACGACCCATTTCAATTAATAAAGAAGGTCAAACAAAACTATCCATTTCACTTAATTCAAAATCATTTAATTTCTCTCTATATTTAACAAACTTAACCATTTGTTTTTCAATTTCTTTTTGAAAAGTTTTAATGTTATGTGTTGAATCCCATGACTTAATTAACTCCTTGACTTTCATCTCCTGATTAATTTCGGAATTATATTTTATTAATAACACTTGTTCTTCAACCAAAGAAATTAATAAATCATTATATTTAAATTTCATACTCAACCTCAATAATTTAATTTTAACACCCCACGAAAAGTTTATTTAAACATTCTCAATAAAGTATCTTTGTTTTTTGTCTTTTACCTTTGATTGATATGCGACATTTTTATTTACTAATTCATTACGACAATATCATTTACAATTCAACATGATATGCAACATTTTTATTTTAATTTTTTACTTGTTATAATGTTTATATTAAAAAGAAAGAAGGCTGATTAAATGTACACATCAAATTAATTAACAAAATAATTAATTTTACTATCTTCACAAAGGAGGTGGACAGATGTTACAAATCAGCAATTTAAAACTTTCATACAATGATCAATTCATTTTTGAAATTGAAAGTTTAGTTATAGAAAATAATCAAGCAGTGATTGGTTTAATCGGCGATAATGGAGTCGGTAAATCAAGTTTAATGAGAATCATCTCTGGTCAAGAAAACAATTACCAAGGTTTGGTAAAAAATAATTTCACCACAACATACATTGAACAAAACTATTTTCAACCAAACACAATAAATGTTAGTGGTGGTGAATATAGTAAGAAACAAATCATTAATGCTTTTAATCAAAATTGTGAGTTATTAATCCTTGATGAACCAAGTGTTCATCTCGATCAAGACAACCGCCAATTTTTACTTAAAGCCATCAAAAATTTTAAAGGAGTAATTATTCTAGTTACTCACGATAGAGAAATGATTCAACAAACAGCAACAACAATTTTAGAAATTGAAGATAATAAAATTAATAAATTTAATATGAATTATGATTCATATTTATATGAAAAAGAAAATATGGAAAAACAAAAAGAACTTGACTTTTTCAAGTATTCCAAAGAAAAAAAACAAATTGAAAAAAATCTCAATATGAGAAGAAGAAATTCTCAAAATACTGACCGCAAACCAAAACGCATGAGCGCATCAGATGCCAAGTTGATTAATAGTTTCAATTATCAAGGTAAAAAAAGTGTGGATAAAAATATTAAAGCTTTAAAAACTAAATTAGAAAAATTAGAAGAAGCACCGCATCTTTATGAATTTAAGAAAAAGGTTGATTTTAATTTTGATATTTCTGATTTTAATAAAAAAATACTTTATATAGAAAGTCATAATTTGGAAATCCAACGTGGTGATAAAATTTTAATTCATGGCAAAAATGGTGCGGGTAAAACCACAATGTTAAATCAAATTTATGAACAAATTATGCAAAAAAATAATCCTTTTCTTGTTGTTGGTTATTTAAAACAAACAATGAGTGACGCTAATTTAGAATTAACTGTTAGAGCATACATTGCCCAAAATGCCCAGAATGAATTTGGTAATATTCGAACATTATTATCGAAGTTTAAATATTCTGAAAACACATATTTCAAAAAAATTTCTGAATTAAGTGAAGGTGAAAAAATGCAATTAAATTTAAGCTTAATGATTAATCGCAAGACAAATATTTTAATTATGGATGAACCAACAAATTATTTAGATGTGAGAAGTATTGTTTTGATTGAACAAGCATTAAAGAGATATCTGGGAACAATTATTTTAGTTACTCATGATTTTGTTTTTGCCGACAATATTAATGTTAATAAAAAAATTTTAATCTAAAAATCTTTATTTAATTATTTAGCTACAAACAAAAAGTTTGTAGCTTTTTTGGCTAATAAAGAGCAAAGGCATTTTTCCTCATAATTATATTTTTTGTTTTATCTGGCATTTTCAAGTTTCTAAAAATAATTGTGATATAAGAATATTGAGTACACATTTTTGTTTTGTGTATTTCGTTATAAATAAGGAAAAAATAATGACTAAATATTTAAAATATGGGGACTCAAATTATGAGAAAAACCCCTATATTGAGGTTGAAAATAAAGATGTCAAATTGCATTTTGATAATAAACAAATAATAAAAAAAATCAATGAATTAATTAGAGGTTGGTCAAATGAAAATTTAACTATTGCCTTTGATTACTACTATGGAATTAACGCTGATTTAATCGAAAAACAAATCATCAATCAGTTAAATATTGATCATAAAATTAAAACTGATAGTTTTAAAAAGAGTGAAAAAGAAACTTTGGAAATGATTAATTATTGATTAACTGATGATCGGATTTTTGGGAAAATGGTGTTTTTACCATTACTTAGTTTTTTTGATGCAAAAAAACTAAAAAAATTACAAACTAAAAAAACTAAACCCAAGGTTACTTTAATTTATGGAGTGGGGGCAAGTTTACTTAAAAAAGCAGATTACATTTTCTACTTTGATATCAATCGTTGAGAAATTCAACTTCGTCAAAGAGCTGGTCAAGATAATTGGAATGCTAAAAATTTTAAAGAAGATCCAAAACGAAAATATAAAAGAAGTTATTTTATTGAGTGGAGAAGTTTGGATGAACACAAACAAAATATTTTTAAACAGATTGATTTTTGAATTGATGCTAGTGTTGATGAGGAAATCAAGATGATGAGTGGAAATGATTATCGTCAGGAACTAGCAAAATTAGCTCACAAACCATTTCGTTTAGTGCCTTTCTTTGACCCTGGAGTTTGGGGTGGACAATGAATGAAAGAGGTAATGAATCTTGATCGAAGCCAACAAAACTATGCTTGATGTTTTGATTTTGTGGCTGAAGAAAATTCGCTTAATTTTAAAATTCAAAATAAATTATTTAATACTCCAGCTATCAACACAATGTTATTTAACCCAGTTAAATTCTTAGGTGAACAAGTGTTTGCTCGTTTCGGAGCACAATGACCAATCAGAAGTGACTTGTTAGATTGTGTGGAAGGTCAAAATTTAAGCTTGCACGTCCACCCAACTAGTGAATTTATTTACAAGAATTTTAATATGAATTTCACACAAGATGAATCATATTATATTTTGGGTGGCAAGCAAAATCAAACTGTTTATTTAGGTTTTAAAAATAATGTAAATAAAAAAGAATTTGAAGATGCTTTAGTTGAGGCAAATTATCATAGTAAAACATTTGATGCAGAAAAATTCATTAACCATTGGCCGGCCAAAACTCATGATCACTATCTAATCCCAGCTGGTACCCCCCATTGTGCTGGTCAAGATTCGATGGTTTTAGAAATTAGCGGAAATCCTTATATTTTCACATTAAGAATGTGAGATTGAGGGAGAGTTGATTTTGATGGTAAACCACGAGCAATTGAAATTGATAAAGCAATGCAAAATATTAATTTAGATTTTAATGAAGAATACAGTAAAAATGTTTTGTATAACAAAACAACTTTACTTGAAGAGAATAATAAATTTAAACACGAAATTACTGGGGATAGCAATCGTGAGTTTTTTAGAACAGAGCGATATACATTTAAAAAAGAAATTGATTTAACAAGTGATGGGAACTTTTGTTTAATTCACTTAGTTGAAGGACCAAGTGTGGAAATTTATTCCAAAGAGAATAAATTTCCGAGTTTCCAATTACACTATGCAGAAGTAATGGTGATTCCTGCAGGGGTTGAAAAATATAGTATTAAAAATGACAGCGATTATAAACAAAAAATTAAAATTTTAAAAACATACGTAAAAATTTAAAAAGGAAAAAATGGAAACAAGAACAACGTTATTTAAAGCTGATTACTGCTTTTTAGATATTGATGTCAAAAACAAAAAAGAAGCATTAAAATTTATTTCTAAACAAGCATTTAAATTAGGAGTTACGAACAATGAACAAAAAATTTTCCAAGCATTTAATGCTCGTGAAAATGAAGCCAGCACAGGGTTTGAAGATGGGTTTTCTATCCCACATGCCCGTATTGCAGAAATTATAAAACCAGCGATCTTTTTTGTTAGATACAAAAAAGGGATTGATTGAGAATCACTTGATCAGCAGCCAACAATGGTTTCAATTGTGTTAATGATTCCGAAGGCCAATGTGGATAATATGCACTTAAAGCTGTTAAGTGAAATAGCAACTAAACTCTTAAATGCAAATAATAAAACAAAACTTAAACAAACAGCAAAATTTTCAGAAATTAAAGCAATTTTATTTCCCCAAAATAAAATTGCTAAAGTTATAAGTGAAAAACCAATTGGCAAAAAATTAATTGTCGGAATTACTGCTTGCCCAGTTGGGGTGGCCCATACTTATTTAGCAGCAGAAAAATTAACTGCTTATGGTAAGAGTCATGGATTTGATGTGAAAATTGAAACTCATGGGGCAAGTGGGGTGGAAAATGAAATTACTCCTGAAGAAGTAAAACAAGCTTACCGAGTTATCATTGCCAGTGATATCGGAGTGCAAACAGCAAAATTTGCTGGTAAAAAAATTTACAAAACTTCGGTCACTCCAGCAATTAAAAACCCTGAAGAGGTTTTTAAACAAGCTGAAACGAACTTTACAATTGAACCTAGTGATAATAAAACTGCAGGTCAAGTTGGTGACTTCAACACAAATAAAAGTACTGAAAAAGTGAACATTATGAAACACTTGATGTCAGGGGTTTCATACATGGTGCCAATGGTAATTGTGGGAGGGATTTTCTTAGCCCTTTCCATTGGTTTAACCAAAATTATTTATGGTAATGAATGATTACCAGGTGATCCGGGAACATCTCCAATTGATCCTGTGAATCATAAATTAGCTGGAAATCATTTTTTAAGTTATATGAGTGGAATTGGTGGATTAGCCTTTCTCTTAATGATCCCAATTTTGGGTGGGTATATTGCTAACTCTATTGGTGGGCGAGCAGCGATTGTGCCTGCAATGCTTGCAAGCATTGTGGGAAACACACCTAAATTGTTTTATCCAATTGGTGGGTTAGCTGTGATTACTCCAACAGGATTTTTAGGTGCCATTATGATTGGAATTGCGATTGGTTATTTAGTGCGATGAATCAACACTTGAAAAGTTCCTAAAAATCTAAAACCAGTCATGCCCTTATTTTTCATCCCAATTGTTGTTGGGGGAGTTGCCTCATTCTTATTTGTTTATGCCATTGGTGCACCAATTGGATGAGTGATGAACAAATTTAAAGATGCCTTAACCCATATTTTGAATAATGCTAGTGGCATTGGTTTAGGTGTCGGAATTGGAATGGGACTTTTAATTGGGTGCATGTCTGGATTTGATTTAGGTGGTCCGGTTAATAAAATCGCCTTCTTCACAGTTTCAGCATTGGTTCTTGAAAAAGTCTATCAACCAATGGGAATGATGGCAACAGCCGGAGCTGTACCACCATTAGGAATGTTTGTCACAACAATTATTTTCAGAAAATTTTTTGATGAAGAAGCACGCAATGAAGGAATTTCCGCCTTGGTGATGGGATTGATCGGGATTTCAGAAGGAGCGATTCCATTTACGGTCAAAGACCCAAAACGTGTTATTTTGGCCAACGTTTTAGGTTCTGGAGTTGCTGGGGCAATGGGTGGAGCATTCATGATTCAAGATTATGCTGCTCACACCGGACCAATTGTTGTCTTTTTAGGAGCGGTTCCATATGGTGTCCAAACTGCACTTGCTTTATTAGCAATTGGAGTTGGGACAGCAACCACTTGTTTAATTTATGGTTGTTGATTAACAATTGATTGGAAAAGAGGTAAGGTGCAAACCCAAACCCAAATTTTGAAAATTGCTGATAAAAACAAGGATGCTAAAGCTATCCCAAATAAAACCCAAAAGAAAAATTTATTCAAAATAGATAAGTAATTTGATAAGTAAAAAAGGAGTAGTTCAAATGGAAAAAATATTATTTTGGTTGAGTTCTTTAATAGTCGGAATTACTGCTTGCACAAGTTGTGTTGAAGTTTGTTTGTGTCCTAATCAAAAAACTCAAAAAGATATTTCAATAGGTATCGAAATTACCAATTTAAAAATTGGTACATCTAAAAAGGTTGTACTTAAAATGATTAAACAAAAACTGAGGACCCAAACAAGAGTTAATAAACTTAAACTAAATCACGATTACCAAATCGTTGGTCTAGTAGAAAAAAGAGTTACTGGTAAAATTATTGTTAAAGCAATGACAAATTCACCACACATCATTGGTGAATTGATAATTCAACCAATTCAATAAAATTTAAAAATACTCAGGCACCTATCAAAATAGATGTCTGAGTATTTTTTATTGTTCAAAAGTAAATTTAATACGGTGTTTGCCAGCTTTTTTCTTAAACTTTAAGATCACCACTGATTTTAATTCACTGGTGTTTTTCACATGTGTTCCACCACAATAATCTTTGGAAATGCCATTTCAAGTTACAACCCTTTTATCAAGATCATTATTTTCAAAATAGATTGAGGTTGGCACCGATAATTTAATATCGTGATCAACTATTTTAATTGCCTCTTCTAAAATCTCGGGAGTGATAAATTTTTCTTCAGTTGAAACCATTTCCAAGGTCGCATCATCATGAGTGATTAGTTCATAAGTTTGATCAAATTTGGTATCTAATAAACGTTCAATCTCACCTCAATAAACATGAGCTAATGAGTGTAAAATCGAGATATTTTGACGTTTTTCAAAATCAACAATCAAATCTAATTGTTCACCAATTTGATATGGTTTTTTAGTATCAACAAGATGTAGATAAAACCCATCTCAATTTCTCACCTCAATAACTTGGTGTTGGTCAATAGTGCCAAGATCAGCAATTTGACCGCCACCGCGAGCATAGAATGGTGTTTGAACAAACACCAAAACAACACCTTCTTCAACTGGTTTGACAAAAACAATTTTTGCCTTTTCTTGTAATGATTCATAACCTGTAAAAATTGTTTTTGCAGCTTTGATTTCACTTGTGTTAATTTCATCCATTCACATAATTATTTTCCTAAACAGTACTTTCTAAAGATGTTATCAATAATTTCATCTTCAATTTGTTCACCAGTTAATTCACCTAATAAGCCCCAAGCATCATATAAATCGATATTAATAATATCAACTGGGAGATAGTTATTAATGTTATTTAATGCTGTTTCTAATTTTAATTTAATTTGTTCAATTAAATTAATCTGATTAATATTAATTAAAATTAATTCATCAGATTTTAATAATTCATCGTTATTATATTTTTCTTTAATCTTATTAATTAGTTGATTAATATCATCCTTTAAAGCACTTGTGAAAATAGCATCAGGATGTTTTTGGATTATTTCGTTTTGTTGTTGATCGTTTAATTGATCAGCCTTATTAACAATTAAAATATAATTTTTATTTTTTAATAAATTAAAAATTTCAATGTTTTCTAAATCATTTAGTTGTTGGTAATCAACAACAAACAACACTAGTTCAGCTTGATTGAGATAGTCTTTAGATTTTTTAATTCCAATCAATTCAACAACATCTTTAGTTTGACGAATTCCAGCAGTATCAATTAAATTTAAAGTCACTCCTGATAGATTAATCACGCCTTCAACAATATCACGAGTGGTTCCATGAACATCAGTGACAATTGCCTTATCTTCACTAATCAAAGCATTTAAAAGAGAAGATTTACCAACATTGGTTTTCCCAACAATTGCAGTTTTAATTCCTTCAATTGATTTACTTGCCATTTGTGATCTGGTTAATAAATTATTAACTAGAATATTGATGTTAATCAAAGCATCAATTAATTCTTGATTACTTGAACCTTCCACATCATCATATTCAGGATAATCAATTAAAACTTGAATGCGAGAAATAATATCCATCACCCTTGCTTTTAAATCAAGAATAGCTTTGTTATGGGCACCACTCATATTATCAACACCAATTTTTAAAGCTAAATCATTTGTCGCATGGATTAAATCATTAATTCCTTCGGCTTGGATTAAGTTAATTTTATTATTTAAAAATGAACGTTGACTAAACTCACCTTTTAATGCCATTCTGGCACCATTATTTAAAATTAATTTAATGATGCGGTTAGTGTTTAACACTCCACCATGACAAGCAATTTCAATGACGTTTTCTCCAGTAAAAGAACGTGGAGCAACATAAGCATTAACAACCACCTCATCAACTAATTGGTCTTGTTCATAAAGTTTGCGCAAATAAATACCACCCTTATGTGGAACTGGTTTTGAAGCTATTTGATTAAAAATTTTAAAAGCATCATCACCAGAAATTCTAATCAAAGCAATGGCTTGAGTTGAAATGTTTGTGGCTGGTGCCACGATTGTGTCAATAACATTAATACCCATGATTCTCCTTATTAATTAATATTATAATTTCACTTTGTTAAAAATAAAAATAAGAGTTTTAAAAAAACCAAAATTAAACACCACTAAACACCTGAATTAGCTAAATATTCCAATCTAATTAGACTTATTTGTTTTTCTTTTTGTGACTTATAGTAAATTAACTTTTTAATTTGTTATTAAAAAGTTAATTCAATTCATTTTTAGAACGTTCTAAAAA
Source organism: Williamsoniiplasma lucivorax ATCC 49196 (assembly GCF_000518285.1). Lineage (GTDB taxonomy): Bacteria > Bacillota_I > Bacilli_A > Mycoplasmatales > Mycoplasmataceae > Williamsoniiplasma > Williamsoniiplasma lucivorax. The sequence continues at coordinate 41,495 of NZ_JADH01000005.1, read as the reverse complement.
TGAATCTTTAAGTCTTTCTAATTTCTCTTCTTTTTCATTGGTGCGTTGATAAAAAACGTTATCAGTAGGGATGCTTGATTTATTTTGTTCAATCAAAACAAAACCCTCAAAGATCAATAATAAAACATAAAAATTTGTGGCAAGATATTTTATTAATTCGATAAAATCAAAAGCCTCGTTTGCTGGATCGGTTAAAGAAAATTCGGTATTTTCAAACTCTAAAATTAAACTCGATAAATAAATGTATAGTTCATTTGCATGATCAAGTATTTTGTCACAATCTGCTAATTTATTTAAAACTTTTTGAAAAAAATGCATGATCTTAGCAAACGTTTTTTGCATAAATAATGGAATTTTAGATTTCTTCAAAAATCTAAAACCTTGCTCATAAATGTGGGTAATCCCAGCTGTCACAACAATTTGTATCATTTCATATTCTGAAAGTTTTTGATAATCAGGAGCATTCATCAACTTTGTATAAGTTTTCATAAACTCTAAAATGACATCAGTTACGGTGTGCAATCTGATGTATATGACAAGTCAAAGTGGATCAATTGAACCGACTACTGCTTGTTTGATTTCATCATCTTGTTCATTGAGTCATTTGTGAAAAGTTTGGAGATTATGGTTGGTGTCCCATTCGTGTAACATCGCTTTCACCTGAACATCACAAGTGGGTCAATCAATACTATATTTGATGATTAAAATCTCATCTTCAATAATAGATTTTAATAAGTCATTATATTCAGGTTTCATACAAACTCCTTTATAGAATAATTTTAACCTTGTGATGAATCTTTATTCTATAATGAAACAAACTTCATTATAGAATTAATTTTTAAAATTACTTTTTTATCTTTAAAAAACATTTTGGACTTGAAATAAGTACTCAAAACCTTGTTTATTTCCAAAAGCTTAAATGACAATCTCACGCTTAATTAGTTTTGGTTTGAGATTGTTTTAAAAATCATTTTCTTAGTTTGGTTAATTTCTCTTCTTTTTCAAAAGTGCGGGCATAGTAAACTTCTTCAACCTCAATCCCCATTTTTTTATGTTCGATGTTGAACAAGCCTTCAAACAATAACAATAAAAGATAAAAACTAGTTGAGATATATTGGAGTAATTCAATAAAATTATCAGCTTGGGCTTTTTGCTTTTTATTTAATTGAACTTTGGTATTTTTAAAATTTTCAATAAGTAAGGCAAGATAAACATAGATTTCGTTAGTGTAATCAAGGATTCAATCATATTCTAATCATTGTTCTTTGGCATTTGTGAAATATTCAAGAATTGTGGTTAATTCTGTTTGCATAAAAAGCGGAACTTCTAGCTTATTTAGAACTTCATAACCTTGTGTATAAACCTTGGTGATACCACGAGCAATTGTAATTTGTGCTCTTTGGTATTCGGTTAGTCTTTTATGATTATGAGTTCTACGCATTGTTTGATAACTTTTGATAAAAGCTAAAATAGTGGCAATAATCGTATGCATGCGAATATAAATATCTGTTCAGCGAGGATTGAGAAATTCCACTACTTTTTCATCAAGTAGTTCATCAGCAGATTTTGGTTCATCACCTACTTGTTGGTCAAGCCAAGTAAACAGAGTTTTAAAATCATGATTAGTATCTCACTCTTGAAACAAACCTTTAATACGCAGATCATGAGTTGGTAAATACATACTGTATTTGATGATTAAGATTTCATCATCAACAATGTTTTTTAATAAATTAAGAAATTCAGGATTCATACTAACTCCCCTTAAAATAATTTTAACATTTAGCTAAATCTGTGTTTCGGATTAAAAATAATCTTTTTCTTAAACATATTTTTGAAACTACTTTGCTCAAATTGCACAAAGTAGTTTCAAAGCAAAAGCATAAAAGGGAGATTAAAAAATCATGAGCGTTAACTCATGATTTTAATTAGTTAAACTAATGAAAATTTTTATGCCTTTACTTCTTTAGGACCATGAAGATCTTTTTTTCTAAATTTGCATAGTAAGCATTTATTACAACCGCGTTTGCAATTGCAACGGCAATTACAATCTTTGCAACTTAATTCACAACTCATATTTCTTGCTCCTTATCTTACAACTTAATTATATTCTTTACTAGATTTATTTATTAGTTTAGTTAAATAAATTTTCTAAAAAAGAAGTAGGGGGAACCTTTTTAGTATAATAATCTTAATAGTTAAGGATTAAAAAATCATGGAATTTATATTAGAAAATTTTGAAACTGACCCATTTAACTTATATATTAATGGTGTTGAACAACGAAAGGCTGGAGAATTTAAAGATATCCGATGAAAAGAACAACAAATTAAAATGTTTAGATTATTGGCTGGAATTAAACAAAGAATTTGAATTCAGATTTATGATGTTTTTCTTGATAAAAACAAAAATGTTATTGAAATTGGTTTTAGAGTAACTCCAGAAGCAAGTTTTTATCATGAATATCCCATGATTGAATTTGATGTTGACGGCAATGTATTGACTGACATTGATCAAGAATTCAATGCTCTTGAAAAACGTGGTCAAACACTATTGAAAAAATTTTACGATGTTTTAAAACAAATATAATACTCATAAACATTACAGTATAGATTCTTTTTTTGAATGCAGAATGAGCAAATTTACATTATTCTTTTCTCATTATTCTTATTTCAAATAAAAAAATTGAAGGTGGTGTAAGATTAAAATATTAAGCAAAGGAGAAATTATGAAATTTAAATATGGTGATGCATTAGACACTTTAGTTGAACAAGAAATTTTGCTTGTAAAATATCGTTATTCAAAAAATGAAGATACAAGAATCAAAGAGTTATTAGAGGTTTGCGATTCACAACGCAATATTAAAAATCTAAATAGTTACTTCGTTTATCAAAAGGAAGAATATGTAAAAAATAAGAAAAAATTGAAAGCTACTAAGAAAATTTCAAATTGAACTGAAGAAGAAGATTTAATTTGATTAACAATACTAGATGAATTGATTCTTTTTACCAATGCGATTTTACGATTTATGAAAGAATATCGAGATATCCTAGACAACAATGTTTTACCAGAATCACTTGATTATCAAATAGTTAAAATATGCATTTACAATTTATTTTACGAAGTATTCGAAAGTGAATCGATGAATATGTCCGGTATAAGAACCCCTGCATTCATGAGCCTTTATGTTATGACACTTCATAGAACTTTTAGAGAAACACTGGATGCCACAAATGATATTGATTTGCTTATAAATGCATCAAAAGAAACATATAAATTTATGATTGATTTATCTAAAAAATTACAAATCTGACCAGATGGTTTGACACCTCGACAAAAACAATTGTGTAGAAAATTCTTAAAGTTTATAGACCACAATGCAACAAGCATTTGGACTTATTTCATAATTTTAGAAAAATTTACAAGAAATGAAAACAAAAAATCAGGGACTAATTTCAGAACTTATGATTTTCTTGATGAATGAGAAAAACAATTAGAAATATTAAAAACTTCATCAAAAGAAATAATAAATTAGGATTCAATATTATCAGAAATATAAATACCAAAATAGGAATAACTAAGTAACTCTTAATGATGTGATTTAACAAATTTTCAAAATAAACAAAACCATAAGGAGACAATATGAAATTTAAATATAATGATTTACTAAATTCTTTAATTGAAGAAGAAATTTTGCTTGTAAAATATCGTTATTCAAAAAATGAAGATACAAGAATAATAGAGTTGATAAAAGTTTGGGATTCCACCCATAATGTCAGAACTCTTCATGATTGAGTATGAAAAGCAATCCAAGAGTATAACAAAAACATGAAAAAAGTAAGAGTAGGAAAACAAGAATCTAATTGGACAGAAGAAGAAAATAGCACATGAGTAAGCATAATGCGTGATATATTACCTTTTACTAGTGCAATTTCAATCTTTGCGAAAGAATACAACAATGTATTAAAAGAGCAATCAAATTTTATTAGTTGGTATAGAAATAGTGAATCTGATTTAATTAAACAAACCATTTATAATTTATGAAATTGAGTATTTGATGATCAATACGACAACATAAGAGAGAAGCGCGTTCCTCCATATATGTATGTTGGATTAAAAGAACTTTGAAAACATTTCATTCGTGCAAAATTTAAATCTGATGATTCTGATATGTTTTTTGATTTAATGAAAGAAACATATAAATTTATGATTGTTTTATTTTCAGATTTAAGATTTTCAGAATTTCCTTTAACACTTAGGCAAGAAGAACAAGCCAATGATTTTCTAAATTGGCTTGCACACTTTTCTAAATTGATAGCCACACTTTTATTAATATCAGAAAAAATCTTAATCATCGAAGATGAAAAAATGAATATCAAAAATAAAACTTATGATTTTCTTGAAGATAGAGAAAGAAAACTTGAAGTTTTTAGAAAATTATCTCAAAAAACTTATAATTAATTTCACAAATTTAACTTATGGAACCACACTAACATCAACACAAAAACAAGCAATTTGTTTTTGTGTTTTAAACACGGAAAAAATAATTCTACACAATCAAAAATGACAATAAAAGTTTTGGTTTTATTAACAATTGTAAAAATTATAAATTTAAGAAATGTGGATAAATATTAGATAATTGTACATTTATGATTGAAAGTTGTACAAACATTGTCTTTTGAAGTACATTTATTGATTAATTTTGTACAATATATTTAGGATTAGGAGTATATAGAATGGAAAACAAAAAAGAAAGGGTATTATTTTTAAATTTTTTGAAAAATTATTTTTTAAATAATAAAGATGAACTAAATAAGGTTAGAATTGAATATCAAAATTTTTTACTTGAAAACGACAGTATCGAAGATTACGAAGCAATATTAAGTTATGCTGGAATAAATAAAAACAAAGTATCATTAGCTAAAACAAAGCAAAAAGTACAAATCATTGAAGAATTAGAGATTTTAGAACATTTTGAAAATGCATTAGATGAAGAAAATTATTTGGATCCATTTCCAGAGAACACACCAACATTAGTAAACATAATTCAAAAAAACATGGTGAATAAGCAAAGAATGATCAAAATTTTTATAACTGGAAAACCCGGAACTGGGAAAACGAGTTATGTAAAATTTTTATCTCACAAGACAAACTTGCCGATTTATTTTTTAAAAGCCTCTCGGCTAATTTCTTCTTATTTAGGAGACACACATAAAAATATCGATATTTTAAAAAAAGATATTGAAAAGATATCCGCTAATGGAATTATCTTAATTGACGAAATTGATTCATTGTTAGGAAATAGAGAAAATATTAACAATGATGAATATAGAAGAATGATTGGTAGTTTTAATATGATGTTTGATTCTTTGCAAAAAGGAATCACTATAATAGGTATAACAAATGAAAGTAAATATATTGATGAAGCGATTTTACGTCGATTCAATATCAAAATCGAAATGGACGAAATTGATCCGTATTATTTTAAAACCATTTTTACTAGTAAAGCTAAACAAAATCAAATTAATTTTGATTATGGAATAATTGAAAAAATCATCTCTTTTTACTCTAAAGATGAAAAAGACTTATTTTCAAAAACAATCAATTACTCGGTTATTGATAACATAATTGATGAAAATTTGTTTTGAGGTAAAAACATATATCAAAACCTGATTAAATATTTGTTTAATAAAACAAATATTACTGCTAAAGAATTATCAGAAATGGATCTTAACTATTCAGAAATAGGTAACATTTTAGGTAAGGATAGAAGAACAATTGCAAATAATTTAATATTGGAAGGAAAAAAATAATTATTTATGAAAAATGAAATCTATAAGTTAAATGAATTCAAAAATATCAAAAGTGTATTTGAAAAAAACGGAGGAGGGACCCCTCAATATCGAAATTTGAAAATCTCTCTTGAACATTATGAAAATATAATCAATTCATTGTTTAATATTACAAAAACATTTGATGATTTTGCAAATTCATTTTTAGAATTACCAATAACTTGTGATTTCAGTAAATTATTAGGTAAAGGACATAGGTTCAAACGATTTTTTAAAAATGTTGTTAAAAACCCACTTAAACAAATAGATTCAAAATATGTGTTTAATTATGACAACACTTTAGAAGATGCGATCAAAATAACATATTTAGTTGATAAAACAGCAATAGAGAAAACAATAACTCACATTAAAATTGTTATAAAATTTTTTAATAATAATGAAGCAACAATCACAAAAATCGATAGTATTTTAAAATCATCTAGTGGGGTTTCAGAAAAAGATAAAGAGATAGAAAAAATTCTAGAAAGTGATGATGTTTATTATGAATCTAGGACCAAAACCATAATAAAAGACATTTTGCTTGATATGATGCATTTAACAAAAATTTCAATATATCAAACAAATAAAGAACTAATAACGAAAGGGGACTTCTTTGTTAGATTTAATTCGATACTAGATTATGAAAAAATTAATAAAATTTTTAAAAGTGAGAATATAGAGATTAATGAAGATGTATATGTATCAAAAAAAGATTTAATCTTAAACTTGGATGAATTACAATTAGAAAAAATCATCCAAGAATTTCCTTTTCTTATTAATACAGCAACTAAAAATAAAATTACTTATAATAAAGATTTTGATAATGAACAAAACCCAAATGAAGCATTGAATAATGAAATGATAAAACAACAAATTGAAAATGCTTTTAAAAATAAGGAAATTCCGAATTTTCAAATAGGTGTCATTGACAGTTATGCCTGTATCGAAGATCCGTGGACTAAACTTATTGAATCAGAAAACACACCATTGCCATCAAATGAACAAAAAGATTGAAACCATGGAACAATGGTTTCTACACTAATTGCTGGTAATGACGCTTTTAATAATAAAAAATATAAAGATGGGCTTGGGTTTTTTAAAGTAAAACATTTTGGAATATTACCTCAAGGCACAATGGAAATGTCATATTTTATTAAAACAACAGAAGAAATTATAATTAATAACCCCAATATTAAACTATGAAATTTATCGGTTTTTGATGCTTCAACACCATTAAAAAGAAATTTATCTATTTCAGAAATGGGTAAACAACTTGATAGAATACAAAAAGAAAATGGGGTTCTTATAATTATTGCCGCAGGTAATAACAATGTTGTTTCATATGGATCAGATTCAATACTTGCATTAACAGTTGGTTCTATATTCAAAGATGAAAAGAACAACAATAAAGAAAGTCATTATACTGGTAAAATGAAAGTTTTTGGCTTATTTTCAAAACCCAATTCTTATGATTTCGGTAATTCACTCCAAGAAAATGAAAATTTAAATGATACGGTTTGGACTTTGGGTGAATCGGGGTATATTAATTATCATGAAGATGGTACATCAATCTCTGCACCTTTATTAACCAGAAAATGTGCCCATTTAATAAAAAAATATGGTTTTAATATAAATTCATTAAAAGCCTATGTTAACCTAGAACATGAATTAAATATTAAAAATGGAAAAACCAACCCGATTAATTGCAATATCGAAGATGGTGAAGGTGTTATCACATTATTTTATGATGGACAAATTAAACCTGGTAAAAAAATAGTAGAAAAATTTTATCTCCCATTTAAGAATACCCAAAATGGTAAGAAATATAGAAATTTTTTAGTAGCAACATCAATTTCTTATACTACAAACACAAACGTTTTTGTTGGTGATGAGTATTCAAGTTGTGATATTTCTATAGCATTAATAAGTAGTGTCTCTGTTACCGAAAAAGGTCTTCCAAAAATCAAAAGAAAAAACGTTTTAAATCCCAAAGAACCAAAAAAGAAAGATAAAGCTGAAATTGATCCAATGGGTCAACTTGAACAAATAAATAAAAATTTAGTAGAAGACTTTAAAAAATATAACCCTAATAAAGTTTTGATTGATTTTAAAATACAAGACAAGATAGATGAATATTTTGTCAAAACTTTTAATACAATAGAAAATGTTGTTGATATGGAGATATCTTGTCTAGACTTGTTTAATCATCCAGAACCCGTGAATTTTGGGGTTGTTATTAAATTGTTTGAAATTGAAAAAGATTCACTAATTAACTTTTCTAAAGAAAATGTACAAATATTAAACATTGAACGTGAAAGGGTTAAAATTAAGGCCTAAAAATCATACATTTTTAATAATCACATCACCAGAATATAACTCTATTTTTAAAAAGAAAACCTTAGGAAAAATTCCTAAGGTTTTACACTTCTTATTTAAGTTCTAATTTTTAAAACTTTAGAAATTAGAATCTTTTAAAATTACATAATCAACTTTTCTAATGTCTAATAATTTATTTCCACCAGCATAAGAAATTGAAGATTGTAAATCTTGTTCCATTTCAGTTAATGTTTCAAAAATTGAACCACGAATTTTAATCACATCTTTGCGACCTTCAACATAACGTTTTTCACCTTTATTGAATTCGCTAGCACTACCAAAAAATTCTTTATATAATTCCCCATCGATTTCGACAGTGTTTCCTGGTGATTCGGCATGAGCAGCAAATAAAGAACCAATCATGACAATTGTTGCTCCAAAACGAATTGATTTAGCAACATCACCATTGACGCGAATTCCTCCATCAGCAATGATTGGTTTAGTTGCTGCTTTACTACATCACTTAACAGCTGATAGTTGTCATCCTCCAGTTCCAAAACCAGTTTTTAATTTAGTAATACATACTTTTCCTGGACCAATACCAACCTTAGTTGCATCTGCTCCTCAATATTCTAAATCACGGACAGCTGATGGTGTACCAACATTTCCAGCAATAATAAAAGTTTGATCTCCCATTTGTTGACGGATATGTTGAATCATATCACGCACAGCCAACGAATGTCCGTGAGCGATATCGATGGTGATGTAATCAGGAATTAAATTTTGAGCTTTTAAATCTTTAACAATCTCATAATCACCAGTTTTTACACCAACTGAAATGGAAGTAATTAAACTTTTAGCTTTCATTTTTTTCACAAAATTAATCACATCAATATTAAAACGATGCATCACATAAAAGTAGTTTCTTTCAGCTAATCTTTCACATAACTCTTCATTGACAACAGTTGCCATATTTGCCGGAACAACCGGCATTTTAAAAGTGTGTTTTCCTAATTTTATTGAAGTGTCACACTCACCTCTTGATTTCACAATACACATTTCTGGTATTAATTGGATATCTTCATAATCAAATGCTTTCATTTGTTCTCCTTAGTATCGTTCATTTTTTAATCAGAATTTTTCTTGATTAATTACTATTTAATTATAAATGATAAAGCCTAAAATCTTGCAGATTTCCTTTTTCGAGTTTTAGTTTATTTTAATCATGGTTGTTGTGATGTGTTTTACATTTATAACACTGAAAATTTTGGTTTTGTTGAACATAATAAAATTAAAACTACTTTAAAACTAAATTATCTAATGAATTTAGAAAAGTGACCAACTATTCATAAAAACGATTTTATTAGTTATAATAGAAATTATGAAAACTAATTTAATTTTTGATGCTCACACGCACTTTAATGATGAGATGTATGAAAACCTTGGCATCACGACAGCTGAACTAATCAAAGCTGCTAACCATAAAGGTGTTGGTTATTTTTTAAATTGTTCTTTTGATGTTAAATCTTCCATTTTAGCAATTAAACAAGCTCAAGAACATGCTAATGTTTTTGTAGCAGTAGGAATTCATCCCAACGTTGTTGTTGAACACAACGACCAAGATTTAATCACATTAGAAAGTTTGGTTGAAGATAATAAAGTTGTTGCAATTGGGGAAATTGGCTTGGATTATTTTTACACAAGAGAAGATATTGCGATGCAAAAAATCATGTTTAAAAAGCAATTAGAAATTGCAATTAAACATGATTTAACAATTATGCTCCACATTCGTGATCAAAAAAATGAATACCAAGCTTATGATGATGTGATTGAAATTTTAAACACCTACCCCAACAAACCAAATGTCATTGTCCATTGTTTTTCCGCTAATAAAGAGTATGCTCAAAAGTTCATTACCCTTGGTTGTTATATTAATATTGGCGGAGCTGTGACATTTAAAAATGCCAAAGAACTTCAAGAAGCAGCCCAATGAATTCCGATGGAGAAGATTTTAGTAGAAACTGATGCTCCGTATTTAACTCCGCATCCATTTCGTGGGGAAATGAATAAACCAGAAATGATTGTCCATACAATTGAAAAAATTGCCCAATTAAAAGGTTTAGAGAAAGCGTTTGTGATTCAATCAACAACAAAAAATGCTTTCCAAGCATTTATGATTTCCACTAAAAAATAAAAGTAAACCAGCAATAAATCCACTGATGTGAATTTATTGCTTTTATTTTTTAGAAAAATGTGATAATTAAAGTAAAGAATAAGGGGTATAAAATGGGAATATATGATGTACATGCGCACTTAAACGATAATTTGTATTTAGACTTAGATATTTCTTCAACTGATATTGTGCGCGGAGCAGTTGAAGCAAACGTTGATTTGATTAATAATGTCGGATTTGATATCAAATCTTCAAAGATTGCAGTGATCCAAGCAGAAAAGCATGCCAATATTTATGCAATTGTGGGAATTCATCCCAATGATGTGCATTTGTTTGCCAACGAAGCATATGAACAACTAGATATTTTAGCGAATGCTAATAAAGTGGTGGCAATTGGAGAAATTGGTTTAGATTATTCAAGAACTGATCGCTATATTGAGGTTCAAAAAGAAGCGTTAAAAATGCAAATTAAAATTGCTCAAAGCCATAATTTACCAATTATGGCTCATATTAAAGATGTTGGTCAATCTGAACAAGCATTTAATGATGCTCTAGAAATTTTTGAAAGTTTCAAGTGCAAAGAAGTTGTTGTTCATGACTTTAATGGGACTAAAGAACAAATTGACCGCCTAGTTGAGTTAGGATATTATATTTCCATTAATGGAGAAGTAACTCGTAATAAAGAATTGGCAAAAGTTATTAAATACATCCCAATTAAAAACTTAATGGTTGAATCTGATGCACCATACAAAGCTCCTAAACCATATGACAAAGTTGTTAATTATCCAAAATTTTTACCATTAACAACAAGAATATTGGCACAATTAAAAAACATGAATGAAGAAGAATTAATTGCAGCCACTAGAAAAAATGCCACAAGTTTTTTTGGCATTAATAAATAATCTATAATTTTTATAAAACCCAAACATAAACTTAATATTTGAAATTGAATAATTTCATTACTATAAACTGGTTTTAGTTTATAGTTTTTAATGGTCTATCTTTATTGGGTTTTTTAAGACTAATGTGCAATATTTTTAAGCTATTTGAAAAAATAGTAAGTAAAACATAAAAATATTTTAGCTAAAATAAAGGAGTATTAAAAATGAAATGTACTAATGATGAAGGAGTTTTGAAACTTAAACATGGAAGTTATGGGTATTTTATTGGGTGTACAAATTTTCCCAAGTGTAAAACAACTATAAATTCTAAAGAATTTATTAAAAATATTTTAAGCAAAGAAGGGGTGAATATTTATTGTTGAAAAAGAGAATGTTGGAAGTGTAAAGAAACAACACCTGTATATGCTTATCTAATCAATTATCAATTGTCTAAATATATAAAAGAATTTGAACAATTTGGAGATTTATTCGGTCCTGATCATTCTTCTGAGGATGAAATAACAACTTGAATGTTAGCAAACATCCCATCAATTAAAAAAATGTATTCTAAAACAGTGGGGGCTAAATATCCAGCCAATACATGTGTTAATTGTGGTGTTTTACAAGGTGCTTTCATGATATTTAGTGAGCCTGATTCACTTTTTTGTATTCTAGGTGATCATTTAGAGGATATGGTTTGAAAAAATATTTCTTACAACGAAATATTCAAGTAACAAACTAATTTAAATTCCAAAAATATTCTATTTTTAATGAATGATAATTTTTGATAAAACATTTATAATTAATATATCGGAGAGTAAATGAATAAAATTAATCCTTTCATCAAATGAGTTGGTGGAAAAAGACAATTATTAAGTGAAATAAATGTTCGTAAACCTGAGCATTTTAATAATTATTTTGAACCATTTGTTGGAGGTGGGGCAGTTTTTCTTGCACTTCAAAATAAAAATAAAACTTATATTAATGATATTTCAACAGAACTAACCGATGCTTATAAAACAATTAAAGATGATCATCTTAATTTAATGAAGCTTCTTGATAAACATCAAGAAGCTCATAAAAATAATCCCAAAGAATATTTTTATGAAATGAGAAGTTGAGATCGAGATGAAAACTGAAACCAAATTTCTCAATTAGAAAAAACAGCAAGATTAATTTATTTAAATAAAACTTGTTTTAATGGTTTGTACCGTGTGAACAAGTCAGGATTTTTTAATACTCCTTGAAATGGAAAGTTAGAAATTAATTTATATGATCGAGAAAACATTATTAATTTACACAACTTCTTAAATAAAAAAGTTGTGATTAATAATGGTGATTTTGCTGAAATTTGTAAACATGCCAAAAAAGGTGATTTTATCTTTTTTGACCCACCTTATGATTTAATTAATGCCACAACATTCGATAGTTATACGAAAAATCCTTTTGGAGTTGAGGGTCAAAAAAGATTAGCTGAATTAGCTCATCAACTAAGTGAGAGAGGATGTTATGTGATGTTAACAAATCACAACACACCTTTAATCAATGAGCTATATAAAGACTTTAAAATTGATGTTGTTAATGTTAAACGTATGATCAATTCTAAAAGTGACCAAAGATTTGGGGTAGAAACAATAATTTATAATTATTAAGATGAGGTAAAAATGATGAAAACTTTTGAAGATTTAATGGCAAATTTAAAGCCAACCATTGCTGATTATAAGTATTTTACAGATTTTGAAAAAGTATATCTTAAAGTATTGGAATATAGAGATGAATTGAATATTTTAAATAATTTAAATGGCGTGCCATTGGATAAGATTGAAACAGAGTTTTTAAAACTGATGGATAAAAATCCAGATGTAATTAAAGCAATTCCAATTATGTTAGCTTTAAGAAATAATCAAGTCGGAGTGATTGATGAAAAATTAAAAATCTTTGATTTTAAAAAGAATAATAATGCACCTGAAGAATATACAAAATTCTTACAAGAAACTGGGATTTTCAGATTATTATCTGAAAATAAAATTTCTAATATTGATGACTATATTCTTGGGGTTGAAGTTGGTTTGGATAGTAATGCCAGAAAAAACAGAACTGGAACATCAATGGAAAACATTGTTGAAAATTTTCTTTCCAATGTTGCTCATGATATTGTCTATCATCGACAATTTAGTAAAAAAGATATTAAAGAAACATATGGTGTTGATATTGAATTTCATAATCAAGAAAATGTAAAATTTGCTGAAAAAAGATTTGATTTTGTTGTCAAAACTAACAAAATGATCTATTTAATTGAAGTAAATTTTTATGGTAGCAATGGTTCAAAACTAAATGAAACTGCTAGAAGTTATAAAAGCTTAAATGGAGAATTGGTTAATAATAAAAATGTCACTTTTATTTGAATTACTGATGGAATTGGATGGAAACAGGCGAAAAATAATTTAAATGAAACTTATGATTCAATTGAGCACTTATATATTTTAAAAGATCTTGAAGAAGGTATTTTAAATAAAGTATTGAAATAGTCTTGATATATTATGTTGTAAAATAATAAAAAGGGTGTGCCGATATACACGTTTTATTGATGGTTTTTTGGCATGTGGTGTCCTTAGCATACTCTAATCTTGTAGTAAACTAATAGAGATAAACGTTTTTTATTTAATGTCTACTCTTATGGGTTCAGTCTAGAGACATTTTTTGTTTTTTACTCAACTTTTATTGAATAAATTTTATCCAAAACTCTAAAACATATAATCAAAGCCGAATAGCCAATTCTTTGATGAATCAATGAAATACAACAATCTTAAATTAAATCATGTCAAGGATACCCCTTGAAAAAGGGTTTTTTGTAAAAAGTGCTAATTTCGTTAAAAAAATCATTGAAAAATAAAGTTTTTTTAAAAAAATGCAAAATTTTGAACTTTTTTCCCTAATCTATTATGAGAAGTGATTCTCATTTGTATAAAAGAAGGGGATTTTCAAAATGAAAAAACTATTAACGATGCTTGGAATCTTTTCTATTATTGGAACTACAATGTTGACTGTAGTGGCTTGTGATAAACCAAGTATAACAACCATAACAAATCGAACAAAAATAGATATTAGTCAAGTAGAAAGTGTGGTCAAAGTATTACCAAAATTAAAGAGCAAAGAGGCAACAACAATTATTGAAGCTTTTATTAACATTAATCAACACGTTAAACAAATTCACGAATTAGGAGTTGATGATTTTGAATTAAAAAAACAAGAAACTAATAATATTGTCATTGTTTCTATTAAAGAAAGTAACAAGGATTATCAAGGCTCATTTTATATTAAATTTGGATTAAAAAAAGATCTTAGTCAAACAATTGACTTGCACAAAATAAATGACAGCAAAAACAAAACAATCATAAGTGCTTTTTTTAAAACAGAAAAACAGCAGCAACAAGAAATCAATCAATTAAGGGTGGAAGATTTGTTGATAAATATTGATCAAGAAAATTCTTCAGCAAAGATTGCTATTAAAGAAAGTGATGAAAATTATCAAGGCATTTTTAATATTAAATTTGGATTGAAAAAAGATCTTAGCCAAACAGTGGAGTTAAATGAAATCCAGAAAAATAACCCAGAAACAATTTTATTAGCTTTTTATAAAGCAAATAAAAAAGATCAAGATGAGGTTAATAATTTGCAAGAAAAAGATCTCTATATTAACGTTACTTCTAAAAAAAGTGCCACCATTTTGATTAAGGCAAGTAACAAAGATTATCAAGGTAGCTTTAATTTAACATTTAAAACAAAAACCGACGCCAACGAAATTATCCAAATAATAACCAAATTACCAAAATTAAATAATAGCAAAGATGAAACCATTATTAATGCTTTTATGAAAGTAAATAATGATGTTCCGCAATTCGATGGGTTACAAATTGATAATTTTCATGTAATCCAAAATGATTTCCAAAATAAAGCAACAATTGAAGTCTTGGGGGATAATCAAATTTATAAAGAAAAATTTAATGTGACATTTAAGTTAAAAAAAGATATTAGCCAGCTTTCAGTTTTACAAGTAGATTTTGATAAATTAATTGGTTATGAACGTGATTATCTTATTAATGTCTTTGTTAATCATAATTCAGATGTATTGTCAAAATATGATAATTTAAGTAATTCTGACTTTGAAATTAAAGATTACCCAACCAACAGCCATGCAGTCATCAAAGTCAAAGACAACAATGAAGAATATATGGGTTCGTTTCTACTATCTTATAACTTACTAATATATTTCAAAGAGGGTGATCTAAAAATAGTATTTAGTAATTTTCACCATCCTAACCCAGAGAATCTTTTGAATGCGTTCTTTAATCATCCAACAATTCGTCAAAGATTACCTAAACTAAAGCGTGATGAAATTGATTACATCTCATTTAACATCAGAAAAAGTAAAGCCTGAATTCAGATTAGTCCTATTCATAATAAGTATGCTGGTATAGCCACAATACAGTGATTTGATGACGGCAAAGATTAGAGTTTTAAAGTCAAACTACATTTGTTTGACTTTTTTAAATTTAATTTTCTTAATTAGAACATTAAATGTTAGTGAACAAAAACATTAATGGTGAAAGGTTCTTTTATATTAATAGCAATTCGCGTTTTAGATTTTGAAAATTTAACAATAAATGTTTTGATAAAAATGTTTTGATAAAACTATCTCAAACAGAACAAAAACATCTAAAATTAAACTTGTAGATAAAATATTTTCAATCTCGATAAGAGAATCAAAATTTGATAAGAAGGAGTTAGTATGAAAAAGTTTTTAGGCATTGATTTAGGCGGAACTAGTGCAAAAGTTGGTGTTGTGAATCAACAAGGAATTGTGGAACACGATTTTGTGATTGGAAATAACGTGGTTCAACTTTTGCCGCACTTAATTAGTGAAGTTAAAAAAGAATTAGCAAGCAAAAACTATGATTTTAAAAGTGATATTCAAGCAATTGGTTTTGCCACACCAGGTTTTATTGATGTGAAAACTGGAGTGATATTAGGGGCTTACAATTTAGGATGAGTTGATTTTGATTTAAAAGCTGAATTGAAAAATTATGACTTAGGAGTGAAAGATATCTTTATTTTAAATGATGCTAATGCTGCCGCTTTGGGAGAGTTTTGAGTTGGTGCCGGAAACCAAACTGCCAATGAAATCTTTTATACTCTAGGCACTGGAATTGGTGGAGCAATCATTTTGAATGGTCAACTTTTTCTTGGTGAAAACGGTTTTGCTGGTGAATTTGGACATGGTGGCAATCACCAAAACATTTTCGCTTGTACTTGTGGTTTGCCAAATTGTTTGGAAGCTGCAAATTCAGCGACTAGTCTAGCTAAAACTTTTAAACATTATTTAAAAATCGAAAACAATCAAGAGTTAAATAAATACTTTCATCCTCATCAAGATCTAAGTTTGGAAAAAATTGCTGTTGTATATCAACAAGCAAATAAACCACAAGTAATCAGAGACTTATTGAGTAAATGTTTAAAACCTTTAGTTGCTCATATGTCAACAATGGTTTTTGCTTTGAATCCAAAAATAATCATTGTTGGTGGAGGTGGAAGCCAAATGGGGGAGAACCTCTTAGAAATTATTCGTCATGATTTAAACAAATTACTTTTGCCATTTCAACAAAATAAGATCTTGGTGAAACAAGCAGTTTTAGGAAATAAAGCTGGACTTATTGGAGCTGCTTATTATGCTTTGAAAAATAGCGAAACAGATAAATAAAAAAAATAAAATCTAACTTTACGTATAAAAAAAGACATCAAATGACACACCCAATAGCAAATGCTAGTTTTAAACATCATCCCCTAAGATAATCGTTGCATGAATGATTAAAAAACCTTTGATTCTATATGGGGTGTCGCTTTAACATTTGCTAAATTTATTTAAATGTGAAATGCAAAAGACACTATTTTTTCAAGATGGTGTCTTTTTGATACTATAATCTAAGTTGACTTTTTAAATTTCATCACAACATTTGTTAATCAAGAATCAATTTCAGAAAGCAAAGTTTAATCTTTTTTTCGAGATTTAAATTTACTTTTTAAATAGTGATAAATATGAAAACCTTGATTAATATTTTGCGGTAAGACTAAGTTCAAGATCACGCCAATAAATGCTGCTAAAGCAGATCCTGATAATAATAATTTACTATTTCCTGAAGTAAATCCTAATACTGCTCCACCTAAACCTATTACTAAAACGGTGGACATAATAATAATGTTACGCATATTCTGAAAGTCGATATTATTTTTAGCTAAAATTCTAATTCCGTTGGTTGCAATAAAACCAAACATGATAATACTAATTCCGCCCATAACCGGTTTTGGCATCATTAAAATCAATTGGTTAACTGGGGCGACAAACGACAGAATAATTGCCATAATAGCGGCCAATCCAGTAACTCAAACCGACGCAACTTTTGTCATTCCAACAACAGACGCATTTTCGCCATATGTTGTATTTGGTGGTCCTCCAACCATTCCATCAAAAATAATTGAAACACCATCAGCAATTAAAGTACGATGAATGCCAGGGTTTTTAACAAAATTTTTACCAGTTAAATAACCCATACTAATGTGGTCGCCAATATGCTCAGCCATTGCGATAATTGCTAATGGTGTCACTGTTAAAATAGCAGCACCAATATCACTTGGTTTAATATCATTCCAAAAACCTTTAAATGATGGGTACCATTCCCACTTACTTGTATTATTTAATAAATCTACATTTAAAATATTTGCATCTGGAATGGCGAAGTGTAAGATGGCGCTGAAAATATACCCCGCAACTACGCCAATAATAATCGCCACCATTTTACCAAAACCTTTTAATTTCAAAGAAGCAATGATTGTTACTAAAAATGTAAATGCCGCAATTCCAATGCCAATTCAATTTGAATATGATTCTGTTCAATTGTTGGAATTTAAACCGGTGTTATTAATTGCTGTGGGAGCAACACTCATTCCGATGATGATAATCATCGGACCAATCACAATAGCTGGTAAGATTTTTTCTAAAAAATCTTTTCCAAGGAAATGGATAATAGTTCCAAAAATTATATAAATAACCCCAACAAGCATAATTGCGACAAATGTGGCATTACCATATAATGGATAAGCAGCCCCAATTCCACTCATGTAAGCAAATGAACTACCCAAATACATCGGCACCTTAGCAGCTGTTAAAGCAATATAGATCAATGTTCCAACCCCGCTACAAAACAAAGCCATCGAGATATTCATCACTTCACCTGGATAGACAGGATTTTTTGTACTTGTTGCAATTCCATTGATAATCAATGGAACTAAAACTGTTGCACCAAACATGGCAAAAACATGTTGCAATGAAAGTAGAATTCATTGCGCCTTACTTTTAGGACGTTCATGAACGTCTAAAAGTAGATGAATATTATTTTCTGCTGAATCGTTGTTTTCAACAACGATGTTTTTTGTGTTTTTATTTTCTTTCATTTTTCTCCTTTTCTTTAGCATAAAAAAACTAATCAAATAAATGATTAGTTTTTAAAAATATAGGAAATAAAATTTGAATTGCTAGGTGCAACTTCGCTATCTTGCCTAAACCATTTCAAATTGTTAATTTTTCCATAATATCCTTTGCCCTTATGAAATGATAGCAAATTAATTTGAAAAAACACAATTAATTTAAAAAATATTTTATCTTTGCAAAACCTTATAAGAATATAAATTAAATTAGCTGTTAATAGTAAAATGATTGAATATATAGTTCTGAAAGAATGATGAAAACCAAGCAAAAACCTTTATAAAAACAAAGGTTTTTGCTTGGTTTGATTGGTTTTTTGGTTATTAATTAGCGATAATCAAAGTGGTTTTATATTTTTTAAAACAAAATTAAGCTTATTCTTTTGATCCGTTCTTATTAGTAATTCCGCGAATTAGATATTTCTTAGTTAAAACGAAAATAATAAACATTGGGACAATAGCGATAATCGAAGCTGCCATTTTTAAATTTTGTGGGTCCATTAATTTTCCTCCATCAGGTAAATCAATAGCTCAGACACTTTGTGGGTCACCAGTTGAATTCATAATGTTTCATAAAATCATTGGTAGTGTATAGAGTTTTTTATTTTCAATAATTACCATTTGTGGTCATAGAATTGAATTTCAAGAAGTAATGAAAGCCATCAAAACAGATGTAAAAATAATTGGTTTAACAAGAGGTAGAGCTACTTTTCAAAAGAATTTAAAATCTGAAACCCCATCAATTCTCGCCGCTTTTTTGATCGAATCAGTAATTCCATCAAAAGCATTCATAAATAAGAAAATAGTGAATGCATTACCTAAAAAAGGCACAAATAAAGCTGCAAATGTTTCTTTCATATCTAACTTGGTGGCAATTAAATATTGCCCAACAAGTAATGCTTCACCTGGTAGCATCATTGCTGCTAACAAGACCATGACGAAGAATTCGTTGGCGCGTGTTCTTAAGTGTGATATCCCAAATCCACCAATTAAAGAAATGGAAGTTTGGGTAGCAATCGAAGTAATGCTGACAGCAAATGAGATTCCGATGGCTGTGGTGATATTTAATTCAGCTTTTGGATTATTAAATAACATATTAAAAGCTTCAAGTGATCAAGTTTGTGGTCATAGTGACATTTGACCAGAAGCTGCATCATTAATTTCGGTTGGTGAACGAAAAGCAATTGAAACCATTCAATAGAATGGAAAGATGACAATTACCCCCATCAAGGCTAAAAAGACAAATCTAATCAACATCATGATTAGTTTGCTTTTAATGTTTTCGCCAGCCATTCTTGAGGTAAATTCTTTTTTCTTATGCACAAGTTTTAAAAATGAATAATGTCTGACTTTTTTGAATTTTTCTCTTAAGAAAAATTCAATGCTAAAAAAGAGCGAAATCAACGTTTTAATCAAAGTATTGCTTGCTTTGCTTTTTTTGTTTTCTCAAAACAAAGTGCGTTGATGATTTTTTTCAACTGTTAAATCATGTTTTTGTTTTTTGATTAATAAGCGACTAGCTTGCAAATTATCTTGTTGATTAACATTAGTTAACTGTTGGGCCAAAGTAGTTTGGGTCAAATCTTGGTTATTTTTTGGTGTCATAATTCCTCCTAGCGATATCTTTTACTTAATACTTTGGCTACCCGACGGTTGATGATGGTCACAACTAAAATAATTGCCAAGAGAATGATAGATGCTGCTCCAGCCATTTGGTTGGATTGAATTCCCCCGGTTCCAGTGGTGCGGTCATAAATTCAAAAGACAATAGTTTGGGCATTAACTGATTCAGCCTTTTTTTCAGAACCAAATAATCCTAATGGAAAAGCTTTAAATGAACCAATGATGCCAACGGTTGTTAAATAAATGATTGTCGGTACAATTTGGGGAATACTAATTCTTCAAAATTGTTTTCATTTTTTCATGCCATCAGCACTAGCGGCAGCGTAATACTGAGTGTTAATGCGCATGAAAGCGGTGGTTAACATCACAATTTGAAACGGTAATGATCGCCAAATACCAAAAATTAAAACGGTTAAAATCGCATATTTTGGATCTTCTAATCACTTAATTGCTTCAATTCCAAAAAGCCCAAAGATTTTGTTAAAAATCCCTGCTGAATTAGAACTGAACATGAAAGCAAAGGCCATCGCCACAGCCATCGCACTAGTGACATATGGTAAAAAGAATAATCCTTGTAAGAAAGAAAATGTTCTTTTACTTAACAACGATGCTAGTGCTTTGGCAATTCCGATGGAAAAGACAAGACCAATTGGAACAGTCACAACCACATATAACAATGAGTTAATTAAAGCTCTTTGGAATGTTGGGTCGTGGGCCACCACTTCAAACACTTTAAAAGTAAAGGCTCATTTAATATCTAATGGGAAAGAGTTAAATCCATTTTTAAAAACAATAAAAGCTGAAAAGAAAATGAACAAAGCAATAAAAGCTAAAGCGGGAGTAATTCAAATCATTTGCAAAAAAACATTATCTTCACGCTTGGTTGTTCTTTTGGCTTTCATTTTTGTTCTCATTGAAGTTAATCTAGTTTTCAAAGATTTATTAACTTCTTGAGCAGATAAAGTTGATGATGTAAGTGTGGTTGGTTTGGATGGATTTAATTTTTCTTCTAAACTAGTGATTGCCATTTAAATCACCTCCACTAACTTGCCTTCATCTTCAATATCAAAAAGATAAACATGGCCTTGAATAACATTTAATTCAATATGTTCATCATTTTTAGAAGTGGCAGTTTTAGCATCATAAATAACACGAATTTCTTGCTTGGTATCAAGCAAGATTGCTTTGATATATTCGCTGCGACCTAGTTTTTCAATAAGGTCAATTTTGGCATAAATTGGTTTGGAATTTGCTTTGATAATTGAGGCATTGGAATTAGCTAATTCAAAATGCTCAGGTCTAATTCCAACAATCATTTCTTTATTAAAGTAATGAGAATTTTGTATTTGTCCTAAGGAAATATCTCCGATAAAAACCATGCCATCTTCATTAACTCTTGCTCCTTCAATGAAGTTCATTGAAGGAGTCCCAATAAAGTTAGCCACAAAAACATTTTCAGGTTTAGAATAAATTTCCATTGGTGTATTTCCTTGTTGCAGTTTGCCTTGACTCATGACAAAAATCTTGTCAGAAATACTCATTGCTTCTTCTTGGTCATGAGTCACAAAAATAGTAGTAATTCCGGTGGCTTTTTGGAATTTTTTAATCCATTCACGAGTTGAAACACGCAATTTAGCATCTAGATTAGATAGTGGTTCATCTAATAAAAGCACTTTTGGTTTTTTAACAATTGCTCGCGCAATCGAAACACGTTGCTGTTGGCCTCCAGAAAGTTCACTTGGTCGTTTGTGAAGTTGGTTAGTGATTTCGACTTTTTCAGCAACATCTAAAACAGCTTTTTTCACCTCTTGGCGAAAGCTTTTCAGTTGTGCTTTTAATGCTTGAGTTTTAGCATGAACATCGATTGGTTCAACTTTAGTTTCACTACAAGTGATTAAAGCTTTTTCAATTGGTTTCAAAAAAATAGTTTGATGGTTTTCTAGATTTTCCACCAATTCTTGAACCTCTTTAACAAATTCTTGGGTTCAAGTTAAATACTCTTTGGCATGTTGATCAATGATTTCTTTTCTTTGGTCAAGAGTGACCAATCACTTGATTGCGACTCCTTGTAATTTTCATAATTTAACCATTCCTTTGATTTCATCTTGTAATAATTCTTCATTAGATTTGATTGATTCTTGAATTGCCCCAACTTTATGTTTGATTTCTTCCATTCTTTCGATTTGGAGATATTTTTGATTTTGGATCAAGATGAAATCAATTTTTAAATGCGCATCTTGCTCATTAATCATTTGATTCATTTGTTCTATTTTACTATTTAAAATTTTAAAAATTGTTTGGTATAAATCATATTTTTGTTGCTCTGCAAAAGCACGGGCAGCATCATATCAAATAGTAAACATTCTTGATCGGAAAGCATTAAATTCATGAGTTCCATAAATCGCAATCGCATTATCATCACAAATTTGTTGAACTTCTTTTAGTTGGTTGGTTGTAATCTGATCAAACTTGGTTTGAATTTGATCAATAATGCTAGTCAGGTTTTTATCAACTTCTTCTTGAAATTGCAAAGCTTTATTTGAAGCAGAAAGTTGTTTTAAATTTTGTATTTGAAGTTTTATTAGCTTATTATTTTTGCCAATTTCAATCTTAAATTTTTTATTTTGATAAAGGGGAAAAGCAATATTTTTAAAAACTGATAAATGCGGATACAAAGCATAGTTTTGAAAAACTAAACCAATATTTCTTTTTTGGGGAGAACGTTGAGTGACATCAACTCCATCAAAAATGATTTGTCCTTGGGTAGTTTGAATTAAACCAGCAATGGCATTTAAAGTGGTGGTTTTACCACATCCTGAAGGACCTAAGAGCGAGACTAATTCTCCGGTTTCAATTGATAGTGATAAGTTATTAATCGCAATGGCATTACCATAATCCACAACGATATTTCTTAATCTGATACTCATTATGTTTGTTCTCCTTTTTGACTTTTTGATTCTAATTCTAAAGCCCCATAAATTGGGTAAATGTTTTTAATTGCAACCTTGATACTTTCCATGTTATGCTCAGATCAGAAAGTTTCAGGAGTCATATTGACTTCTGGATGTGAACCTTCGATGCGATACATTTGATGAATTCAAGGGGAGATGATTTGGTGTCTCACCATATCTCCAAAGGGACTTGGACTTTGTGTTCAAAATTTAAATTTATTTGACACCACACCAAGAACAACTTTTTTCAATGATTCTTTTGGTTCAAATAATTTAACTGATGCCGGTCATTCACCTTGATAGCGATCTTTGGGGTTATAACCTTTTAAACCATAATTAATATATTGCATGTAATAGTTAAAATCTTCTGTTCGAACCACTTTTGGTATTTCACCTTGAGTTTTAAAATAAGCATAATGATTAGTTGGGATATACCCAGAAGATAAAGCAAAATCAGTGTTGTTTTGTGCTTGTAAAAAGTAATTTAAAAAGTCAATTGCGATTTCATTTTTGTTTTGGTTCGGATCTTTGAACATCGCAAATCCTGGACCTTGTTGGACAAGGTTAGGAATAGTTTTCAGTGGTTTTAATTCGGTGTTTTTACTTGTTGATTCTGCTTTGATATAACCTGGTGAAGAAACCACAGCAATATCTGTATCAAAAACACCAAATGTTTTTTTGGTTTCAATTTTAGTTTCCCCGGTTGTGGTTAAATTAAGCTTGACACTTTCAACTCGTGGTTTATCATTTGGTTTGCTTGGTTTTAAAGTTTTTTCAACTGATAAATAAAATTTATTATTTTTATCTTTTTTTACAATCGCTGCTCACTTATCAGCTTCACTAACTTTATAATCGATATTGTTTTTATCTTCATCGCTCAGAGCAGCGACAAATTCTGTGGTGTAATCGCGATCCAATTTAATTTCTGGAACCTTTAATGTTCCAGAAATTTTATCAGTTCATTTTGAGGTTTTAGTTCAATAAGGGTTTCCGGCAGTTGAACCATAATAAGTTAATGTTCCACCTCAAACTCATTTATCTGAATAATAAACTCCAGCCTGTCCTTTGGTTCCTAAACCACCAAAACCATGATCGGATGTTCCTGCCCCACCAGCTTCTGAATCAAGGGGAGAAATTTTAGCAAAGTGACGATAAAAATCAATTGTTTGATTAATTGCTTTAGATCCAGTTTGGTCATTAAGTTTTAAAGTTTGACCAAAATTTTTACGACTATCTCATTCATAAATCTCTTTTTCTTGTTTTAAATTTTGTTGCATCGCATAAATAAAACCAGCTTCATCATCAATCGCCATTCCGATAGTTTGTCTAAAGTTTTTGTTATGTGGTTGAGTGTGTAATAACTTAGTATAAGCTGTCAATAACACCTCTAAAACAGACATATCTTGCATCGCGTTTGCGATGTAATCTTCAGGATCTTGATCAATTGGAGCTGTCCCAAAAAAAGCAGTGACTAATTCTTTTAAAGTTTTATTGACATCTCTAAAACGATTGGCTGGTGTTAATTTATATTTATCACCTTCAGCGAGATTATTTTGTGTTGGGTCATCATCAACTGGCCAAACCAAATCACCCATTTGTCGAGATTTTAAATAATTAAATTTTGCATAATTCTCAACGTTTAATCAATCTTGGGTTTGGCCAGTAATTAATTCAACCAATTCTTTTAATAAACGTTTATTCACAATCCCATTCATTCCCGATTTAGTGATCGGTGCAACATATAATTTATCATTGTATGTTCCTTCAGTGACAAAGGAATCTTTTAATGGTCTAAAACGATCAATATTTTGATCACTAGTCACATGTGTAATTTCATCCAAACTTTTTCCATTCGTTAGTTGATTTCCATTTTTGGCATTGTTTTGGGCAAATTGGTCAACATAACGAATTTTATGAGTTAGTGGGTCGGCTTGGTTGGTGCGATAATTTGTATCTCAATTAATAGCTTCGGCCATATTGACCACGACATCTTTTTTGCCAACTAAGTTTAAAAGGGCATCAAATTTAACAACAGCATCTCCATAAGAACTGTATAAGTTTGGTAATGGTTGGCCTGAGGCAATTTCGTTTTGGACATTATTGCCGGGAGTGACAACCACTTTCACTTTATGTTTATTCTGTGGTCTTGCTTCATTGAATTTTTGGGCAATCAATTTATAAGCATCAACCTTATCAACTTTTAAACCCATCAATTCCAGAATCACACCATCTTTTTGTTTAAAAGTTCATGAAGAAACCATTGTTCACAACCCGGCAATTAAAGCAATAACCAAAATTGGTGCGGGTGTATAAAAAGGATGTAGGGGAAAGTAGGGAAACCTACTTTTTTAATTTTAATTGTCTGTTTGTACCTGTGCGCTGAAATCGGGGACAAATAAAAATGCTAATTTCTGAGATCAGCCGTTAATCTGGGTTGGGAAGTGTACAGAACGTATCAGGGAGAAAGTGTGTTCTTTGAAAACTGAATATACACTATGTTAAAAATTCTAAAATGGCAAAAATCAATTTTTAGTATTTATAAGTAACTTAGTTATATATAAATATCTTATATCTAATATCTATTATATATATCTAATATCAATATCTAATATCTATTAAGTATCTTAAAAGTACTAAAGAAAGAAATAAACAAAGAAAGAAAAGAACTCGATATTGAAATTGAACTTTTCAAAAATTAGAGTACGTACTACACAGTACATACATAGAACTCGAAAGGAAGAGAGAAAATTGAAAAAAGAAATTAAAGTTAATTTAACTTTAGAAAACATTATTTTAGAACAAATCATTTATTCCAATTCGATTCAACATCAAGATTCAAAATGAGTAAAAGTTAAAATTAGGATTAAAGAACCAGATTTAAAAATCAGTTATATCTGGGCTCATTCATATGACAATCAAACAATTTTAAAAATGATCAAGTTATCTGAAGATATGAGAAACGGGATAGTACCCTCATTAAAGGTTTATCTAAATATTTGACCTAGTAAAAAACATCAATTCATGCATGAATCGGATAATACATTCAAATGATATCTTGTCGATGTTAATAATGAAGTGGAGGAATAGAACTAATGCAGTGAAAATATTATGAATACTTAAAAACTCTTGATTATAAATATTCTCAAGACGATATCAAACTAGCTATTGATGAAATTATAATTGAGTTCGAAAACAAATCTAAAAAATGAACTAACAAAACTAACCTCACACATAATGATTATTGAATTTTAAATTCAGTCATGAAAAGTGAAGCTTACAACAAAATTGAAATCTTATCTGCTTTAGATAGAATTCAAAAAAATAAAAAGAAAAAAATAGAAAGTGCAAATAAAAACAACAATAAGTATAGAATTTAACCCAAAAGTGTTGTATTATAAATGTGAGCTAAAGCCTCTCAACGATGTTTATGCAAGGTTCGGGGTGGTTCCGAACAACTAGATTTATAAAAGTTCGATTACCCGTTATTCTTTTATAAGTCAATTTATTAAGGTTAATTTATTAAATTGATGATTCATTTTAATCAACGCTTTTGGAAGTGTTGATTTTTATTTTTAAAAAATGAGCAAAAATTATAAAAAACCAAAAATTTTTCCGGGAGTACCTATTCACGGTAAAAGCAAAAGAATCGAAGATGAAAAAATTAGACCTGGATATTTTATAAGTTATGATAAGGCTACAAATAAATATAATTTAATTTTATTATCAAACAAAGATAATGATGATACTAATTGATTAATAATTAGATCAAATGGAACTATATTAACTTCTAGAGATTATTACTATATACAAAACAACTCTAGTGAGTTTCACATAAGCAAATCTAATTTTATTTTAGAACCACTTACAAAGAAAGAAATAAATATTGTAAATAAAGCAAAGGCAAATGAAGTGTGATTTTCTAATAATGGTGAGAGATGCATAGGATTAAAAAAAGATTTTGAAATTTCCACAAGAACCCACAAAGAAGAAAAAAACTCTTCTGTGTATAAATCAATAGTTAGAAGCCCGGGTATTAAAAACTTCATAAAATTAATGGAAAAACATTACAGTAAAAAATTTGGAATGAATTTTAATCCATTTACAAACAAAACAAATGAAGTATCAAATTTGCTTAAAGAAATTAAAGAAGTTTCATTAAATACCGAAAAGGCCTTAAATGCTGCTGATTCAATTTTAAAACCTAAAAATAACCAAACAGAAATACAAGAATTTACAAAAACTAAAAAAAGATAAAAAGAACTGAAGGTAAAAAAATATGAAAGATATTTATTGGGAATGTCAAGCTTGTAAAAAACACAATCCTGTTATTCAAAATTTAAATAATGAAGGTCAAATAACCTTGGAGAGTGAGTGTTCTACTAAAAAATGCTTTAACAGCATGAAAAATATTTTTATATTAACAAAAAATCAAAAAAAGAAAAATGGAGAACGAGTATGAGTAAAAGCAAAAAATTAGATAAAGAGGCTGACATCTTATGAAGTGAAATTAAAGATCAAGAAAAAAACATTTTAAAATCAGCCAAATTTAAAAAAGAGGTTAGTGGTACTGAACCAGGACAAATTAATTTAACTGCTCTTTTAGGCAAGGCTGAAGAAGTGTACATGGGGAGAGCTCCTAAAACAGATTTAGAAATAATGTTAAATGAAGCAGACAAAATTTTAAATTCTAATAAACAAGAACCAGAAACCCAAAAACAAATCAAAATTCAAACAAATAAAAAATAGAAAGAAGGATAAAAAAATGAATAAAGTAATTTTAATTGGTCGTATTACTAAAGACATAGAATTAAAACAAACAGTTAAAAATGAAAGTTTTACCCCTTTTACAATAGCTGTATCAGAATACAGAAATGGTGCTGAATACACCAATTTCATCAATTGTTTAGCATTTAATGAAAATGCTGAGAACATGATTAAGTTTTTACACAAAGGTAGTTTAATTTGTGTGGAAGGAAAATTAAGTGTGAGAAATAGTAACAAAGATGGTAAGTTTGAAACTACTACTAGCGTTACTGTTGAACGAATTCAATACCTAGAACCAAAAACTAAAAACAATAAAGAACAAACTATTAATGGAAATGAACAAATAGAACCAGAACCAGTTGACTTTAATAAAACAGATGAAGAACTAATTGCTTTGTTTGAATAAAAGAAAGGGTTAAATATTATGATAAGCGAAAGAACTACATTTGAATGTAATTCATGCAATCAAGAATTTGATAGTTTTCCCGAAAAGGAAGTTAGCCAATGTGCAGAGTGCTATGGAACAATTCATATTAAAAACTGTGATTCTTGATCGATGAATATCATTATTGAAAAGAATTCAAATATCTTTTGTGATAATTTTTGTTATTCCGATTGAATAGAATCCAACCACAATAGAAATAATCAAATAAGATTTTCTTTTGAAAAGGAGAACAGATGCTTTTAAAAAATTTATTAGAAAAGATTTATGATCAAAAAACATATCTGATGGTGCTTAATGAGGACCAAGAATTTTTTTTAAATGCCAATCCTTATTCTGAACTAAAAGAGTTTATGAATAAGAAACATGATCTGAAATTCTTGGATTATGAAGTTGATTTAATTTCAACCAATATTAAAAACGCAACTGACTCAGTTGTCATTGAAATCCACATATTTAAAAATGTTGATTCAACCCAACAAAATTAGAACAAGTCACGAAGACTATAAATAAATTAATTATGTACTACATAGTACATACATAGAACTCGAAAGGAAGAGAGAAAATTGAAAACAATTACAATTCACCAAAATAAAGGTGGTGTTGGTAAAACAACAATTACAAAAGCAATAGTGGAAACTCTTGCAGAATTAGGCAAAAAGATTTTAGTGCTTGACCTAGATGGTCAAGCAACCATTACAGATAACTTCAATATTGATTCTAGTGAGTCATATTCAAAACACTGACTAAAGCGAGCCAATAAAGAAAATCGCGAAAACTATCTACATCAGGTTTTGCTACAAACAATAGAACCAACTAGCAATCCAAATATTTTTGTAATTGCTGGGGGTCGTGATTTATATAACGAAACTGATATTATTAAATCTCAAGTAGCTAGCGAAAAGATTTTAGCTCTAAACTTAGCATTATTTGAACAAGTGAATAATTCTTTTGACTACTTATTCATTGATTTAAATCCAGCTTGAGATATTTATGTTTTAAATGCTTATTTGGCATCTGACAGCATTATTCAAGTCATGGATCGTAGTGAATCTGCGATTAAAGGTTTTCTCAAGAATTGAGATGATTGAAATGAAAAAGCAGAAGCTTATGAAATTCAAAATAATATGAATGGGGTGATTCTCAACCGTATTAAATCAGACAAGTTGTCAAAACAAATGTTATTAGCTGCACAAAAGATTGAATTAATTGAAAAAATTAAATTTACGACTTTTATTCCAGAAAACACTAATATTGAAAAATCAACAATTACTGGTGGTAAATCGGTTGTTGATATTAAAACATTTGATAATTGAAAACCAACTAAAGGATTAATTAAATTTCTTGAAGAAGAAAATCTTAAAGCGATTGAGGGTAATCCTTTTAAAAATTTAGTAAATGAAATGATCAAGAAGGGAGTATTATAATGGCTAAAGAAACTATTGATTTGTCACAAACAGCAAAGTTTGCTCAAACAACAAAGAAAAAGAAATTAGATTTTTTAGATTTAGATACATCAATTAACAATCCTTCTGAAACACTACATACTACTACATACGTTAAACCAAAAAGAACAACTAACAACTTAGCAAGAGTTCCTGGTAAACCTGGTCATATGACAATTTGATTAAGTGTTGAAGCAATTGCTTTAGAACAAGAACTTCAAGAGATGTATGCTCAAAAAGGTTTAAAGTATAATCGTTCTGAAATTTTTAGAATTGGATTAGAAAATGAAATTTTAAATACAAAAAAGGAAAAATATGAAAATTAAAAAACAAACAAAAGAAGAAAAGCAATTTAAAAAAGAATTGAATTTCAAAAGTGATTGTTGAGACACAACACTTAAAAATAAAGTCTTAGTTGATTATATTTTTGAAAACAAGTCACACGATGAAATTAGTGATGAGTTTGGCTTATTTAAAATGAACTATAGGCAAAAACATATGTGAAAAAGAATGCTATTTTATATCTTGAGTCTAACTTTGATGGCTTCAGTTATTGCATTTTGGTTTTTTATGTTTGTAGCAATTGTTGGAACAACTATTGAGCATTTAAAACAAGCAGAAAATTGAGATATGTCTAAATATCAGCTAGATACAAAAACCTACTTTCTTGTTAGTCTTATTTTATTTAATTTCAACCCTTGCTTGTTCATTTTTCTTATTTGAATAAATAAGCAATATCCAGCAAAAAATAAATGGGAACTTTATTGAAAACTATTTCTTAAACATAAAAAACAAGATTTCAATTTAAGAGCAATGAATGATGCACTAGTTAAAGCAGAAGATAATTATCTTTTAAAGAAAGAAGGGGATAATCATGAGTAGCATTGTTGGAAGAAAACCAATAAGAGTTATAAATTACCGTTGCCAAAATGAGGATTGTAAAAGTTTTAAAAACAAGGTAATTCATAAAAGCACATTTGTGCTATTTGAATGCCCAACTTGCCAACAAAAATTTACTGGTAAACAAGTGAGAAATAACAAGAATAGATTTTATTCAAATAGACCTGAATCGTCACCAATATTTAGTGGTGCTAAAAAAACTAAATTAAAAGATTTAAATAAGAATAAAAAATAAGGAGAAAGAATATGAGTAAAAAATTAACTATAACTTATATGAAATATCAACAACAAAATGATGTTGTTTTCATAAATGGAAAAGCAGGAAGTAGAAAAACTAGTTGAATTGTTAATGAATTAAAAAATATTGATGATCAAAAATATAATATTTTTATTTTAGATCCAGAAAATGAATATTTTTCTAAATTACCGAATAAAAAAATGTTAATTACACAAGATTTAAACATTTTAATTTCAGAAATCAAAAATACTAACAAGCCTGCTATAGTTTTTATAGATGAATTACATATTTTAGAATTACAATTTTATAAAATAAAAGAGGAAATATTAACACTTCCTCTTAATAAAATATATTTATCTTCACAAGAAGATTTTGAAATTATTTTTCAAAAACTATTTTAATTGATGATTGTTCACCATTTAATTTAAAATTTTTAATAATACTTTCAAGTTCGTTTTCAGAAACTTTAAAAGTTTTTTTAAGAGATCTAATTAAAGCATTTGATGCAGCTCCCTCTAAAGTGCCAATTCAAAACAAATTGTTAATCATTATTTTTTTATGCTCATCATAAATATAGGTAAAGGTATTATTCATTGATGAATTTACAATTAAAGTTATTTTATTATTTCAATATAATTGCTCTAAAATTGTAGAAAGAATAATTTCAGATTTTTGAGTTGTGCCAATACCACTCAAAAATATTGTCGAATCTTCTTTTGAAAAAGGCGCGTCAATAAGACTATCATCATTCATTTCTTTTAAAATTATTTGATACATTTTTTTCTCCTTTCTAGTGTTTTAAAACACTAGGATATTTTATCATTTAAAGTTTTAAAGAAACCCATCGCGGGTGGGTGGGCAGAGGTTAGCGAGCTCATGCAAGTTCAATTTTTATGTTAAAGTCGGAGACAAAGGAGAAAATGAAAAAAACCACCAAAAAATTTGGTGGTTATGGTAAAATCTATATAGATAAGAGTAGCACAATTATCTTTATAATGAATTTTACCAACCTAATTCAGTTGGTTTTTTTCATATTTTTTCTCCTTTCACGAAGTGATGAACATAAAAATTAACTGGAAAAGCGAGCGGGTAGGAGACGGTGAAGCGAAACTCGGGAGTCTCCTACATCACAATAAAAACATAGTGTATATCAGCACTATGTTTTTTTATTTTTAAAACGTTATTTAGGTTTTGAAAATAAACTACATACTACATAACAACTCAGAAAGGAGATGAAGTAATGTCAACAAAAAAAGCTATTAAAACTTCAATCTATTTAACTCCCAAAGAACAAGAAATGTTGTTGGAGTTAAAAAGGTATTTTGAAGAAAAAAACAGTTTTAAAATTTCAACGTCTCGTGTGTGCACTGCGGGATTTAAAGAACTATTGAAAAAGATTAAAGAATAGAAAGGAAACAATATGGAAAATGAAGAAATAGAAAAGAAACTCACAGGAGTTATTCCTAAACCCCCACAAAAATCAACAATTAAATGAGGAATTCTTTGAACAGATATCGTTATGGCTCTTGGTGGTCTTGTGGTGGGAATTTTAATTGCTTTAGCAATTCCAAGTTTGGGAAGTCTAATTATTGATATTGTTGTTAAATTTATAATTGTATTAATTATCTTATTTTTATTTTTACTCCCATTAATGCCATCCCCAGTTTCTGGGAATAGTGTGAGAATGTATCATTTATTTTGGTGATCAATTTCTTTTCGAAGAATTGATAAAAAACATTATAAATTTGAAGATGAAATTTATACAACAAGAAAATTTAATGCGTATAAAAAAGTTAATTGAAATTCTTCAATTGATGCGGCTAAAGATTTTTTAATCTTAAGTAACATTAAAGAAACAGATAACTTATTTATGTGTGGAATTAGTTTTGAAGGAAAAAACATTTTTCAAGAAGATTTAGTTTCTCAAGAATTAATGGTTGAAGCTTTTTGAGATATTTTTGTCAATTCAGAATTTGATATTCAAATTGTGAAATTGTCGGTTATGTCAAATAGGGATAAAAACAACAAACATATTTCTCGCCTGATTAATGTGAATGACGAATTATTTGAGCAACAAAAAATTGATATTAAACAATATTCTTCTAGACGAAAGGTTTTAGAAGAATATACAAAAAAATATGTTTACAAAGCAACAGATAATCGTAAAGACTTTTTAGAAGATCGTTATCATTTGGTTTTGTATGGTGAAAAAGAAAAAGAGCTAATGACAGAAATTAATCGCATTACTGCTTTGTTAAACCAAAAAGGTTTATCTGCTAAAAAAATGAATTATTATGAAAATGTTAATTTAATTGCTGGGGTTTACACTCCACTAGCAGACCCGATTTCTCCATCATTAATTGAGCAAAATAAAGATGATTTAGGGAAATTTTTAGCTTTTAAAGAAATCACATTTAAACGTAATTGTTTTCAAGCTAATGGTGAAGAAAAATACTTTAAAACCGCAACAATTAATAAATATCCAATGAATGTTGGGTTAGGTTGATTAACAACCCTCTTTAGAAGTACGACAAGTGTTGTTATATCTGTCAAAGAAGCTTTAGTCAATGAAAACAAATTCTTAAGTAGTAACTTAATGAATTTAAAAAGTAATCAAGAAAGTATTAATCAAACAAAAGTTGTTGATATTAAAGCGATGGAATATGAACATCAAGTGTATTCCCAAATTGTTGCTGATTTAGCAACAGGACGAGAAAAATTAAAAGAAGTAAGTTCAATGATTATTCTTTCTGGCAATACTGAAGACGACTTAAGAGAACAAGTTTTAACAATGAGTGCCGAATTGCAAAAAAGTGGAATGTCATTAAATGAACTATTAAACCGTCAAATTGAAGGTTTAGAACATTTTTCTTTAAAACCACATACACCCTTAAAAAAACATATCTCTCGTTATATTCCGGCCTATTCAATTGCTTTAGGATATCCATTTGTTTCTCAACAATTAAATGACAAAAATGGTTTATATGTTGGTGTCAATTTAATTGGTGACCAGATTATTTATGACCAGTTTGCTTATCCTGAGGGATTAACAACTTCGCATAACTTTATTATTGTTGGGCAAAGTGGCT
Organism: Williamsoniiplasma lucivorax ATCC 49196; assembly: GCF_000518285.1. GTDB lineage: Bacteria > Bacillota_I > Bacilli_A > Mycoplasmatales > Mycoplasmataceae > Williamsoniiplasma > Williamsoniiplasma lucivorax. The sequence continues at coordinate 7,311 of NZ_JADH01000005.1, read as the reverse complement.
CAGGTAAATCTCATACAATTAAAAAATTAGCTATCTGAAATACTGTGAATCGAGTTGACACACACATTTTTGATATTGAAAATGAATATTCCAATTTAGCTAGAAATTTAGGTGAACAAGTGGTCTCTGTTGGAACTAAAGATGGAGTTATTAATCCTTTGCAAATTTTAGCAACACCAAACGAAGAAATGAGTTCTAGTTTGGTTGATGATATGCAAATGCACTTAACTAATTTAGAAGCTTGATTTAAACTATTGTATCCAGATGCAAACGACTATGAAGTTGGTTATTTAACCAAAGAAGTAGCAAGTTTATATATGAATAATTTAGCTATTAAAAATGCGCTTGATCACAGATTAACTTTAGATACTTTAAAAACTAAAGATTTTCCAATTATGACTGACTTAATTAACTTAATGCAATTGGAATTAAAAACTATTGCTCCAGACCAAAAAGTCATGCACCAAAGATGAATTTATACATTGTCGCAAGACTTTTTAGATAATGGAAAATATCAGTTGTTGTTAAATAATCATTCAACATTAGAAATTGGCAATTACACATTAACTGTTTACAACATTAAAGCAATCTTTGATACTCCGAATCTAAAACTTCGTAATGCCTTATTACATTTACTATTTGCATATGTAACTAATCGTTTTAATACTTTAAGAATTAAAAATGATATTGAATTTGCCAAGCTTGTTAAACAATTTGAAAGAGATAAACATCCTTATCCAGAAAAAGAAGCTTTTGCAATGTTACCAAAACAAACTCTTCTAATTGATGAAGGGCATAAGTTTATGAATGATAGTGAAGTAACACTTAACTTTATTCACTCAGCTGTCAAAATGTTTAGAAAGTATTATGCTGGGTTAACTTTTATTACTCAAGATGTTAAAGACTTTATCAAAGATGGAGAAAGTAGTAAAAAAACTCAAGCTATTTTAACTAACACCCCAGCAAGACTAATTATGTTATGTAACTCCAAAGGGGCAGAAGATGTTAATACATTATTCACCCAAGATGGTGGTTTGACCCAAGAAGAAATGAAATATATTCTTAATGCTGGTCAAGGACGTGGTGTATTTATGAAAAATAGCAATAACAGACACTGTATTCAAGTGGAATTGAATAAAGTGGAGAAAGATATAATTCGAGGACGAGACAATGCTTAAAAGTGAATATATTAAAGATTTTGCTTATCGTACTGGTTTAACTCAAGTTAAAGCTAAAAAAATAATCAATAGTGTTTATGCACATTTATTAGAAAAAATAATTGAAGAAGGTGTGGTTATCACACCAATTGGTAAAGTTGAGATTTTGAATAAAATTTTATATGGGGGTAAATGAGAAATCCAAATAATTCAAATTACAAATTTTAATGAAAGGGGTGAGATAAATGTCAAAATCCAAAATAGAAAATCCAATAAATAATAAACGTTTACCCAAAAGAGAACAAGTAAAAATTGTGTTCAAAACAGATGCACAACAAGCAATTATTTATGAGTTTGATCGTTTTATTGAACAAAAAATTTTAGCACACAAAGATTCTGGAAAAAGAACTCCCAAACCTAAAACAAATGATTTTTATTTAAATGCTTTAGTTCGAGGAATGAAAAGGGAATTATTTGATAATAAAACTGATGAAATTGCTGACATTGCAGCACAAGCTGTAATAAAAGTAACAAATCAAGCAGACAAAGAAAATGCCATGCGTCAAAATCTAACAACAGTTAGTTTAATTAGCAAAATGGAATATATAACAGAAATGTTGAATTATATTTTACCAATTTTGCAATCGTTAGCTCCAGATTATTTTGAAGCTACATTAGATCCATCTGGAGATGTCAAACAAGAATACTTTGATACCCCGATTGGATTCGAAAATATGAAAAAACAAGTCATTGAAAAATGACACAATAAAATTCGAAAAGATTCGAATAACGACACTATTGAAACAGTGTTATTCAAGAAAGGAAAATAGAAAAATGATTTTAAATACAATAAATTTTTTAGCAGATGCTGAATTACCAAATCTTCAAGCTCCCGCTGATTATATTGGAGGAATTATTCTAGCTGCAATTACAGCATTTGGAGGAATTGGTTTCATTGCATGTGCTGCTGTAGCAATTTGAATGTTAATTCAAAAAAACATCGCAGCCGCAGCAAACAATCAAAAGAAAAAAGATGAATACAATAAACACTTAATCGGTTTAGTTATCTCAATGGTGGGTTTAGGCGTTGTTGTGCCGTTGTGTGGTGTTTTTGCTTCAGCATTAATCGGAAAAAATATGGGACTAACTGGTGGAACTATTGGAGGTGGTGCTAAAGCATTAGTAAGTTTTATCGGTCCTAGAATCCAGGATTTCTTCTATGTTATTTAGTAGACAAAAACAGAGAGGTTTTATTAAAGAAGAGAAAAAAAACAACAAAGCTTTTATATTTTTTGTAGTTTGTGCTTTATTAACTATGTTTTTTGTTTTTTTGTACTCCGAAATTCCAGAAGTTATTAACATAACAAATAAAATTGGTAGTTTGCAATATAGATCATTGCAACCAAGAATACCAGGAACTGGTGGAACTACACCAATTCTTCCATTACCTCCCACTCCCGGATTTCCTGGGTGGAACCAGCAAGAATTTCTTGATAGATTAGTTTTTATGTTAAAACAAATGAATGAAGCAAAAAGCCAGAAATTTATGATCACTTTACTTAAAATGTTTACTCTTCCTATTATGTATATTTCATATTTAATGAATTATATGTTAATTAATTTTTCAACAGGAGGAATTAACCAATTAATTTTTGGAGGACAAGAATGAAATATTCAAAATATACCATTAGCGTTTTGAGTTGTTATTGTTTCTGTACCTTTAATTTTAGTTATTATCTTCTTATTTCAAATTATCTCAATGGTAAATATGGATGATAAGCGAACAGTTGGCATGCGATTAAGGGAAGCAAGCTTAGCAAGTGTTAAAATAGTTATTTATATTTTTGCAATTCCTGTTGGCTTCTTTGTTTTAGGAACGGCCTTGAACATTGGAATTGAATACATTTCTTTTATGGTAAATAAAAATGGAAATGATAAATATTTTGCAATTACAGATAATCTTTATAAATTATTGTTTTTTGGAGCACCTATAATTCAATCTGGTGATTTCTTTGCTCGATATCATATTTTAAATATACTTCTTGGTGCTGGTTCATTACCAGGTTCAGGAGGACCAGCAATATTAAAACCTGTAATTAAAGCCTTTTTAAGTTGAGGATTTGTCGGAATGGCAGCAGCTATTCCAACTTTAATCTTTATTTTAGGAATTTTTGTTTCAGTGTTGGAAAAAACATTTTGATTATTCTTCACATTTATTACTTGTATTTATTATGCTTGTGCAAGTGCGTTTGATGGGGGGACTAGATTTAATCAAACAAGAGAAAAAATCATTGCTAAAACAATTTCAATTGCCGTCATTATGCTTGGAATCAATTTAGTTACAACTGTAGCTGCTGGAATGAAGGGTTTAATTGCCTATCCTCCAGCAACTGGACAAGTGGGTACTATTATTCAACCTTTAATTAGTTCAATTATTACAATCGCTGTTTTAATGGGGATTAAAAAAATAGCAGCAGAAGTTGAAAGTTCAATTGGAGAAAATTCAAACTACTCAAGAATTGGTTCAAATACCAGAGCTAATGCACAAACTGCTTCCAGACTTGGAAGTAGTGTTGTCAAGGGTGGTGCCTTTAGAGGACCTGGTGGTGCTGCTAAAGGTGTTGCAAGCAATGTTATTGGTGGAGTTGCTTAGAAAGGAAAAATTATGAAAAAAATATTCAATCAATTATTTTTAGTTTTATTAACTTTAATGAGTTTTTTTATTGGTGCTGGTTTTTCAAAAACTTCAAAACCTACCATTGAAAAAAATAATGTTAGTTTGCAAAATAGATTTGCACAAAGTGAATCTGCACGAGTCGTGAATCCGATGTATCCAAATATAGAACTAAATACAGAAGTGAGAACTTCAAAAGCACAAGCAATGACTTCTGGTTGTGGAACCAATGGAGACACAACTCATAACACTACCCAAAGTTCAATTACAATTGATACAACAAAATATGCTAAAAATATTGATGATTTTAAAAATCAATATAAAGACATTTCTTTTGATTTGACACATTCACACACTGATGACAAATTGGGTTTTAAGTTTCGTACTCATCCAGATTTAATAACATTAGATTTGTCTAAAAATTACAACAAAACAAAATTTTATAAAGATGATGGTGCTAATGCTCGTGATAGGTCAAATTCTGTGAGTTATTATAGTATGAATACTTCTGATAATGATATTGAAATAACTATTTATATGGAAGCTAATGTTTGGAAAAATGGAGGTTCATGCGCTTATTATGAAACAATTGCTTTTACAAAAGCAAATAATTTTAAAATTTCATCGAAATACAATCTAGATAAATTTAAGCAGCAAGTTATTAATAATGGCCAAAAAACCATTACATACCATTCTAGAACTGGTTCAACAATTGATTCTGAAAGTACAATTGACCCAGCTACATTAAAACCAACTGGTAAGGCTAATAAAACAGAAATTGACAAATTATTGAGAATCAGAGCTGAAGAAAGTTTTGGCAGTCAATGAACGGCATATAAAGATTATGGGGTGACATATCAATTAGTTGCTTGGGATAGCATTAAAAATGAAGTGACAACAGTATACATGTTACATAATCAAGAATTTTTGAGATATACAACAAAAATAAAGTTGATTGTTGATCAAGACTTTTGAGATATGAATTTTTTGAAACGTTTAGAAATTAAGCCTGGTAAGGTTGTGGATTTAACAAATCCTGCTAAAACCGTTGAAGATGTGCCTGAATTAATTCAAAAAAAGAATGAAGAAACAGGGGCAAATGAACAAACTTTTATTTATCACAATGCGATGACAATCAATTTTGCCTCAGGAAACAATCGTAATGAGAAATTGCTAGTTAATGGAAAAGACACTGAAGTTTGACAAAATGTTTTTACAGCAACATTAACTGATGGAAGAAGTACGACTGATTCAATAATGGATGATAAGAATACTTACGTTATCACTGTTGAAGTTGATGGCAAGGAAGAATTTAAAAGAACAATTAAAATTAATTCTTTAAATCCAAACGTTGACTTCAAATGAATGGGGTGAGACCCACAAAATACACCTGGTGATAAAAATAAATATGACCAGTGGGTTTTAACTCAACCATTTATTGGGGGTGTGAAAAATGAATTATATGACCCATATATTAATCCCAAAACAGGAACAAGAACGCAATCCATTTTTGTAAACGAAAAACCATTAAAAGAACCTTTCTTAATTGATCCCAAAGATAGATATGGACAAATTATTGGTGGAGAAATTGCTGATGGTGATTATCGTTGAGGATATTTTGCAGAAGCATATGTTGTCAACAAAGGGATATTATATGAATTTAAGAAGGAACAATTGGAGCAACTTGCAAAAATTGAACGTGTAGAAATCAATCCCGAAAACTTTCAAGAAATTGGACATAGGGAAACTGTTGACGTTAAAAAAGAATTACAGTTTTCAAACCCAGGTACATGACATTACATTTTTTATTTAAAAGATAATGTCAACAAAACATCTTGAGGAGAAAATAGTATTCAAAATCCCCCAAACGGAAAGGATATTTTAGCAACACAAGGTTCTGCGATCCATAAAATAATTACTTTAGATAGTGCTAAAGAAAATTATCGTCGTTTTTTAGATTTGGAAGCTTCTCAAAAAAATTCTAAAGTCCACGAATGGTTCACAGTTCCCAGTGGAGGACACTTGAGAACATTTATGTTATCAAATAATTTAATTACACCAACTGAAAAGTTAGAGCTAATTAAATATGAAGAAATAGTTAAATATTGACGTCAATATGTGTCTGCAGCAATCAATGGGCATATGACTTATGATCCAGAAAAAGATGACCGTGCTAATCTAGAAAACTGAAGTCCTATTTATTTCCCGATGAGAAAAAAAGAAGAATTAGCTGCAAGAGAATATATTATTCAAAAGATAAAATTACAAATGCTTGGGATTGGTACTTCAATTTATCAAAAAGATTACACAATTGAATCGATGAATGGAACTCCTTTTGAAAAAATGGATTTAAGTCAATTTGTTAGTATTTCTGAAAAAAATCCTGTTGAAAAGTTGGATTTAAAGGTTGTCTCAACTCCAGAATCCTTAAATATCGTTAATTCATTAACTGTCGGAATAAATAATGATATAAGTTTTGATGAGGATTTATATGTTGATTTGTCGACTGTTAAATTTAAAAATCATGAAGGTAATTGGGGGAAATGATTGCAACAAGAAGGCAACAGTAATGAAAGTTTCTATAAAAATTATTTATTAGATTATGTCTCAGAAACCCTAGACTTATATCGTAAGGCTAAAAATGAAACATTAATTCAAATTCCAGAAAAAGATGAAAATGGAAATGTCACTGGAAATTTAGTTGATAAAGTTATTCCTGAATATCAATATGGAAAAGATTATGCAATTTTTATTAATGGGAACAAATTAGATATTGAACAGGAATTAAGTACCAAAGAATATATTAATGATTTTTTAAATGCTAAAAAATTTGAAACAATGTGGGTAAGAGTCAAAGCTATTCGCGGAACAGTGTTATTAGGGGGTGGAACTGATTATAAAATTATTAATGACCCAAAATCCAGTCATATTCCAGACCCGAAACCAACCCCTGAAAAGCCAGACAAACCAGAACCCCCAATTATTGACGATAAAAGCAATAAAGGTTTTGGTGGATTTTGATGATTGTTAATTTTACCAATTGTTGCAATTGGAACTATTTTCACAATCATGTTTGTCAAAAGACGTAAAAAAATGAAGAAATTTAAATTGAAATAGGAGAATTTATGAAATTTGAACAAATTACATTAATTATAGGTTTGGTCCTTTTGTTTATTTATTTGATAGGAACAACAACTTATTTTTACCTAATTATAAGAAAAAAAATAAAAAAATTAGATAAAGAATCAGACTTTAATGAAAATGAATTAAGAAGCGATCTAGAAAAAAGAAAAATTTTAAACAATAATACAAACAAAATTTTTAAATATTGCTTAATATTGATGTGTTTAATCATATTAATTTCAATAATTATTCTTTGTATTTTATTTAATCCTTTAATAAAATCTGCTTTGTTTTAATGTTTGACCTATATGCCAATTTCAAACCATAAATCCGGTTATATGAATAAAAAATAGTGAA
>NZ_JADH01000004.1 GCF_000518285.1 Williamsoniiplasma lucivorax ATCC 49196 | reverse complement strand
TGTAAGGTTCCCTTTTTCGGGACACATAATTTAAATCACAATAAAGTGATTGTAAAATTATATGTAACGAAAGAGGTTTTTATTATGAATAGACAATACAGTCCAATAGAAAAAGAAAATATGATTTTAGAATTTAAAAATTCTAAGCTAGAAATGCGCCATTTTGTGGTTCCATACAACGTCACTTATCAAGCATTTTCAAAATGAGTGCAACAATATGATAAATTTGGTTCTGAGGGTTTATCAGGAACTAAAAAAGTAGAAGACCAAAAAATTAAAGAGTTAGAAAAGGAAATCAAGAAATTAAAACGAGCAAACTTAGAACTAGAAACTAGACAAGAATTATTTCGCCTTTTAAAAAGAGAAATTGATAAAAAAAAGTAAATAAATGAGAGCTAAATATTTATAAATGTATAGTCATCACAAACTTTTACATTGAAAAAAAGGAACTTCCAATTAGAACATTGTGCCAATTGTTTGGACTTTCCAAAACAGTTTATTATCGTTGATTAAAAGAAAATAAACCTATAAATCGTTGTATTAACTACGAATTGGTCTTGAAAATTGATCAAGAATTTAAAGATAGTGGTAATACATATGGGCCTAAAAGAATTGCTAAAGAATTAGGTATAAGTGTCAAAAAAGCTCGTAGATACATGATTTTCTATAATTTAAAACCTAATAATTCACATCCTCCTAAAAAAGAAAAGTCACCAATTCCAGAACAAGAAGGCAAATATAAGCAAATTATTAAACCAAAAATGGATTTAACAAAATTTGGTGATGTCTTTTCAACTGATATTACTGAAGTAAACTATGGAAAAGAAAAATGATACACATGTGCTTTTTATCATATTAAACAAAAGAAAGTCTTTGGTGTGGTTACTAAGCCATACAAAGGTATGGAATTAGTAATGGAATCCTTTTTAAAAATGGTTGATGAATTTGGTTCATTTAAAAAAAATTCTATTATTCATTCAGATAATGGGTCTGAATTTAAATCATATCAATATTGATTAATCCTAACTTGATTTGGTTTCAAACCAAGTATGTCAAGAGTTGGTAAGTCAACTGACAATGGTTTTATCGAAGGTTTTTGAAGCACTTTAAAGAGAGAAGCCTTAAAAGAAAGTCATGTTTATACAACTTTAGATGAATATTCACTCAATTTAAAACATTATTGTAATTTTTACAATAATAAACGGATTACACTGTTGTAAAATATGTGTGTCCCGAAAAAGGGTACCCTACAGAAATTAACATTAGGATAATTTCAATTAACTTTGTGTGCTAATTATTTTTTATAGATGTTAAAATTAAGAAAGTAAATGTTTATTCAGGAAGTGAGGAAGTATGTTGGACCAAAAGCAAAAACAAAAACAAAAAAAAGCAAAATTACAAATCAAGCCAGAATTTGTTAAGTCAAAAAATTTCTTGATTAAAAACAAAGACTTAGTTTTACGTATTTTATTTACTTTAGCAATTTTAGTTTTAATTCGACTTGGTTCATTTCTAACTGTCCCAGGAATTCAACTAACAGACAACTTTCAACAAAAAGTTGGTGACATTCAATTTTTCCAATTACTAGCTACTTTAGGAGGGGGAAGTATTGGAAGATTTTCAATTTTAGCTTTAGGGGTTTCCCCATACATTACCGCTTCAATTATTGTCCAATTATTATCAACTGATGTCGTGCCTGTGCTTTCACGATGAACTAAGTCTGGGGAACGTGGTCGTAAGAAATTAGATCGTTTAACTAAATTTATTATGGTTCCTTTTGCAATTATGCAAGGAGAAGCAACAATCTTTACAATGCAAGCCCAAGGGATTATTAACCCCAAATGAAGTGAACAAATCCAATCTGTCACTGGGGTTGGTCCCGAAGTGTTTTATTATCTTTTAGTCCCATTAATTATGTTAGCTGGAAGTTTCTTCATGTTATGACTGGCTGACCAAATTACCATTAAAGGTGTTGGTAATGGAATTTCAATCATTATTTTCCTAGGAATTATTTCAACAATGCCAGGAAATTTCAAATCAACTTTTGAAATTTGAAATAAAGATACAAGTGAACAAGCAACTATCTTTTTCTCAGGAATGATTAAATTTGTCATTTATATTCTAGCTTTCTTACTTGTCATCTTCTTTGTTGTGCTAATGAACGAAGCTGAACGAAAGATTCCGATTCAACAAACCGGGGCTGGTTTAGTTGATGCCAAGGATCACACACCATATCTCCCGCTAAAAATTAATAATGCCGGGGTTATTCCAGTTATTTTCTCATCAGCGATTATTTCAACCCCAGTGACGATTGCTGAAATTATTAAAGCAACCAATCCAGAAAGTGGTTTTGTCCACTTTACAGAAAACTATCTCTCATTTGGTACGTGGTGAGGAATTGGCATTTATGCCGTCTTAACCATTCTCTTTACTTTCTTGTATGCCCAAGTGCAAATTAACCCAGAAAAAGTCGCTGAGAACTTTAAAAAATCAGGAACTTTCATTCCGGGAATTAAACCAGGTAAAGACACTGAACAATATTTAGCAGGAGTGATCTTTAGACTTTCTATTTTAGGAGCTTTCTTCTTAGCAGGAATTGCTATCCTACCATATGTGATTTCTAAATTAACAGGACTCCCATCCAACTTAACAATTGGAGGAACCGGATTGATTATTGTCATTTCGGTTGCCATTCAAACGACCCAACAATTACGTGGACGTATTATTCAACAAAAACTAATCGACAAAAAATTTGAAAAATTCACAGATGAAACTGCTGAAGAAACACATATTTGATAAGGAACAAACACATGAACATTATATTATTAGGGGCCCCTGGTTCTGGTAAAGGAACATTAGCTGAACAATTAGTTGAGCACAAAGGGTTTCAACAATTTTCAACAGGAGATATTTTTAGAAACAATATTGCTGAAAAAACAGTTTTAGGAGTTGAAGCAGCAAAATATATGAATCAAGGCCAATTAGTCCCTGATGAAATTACTAATGGAATGGTGAAACATGCCTTACAAGGAAGACACGAAAATTTAATTTTTGATGGTTATCCGCGCACATTAGACCAAGCTCAAACATTAAATATGATTTTAAAAGAATTGGGTGCCAAAATTGATCATGTCATTTATTTAGATGTTGATCATACTATTTTAATGGATCGCTTATGTGGGAGAATGGTTTGTCCAACTTGCAAACGTAGTTATCACACTAAAAATCGTCCGCCGAAATTCTCAGGCATTTGTGATTATGATGGGACTTCATTAGAAGTCCGTCCCGATGATGAACCAGATAAAATTAAGGTGCGTTTACAAGCTTACGAACAACAAACAACTCCATTAATTGAGTTTTATAAAAAAGAGGAAATCGTTGTGCATTTAAATGCCCACGATTTAGCAATTGGTGAAGTTTATCAACAAGTGATTAAAGGATTAAAAATTTAAATGGTAACAATTAAAAACGAACAACAAATTGCCAAAATGCGTATTGCGGGGCAAGTTTTAGCTCAAGCAATTCAAATGTTAAAAGAAAAACTTGCCCCAGGGGTGAATTGTCTGGAATTGGATCAAGCATTCCATGATTTTATTCAAAGTAAAGGTTGTCAATCTAACTTTTTAGGTTATTATGGTTTTCCAAAAACCATTTGTATTTCGATTAATGAGCAACTCATTCATGGTATTCCCCAAGACCGCATTATTGCCGATGGTGACATCGTTTCGATTGATTGTGGATGCAGTTTTGAAGGATATCATGCAGATTCTGCATTCACAATGCAAGTTGGTGTACCAAAAGCGCAAAAAAATGCTATACTTATATGGGCAACTGAAAAATCTCTGGATTTAGCGATTAAAATGCTAAAACCAGGGGTTAGAATTGGTGATATTGGTTCAACAATTCAAACATACATTGAGTCATTTGGTTTCCACCTTCCCAAAGATTATTCAGGACATGGAATTGGGGCAGCAATGCACGAAGATCCATTTATTCCGAATTATGGAACACCAGGAACTGGATTACGTTTACAAGCTGGCATGGTGATTGCGATTGAACCAATGGTTCAAATCGGGACTGACCAGACAATTGTAGCAAATGACAAATGAACTGTTTCTTCAGCTGACCAAAGTATGGCTGCACACTTTGAGCATACAATTTTGATCACACCAACTGGGTGTGAAGTGTTAACAAAGTTAGAAAGGTAGGAATTTCAAAATGGCAAAAGAAGACTTATTAGAAGTTGATGGTGTGGTTGTTGAAGTGCTACCCAACGCAGTATTTAAAGTGAAATTAGAAAACGACATTATCATTAATGCCCACGTGTCAGGTAAAATCCGCATGCACTACATTCGCATTTTACCTGGAGACAGAGTTAAAGTCGCAATTTCACCATACGACATGACACGTGGAAGAATTACATTTAGATTTAAATAGTAATTAGACAAAACATTAAGCAAACTTAGTCCACTAAGTTTATTTTGTTTTAAAATGCAAACAATATAAAGAAATAGAGGTTATTACGATGAAAGTTAGATCATCAGTAAAAAAAATGTGCGACAACTGTCGTGTGATTAGACGTAAAGGCCGCGTAATGATTATTTGTTCAAACCCAAAACATAAACAACGTCAAGGTTAAAAGTTTAAAAGAGAAAGGAATTAATAATATATGGCTCGTATAAATGGAGTGGAAATCCCCAACGATAAGCGAGTTGTTATTGCCCTAACATACATTTATGGTATTGGGTTAACAACATCACAAAATATTTTATCAAAAACAGAAATTAGTGAAGATCTACGTGTTAAAGATTTAACAGAAGATCAAATTAAACAAATCTCATCAGAATTATCAGCAATTAAAACTGAAGGAGAATTAAGAAGAGAAAAAGCGTTAAACATCAAACGTTTAATGGAAAATGGCAGTTATAGAGGTTTACGTCACCGTAAAAGTCTACCAGCTCGTGGTCAATCTTCAAAAACCAACGCAAGAACAGTTAAAGGACCAAGAAAAACTGTTGCGAACAAGAAAAAATAGATAGGAGAGATGAAAAATGGCTAAACAAAAACCACAAGGTAAGAAAAAAATCAAAAAAAATATACCTAAAGGAATTGCTCACATTCACTCAACTTTTAACAATACAATTGTTACGATTAGTGATGAAAAAGGTAGTGTCCTATCTTGATCAAGTGCTGGTGCATTAGGATTTAAGGGTTCTAAAAAATCAACTCCCTATGCTGCGCAATTAATTTCTGAAGCAGCTGCTAAAGGGGCAATTGACCAAGGAATGAAAACTGTTAGTGTTGAGATTAAAGGTCCTGGACCAGGTCGTGATGCTGCTGTAAGAAGCTTACAAGCTGCGGGATTAGAAATTACAGCAATTAAAGATACAACACCAATCCCACATAATGGAGTGCGTCCACCAAAACGCCCAAGAGGTTAAGATGAAACAATTTATGAGACCAGAATTTACTCTTTTAAATGAAGAGAAAGAAAAATCATACGGAAAGTTTATGGTTGAACCTCTTGAAAGAGGTTTTGGAACAACATTAGGAAATGCGATTAGAAGAACTCTTCTAGCAGCAACTCCTGGTGCTGCTGTATTTGCAATTAAATTGAAAGGTGCAGCTCATGAATTCACTTCAATCCCTGGGATTGTGGAAAATGTTTCAAGAATTATCTTAAATATTAAACAATTAGTTTTAGCGATTGACCCAAAAATGTACAAAGATGATGAAGTTGTGGAAATTAAAATCAACTCATCAGCACAAGGGCCAGTTTTAGCTGGTGATTTAGAAGTACCAGTTGGGGTAACAATTATTAATAAAGAACTTCAATTAGCAACAATTGCTGAAGGTGGAGTGATTGATTTAGTTTTATTTGCTAAAAACTCACGTGGATATAAAACATTTAAAGAAAATAAAAAAGAAAAACAATTAGAAGTTGGGGCAATTACAATTGATTCTAATTACTCACCCATTGTGAAAATTGCTTATCATGTTGAACAAACTAAAATTGGACGTTCAATTGATTTAGAAAAATTAACAATTGAAGTGACAACTGATAGTTCAATTACACCAGTTGAAGCAATTGCAACTGCTGCCAAAGTTTTAGTTGCTTACTTAGAATTCTTTGTTGAATTAAGTGCACAATTAGACGATGTGCAAATTATCGGAGTCGAAGACGAAGATGAAAAAGAATTAGACCGCATCATTGAAGAATTGGATTTCACCCAAAGAAGTTTAAACTGTTTAAAACATGCTGGAATTGATACTTTACGTGAATTAGTTTCACGTACTGAAGACGAAATCCAAGAAATCAGAAACTTAGGACGTAAATCTTTCAAAGAAATCAAAGACAAAGTTGCGCAATTACAACTTAACTTTAAACAAATTTAATTAATTAGAAAATAGGAGAAAAGCAAATGTCATACATTCAAAAACGTGGAAAAAACACCGCTTGAAGAGAAGCGTTAATGCGCAACTTAACAAGTGAAATGATTATTTCTGAACGCTTAGAAGTAACTGAAGCTCGTGCTAAAGAATTACGTAAACATGTTGATAAAATGATTACTTTAGGTAAACGTGGTGATCTACATGCCAGAAGACAAGCTGCAGCTTGATTAAGAGAAATCGAAACAAACAAGCAACAATCAGTTTTAGATAAATTGTTTAAAGATTTAGCTAAAAAATACAAAACCAGAAATGGTGGCTACACCAGAATTCTTAAACTTGATAACCGTAAAGGTGATAATGCACCAATGGTAATTATTGAATTAGTTTAAAAATATCACATTCAAAAAATGAGAACATGTTCTCATTTTTTTGTCTTTAAAATGCTTAAAATCAGAATTAATTCCAAAAAATATTGGAGGTAAACATAAGATAAATTTACATATACCACAATTTAAATGATCAAAATTTGTAAAGATCATGAGAAATTGAAAAGTTGTTTTTCCATGTTACTATCTTAAATGAGTAAAAAAATTATTTATTTTCGTTAATTGCAATGAAAAAATAGGCATAATTTTTTCAGAAAAGGAGCCAAATGAAACCACTTTTTTATAGAACACCACTAGTTACCCAACAAAAAATCCCCTTAGTTTTTCATAGTGATGCAGAACAAAAAATGTTTGAAGAGTATAAATATTTAAAAGGCGAAGATTATCATTATTATGTTGCTGAACAGTTAAAGACTAATGAATATATTAAAATCGCTGCAGCGATGCAATATGATTTAAAATTAAAATATATTCTTTATCGCTATATTTGTCTTTTTGAAGAATGGATTCGTGCATTGTTGATGAATGCTGGTGTTGAACCAATTGATTTTTTTATCAATGGCAATGCTGATTTAGGTAAAGAACAAAGTATTTATTTGAAAAATGTTAAAACTATTCAAAATACATTCCCTGAAACTAAAATGCTTTCCAATGCTCAATTTAATTTGGTGCGTAAATTACGTAATAGTATTTCACATTTTACACCATTAATTTTTGAACAATATGATTACTATGTCAGTGCCATCAAAAATTTAAAAAATGTTTTGCCAGCACATTTTGTTGACAAAATTCAAGATGATGTCAACAATTGTAATGCTGATTGACCATTACCCCCAGGATTGAAAATAACGATTTAAATTAAAATGTAAATTTGATATTTGATGATTTTAAAACACTAGTTTAACTTGTGTTTTTTAATTTTAATAATTAATTTTGATTAAAAAACACAGTTGTTAGGTGAATGACAAACCCTTTATTACTAGCTTTGATGACAATCACTTTTAGAGCAATCACAAGCTAGAATGGTCGTGATTTTGTACTTCTCAAAAAAATTAATACTTTTTTGAGAAGTAAATAATTGATGACGAAAATTGCCTTGGTAATTGGACATTTGTCTAAACATCTCAAATAAAGTAGACACAAAAAAACTACAATTTTGTGCAATAAAATACTTTAGAAAGGATGTTTTTTGGGATGGCGAAACAAAGGACAAAAGAAGAAAAAAAATATTATTTGAAGCCTCGTAACCAAGCTTTATCACGTGGCTAAAAAATATAACATTAGTAGAGATAGTCCTTGCACAAAACCGATTATGCATTTTGATCAAAGGCTTCATTACATAGTTAATATTTATGCAAACCCAATTTCTGTTTTAGGTTTTATTCCTTCGGTGTCTCGAAAGGTGAAACTCTCCTAATAACGGTGCTTGTAAAGCCTTTTGACATCACTTAAAACAGAAGTTATAGAGACAAAATCAGAAGTAAATGAACTAAAATTCAATGATAGAAGCGATAGAAGATTACATCGAATTTTAGAACTACTTGAGATTACAAGAACGTTGAAATAAAGGCTCACTTCCCAATATTTATTAAACAAAAACAAAAGCAAATCCGTTGCTTTTGTTCACTAATTTTTAATATGTAGCTTTTTTTGTCCACTTTTCTGGACAAGGTCAGCCCTACTTTCTTGTTATTTTTTATTGCTTTTTTTGCGTTATTGTAAGAAAATACAAATGTATAGATAATAATATACATATATAAAATTAGGTTTTAAACAATTTTAAAGGTTTAAAACATGGAAGGAATTTTATCCAAATATGAAAAAACTATTAAGCTTATTAAGCATATTTTCTCTAACCGCAATTAGTGGTTTAACAGTTATTGCGTGTAATAAGAACACAAACCAAGAACCAGGTCCAGGCAAACCAATCATTACAGATGAACAAATTAATGAATATAAAACTGAATTAGATAAAGTTTTAATCAATACATTTTTAGATCCCGTTACTCAAGGTAAAGCAACACATATTATTAAACCCGGTATTCCTGAAATTCCTGGTACAACTATTTTTAATTTTGAAGCATTACAAAAACAATTTCCAATTGATAACAATAATGATAATAAGGTTCAAACCTTGTGAAAAGCAGGTGAAGCTTCTAATCCAGCTGTTGAGTCTATGAAAAAAGATCTTCAACAAATTTTGCATGAGGACAGATTTAAAGACCACTATCATCAACAAACTCAAACGGGGGATAATTTTGACAAATATAAAGATATGGTGATTAATTCATGACAAGATACTTTTAATGGCTTTGTAATTCAAGATAACCTAACTTTAAAAGGCCAACAATTTTTGAGCAAACCCGAAACCAAAGATGTTAAAAGAGAAGTAATGTATACATTTAACTTTAACCTTGCAATTGATGTGAATTATTTCAATGCAGATAAAATAAAAACACCTTATACAACAAACCCTATCCCAGTGACACTTACTATTGGTGAAGAGGGAGCTGTGATTCAAATTATTCAGGATTTAGCAATTAGTTTGCCAAGCGAATTATTAGTAAATAGAGAGCAAACAGCACAATTTAAATTTGAAAAACTAAAAACCACTGAAGATCATTTTAAGAATTATGGAGATCTGCAAAAACCAATTGCAAACTATATCAATGAAGATGACGGCGTTTTTGAAAAGAACCTAAAAAACTCTATTGAAAGAATTACTAAAGGCAAAGTCCCGGCTGCTAAGGTTAAGTTTGGGAGTGAAATCACAACTGAAAAAGATGTAAAAGTTTCTGATATATTATTTGGAACCGGTAATGATTATCGACAAGTTAAGTTGTTGAATGATTTTGCCAATAACGGATTAGCTAATAGTTTGTTATTAAAACCAAAAGAACAAGCAGCAATGGATAAAAGACAAGCTATGGATTTAATTAATAAGAATGTTTTTAAAAGTGTTATAAATCCAAAAAGCTATGATGAAAAACTTTCTAAATTTTTAACAACATATATTAAGGATGAAGCTTCTCTTAAAAAAGTGGTTGATGAAGTATATACATATGGTACATTTTCATTAAAAAATATAACTATTCAGATTCCTGAACAGGACTCTCCAGTTCCAATAGAAGTGGAATTACCTACACTGCTTATTCCATGAACTTATGCCAACGATGATACTAGTGGTGGTAATACATATACCTCAAAAATCGATGCTTTTTTATCATCATTATATGATTCAATTAAATTCGTTAATCAACACTTGTGAAGTGTTAATACAGGTGAGAAAGTTAAAGAAACATTATTTGCGATGGGTCCAGAGGCAACACAAGATTATAAAGATTATTATCACAAAGTTACAAAGAAACCATGAGAGCAAGTAAAAAAAGAATTAGCTGACGGCAAAGAAATTCAACTAAGTGACAAGGGTAGTTTTGGAACTCCTGAAAGTGGTTCACTTGCTGGATCATTGAAAAAAGCACCTGAAATGAAATTCGAAGGATTTAAAAGTTGAATCAACACTAATTACGGTAATAATTTAGTCATTAAAAAAACCAGTGATGGACGTATCGGATTGGGATTTAAAAAAGGTTTAAGTGGAACAGATTACAAAAAAGTTCTACTAGATTACAAAATAGATTTTGGAAAAACTAGAATTCAGGCTCGTATGCCATGACGTGGTGATTCGGGTGGTGCAACTGGTGATTTAACAGGAAATCTTCCAGGGAGCCTAAATAATGATTTTTATGGTAAGGATAGTGATGGTAATAAAATAGACGAAACCAAGTACTTTAAGCAAGCAATCGCAAATCCAGATTGATTATTGTTTGAATTAGATCAAATTAAATAATCAAAAAAGTTTCAAACCAAACAAAAACATTTAACAACGTTTTTGTTTTGGAATATTATGCAGTAGAATTTAGAGGTTTATTATGAATTTATTCATGCAAAAATTAATAGGTAGTAAAAAAGCAAATGCAAATAAAGTTAGGTTTTATCATTTATTAAGTTATTTTATAAAATTAATTTTAATTGATAAAGCTTTTATCATTCTAACCACTATTTTTATTATAGCTTCTATAATTTTTGCTGTTGTTGGAAATTTTAATGACACAGTCATTATTATTTTTAATTGATATTTTTTAGCCAATGTTGTTTTGATGTTTATTTTAAATACTCGTTTAATAACATATTTCTTTCACAACAAATTTGCTGATCAAACAATGACTATTATTATTCAACAAAAAACAGCTAGGTTTTTTGTTTTAATTTCCATTTGGTTATCAATCTTCATCGTTTTAGCTGCTTTACAATCACTAACCTCAGGATTAATGATTGCAATTAATTTTGCTAATTATGCAGCAGTTAAATATTTGATTGTTAATTTAGTTTTTCAAATTGTTTCAATTGCCTTTTTGATTGCCTTTTTCTCTTTTATTACATTACTTTTGAAACAACAAATTATTTCGATAATTCTATCATTTATTTTGCTTTCTATTTTTCTATCAAGTTTACCTCAACAACTTTTTAATAGCAAAATGGAATCAACAATAATTACATTAAAAAAAGAAGGTGGTAATGATGTGAGATATAAAGCATCAGATATTTACCATGCATTTACTTTTAATGAACATGTCAAAGATGGGCATATTAAATTTCCACATTTGAGTAAATATATTAATGATTTTTATGTTACAAACAAATTTATTAAAAATGAATTTGAAAATTCTGATGTGATTGAACCACGTTTTAAAATGTGAAATGATTTAGGAATTATTAATCTTGAAGCACAACCAATGTTGGGGAATGATGGCAGCAATATTATTCCGTTAAAAATTTTAACTGTCAATGATCGAAGTGGCGCTGTTGGTTTTGAAAGAGATGATGTTGTCAATGTGAAATTAACTTTCAAAAATACTTTTAAAAGTATTGCCGAAATCAAGGAAGTTTATCAAAATGCTCCTGACGAAACAAAATTAATTTTGGGTGATTTTATTGATTTTTATGAATATTATCAAAATTACATTAATAGTTTATATGGACAAAGTCTAGGACAAGAAGCATTGATCCAAAAATTTTGACAAATGAACTATCGTGAATTTGGTAGATACTTATCATTACAAATTGAAGAAAATTCTGAAATTATAAAAAGTGTTCCAACCAAAGAAAACCAACCAGTAGTGAAAAAAATTGATAAACAATTTTTTGAAAATTATTTCTTTAAAAATTTTTATGTTGATAATGAAGTCAAAAATCGTGATTTACTTTTTTATGCAGACATTGAAAGCGAACCTCAATATGCAAAAAATTATCAAGATTTAATTCATGCTTTGGAAAAACAAATGAATATTGAATTATTTGCAAGAATTCTAGAAGAAAACTTTATCAACCAAACATCAGATTATGTTGTGATTACTAATGCAAGTATTGTCAAAGACGAAAATTATAATAATTATATAAGTTATATAAATAATAATAATTTAGTAAATACTTTCTTATTCCCTGCGGGAATTAATAGTATCTTTGAACAAAGAGCAGGTAAAGAATGAAATAAATATTGATTTAATTTAAATACCACATCAAAAATTGATTTTTCAACACAAGATAATTTATTTTTTACAAAAGCTAAATTTAGATTTGCTGAAAATCCAGAAACCAACAAAGTTACTGAAATGATCAAACCAGACATGAACGTTTATATTTACATACAAGTAGCATTTTTTGTAATAGAAATAGTTAGTGCTATGTATGTGTTCATTAGAAGGGATTTGAAATAATGCATAAAAAAAACATAAATGATTACCGAGATGAGTTTGTCTCTCTAGAAGACTATGAAAAATGCTTTAGTCAAAGAGAAGTGATTGGACCTTTAAATTTTGGGATTGCCAAAAATAAAGTCACATTAATTGTTGGAAGAAGTGGTTCAGGGAAATCTGTTATTTTAAATTCTATTATGGGGACATACACTCGCTATAAAGGAAAAATAAAAATTGATGGTTTAACACGTAAAACAATTAATGGATATAAAGTGAATGACAAAATTGGTTATTATGCGCAAATGGATTTTCTAAGTTATGATCTAAAATTAATTACTTATTTGCATCAAATTAGTCGAGTTTTTGGGATTAAAAAAGATATGGCAGAAACAAAAATCAAAGAGTTATTACAACTTTTTGAATTAGAGGCTTTTCAAGATAAAAAAATTAAAGATTTTTCTTGAGGAATGAAAAACCGTTTAAATCTCATTATTAGTTTATTAAAAGATCCACAATTAATTGTTTGAGATGAACCTGGGGCTAATTTAGATTCAGTTTGGTTTAAAAAAATTAAAAACATTTTAATTAATTTTAAAAATCAAGGTCGCACAATTATTCTTGTTATTCATAATATTCATGATTGAATGGATGTGGCTGATAATTTAATTTTAGTTGATCGTGGTCAAATTCTTTTTAATTCTGATGTCAAAACAATCAATTTATATTTTAAAAGTAGACTCTTTTTTAAAAGTGATTTATCAACCCACCCACATTATAAAATTTTTAAAGCAACATTAGTGAAAAGTGGTTTTGTTATTTTTGAAGAAGATTTAGTCAAAAATATTTTAGAAGTCGGTGTGCTAGAAAGTGGTAAAGATAAAATTAACTTACTTGCAGCATGATTAATTAAATTCGATCTTTTTTTAGAAGAAATTGTCAATTTGCCGATGAATTATGAAGCTATTTACAATACATTACTTTATTCTCAACAAATTAAAGAATTACCGTTTTTTTATAAAAATATGAATTTAATTAATTTTTGGAAACTTGCTCGCATGCTCAAAAAAGATGTCAAACATAAAAGCAAGCAAATTAAAAAAATTGCTAAAAAACCTTTCGTGGAAGACGGAATTTTAATTACTCAAGATAATGCCACACAATTAGAAGAAAAAATACAATCAAATTTAGATTTGTTAGAAGAAATGCAACATCATCGACTTGATAGTGAATGGTTAGGAGAAATATTTAACTTTTTAAAACTTTATTTTTTTGATGATCGGATTTTTGATGAAGAAGAACAAGCTAATTTTGAAGCTTGAATCAGGCATAAATTATCATCACACTTTCTTATTAAAATTGAAGAAGATTTATTAACGATTGCTGTCAATGCTTGTTTGCATAAAAATCAAAAAAATAACGATTATAAAAAATTTAAAAAAATTTATGACGAACTAGTTGGTCTTCCATATGAGCAGTGACCAAAAAAATATAAAGTGAATAAAAAAATCAATGTTTGTTTAACAACTAAACACCACTTGATTAAAGAGAGAGGCAATAAATTATTTTGATAATTTTAAAGAAAGAAGGAAAAACCATGACCAAAAAGAACGCACAATTTTTTATTGAAAAAAAAGATAATCTTTTCCAAATTAAAGATGAAAATAATAATATTTTAAGTATATATAAAGACTATTCATTAGCTGAAACAGAATTTAAAAAATTATTAGAAGGAGAAATCTCAGAAGCAGAACTTCGAACAAAAACTAATGATCAATCAACCAAAACATCTGATGAAAGTCAAATATCAACTACTTTATTAAATGATAAAATTAATGATTTAAATCTAAATTTGAATAAACTATTTACTGATTTATTATCAGAGATAAAAGAAACAAAAGCTGTAGAACCACCTTTGAAAAATGTCGAAGCAGAACAACAAAAAGACCAAGAAATCGAAACTTTAAAATTAGAAATTAATGCTTTGAAAGAACAACTAAAAGGCATGAATGAAAATCAAAAAACTATTGATCAATCATTAAAAACCATGGTTGAAGCACATAAAGGTATGAAGCATGCTCCAGTCCCACTTGAAGAAATGCAAAAATTACTAGTTGAATTACTGAAAATGAAAAGTGAAATGGAAAAAAATAGTAAATCAATCAAAGAATTTAATGTTAAAACTCAAGATTTTATTACTAACGAAAGTCTTAAAAAAAATAAAGAAGCGATACTTAAAGAGCTTCTTCAAAAACTAGATAAACGTTATTTAACTATTGATAAATTTGATTTACTGTCACAAACATATTTTGCTAAAAAAGATGAAAAGAAACATGTCAATCATCCAGAGCAAATTGATGGGGCTGAACAAAAAATTGTGGAACAACTAATGCCTGAAGGTTTAGATCAAAGTGATTTAGAAATTTATAAAGAAGTCTTTGCTGAATTAAGAGAAGATGGAACATTATCAAACTTCTTGGAAAAACTAAAATAAAAAAGATAAATTTAACCAACAAAAAGGTTACCTAGATTGAAATAACAAGTGCAACACTTTGGAGGATAATTATCCTAAGGGTGTTGTTTTTGTTTAAATAAATAAAAATACTCCCCTACGTTCAAAGCACCAGGAGTATTCATGAATAATTATAAACAACTTTCTGACAGAGAAAGATATTTGATAGAACAATATATTAATGTTGATAAAATAGGAATCAACCAAATTGCATTAAAACTAAATAGGAATAAATCTACTATTTCTAGAGAAATCAAAAGGAATTCAATTAACATAAAATATGAATCCCATGCAGCAATATTTAATGCTAAAAATAAAGAACTGATGAAGCATAATTTTACTATGAGTAAATATAGGGAATTTGTGATCTTTTTTGAAGACAATTTTGATAAAAAATATCTTGGTGTTTCAGTGTGTATTGCAATAGCTCAAAAACAAGGTATTAAAACTCCCACAAGTAGAACTTTATACAATTGAATTAATAATTCTTGTTTGGATATCAAACCTAATGATTTATTGCGTAGTAGACAGATATTTTTTCGCAAAAAACATGCTATCCCGAGTGTTTTTCATCAAATACCTAAAGATGCTATACCAATTAATTTTAGACCAAGTAGCATTAATCAACGACTTGATGAAGGGCATTATGAAATAGATTTAATCATCTCTAGTCAGGCAAGAAACACTGGTTTATTAACATTAGTTGATCGAAAAACACGTATGGGTTATTCAACAAAAATATACAACAAATACATGTCACATATTAATGAAAAATTAGAATATTTAATTTACAAATATCATTTAAAAATTAAGTCAATAACTAAAGACAATGGGAGGGAATTCAACTTATTATTTAAGTTAAAAGAGCAACATTGTTTTGCACTTTACACTTGCAACATTTATGCTTCTTGCGAAAAGGGAACAAATGAAAATTTTAATGGTTTAATTAGACGTAGATTTCCTAAAGGAACAAATTTTTCAAATGTTTCTGAAGAAGAAGTACAATTAGTTGTAGAACAAATAAATAAAATGCCTCGAGCTATTCTTGGATGAAAATCATCACAAGAATTGATTGAGACATCTATTTATGAAGTGTTGCACTTATAATTTCAATTGATATAACCAACAAAAAGGTTAAATTTATTTTTCTCAATCCACAATTTTAAAATCCACATTTTGATTATTTAAATAATCAATACATTTTTAGAATAAAACAATTAATATTAATAAGGAAAGTGAGGATTATATGCATTATTATTTTGTCAATGAAATAACTAACAATAACTTCATTTTAAAAAATGAAAACTTCAAACATGCAGCCAATGTCGTGAAATTAAAAGTTGGAGAAGAAATTGTTTGTAATTATCATGAACAATCTTTCTTATGTGAGATTGTCCTGATTGCCACCGACCATTTAATTGCCCAGCAATTAAAACAATTACCATCAACTGAAGCCCCAATTAAAACAATTGCCATTCTTGGGATAATTAGAGAACAAAAGTGAGACTTTGTTTTGCAAAAATTAACCGAACTAGGTGTTCATGCCATTGTCCCAACAATCTTTAAAAGATCGGTTGTCAAAGTTGAACCAAAAGCTATTGAAAAAAAAATACTACGTTGAACCAAAATTTGTGAAGATGCCGCTGAACAATCACATCGTAGTGTGGTGCCAATTATTCATAAACCAATTATTAATTTACAAGAATTGGAGCAATACAAATCTGAATTAAATTTAGTTTTATGAGAAGATGCACACCAAAAACCATTGAAATCAACACTAAATAGTCAATTTCGTTCCCTATCTTTTATTGTCGGACCAGAAGGTGGTATTGAACAAAAAGAGATTGAAATATTGGCGACGCTTGGATTTGAAACTGTCAGTTTAGGACAAAGAATTTTACGAGCAGAGACTGCTTCGATTGCTTTACTAAGTGCACTAAACTATGAAAAAGAATGATAAAAAAACTAACTTTTTAGTTTTTTTCATAAATTCCTTATTTATAAAAAGTATAAATTAGTATAAACTATAAATAAAACAAAATAGAAAGAATTTTTTGGAGGAAAATATGCAATTAAAAGAATTTAAGAAAAATAAACTAACCGAACATGATATTGAATTATATCGTACAGAATTAAATGAATTATATAAGAAAAAAACATTAGATAATGATCAACTTTTTATTGCAAAAACCCAATTGTTAAATAATGAAATTAGTAAAGAAACTTTCAAAACAATGAAAGCTGAAAATACTAGAATTGCCAAAGAATTTACCACCAGTTTAAAAACTACAAAATTTAAAGATAATTTAAAAAATGCCATGAATGTTGTGAAAAGCACACGTGCTGAAAATCAAGATTATATTGAAGCTAATGAAGAATTAAATTATGCTAAACAACTTTATGAAGAATTTAGATTGATTGTTAAAGAAAAAGGACGTTCAGCCAAAATTTTAAAACTTAGTGATTATGCGATTGAAATTGATCATTTAAATTTCCGCTACAACGCAGAATTCCCCTTAGCTTTAAAAGATGTCAGTTTTAAAATTAATCATGGTGAATATATCGCTGTAATTGGACATAATGGCAGTGGTAAATCAACACTTTCTAAAATTTTAATTGGGGTGTTAACTCCAGAAAAAGGAATTGTCAAATTATTTGGGAATGTGATGAATTCGCAAAATATTGACCAAATTCGTCAATTTCTAGGGATTGTTTTCCAAAATCCTGATAACCAATTTATTGGTTCAACCGTTCGTGCTGATATTGCTTTTGGCTTGGAAAACAAAAGAGTGGAACCAAAAGAGATGCCACGTATTATTGAAGAATCAGCTAAAAAAGTGCGCATGGAAAACTTCTTAGATAACGAACCATTAAATCTTTCTGGTGGTCAAAAACAACGTGTGGCAATTGCAAGTACTTTAGCCTTAAATCCAGATATTTTAATTTTTGATGAAGCAACTTCAATGCTTGATCCAAAAGGAAAACGTGAAATTAAAGAAATTATGGTTGAATTGAGAAATCAAGGAAATAAAACTATTCTTTCAATTACTCATGATATGGATGAAATCTTGAATGCTGACAAAGTCTTGGTCATGAACAATGGGGAATTAATCAGATATGGGACTCCTAAAGAAGTGATTGATGAAGAAGGCTTTTTAGAATCAATTCACTTAGGAATTCCTTTTATTGCCCAAGTGGAAAAAGAATTAAAAAAAGCTGGATTTAAAATCAACAAAACAAATGATATGGATAACTTGGTGAAACAATTATGGAAAAATTAACAAGCAACGAAAAACAACTGCAAAAGCAGTATATGAATGAAATCAAACTTGATCGTAAAAATAAAAAAGAATTTGATTATTCTGGAGATATTATTCTTGATGATGTCTCTTATACATATTCAAGAAAAACACCTTTTGAGTTCCGCGCTTTAGATAATGCCACCATTGCTATTGATAAAGGTAAAATAACTTGTGTGATTGGGACAACTGGGAGTGGTAAATCAACTTTAATTCAATTAACTAATGGTTTAATTATTACTGAAACAGGGCGTACTAGAATTGGTGATTACCAAATTCCGGCAGCTACTAAAAAAATCAAAGAAGTTAAAAAATTACGAAGAGAAATTGGTTTAGTTTTCCAATTTCCCGAATACCAACTTTTTCAAGATACTGTAGAAAAGGATATTTCTTTTGGACCAATTAATTTAGGTGGGAACAAAGAAGAAGCAATTAAAGCAGTCCCAGAATTATTAAAAACCGTGGATTTACCTGTCGAATTTATTAAACGTTCGCCATTTGAATTATCAGGAGGGCAAAAACGCAGAGTTGCTATTGCTGGAATTGTGGCGATGAATGGGAACACTTTAGTTTTAGATGAACCAACTGGTGGATTGGATCCTCAAGGTGAAGAAGACTTTATGAATCTTTTTTTAGGTCTGAATAAAAACCAAGGGAAAAGAATTATTATGGTCACTCATAATATGGATCAAGTTTTAAGATTAGCTGATGAAGTCATTGTGATGAATAAAGGTAAAGTCATTGATAAAGGCACACCATTTGAAGTGTTTGCTGATCATGAATTATTAAAACAAATTGAAATTGAACCACCAAAAATTTATCAATTAATTTATAAATTAAAAGCACAAGGTTTAGATTTAACTGGTTTTGCTATCAGAGATATCGATGACTTTGTCAAAGCATATTCAACAACTATGAAAAAAAAGGAGGGCTAAAATGAGATTAACGTTCGGAAGATATATACCAACCAACTCAATCATCCATAAAATGGATCCAAGATTTAAATTTGTGATGATTATCTGTTTAATTGTGGCTGTTTTTATGCCAATTGGTTATACAGGATACTTATTTTTAACAGCAACTGTTGTTTTACTTTTTGCTATTTCTAAACTAAGTTGAAGAATGATGCTCAAATTGTTTGCACCTGTGACATTCATTTTTATTGTGATTTTGCTAATCAACACCTTCTTAATGCATCCAGCTTCTGATAATTTGGACTTGATTGCCAAAAACCCGCAAATTTGAAAAGACTTTAGTTATAATGCTACGACTGGTGTTGGTTTTATTGGACCTAATTTTAAAGATATGATTTCAGCTGACCCCAACCTTGAAAAAGCAATTAATAGCCTAATTCCGTTAGGACACTTTTGACATTGAAAATTTATTTGATTAAGTGAGAAAGCAGTGTATTCGGCTTTATTAATGGGTTGAAGAATTTATTTAATGATTACTTTAACAACTGTTCTAACCGGAACAACCCAACCATTAGAATTAACTTTAGCCATTGAAGACTTATTATGACCTCTAAAATGAATTGGTGTGCCAGTTTATGTTTTCTCAATCATTATTTCAATTGCTTTAAGAATGATTCCAACTTTAATTGATGAAGCAGGAAGAATTATGAAAGCCCAAGCCAGTCGTGGAATTGACTTTAAAAATGGAAAGTTCCGTGATAAGGTCAAAGGTTTAACGTCACTAATTATTCCACTCTTAGTTTCTTCTTTCCAAAAAGCAGAAGATTTATCTTATGCGATGGAAGCTCGTGGATATGATCCCAAAGCAAAAAGAACAAGATTTATCCAATTTAAATTCCGCTGAGCAGACATTATTATTTTTTCAGTTGGAATCCTCTTGTTTGTTGGTGCCATTGTTTATGCTAATTTAGCCCCAACTTCAGGTACTTTCTTACATATTCCTTATATTGATCAATTAATTACTTACTAATATGGCATGTAAACTTTTATTATCTTTAAGCTATGATGGGACTAATTATGCTGGTTGGGTCATCCAAAACAATGCCCCAACAATTCAAGCAGCACTCAATAAAGCGATTAAACTAATTACTAAGAATAGTAACTTTAAAACTTTAGGAGCATCAAAAACTGATGCTGGTGTGCATGCTTTGGACCAAAAAGTTTTATTAACTGTCGATTTTCAAATTACTGATTTAACTAAATTTCAAAAGGCATTAAATAAAACTTTGCCCCCAGATATTCACGTTAATGCCATTGCCCATGTTGATCAGAATTTTGTTTTAAGAGAACAAATTCTAATCAAAGAGTATGTCTATGTGATTAATGACCAGCAATTTGATTTACACCACCATCGTTATGAATTGGCCTGAAAATTTGGTATCTTGGATTTAGACAAAATTAATCAAATTGCCCAACTTTTTGTTGGTCAACATGAATTTAAATTATTTTCAGGTTTAAAAACAAATGAATATCTTGATTTTCAAACCAGAAGAACAATTGACAGTATTACAGTGACAAGGGTTGCTGGTAAAGTTGTAATGAACTTTCAAGCTAGTGGTTTTATTCGCTACCAAATTAGAATGATTGTGGGAGCCATTTTAAACAACTATCAAAATAAAAAAATTACGACAATGCAAATTCAAGAAAAATTGCAGGGAGTCGGGCAAAAAGCCACAACTGTCATCAATTCATCGGGTTTAACTTTAAGAAAAATTTATTTAAAATAAATTGTGCTATGATTTTTCTAAGGCGACATACAATGTCACTTAGGAAAATTCTATCTCATTAAACTTTTGGATAAGCTTAATTGTGATAAGGAACTTTGATTCGATAGAACCTTTCTACTTGTCGTCTTAAACCACTAATGTAGTGGTTTTTTATTTTTTACATAGTAAAATATGATTAGTGAGGTATGACATGAATAAGAAAAAAATGTTTAATATTTTGATCAAAGTTTATCTACTAACATTTTTTTTGATGGTCCTTCATACATTTGTACCTAAATCAACAGATGTCGTGCAATTTATTTTATTTGATTTTAAATATATTAATTTTGCCTTCACTATTTTATCTTCACTTTTTGCTGCCTTTGTTTTATTTAATTTAATTGGGATGTATAAAACATTACGTGATAAAAAAACTATTAAAATTTCTAAAAGTGCTTATTGTGCTTTTGCTATTTGAGTCACATCCTTAATGATGCAAATTACTGTTTTTAGTTTATTTGTGCAAACCCAATTAGGAGTTTTTGATAATATCTTCGTCAATGTTACAATCGTGAAACAAGAAATTGTGAACTTCTTATTATGATTTCAATCTTTTATCACTCTAGCACTTGTGATTTGTTCAATTGCAAGCGTTATCTTGTTATTCATTTTGATTAAAATTTATAAAACTTTATTAATCCAAAGTGAAGAAATTTCTTCTTTAAGATTGTGATTTACCACTTTTTATAGAAATATTTATCGTAAACAAGCTACCTACAATTTTCTTGGCAAAATTAAAGATGTGCTGATTCAAATTATTTTCTTGTTTTGGATTTACAATCAAAAACAAGAACTTACAATTAATGCGATTCATTCCACCCAATTAAAAAATATTAAAAAGGGGACCACTCCACCATCTTTTCTTTTTAATTAAAAAATAGAAATGAGAGGAAAGATATGGGAAAGTCACTAAGACTAACATTTAAGAATTCATTCAAAAATGCCTTTGCTTCAAAATCTCAATTATTTGGTTTAATTACTTTGATTGCGTTGTTATCATTGATTCTTTCAATGATTTCAGCCATTTCAACAAGAGTGTTGAACCAATATGAAACTTTGAAACAAAGCTCAAATCAGCATAACGTTGTGATGCAATTAAACCCTTTTGAAAAAGTTAAAACAAGTCCAAAAACTCAACTAGCAAGTGAGGTTGGCAAACCCCCAACCAATATTGTTGATGCTCAACAATATTGGTTGGAAGAATACAATAAAACTTTGGATAACGGTAGTCAATTTAATTGATCTCGAACAGAAGCTCGTGAATTCACACAAGTGTTTTATAAAGATGGCTTAATTACATTAAAAGCAATCGCGAAAACAACAAACAACGACAATGGTTCAAATGAAGTTGATCGATTAGTCATAAGTCAAGGTAACAAATTGTCTTATAACGGATTGAACCAAGCAGTACTAGATCCTGGTTTTGCTGAAGCCAATGGCATTGAAATTGGTAGCATAATCAGATTACAAAAAGATAATTTAGGTAATCGTTTTTTAGTAACAGATAATAATAATGCTGGTATGACACCAGAACAAAAAGAAGATATTGCAAAAATTAGAGAAGAAGGTTTATTTAAAACCGATGGACTATTTTTGAACTCAGCATATAAAAACTATAATTGATTACAAGTAGTTGGTTATGGAAGTTCTGCTGATTTCATTATGCCTATTTTAAACGCTAATTTACCAATGCCCAACCGTGAGAATCAAGCATTGGTTTATGTTAATCCAATTAACTTTGGTTTACACAAAAACACAGTGACCAACAAGTGAGAATTTAAACCAAATGATGCTAAATTAGTGGTCACTTCCAATAATGAATGAGAAGCATTTTATTCAATTAAAGCTCCAGCTAATTTTGGTATTAATGCAGCTAACACCTGATTTAATATCAATGCTCTTGGTGAAGAGCATAATATGAGAAAACTCTTCTATTCAATTAATGATAAAAGTTATCCTTTTATTAAAAGAACATCAACAGTCGAAACAACTATTCTAATTTATAGTTTAGTGGCGACAATTGTTTTGATACTGATTTTAGTGGTTTCCCTTTATACAATGGGTTTAATTACTAAAAAACAAATTGAAAAAGCTCGTGCTCAAATTGGAATTATGAAAGCGTTAGGATATCGTAAAAGAGATATTATTTTAAACTTTACGATTTTGCCTTTTATGACCTCTGTTTTTGGGGGAATTTTAGGATACTTCATCGCCCAAGGGATTCAAGTCACTATCATTGCTGAAATTAGAAATTATTTTTCAATGCCATTAGCTGATTGATCATTTGATGCCATTGGTTTAGGAATTTCCATTCTAGCAATGTGAATGGCTTTAACTGCGATTGCTTTCTTAATCGCTTACTTAATTTTAAGAAAAAGTGCTTTAAACTTAATTCAAGCCAATAAACAACCAAATGTCAAAAAATACATTAAGTTCTTAAAAGCAGTCAATCATAAAAAAAGTATTTCTGCTCGTATGGGAAATGCTTTATTTATTGACTCAATTGGGAAAATGTTTGCTGTTGGGGGAGTGGTTTTACTTTCAACAGTGCTCTTAACTGGTGGTTTTGCATCAGCTGATATTTTAAATCGCAATCGAACAAAAGCGTTTGAAGGCATGAATTACAACCAACTAGTTGAATTTCAACAACCAACATATAACAACCCATTTTCATTTATGAAAACATTTAATAAAAATGCTGAAGTGGATTTTGGTAAATTTGAAAACATGAAAATGGAATGAACTAAAAATGGTAGTGACAAATACACAACAGTGTTAAAAACAGGGTTGGATGTTACCGGAGATAAAGA
Organism: Williamsoniiplasma lucivorax ATCC 49196; assembly: GCF_000518285.1. Classification (GTDB taxonomy): domain Bacteria; phylum Bacillota_I; class Bacilli_A; order Mycoplasmatales; family Mycoplasmataceae; genus Williamsoniiplasma; species Williamsoniiplasma lucivorax. The sequence goes on along the minus strand of NZ_JADH01000004.1, from coordinate 61,807 downwards.
AGGTGGATCATATGATGTGGATAAAATTATTGATAAAATTAAAAACAATAATTTAAATTCTGATTATTATAGCATTGCATTAAAAACATTTAAAGATGGTAAAGTTCTTCCATATCCAAATGCTGATTTTATCACTAGAGCCAACATGAGAATGTTGGCTGCAAATGATATTGCTTTATCGACAAACTATTTTAAATATATAGCATCTCTTGCAACTAGACCTGATAAGATGGATTTATTTGAGGGAATCATTTTCAGCCAATTATTAGCTGAATGGCCTTCATATATTAACTTTAAAAAACATGTTGATGAAAACCAAAACAATCCAAAAGAGTTTTTGAAAGCAATGTTAAATTTTTATAATTTTTATTCAAACTCAATCGGATTAACAATTTCTAATCAATATAGCACTGCTGTTTTACCTCGAAATGAAAATGATATACCAACAGATGAAACAAGAATTAAATTTTTTAATAGCCAAACACTAGAAACTAAACATGGTTGAAATAATTTTAAAACTCAACATGTTTATGGTTGGGATAACATAACAGCCAAAAACCTTGAAAAGGATATGTTTGTATCTGATGGCAAACGCACTTCAGACATTGGTAAAAATAGAATTTATTTTGATCAAGAAAAACCAACAGATGATTTACTAACATTAAACGTAGATAAGTTAGATGATGGGGATCCAAGAATTAATCAGTATATAGCAGCACTTGAATTATGATTTATCATTTATTTTTCAAATAGAAGTGATACAACCATTCTTCAAGCTACCTACTCTCGTGCTCCATATTTTGTTCAACAAACATTAAAAGAAAAATATGAAAAACAAGAAGCTTTTACAACAGCATTCAATTTAGTTTCTTTTGATCCACAAAGCGAATATTTAGGAACAATGTTTCAAGCAATTGCACATAATGGACTTAAATTCAAAGTTTATGGTATCAAAGGAGATAATCCATTTATGAAATTAAGATCTATTAATGGTGATAATTTAAATAACAAATTATCAAATCCTTCTCCATTGCATAATCCGTATGGTATTGTGATAAATCAATCTCTTGCTAAAAAACTAAATTTAAAAGAGGGTTCAATAATTGACCAATCATCAGTATTAAGAGAAACACTTAGATTACAAAACAACACTGAACTTACAATGCAAAACTGAAGAGATGGAACAGACATTAAACGAAGAGATGCTGATGTTGCTGCTGGACCAATACCAAAACCAGGTACTGGAGAAATAATCCCCCCTGAACAAGGTTTTGTGCAAACCTCATTACTAGACATTGCATGAAATGCCACAGCTAAAGTTAATGGTGTAAAAAATCCTTATGAATTAGCAAGCATTAAACCTACCCCCCCTTTAGGTATTCCGACTTGAAATGAAAATAGTATTTTAAATCATTATATCCAAGGGGGTTTGACAAATAATTTGGAAAAATTTGATTTAACCCCATTAAAAGTGGTAGGGATTCATGATGGATATGGTCAACCAACTGCTTGAATTAATAATGATGATGCAAATTCAGTTATGCAATATAATGATGCTCGAGATTTCTTGTTTGACAAATATTTCAAAATTCAATGAGGAAATGATATTGCTACTATAATTGGTAATAAAATTGCTGATTTAAACATGGCACCAACAACTGTTGAGGGATTCATAACAGAAAATAAAAAAATCGGTATTGATGTGACCCCAATTGTTGAAGTCTTTGATAACTCACACCCAATCTTTAATTATAAATATTCAAATGACCCTGGAATTGCCGATTTAGACAAACTCGTAAGTACAAATACGATGTTTGGTGATTACTCGCCAACTGCGATGAATGGTGATGATAAACGTGATGGAATTGGACGTGGCTCAATTGCTTATGTCTTACCAATATCAACTGCTAAAGCTTTATTAAATCAATTATCAAATGTGATCTTTGGCATAATGTTGCTGTTAATCATGGTAATTATTGCGATGACTATTATTATCATTACTTTAACAACGAGTGTGATTATTCGTGATAATGCACGTTTCATCGCCACTTTAAAAGTTCTCGGATATAGCAATGCTTATATTTGTAAATCAATTCTGGGAATGTATATGGCGATGATTGCTTCAATGTTAGTCGTTGGATTTATGACTGGATTTGCTATCTTCTATGCGATTGTTCAATTTATCTCGACAACAACAACGTTTGTCTTACCATTTGCATTTGTAATTTGATTACCATTTGCTGTTGTCTTTATTATCTTGGTTTTATACGCGATTACCATCGGTTTTGGTTTTAGAAATATTACTAAACTAAATGCAACACACCTATTACAAAATCAAGATCTATAACACTAAAATCAAAACTGCACAGTTTTGATTTTTTTGTGGCATTGATCGTTAATAATTAATAAATTTGCTCTGCAATTTTCAACTTGAATGATGAAAATTGCGAAGCCAAAACGCTAGCATAAAATCTAAAATTGAATGATTTTGCTCACTTGCTAACGTTTTATGGTTAAATATATCAATGAGTGAGCAAAATATTGCAAGATTCTTTAACACAATTTTAAAAAATCATTTATAATATTAATTGCTTACTACACTATTGACCCCGGACAAGTCAAGGAGAACCAAGCACATGAAACAAACAACACTTATTTCTGCAAAGGACATCAAAAAGAATTGATATATTGTCGATGCAGAAGGACAAACAGTGGGGCGTTTATCAACTCAAGTAGCATTGCTATTAAGAGGTAAACATAAAGTAACTTTTACCCCTCACATCAATAACGGAGATCACGTTATTGTAATTAACGCTGAGAAAGCAATTTTTACAGGTAAAAAAGAAACTGATAAAAATTACTACCATCACTCAATGCACCCAGGTGGATTAAGAAGAAGAAATGTGGCAACACAACGCGAATTAGATGCAACTAAAATTTTAGAGCGTGCAATTCGTTTAATGTTACCAAAAAACGTGCAAGGAGCTAACCAATTTAGAGCTTTACACGTTATTAAAGGTTCAGAACACCCATATGCAGCCCAAAAACCTGAAGTTTATGTAGTTAATACAAGAAAAGGAGAAAATAAATAATGGCAGATAGTAAAGTTATTTATCGTGGAACAGGAAGAAGAAAAACTTCTGTTGCCCAAGTTATCCTAACTCCAGGTAAAGGAAACATTATGGTCAATGATCAACCTGCCTTAGAATTTTTCCCATATGCAACTTTAGTGCAAGACATGGAACAAGCTTTAGTGGCGACTGGAACTCAAAAAGATTTTGATATTACAGTTAAAGTTAAAGGTGGTGGATTCACTGGACAAGCTGGAGCAGCTCGTTTAGGAATTGCTAGAGCTTTATTAGAAGCTAGTGAAGACTACCGTAAACAATTAAGAGCAGCTGGGTTGTTAACTCGTGATGCACGTATTAAAGAACGTAAAAAATACGGACTACGTGGAGCACGTCGCGCACCTCAATACTCAAAACGTTAATTTCAAAAAGAAACCGCAGTGCGGTTTCTTTTTTTGTTGTTCGAAACCAACCCTACATCTTAGTTAGTTTAAAAAACTTTTGTTACACGATGCTTTTTTGTATAATCAAAAAGCGAAATTAAATAATTATGAAATTTTGACTAAAAAATTAAAAAAGAAAGGAATAAAAAAATGTTAGCATTTGCCATTATTGGTTCGTTGATTGGTTTTACACTTTCAATTTGATTTATTGTCGTTGTCATCACTAAATTAAATAATATGCAAAAACAATTAAACAAAATAACCAAAACCTTGAATAATGAAGCTGATTGAGATGAGTTAGCATACTTGGTATCTAAAGGATTGGAGCTTGTTGAACAGACCCAAACTTCTGAAAAAGTTGTCCAACTTCAAAAAATGATTGCTGTTGCCCAAAAAATGATCAATTCAAAACCTGCCCTAGATAAACAACCAGAAATTAATGATCTTGGAGTGAAACTTGAAGAATTATTAAGTCATTTTTATGCTCAACAAGCAAACGGATAGAAAAACAATTTGTCAAGAACAATAAAAAAGTGAAATTTTTCACTTTTTTATTTGCAATTTTTCTACCTAATGAAGAGTCGCTTGAGCATTTAAGCAAATTTTACTTTTATCTTAAAAAGGGCATTATTGCATTTTAATTGGTCAATCAGTTAGAGTAATGTGACTTAATCAAGGTTTATTTGTGTTTTTGTGGTAATAAAGACTTGATATTTTTCACCTTTTACAATAGAATTAAAAAGTCTTTCGGAATATAGCTCAGCTGGTTAGAGCACTCCGCTGATAACGGAGAGGTCGTTGGTTCAAGTCCAATTATTCCGACCATTGAAAAAAACAAAGCACACAACGTGCTTTTTTTGTGTATAATTCCATAATGAAGGGTATTAAAAGGTAAAAAATTAAAAATGCAAGAATTAAAAACAACTAAAAATAAAACATCTCGATTATTTACTAAACATCAATGATATAAAGCTGCCATTTTAATTATTATCTGAGCAATTTTGCAAGAAATGATTATGGCATCAAGTGATATTATTGATAATATTTTCGTTAACTTCTTACATGAAGATCACGTTGATGGTTTGAAAGATTTAAGACATTTTATTCAAATAAATTGGGTGGATGGAGTAAAAAACCCCGAATGACTAAATCAAGCAAATATTAGTCTTAATTATTTTGGTGATAAATTAATGTATGATGCCGGACAAATCGCTGTTAATGGTGTCACTGCATCTAACCAATTATATGTCATCATGTTTGTTTCTATTTCAGGATTTTGTTATGGTTGTGGAGTTTACTCATCACAATATTTTGGGTCTGGTGATCACGAAAAATTAAGAAAAGTAACCACTATTAAAATTTATGTTGTTTTTGCCATCACTTCTTTATTTGCCATCTTTGCCATTCCAGGGATTATTGATGGTTTGATTGGCTTTACAACCCAACCAACACCAGCCTCTTGACAAGATGGAACGCCAGTCACTCAAAATAATGTCAAACAATTATTTGATTATATTCAATATCGTGCTGCTGTCTTGTCCACTCAACAAGGAATTCAATACTATCAAATTATTGGACCAACTTATATTTTATTCACCATTAACGAAGTAGCGATTACTACATTAAGAGAAACCAAACGTGTATTTTACGCTTTCTGAATGTCAATTATCTCACTAGCTGCTAATGTTGTGATGAATGTATTTTTAACTTCACCAACTTTCTTAGGAAACTTCCACGGGTTGGGAGTGCAAGGAACTGCACTAGCAACTGTGCTTGGACGTGTATTACAAACCTTATTTATCATTGGTCTTTTAAGTTGAAAAAGATTTGAATTTATTCCTCATTGGTCATCATTTAAAGTTGAAAAACCAATTTTGATGAAAACGATGCATAAAGCAGCACCGTTGCTATTCAACGAAATTCTCTTTTCAGTTGGGTTAATGATTCAAGTGAAACTAAGAGGTTCTTACTCATTGGATGCTTTAACTGCCAATGCAATGTTTGCCACAATTACGGGTGTGATTTTTTCACCACTCTATCATGGCATTAATGCCGGAATCACGACCTTTGTTGGTAATGATCTCGGGGCGAATAAAATTGAGCAAGCCAAACAAAATTCTAAACATTTAATTTTTATTGGACTTGTCATTGCCTTGCTTGCTGGAGCATTGCTTGCTGGATTATCATTCGTGATTCCGGGAGTATTGTTTTCTAACTCGGTAGCTGAAGCCCAAAGAATTGCTATTTGAATGATCTTCATTTATAGTTTGTTTTATATTTTTGTGATGACTTCAAATATTTTCTATTCTGTCTTGCGAGCTGGAGGAAAAGTCTGGTGATCATTGGCGATTGATTCGATCTTTACTTGAACCATCACAATTCCAGTTTTAGCAATTTTGATTTCCTTAAATGGTAGTGGTATTATGCCATTAGATATTATTTATATTCATTTAATTGTTTGTAGTTTAGAAGTGTTTAAAGTGTTCATTGGCTTTATGTTCTATAAAAAAGGAAACTGAGCACAAAACCTAACCATTGACCAAGAAAGTGAAAAAAATAATTGATTAAAATTATTCACAGCTAAAGTGAAAAAACCAATCAAGAAAAAAACAATTAAAAACTAAAAAGTTAATTTCTTAACAAGGATAACTTTCTAGTTTTTTTGTATAAATATGGAAATTATTTATCTCTTTTTTGGAAAATTTATTCTACTAAATATATGTTACTTTGTGTTTTAATAATTTTGTAAAGCGAGGTAAAAAAATGTTTAAATCTTTACTATTATGCAGTTCTGTTTTAACTGTATCTCCAACAATGAATATTGTTGTACAAAAAACACAAAACAAAAATGAAAACCCATCACTTTTTACATTACAAAATGATGCTAAAATAAGTAATTTATCACAAAATGAAAGAAAAAATAATGTAGAATATCGTTTATATTTGGATTCAACAAACGACACATTATCACCCGAAGATAATAAAATTGATTATAACTTGGGTTATTTAGCTAAAGATAAGTGATATGACGTAGAGTTACCATTAATTCAATATAATTTTAGTGATTTTGCCACAAATAATAAATATGAATTAATTTCTAAAATTGGTTCTAAAATTGAATTGAAATATTACTATGCATTTAATATGTGAGATTCTAAATTAGGTTGAAGATATAGTGAAGGGAAAAATGTGCCATTAAAATGAACAACCTCTGACATATCTTTAAGACCTGAAGAACACACAGAACAAGTGCAATATGAAATGTCTGGTACAGACACTGAAGCTGGAAGAATTGAGGTTCAACAAAAATGGGATTCGTCTGGTTTGAAAATAAATGTAAAAATGGGTGTTTGATATCATTGAGCTTGGGGTAGCATATATAATCATGCAACTTTAACAAAGTTTAGTTTGGATAAAATTGAAGGAAATAATTCAAATATTAATTTGGATAATAAAACTGAACCAGTATTTGCCAATATGCCATTATCAATAGGAACTCATTATATTTCATTAGATTCCTTATTTGATAAAGCAAGAAATATTTTTGAAGACAAAATTAAGAATTCTTGAAAAATGGTTGCACCAACATTAGTTTCTTATACAGTTTCAGGTTTTTGTAATAGTGGTAACCAAAGCATTTATGCAACCATAAATGCTTTGAACTACTCATATTTGTTAAATGATATTTCGTTAACAATGATTTCTGGAAGTTTATTAAATGGGAAAATAGTTTTGGAAAATAGTCAAGTTGGTTCGCAAATTCGTAGTTCATTATATTATAAAAATATTAATAATGCACTATATTTTATGGGGCAAGCTTCATCAAAAAGAATTTCAGGATGTAACAATATCTCACTTATTGGACTTGAGAGTATAAATTACATATATATGAGCAATTCAATTTAGGAGAACGATTAATGGAAATAAAGGTTACTAATTTAACAAAAAAAATTAAAAATAAAAAAATTTTAATTGATGTTAATGCTATTTTTAAGCCAGGAAAACACTATGGATTATTAGGTAATAATGGAGTTGGCAAAACGACACTTTTGAAATGTATTTTTAATGAATATGATTATGAAAGTGGAACAATTACATTTGATAATCAAAAAATGAATGAAAAAAATTTAAGTCAAATCTATTATTTTCCTGATAATAATGATTTACAAAAACATTTATCTATTTATAACTTATTAAGAACACAGTATTTATTCAACAAACAAACACTAAAAGGTTTTGAAAAAAAACTCAATGAAGAAAACATTTATTTTTTACAAAAAAATTTGAAAAAAACATTAATTTCCTCTTTATCTAGTGGGCAACAAAAATTGGTTTCTTTGTTAGCTTGTAAAATTTTGAATCCAAAAATTATATTTTTTGATGAACCAACAGCAAATTTAGATCTTTCAAATAAACAAATGATTATTGATGAAATTAAAAAAATTGCAAATAGTGATAAAACAATTATTATTATTACTCATTTGGTCGAAGAGTTTAGCAATTTTTTTAATGAAATAATTATTATTGATCAAGGAACCGTCAAATTTCAAGGGCCAGCTAAGCCAAATGTTAAACAGCAGTTTTTAGAAGCGATCAACTACAAGGGGGAAGTTTATGAATAAAACAAAAATTATTTACTTTGGATTAAGATTTTTCGATTTAATTAAAACCCCATATTTTATTGGCATTGTTTTTTTCAATTTAGTTTTCGGAATTATTTTTGGGTTAATTAGTTCATTTGGACTGAATGCTTATATTGATCATACTAACATTTACTTTTTTTATGTTGCTGAAACTTTGGTCTATTCATTAATAAACATTTTGTGAACTATATTTTGTTTTTCAAAATTATACCAATATGATAATGTTGAAGGTGTCAATAAAATGGAAATGCGTATTGGTCTAAAAAAACATTTCATGTATTTTTATCGTTTATTGATTATTGTTTTATTAATTTCGATAAGTTTATTTACTCAATACATGGTTAATACTATATTTTATGTAAGTACAGTTCAAATTCATGAAACACATTCATATCGTTTATTTATTTCGTTTTTTGGTTGAATTGCCTTCATCGCCTTTTTAACACTACTAATATCTATATTTTTGTTATTTATTTTTAAAGCAAAAATGACAAATGTTTTCGCAACTGTTGTTATGGTATTGCTTTTAATATTTAGTGCACTGTCTGGAAATTTCATTAGCAATAAAGTAAAACCAGAACCTTTATCTAGAAATATGATTTTCTCTAGTTCAAAATCAGAAGTTATTGGTGGTGGAGTAACTAGTTCATCTGATGATTTTTCAGATGGTGATTATATGGGTATTGGTAATTATTTAAATGAATCTTTTGAGTTTTATCAATTGATGGAAAATGATAATAAGTATAATTTTTTAAAAATGATGAATGAAGGATACTTGCCAAATGAAACCGAAGAGATAAATCGTAATAATTTTTTAGAATTGGCAAATAAAAAATTTATAGAAATAAATGATGTTTTTAAAAGTCTTGAAAGCAAATATCCGAATGATAGTTGAGGTACTGAAACGGCTCAAGACTTAATACAAAGTGATGATATTATTTTATCTAAATTTGGTGATTATTTATCTAAAGCTAAATTACGCTCTTATGCAAATAAACGTGTGAACATCAATGAGACTGCGCCCAGACTACAATCAAAATTGTACACCTTACTTTATGATGCGTTCTTGCTAAAAGAAAAAGGAAAAATCATTTCTGATGCTGATTTATTTAAATTAGAATTATTTCAAAAATTTAATAATAAAATGAAAAATAACAATTTCTTTAACCCATTATTTGGTTTGAATTTAATGTTTTATGGTGGTAATAAAAATTATTATTATGATAATTGAGATGGTTTAAACAAACCATTATTCCCACAAGTTTTAAATATAAAATTTGAAATAGCATATGATCAAATTCCTTTGCAAGGAAATCCAAATGATCCAACTAATCTTCATGATAAAAAAATTCAACTTAAATCTATAAACCATAACAAAGTGGTTGATTCATCTTATTTAATACCGATTAATATTACTGTTTTTCTTATTCTATTAACAGCACTATATTTTGGTTATAGAATTAGAACATAATCATCTTAGCTACACTAAAAAAGCAATTTCACTAATTAGGAATTTAATGTTTTAAAATCGAAATTTTAAAACATTACTACTGACCAAATTAGTGTTTTTCTTTGCATTTTTTTGAATCTCATTATTATCCAACATTTAGTTTTTTAATTTTCAATAAAAATAGTACAATTAATAAATGAAATAAAGGAGTAAAATGGATTTTTCACATAAAGCAATTGAAAAAAAATGACAAAAAATTTGAAAAGAAAAGGATGTTTATCAAACCACATCAAACAAAGATAAGAAAGCTTATATTTTAGATATGTTTCCATATCCCAGTGGGTCTGGTTTACATGTTGGGCATGTTAAAGGTTATACAGCAACTGATGTCTTTTCTCGTTTTCGTCGTATGCAAGGTTATGATGTTCTTCATCCAATTGGATGAGATGCTTTCGGGCTACCAGCTGAACAATACGCTTTAAGTACAGGGAATGATCCAAGAGAATTTACTTTAAAAAATATTGATACTTTTAGAACTCAACTGCAAACTCTTGGTTTTGGTTATGATTTTAATAAAGAAGTGAATACTGCCCATCCAGAATTTTACAAAACAACCCAATGAATTTTTGAACAATTATACAAATTAGGCTTAGCTGAATTACGAGATATTGAAGTTAATTGATCACAAGATTTAGGAACGGTCTTAGCAAATGACGAAGTTGAAATTAAAGATGGAATCATGGTTAGTGAACGTGGGGGTTATCCTGTTGTTAAAAAAACTATGAAACAATGAGTTTTAAAAATCACTGCTTATGCTGAAAAACTCTTAGCTGGATTAGAAACATTGGATTGACCACAATCAGTCAAAGAATTACAAAAAAATTGAATTGGTAAATCTGAAGGCGTGGAAATTAGTTTCAAAACTCAAACTGGAGTTGATTTAAAAGTTTTTACAACCAGGGCTGATACGATTTATGGAGCAACATATTTAGTTTTAGCCCCAGAACACGAAGCTGTGCACTTAATTTCAACTTCAAACCAACTATCTGAAGTTGAAACTTATATTAAACAAACCAAACAAAAATCTGAAATTGACCGTAAAGATGATTCTAAACCAAAAACAGGTGTCTTTACTGGTGCTTATGCCATTAATCCCATCACAAAAGAAGCAATTCCGGTTTGAATTGCTGATTATGTGTTAAATGATTACGGAAGTGGTGCTGTCATGGCAGTTCCTGCTCATGACCCACGTGATTGAGAATTTGCCACTAAATTTAATTTAGCAATTAAATTTGTTTTAGCAGCAAAAGATCAAAGTAAAGCATTTGTTGGTGAAGCTAAACATATTAATTCTGACTTTTTAGATGGTTTAGATCGTCAAGAAGCCAATCGAAAAATTCTTGAAAGACTAGAAGCTGAAAATTTAGGAATCAAAAAAATCAATTACAAGTTAAGAGATTGATTATTTTCTCGCCAAAGATTTTATGGTGAACCATTTCCGGTTTATTATACAAATGATGGGAACATTGGTTTAATTGATGTTAAAGACTTACCAGTCACTTTACCACAAACTAGTTATATTAAACCAAGCGGCACTGGCGAATCACCTTTAGCAAACGTTAAAGAATGAGTCGAAATTGAAGTGAATGGTCAAAAAGTTAAACGAGAAACTAACACTATGCCCCAATCTGCTGGTTCATCTTGATATTATTTAGCTTATATTCTAACTGATCAACCAAATCAATTAATTGATTTGGAAAGTGAAGAAGCAAAAGCGCGTTTTAATAAATGAATGCCTGTAGATTTATATATTGGTGGACAAGAGCATGCTGTTGGACATTTGTTATATGCAAGATTTTGAAATCATGTGCTCTATGATTTAGGGATTTTAAAAACTCAAGAACCATTTCAAAAGCTTTATAACCAAGGAATGATTTTAGGACCTGATGGTAAAAAAATGTCTAAATCTTGAGGGAATGTGATTAATCCTGATGATGTGATTCAATCACATGGAGCTGATGCTTTAAGATTATATGAAATGTTTATGGGGCCACTTGATGCCTCCTTACCTTGAAGTTATGATGGATTAGATGCTGCTTTGAAATGATTGAACCGTGTTTTTAGATTAGTCAATAACACTACTTTTTCAACAACAAATAATCAAGAACTTGATTTTGTGTATCATGATGTTGTTAAAAAAGTGACCATTATGGTTGATGAATTAAAACTCAATACAGCTATTTCACAATTGATGGTTTTAATGAATGCTTTTTATAAATATGAACCATCAACAATTTATCAGCCTTATATTGAGGGGTTTGTCAAGATGCTGGCTTTATTTGCCCCACATCTAGCTGAAGAAATCTGATCAATCTTAGGACATGAAACTAGTTTGGTCAATGAAGCATGACCAATTTATGATGAAACCAAATTAATTGCTTCAACAGTCACAATTGCTTTCCAAGTTAATGGTAAATTAAGAGGAACCAAAGAAGTGGCAATCGGATTAGATAAAGAAACTTTAATTAAATTAGCAAAAAGCGATGAAAATGTGGATAAATTCATAAAAAACAAAAAAATAGTGAAAGAAATCGTGATTTTTGATAAAATTGTAAATATTGTGGTTAATTAACCATAATGGCCAAAACTACGTTGGCGTAGTTTTTATTTGGTAAATAAAAAATAATAGAAAGGAAATATTTTTTACATGAGAAAATTAACTAGACAATTAGTTATTTTGTTTGTCGTGTTTGTAATCTACTTTGGATATACAACTTTTGTTGATGGGGTATCACTATTTCATACAAATTTTGACGTTTATGACGCGCAATCAACATTAGATAAACTTATTATTGTAGTTGGTAAGGGTGCTCAACAAGGTTCATCATCTTTTGATAAATACATCGCCTTCTCTGATGGAAACTGACAAGTCAAAGAAGCGCTTATGATAATGGTAGATGGAGCATTAAAACCATTGGCAAAAGGTGATATCATTAACGCCACAATTCCAAATTTCTTTGGCGGATTCTGAGCTGCTAATTCATTAACAGCAACAATTCTGGCACCATTTAAATTAGTGTTAGTTGGGGGGGTTTTTGCAATGTTAGTACCATTGACAAAAACAATCTTCTTTGGAACTGTGATTGGCATCAAATCTTACTTGAAAGCAAGACGATCAAACATTTTATTCAATTGTCAAAATGCAATTAAATTTGCAAATGATTTACACGATAAACTAGTAGCTGGAGACTTTGAACAAGTTAAAACTGCTTATGGTTCATACAATGGACTAGCATTTAAACCAACATACTTGATCAATATGATGGATGAAATCGGAGACGTTTTAATCGTCGAAGGAAACTTAAAAAGATTTATTAAACCATGTGAAGTGGTTATTATGTCATTAAAAGAAATGTATGAAAAAGAACGCATTAATGCAATGACAACAAAACAAGATGAAATGTTCTTTGACTTTAAACGTGGTTATGAATATACATCAATCGGATCAAAATACTCAATCGCTTATTACAAAGCTGTTGAAACTAAAGTGGACACACAATCTAAATTAGCTTGAAAACTATTCTCACTAGAGATGTTTAGAATGTATGTTTTCCTAATTTTTGCAATTGTGCCAACAATTGCAATTAATGCAGTTATTCTGCCATTAATTGGAGCCTTAGGAATTTCAGGAGCAGCATCAAACACTGCCCCAGCCTTAATTATTGTGACTTGATTCATCATCACTATTGCATTACATGCTGGATTCACAATTTCTAAAGCCTCATACAAAAACATGAGAAAAGATCTAATTATTCCAGCGGTATCTTACTATTCATTATTCATAGTGATGGCAATTACTTTAGCAATTGGAATTAATGGAATTATTGCCATGGGACCAATTACTGCACCCGGAACATCTTCATCAATGATGAACATCTTCTTCTCAAGATTAGGGACAGCTGTTCTATCAACTTGCTTAATCTTATATGTTATTGCAACATTAATGGATGCAAATAAATCTCCAGAAGGAATGAGCAAAAAAGTTTTAATTGATGGAGTAATCTTACCAATTATCGCTTGATTCTTATCAGTCGGAATTAACATTTTAGGAATAATTCTAGGAATGTTGAATGTAACTTGAAATACTGATTTACTTTCAACATTATCAATTTTAGTTTTAATTCTATTCTGAGTTTATCTATCAGTTTCTGGTGTGTTATTAAACAACATCGTCATCCCTTCACGTAAAAAAAGACAAGAAATTAATCTTGCTTTAGCTGAAGAAGGAAAACAAGCAGAAGCTAAAACCAAAGCTAAAAAATAAGACTTATCAAAAACACTAAATTTAGTGTTTTTTTTATTTTATAATCATTAGTAGAGGTATTTGTTGTGAGAAAACGAAAAATCATGTTTGCTGGTAGTTTTGACCCTTTTCACCAAGGGCATTTAGCTTTGGTTAAAAGAGCTTTAACTTTTTTTGATCAAGTGGTGATTGTGGTCACTAACAATCCTGATAAACAAAACCAAACCCCTATTGAATTACGAGTTGAACAAATCAAAGCGATGATTAAAGGGAATAAAAAAATTAAAGTGATGGTGAACTATAAACAATTAACAATTGATTTTGCGATTGAACATCACTTTAATTTTTTACTACGTGGGGTAAGAAACAAACAAGATTTTGACTTTGAAGTGGAAATGGCCCATGCTAATAAAATGCTGAATCCACACATTGAAACTATCATTTTAATTGCTGATACTGAAGAGTTGGCCATCTCTTCAAGACTACTGCAACAAATTAAAACAATCAGGGAAGCGAAATAAACACTTTATCAGTCAATCTGATTTGACATTAACTAGTACATAATTTATTATCTATATGTTGCTATATATGGCGTATATGGCGAAGTGGTTAACGCACCGGGTTGTGGTCCCGGCATTCGAGGGTTCAATTCCCTTTATACGCCCCATTATTTTAGAAAATACTAACCTTTTGGTTAGTTTTTTATTTTTTTTAGCAAATCTTCACAAAAAATTTCTAATCTAATAAGGGGTATGTATGATTGGAGAACATATAAATATTAAAAGAGATATGCTAGTCAATGGTTGAAACATTCAAACTTCAGCCACATTTATGAACAAAATTGTCCATAAAGATAAAGAAGCATATTACAAAATGTTGATTTGATTTAAGTCAACAGATGTTAAAACTTTAAAAAACTTTAACATCAATTTTTTTATTAATGCAAATAATAAAAAAATTAAATTAGAAACGAGTGAATTCAAAACCGATTTCACAACTAACCAAGATGTGTTAGTTGTGAAAATTCCTCAAGAAGCATATGCTGAACAAATGCAAATTAACTATGCTTATCTTTTTGATCACTATTATGAAGGACGAGGAAATATTAAAATCGATTTAAAACTGAAAGATGAAAATTTCATTGATAATGAAATTTTAATCTTTGATGATGTGGAAAAGCAAGCAATTGTGCGATGAGTGAAAAATGAGTCGCAGGCATTTTTTTATAACTATCACTACCAAAATTTATTAAAGGTGAAATATAAAACGATTGTGCCAAATTATGCCCAATT
Source organism: Williamsoniiplasma lucivorax ATCC 49196 (assembly GCF_000518285.1). Lineage (GTDB taxonomy): Bacteria > Bacillota_I > Bacilli_A > Mycoplasmatales > Mycoplasmataceae > Williamsoniiplasma > Williamsoniiplasma lucivorax. Next base: position 46,608 of record NZ_JADH01000004.1, on the reverse strand, counting down.
ACCAAATTTGGGGACTAAAGAAATGGTTGATAATGTTTTGGATGAAGTTTATGCACCGAATTTTAATTTTGAAAAATTTGCAATTATCAGTGATTCTGAAAAAAAATATGAATTTAAAGCTCAAATGGATATTCAAAATCAGAAAGATTATTTTGCAATTAACTTGCATAATAATTTATTTATTAATCAAACAAAGCAAACAATTCAAGAAGGAGGAGAGGAAAAAGGTTTAATCTTTAACCCATACAATAATGGAGGTCAATATCTTAATTTGAATTATGAATTATTTGGCCACAAATATTTTATGAATTTAAAGTTAGCGATTCCGCAATTAAGTTATGAAAAAAATAGTCATTAGTAAAAGCAAAATGTTAAATTTAACTTTTGTCTTGCTTTTTTGATTAAGTATTATGGGAACAAGTATTGCCTTAATTTTAAAATTTACTAGTTTTAATCAGCAAACAAATGAAGCATTAGAACCAATTGTCTTAACTCAACCAGAAGTTAATATGATTAGTGACCAAAAAACAATCAATATTGATAAGTTATATCAAGTTTTAAAAACAAGAAATCCGCATCTTAAATATGATATTCAATTTGATCAAAACAAACCAACACAAGTAAAAGTTAACTATGAAAATAATGGTAGTGCAAATTATTGGATTTATAAACTTTCTTATGATTAATGTTGATACAATAGTTTCAAGTAAAAAGTAAGTCAGCTTTGCGTTTATGAATTGATGATTTATAATTTTTATAAAAATAGTATAATAATTTAAGAGGACAAAGACATGGATAAGATATATGATCAAATTATAAAAGCACTAAAAACAAAAGGTGCCAAAGGTGCTATTAACAAACAAACCAAGTTTGTTGATATGGGTGTCGATTCTTTAGATTTAATGGATATGGTTATTCAACTAGAAGACGAATTATCAATTCGTATTCCTGATGACCAAATTTTAAGTATTGAGAATATTGATCAATTACTTAAAATCATTGAAAAACTAAGTAAATAATGGATGCGATAGCTCAAAAAAAATATGACCAAATTATTGGCAAACTAAAAAAAGATGGCATTCGCGTCACTAACATTAGATCTGAAGTGATTAAAGCCATTATTACCACTGATCACCCAACAATTAATGACATTATTAAAATTGTTGAAAAAACAAGTGCCAACACTAATGTAATGAGTGTTTACAACACCTTAAACTTGTTGTTAGAAAAACATCTCTTGTTTGCCAACACATTTAATGGCAAACAAATTGTTTATGAAATTCAAGATGTTAAATCAGTTCATTTAAAATGTGATAGTTGTTTAGCTATTCAACACTTAGATGATCAGGAGTTGCAAGTTATTGATGAATCAAGATTAAAACAATTGGCCCAAAATCACCAGATGACTTTTGACCATTTTAAAATTGAAATTCATGGTTTGTGTCAAAAATGTTATCAAAAAGCCACTTAGTAAAAATAAAAGTATGACAATCACAATGTTATCGTTTGTCAAGAGTAATCATATCAACTTTGAGTAAGCTATTTCAAATGCGAAATAGCTTTTTTTAAATCTTCATCTTGCCTTATTAAGGACTGATTGCTATAATTAAAAAGTCTTTTGACAACTATTATAGGGGCATAGTTCAGTTGGTAGAACATCGGTCTTCAAAACCGAGTGTCACGAGTTCAAGTCTTGTTGCCCCTGCCAATTTAAAACTATCGCGCATTTGTGCGATTTATTTATTTAGGGGTGTAGTTCAATGGTAGAACAGTGGTCTCCAAAACCGCGTGTTGAGAGTTCGATTCTTTTCACCCCTGCCAATAGCAAATAAAAAAACGACTTTTTTAAAAGTTGTTTTTTAATATTTTAAATCAGTCACTAAGAAACCAATTGTTTCAATTCCGGCATGCACAGGATAGAGTGCAGAAATTGGTTCAGTGATGTATTTAATTTTAGCTTCTTCAAAAGCCTCTTTAACAGCATCAATATATTTTTGACTAACTAGTTGTGAACATAAGAAGTAAACACGAGCATTTCCGCCATTAAATTCGGTTTTAACGGTTTCAATCACTTTATGCATAATGGAATGCATTGTTCTTCCGATTGCTTGTTTTTCTGGTTTTTCGTTTCATCTAATTAAAACTTTAGTTTTCAAAATATTCAAAACTGTAGAAATAACTGTTTTCGCTCTTCCACCACTAGCAAGTTTTTTCAAATTACTTGGCACAATTGCAATGTACATTGAATGACATTGGGCATTGTATTCTTTAACGATATCAGCTGGTGTTGTTAATTTTTCTTGTTTCACTAGTCCATCTAAATATAAAGCCATTTCACGAATTCCTTGAGCAGGAATTGTTTTGTTATCAATAACTGTAACTTTATTTTTAAATTCATCACTTTTTGCAACCATCATTGCTGTTGAAAGCATTGATGATAAGTTTCCTGGAATTGGAATATGAATCACATGATCATATTTAGTTAACATTTCATTATATTTAACTTCTAATTCACCTGGAGATGCTTGGCTAGTTTTGAAATCTTTACCATTTTTAATTAATTCTCAAAAATTAATCTTTTTTACATTTTCTGGAGTATCTAAAATATCAATTCCATCAGAAGAAGTAATATGTAATGGAATTACTTCAATGTGCGTTTTTGTAAAATCATCAGTATTAATAATAGCTGAACTATCGATTAAAAATCCTATTTTCATTTTATTCTCCTTTATCTCATGCAACTAAGGCCACTGTTTCTGGCCCAGTGTGTGAAGCAATTACTTTTGGTAGTTTTGCTTCTAAGTTAATTGTAAAGCCTTCTTTAGCAATTAGCGACTTTAATAATTCTAATGTTTCTTCTTGAATCTTAGAATAACTGATATCAATTTCTTTGATACCCTTCTTCTCTTTTTTAAGTAGTTCTAATGCTTCAAGAACTGCTTTTTTAAAAGTTCTGGCAGTTCCTTGTTTGTCGATTTGGCCATTATAGCGTAAGATTGGCGTGATTTTTAGCATCTTAGCTAAAGCGGCAGCAGCAGGAGTAATTCTTCCTCCACGTTTTAATGTTTCTAAGTTTTTAGGAATAATAAAAGCTGAGAATTTGTTATGTTTTTGTAAAGTTAATTCCATAATTTCAAACCCAGTTTTATTTTCAGCAATTCACACTGCAACATTTCTAACTAAATGTTGCAAAATAATTGAAACACCATTAGTGTCAACGACAAATACTTTTCCTTTATATTTATCTTCAGTTTCACTTAGCATTCTAAAGGTTGCAAACTGACCACTTAACCCTTTTGATAGTGACATGAAGATAATTTGATCATATTCAGTCAGTAATTTATCTCACATCTCTAACATGGTTTTGGGAGTTGTTAACGAAGTTTTTAAAGCTTGTTTTTCTAAAAGTTCATAGAAATAATCTTCTGTTAAATTTTCGTCATCTGGGATGCCATTTCCGTTTTCTTCAGTAATCATTAATGGGACTTGGTAAAGATCTTTAAAATCTTTTAAGCTACCACCATATGATGAATCTGTTAATATCGCAATTTTCATTTTCCTTTTTCCTTTAAATTTGTACAATTTATATTATACAATATTATATATAAAAAGGAGTTTTTGCTAATGGAAAAAAAATATGGCATTTTTTATAATGTTGAATTTGATACACTTTTAATCACATTAGAAAAACCAAGTTCTCATCCAGAAATTGAAACAAAAGGAAATATTACAATTATCAAGTCAGGTGATGAAATCACTGGCTTTAACATTGCAAATATTAGTGATGAAATTGTTTTCACCCCAGGTTTAATTAGTGAAACAAGAAAAGCAATTAATTTTGTTGAACAACAATTAAGAAACATTTATCCTTTAACCCAACTTCCACAATTCGTGATTTGCCAAGTTTTAGAAATCCAACCAATTGAAGGCACACAATTAAAAGCATGTAAAGTGCAAAACAATGATGGTGTTGTTGATGTTGTGACGGCTGCTAAAAATGTGGCTGTTGGGACATTAACTGTGATGGCGACTGATGGCACTTGATTACCAAACGGAAATGTAATTCACAGCGGGATGATGCGTGGTTATCCGACTGTTGGCATGTTTTGTTCGGTTAATGAATTGAATTTCCGAGACAAAGACTTTAATGAAGAAGGTGTGATTATTTTAGATCAATCATATCAGGCACATGTTGGAGCAAGCTTTTGAGGTGTTTATGAAACTCGTCAATAATTTTCAATTCGACCCCCGCATTAAAGATGGTTATTATATTGCTGATTACTTTAAAAAAACAGTGCATATTTTAAAAACATTTCATCCCAATCAACAAATTACAATGCAATGATTTCAAAGAAAAGACAATATTATGTTGTCTGGTATCCAAGAAGTTTTAGCTTTAATTAAATTTGCTTCACCAAATTATCAAAATTTAAAAATTTGAACTTTAAATGATGGTGATCTCATTTCGCCACTAGAACCAGTTTTGAGAATTGAAGGATTATATCAAGACTTTGGTTGATTAGAAGGGATGATTGATGGAATTTTAAGTCGCAATTGTTCAATTGCAACTAACTTTTATGAAATTCAAAAAGCTGCCAATCATAAAACAGTTTTAAATATGAATGATCGTGCAGACCTTTATGCGAACCAACAAAGTGATGGGTATTCTGCTTACATTGCTGGATGTAAATTTTTTGTGTCTGATGCATCGATTGAATATTTCAAAGATGATTTAACCATTCCTCAACCGAGTGGGACTATGCCACATGCTTTAATCCAAGCTTTTGATGGTAATACCTTAGAAGCGACCAAAGCTTTTGCTCAAGCATTTCCAGATAACAATTTAGTTTCTTTAGTTGATTACAATAATGATTGTGTCACTCAAGCTGTGGAAGTGGCTAATTATTTTGGTGAAAAACTTTATGCTGTGCGTTTAGATACATCAGGTAATTTAATTGATCAAACATTAGCTCAGAAAAAAGATCAATTTCCCATTGATGCTAATCTTTATGGAGTTAATCAATATTTAGTTAGAGAAGTTAGAAAAGGTTTAGATGCTGCTGGCCATCAGCATGTTAAAATTATTGTTTCATCTGGTTTTACTGCTGAAGTTATTGCCCAATTTGAAAAAGCAAATGTTCCTGTTGATATTTATGGTGTTGGTCAAGCCATTACTAAAAAACGCACTGATTTTACTGGGGATGCTGTTTTAATTGATGGAGTCAAACAAGCTAAAGTTGGTAGAACTTATCTAGAATCAACAAGATTAAAAGTCTATAAATTTTAAAGGAGAGAAAATGAATATAATTCAAGAATTAGAATGAAGAGGATTGCTCAAGCAAGCAACCAATGAGGACAAAATTAACCAAGCTCAACAAAATGGGGCTGGAGTTTATTGTGGGTTTGACCCAACAGCTGATTCATTGCATGTGGGACATTTAATTCCGATTATTTTATTATCACGTTTTCAAAAAATGGGTTTTAAACCAATTGCTTTAATTGGTGGGGGGACTGGTATGATTGGTGACCCATCATTTAAATCACAAGAACGTGTTTTACAAACTAATGAACAAGTTTTAGTTAATGTTCAAGGCATTCAAAAACAATTAAAACAAATGTTACATGATGTAACATTTGTGAATAATTATGATTGATTAAATAAATTGTCACTCCTTGATTTCTTACGTGATGTGGGAAAAGATTTTACGCTTTCTTATTTATTAGCCAAAGAATCAATTGCTTCTAGAATTAGCACAGGGTTATCAATTACTGAGTTTTCTTATACTATGCTGCAAGCTTATGATTTTTATCAATTATATACAACCAAGAATTGTAAAGTGCAAATTGGTGGTTCTGACCAATGAGGAAACATTACAAGTGGTATTGATTATATTGGTTCACAAATTGGGAGAGATAAAAGTGAAGCTGCTGGAATTACCATTCAACTATTAGCAAAAAAAGATGGTCAAAAATTTGGAAAAACTGAATCTGGGGCTGTTTGATTAGACCCGAACAAAACTAGTGAATACTCATTTTACCAATTCTGATTTAACCAAAATGATGATGATTGTGAAATGTTTTTAAAATTTGTCACTTTCTTAGACCAACAAGCAATTCAAGATTTAATGGCTCAACACCAGAAAAATCCAGCCCAACGCATTATGCAAAAAGTCTTAGCTGAAGAAGTCACTAAGTTTGTTCATGGAGCTGAAGGTTTAAAAAAGGCATTATTACTCACAGAAGCTTTTTTTAATGGTACTGTGCAAGATTTAGATGCTAATTTAATCACTATTGCAATTGCTTCTCTACAAGCACCAGAAATTGATAGTCATGAAACTGTGATTGATGCTATTGTGCAAAGTGGTGCTGCTTCTTCAAGAAGAGAAGCTCGTGAATTCATTAATAATAAAGCAATTTCCTTCAATGAAATTATTCTTGAACAAGAAGATCAATTGCTCAAAGATTTCCCAAAATTAATCAATAATCAATTTATTTTGATTAAAAGAGGGAAAAAAAAATATTTTGCTTTAAAATTAAAAACCTCACAAAACTAGACATTCCTCAATTAAAATATTGTTTTATAGATTAAAAATGTTATTATATTTGTGTGAGATGCAGAAGCATCTCCGAATTTACCTAATTTATATATCATTATTTTGCTTTAATTTTCTTAGGCTATTATATACCAGAAAATTATTAACCTTAAAGAGCATACATATAGCTAATAAAGCTTCGTTTTCTCTCACGTTCTTTAAAAGTTAAAAAAGAGCAAAAGAATGACAAAAAAACACCATTAATGGTGTTTTTTTTGATCCACAGTTGACCAAAGTAAGAAAAAACACCAATGCGGTGCTTTTACTATTTAATCAAACGATTGTATCATTCTACGATCAATGCGTCGTTAATTTCTTGGTTTAATTCTTGACGTTCAGGTAATCTAACAAAAGTACCTTTAAATTTAGTTTTATCAACTTTAACAAATTCCACTGTTGATTCATTGTTTTGTAATGCTTCAGCAATTTTATCGTTTTTCTTCATTGATTCCTTGATTTCTAACACATCATTTGGTTGTAATGTATATGAAGGAATATCAATTTTTTTACCATTTACTAAAATGTGACCGTGGTTAACTAATTGTCTTGCCCCTTGTCTTGTCATAGCAAATCCTAAACGATAAACAATGTTGTCTAAACGTGATTCTAATAAGATTAAGAAGTTTGTTCCAGTCACACCTTGTAATTTTTTTGCTCTAGCAAATGTGTTACGGAATTGTCTTTCACTTAATCCATACATGAATTTAACTTTTTGTTTTTCTTGTAATTGTGTACCATAACCAGAAAGTTTGGTTTTTTTAGCACCATGTTGTCCTGGAGCTGATGTACGTTTTTTACCTTTGCTAAATTCTTTTCCGTTTTCAAGAATTGAGAAACCATAACGACGAGATTTTTTGAATATTGATTCAGTATATCTTGACATGTTTTTTCTCCTATATTGGCGTTATTAAAAGACATTTGAATAGATCCTGCTTTAATCAGTTTATCGTTTCGCCCTTTGACTGCTATGGGTTACTTTTTAAAGTGATAAACAGGTTTTAAAACATATCTAGATGCAGATATCGAAATAACATTGTTTATTATAACTCAATTTTTTCAAAGGTGTTAATAAGTATTCATTTTTATCATTGCATTTTTATGTTGGGGTAAACTATTTTGGATAGTTAGATCTGAAATAAATCTTTTTCACTATATCTTTTCTTGGTAGACAAAAATTTTCAAAATTAGCATGGATGCATAATCATGTTTTTACTACTAAAAATTTGCTCTACTTGATTAAGGAGATTCAAAATGAATTTTGTAGCTTAAAGTTATGCACATTGGCGTGCGTTTAAGGTCCCTAAAATCACCCTTTGTTGATATAATTAAATAAAAGAAAAGTAGGTAAAAATGATTTTTAGTAAAGGCTGAAACATTTCGCATGGATTATCAACCATTCAAATCACGTCATTAGTGATCTTTTTTATTTTGTTAGCCATTTTAATTACTTCTTTTTTAATGATTTGAATTTATAAAACAATGTTAAAAAATTACATTGATGCTTATCAAGAAGCAACCAAAATTGCTCGTAATGCTGTGCAAGTGCGTTTAAAAAGATTATCAATCACAGTGATGAAAAACCAGACAAGTTCAGCGCAAGAAAAACATGTTGTGGAAATATGAAAAGTTCGTTATAAAAATTTAATTGAAAATAATTTTTATAACGAAATCAACAATATGATTACCTTTTTTCAAAACTTTAATTATAAAAAACCAAATTTGCAAAATTTAAAACGTTCAGCTGAAGTGAAAAAACATTTAAAAGAAGTGAGTTGAGAACTTTATATTATGTTTAAAGAAATGGATAAAATTTTGCAAACAGAATTTATTCAAAGAGATGCCCGCATTCAAGTGCGTGAAGTATTTAATGAAGTCAAAAAAGAAGCAATGATGAAAATGAAAGATAAATCACTGAAATTTAATCAAGAACTTTTAAAAAGGTTATTAGAAAATATTGAGAATGCCATGATTGCAATTAATATTAAATTAAAAGAGGGGATGTATGGTGATTCATTAGTTTATCAAGACAAAACGAGTGACAAAATTATGCAATTAATTCGAACTTTGGATCTTTTTGAAACATCAGAAAAGTTTTTAAATAAAACTTTACCTTTAAAAATTTTGGCAATTAAAAAAAATATTATTGAAACAATGTATGAAGTTAAAGAAAAAGTGATTAATGAAACCAAAATTCAAAATTGTGAGAATCAATTCCTTTTTTATAAAACTAACATTCAAAATAGTGTATTTAATTTAGATTACACGAAAGCTTTTAATGAGCTTTCAGAAATTTCAGAAGTCATTATTAATTTTGAAACCAATATTGAATTTGAAGAAATTATGAAAATGTTTATTGAAAATAATTTTAATAAAATTAGCCAAATTTTTCAAGATATTAAACAAGACTATATCAATGGGATTAAAGCGATAAAATCTAATGAAAAAGCACATATTAAGTTAAACAAAGCCATGGAATTTGAAAAAATATGATCACCAATTCCGCTTTTAGAAACTAAGTGGTCGCAGCTTTATGATGCATACAAAATTAATTTAGCTCAAAAAAAGAAAATTGATTATTCATGATTAAAAAATGAATTGATCCCAATTGTTGCCACACTTTCTTTAACTTATAAAAAAATGATTGAAATCACAAGGGGAATCAAAACAACCAATCCTTACAAAAATCAAATTGAACATGATTTAAATTCAATTAAATCAATTGTAGCTTTAAATGAAAACTTAAGTAAAAAATTTGCTCGCATTGTTCACTTTACAAATATCGGTAAACAAAATGATCACATTTTAGAAAAGTTATTAAAGATTGAAAATATTATTCATGCACCCAACTTTGAGTTCACAGAAGAAGAATTTACACTAGTTAAAGCTCGCTTTTCTAATTTAAGAAGTGAGGCATTAGCAGTGAGGCATAGTGTAATTAATGCAATTGAGCAAACTTTAATTGCTGAAGCTTTGATTTTATATTTTGACCGCTATGCAAATTACATTAATTTTGAAACTTATTTCAATCAAGTCATGGCCAACTATGACAACAAAGATATGGCATTAGTGATTAACCAATTGCTCAGCACCATCAAACAATATCAAAGAGAAAAGAGGTAAAGATGAAAAACATTTTAATTAGATACGGAGAGTTAACTTTAAAAGGGAATAACCGCAATGTTTTTATTAACAAATTAATTCAAAACATTAAATTTCAATTAAAAGAATTTAAAGAAGAGGTAACTTACATCAAAGATTACAATTCTTTGATGTTAAATGTTCAAGAGAATGTTTTAGATTTAGTGTTAAGTAAATTACAAAATGTTTTTGGAATTTACTCGATGTCTGTGATTGAAAAAACCTCATGAGATTTTGAAGACATCACCCAAGCTGTTTTAAAAATTGCCCAAAACTCACAAGCTAAAACTTTTAAATTAGAAGTGTATCGTAAAGACAAAGCTTATCCAGTCACATCGACTGAACTAAAACAAAAATTAGCGCCCATTGTTTTAAAAGCAAACCCACATTTAAAAGTTGATGTTCATCATCCAGAATTAAAAATTGAAGTGGTGATTAAAAAAGATCATGTCGACATTTTTGATTCACGTATCCCAGCTTTAAAAGGTTTACCAGTGGGAGTTTCAGGAAAAGCAATTTCATTATTGAGTGGAGGGATTGATTCTCCTGTGGCTTCTTTTCTAACAATGAAAAGAGGTATGAATGTCGATTTCATTCATTTTATGACCCCGCCCCATACTTCAGCTGAAGCACTTGGTAAAGTGTTTGAATTAGCCAAAATTATTGCCAAATATAACTACAACCACTTTAGTTTATTTGTCTGTAATTTTACTCCATTACTTGAAGAGTTAAATCATATGCCAAATGAAGGTTATAAAATTAACATCATGCGTCGTATGTTTATGCGTATTGCTAATCAATTAGCATTTAAAATCAACGCCAAAGCCTTGATTACAGGTGAGTCTTTAGGTCAAGTGGCATCACAAACCATTGAATCAATTAATACGATTAATACTGTCTCAACATTGCCGATTTTACGACCACTATTAACTTATGATAAAGAAGAAATTGTGCTCATCTCGAAAAAAATTGGCACTTATGAAACTTCCATTTTACCTTTTGATGACGCTTGTTCAATGTTTGTCCCAAAAAATCCAGTCACAAAACCCAAATTACGCGAAGCAGAATTTAATGAAAAAGATTTACTTTGAGAAGAATTGTTGCAACATACAGTTGATAATTTAATTGAAGAATTTGTTTGAATGAATGGAGAGTTCACTAAAAAAGAAAGGGGATAAAATGAAATTTTCACCACAATTGAATGTTAGAACTGAATATAATTTTCAAGAGTCTTTAATTAAAATTAAAGATTACATTTCCTTTGCTAAAACACAAAATTTTGACTTTGTGTTTTATGCTGAAAAACATTCAATGTATGGTGTTGCTAGTTTTTATACCCAAGCTAAAGAAAATAATTTAAAACCAATTATTGGTTTAGCAATTGATAATCCACAAACAAATAAGACCACGCTTTTATATGCCAAAAATAAAATTGGTTATCAAAATTTGTGCTTTCTATCAACGTGATTAATGGAAAACATTTTCACAAATTTTGATGAAAATTTTTGAACTATTTTCAATCAAGCACTGGATGGTAATATTTTGATTTCAGAAGATGAGGAAATTATCAAAGCATATCCGACATTAGTTGAACAATTAAATATTCCTAAAATTAGTTATCTAGCACAAAATGAATATGAACATTTTGTTGTTTTATCTGCCATTAAAAATAACCAAACCATTAAAGAAATTACTAACGTTCAAAATGAACATTATTTTTCTGATCAAGAAATGCAACAAAAATACAATGTTGATCAAACTGCAAAAATTACGAACATTGCAGCATCATGCAACCTTACTTTATTTGCCCAAATTGAAGATTATCATATTGCTAATTTTAAAACTCCCAATAATTTACCATCCAATGTGTTTTTAAAACAGTTGTGTCATGAAGCTTTAATGAAACACTTTGAGAAAAATAAAACAACCATCAATCGACAAGTATATCTTGATCGTTTGGAATTTGAATTAACAGTTGTTGATAAAATGAACTTCAATAATTATTTTTTAATTGTTTGAGATTATGTCAATTTTGCGCGCAGTCAAAATATTGTGGTTGGTCCTGGTCGTGGTTCTAGTGCTGGTTCATTAATTGCCTTTTTATTAGAAATCACCCAAATCGACCCAATTAAATATGACTTATTATTTGAACGTTTTTTAAATCCTGAACGAGCGACGATGCCTGATATTGACATTGATTTTCAAGATGATCGTCGGGAAGAAGTTGTTGAATATTTATTTAATAAATATGGTGCTTATAATGTGGCGACGATTTCTACCTTTCAAACCATTGGGGCTAAATCAGCGATTCGCGATGTCGCAAGAGCTTATGAAATCAATTTAGAAATTGTGAATGCCATTACTAAAAATATTGATTTAATTTATCAAAATGATTTAGCAGCAGCGATTGCTAATAATAGTTATTTACAACAATACGAAAAAGAGTATCCCGAACTTTTTGAGATGGGTAAAATTTTAATTGGTTTACCTCGTCAAACTAGTACACATGCCGCTGGAGTGATTTTAGCAGATTTGGATTTAAGAAATATTCTCCCAATTAAACTCGGACATAATGGAATTTATCAAACCCAATTTGATATGAATTTTTTAGAAGCTCTTGGCTTAATTAAAATGGATTTGTTAGGTTTAAGAAACCTCACAACTTTACAGATGATTCAAAATAACATTTTAAGAAGTCGCCAAATAAAAATTGATTTAAGCAAAATAGATTTAGATTTAAAAGAGGTTTTTGAAACTTTAAATAGTGGTGATACTTCAGGTATTTTTCAATTAGAATCTCCGGGAATGACTAATGTCATCAAAAAAATGCAAGTCAATTCGATTGAAGATATGTCGATTGTTTCTGCTTTATTTAGACCTGGTCCGCAAGATATGATTGATGACTTTATCCAAAGAAAAAAAGGTAAAGTAAAAAAATATTTAATTGATCCGACCTTGGGTGATATTTTAAATCCAACTTTTGGGATTATTGTTTATCAAGAACAAGTTATTCAAATTTTACAAAAAGTTGCTAATTTTTCATTAGCAAAAGCCGACATTGTCAGAAGAGCGATGGGTAAAAAGCAAGCTCAATATATGGAAGAAGTAAAAGCAGAATTTATTGAACAAGCAATCAAAAACAATTACCAAGCAGAGAAAGCTGAAATTATTTGAAATTGAATTGAAAAATTTGCCTCATATGGTTTTAATAAATCACATTCCATTGCTTATTCATATATTAGTTACTGATTAGCTTATTTTAAAACTAAATATCCAGCAGAATTTTATGCTGCTTTATTAAGTGGTGTGATTGGAAATGAACATAAAACTGCCCAATATTTAAACGATGCTAAAAAAAGAGGGGTGGCGATTAAAAGTCCGAATGTTGCTAACATGAGCTTTAATTACAATTCAAGTCAAAAATTATTGTTTTTACCTTTAATTACGATTAAAGGCATTGGCAATGAATTTGTCAGAAAATTAAGAGAAACTTACGAAGAAGATAAAAATTTATTTAGTTCAATTTTTTATTTTGTGACTAGAATGTTGAGCAAAGGTTTGAATAAAAATCTCTTTAAATCATTAGTTTGATCTGGAGCTTTTGATGCTTTTAAATATAGTCGTCAAACATTAGAAAATAATCTTGAACAAATTTTTACTTTTGCTGAATTCAATAAAAATTCTTTAGTCATTGACACAGAATTAATCCCTATTTTAGAACCAGAAAAAGATCGTCCTGAAATCGTTTCAGCAAAAGAAAAAGAAGTTTTAGGATTTTATGTTTCCACTCACCCAATGACTATGATTAAACACGAAAATGAAAAACTAAAACCATTACCCATTGAGTTCATCAAAGAAAACCAAGGTTTCACGAGAATTATTGGTGAAATCCAGAACATCCGTATTTTAAAAGATAAAAATCAAAATGATATGGCATTTATGGAAATAGCCGATGAAACTGACGCCCTTTCTGTGACCATCTTTGCTTCAACATTTGAAGATGTGAAAGAAAAAATTAAACTTGGTTCAGTTCTGGCATTGGATGTTAAAATAGAAAAGTATAAAGGTAAAGTTTCTGCGAGTTTACTGAAAATAGTTAAGGTCATTAAATAATGGAATCAACATATCAAGCACTAAGTGCTTTGGTTTATAATTTCACAAATGGGGTAAATCATGACATTGATGGTGACATCACTTTTTATAAACCACACCTTTTACCTTTAGAAGAACCAATTTTAGAATTAGGGACTGGTAATGGTCGTTTTCTGATTCCATTTTTAAGGTATGGCTTAAAAATGGAAGGATTAGAAAATTCACCAGCGATGTTAGAACTTTTAAAACAAAATTTACATGACTATGGTGTGCAAACAACAATTCATAATTTAGATGTTTTAAAAATGGATTTCAATCAACAATTTAAAGCGGTTTTATTTACGAACGGATTTTTAAATTTGCTTTTAAATGAAACAAATATGCAGTTAGCTTTAAGAAAAACTTATCAAGCTTTAACCCCGAATGGTTTTGTGATGATTGATTTGATTTATCCTCAACAATTTGTTCAAGGCAAAGAAATTAAAAACATTTTTGTCATTGATGGGCAGGAAATTATCGTCACTAATAGTTTTCAAAACATTAATCTTGTCCAGAAAACCACCACAAACATTATCCGATATCAAAGTGGTGATCAGATTGAAACACAAAATTTTCAATTAACTTGAATTGAGCAAACTAACATTGCTGCAATGTTAAAGGAAATTGGTTTTTCTCAAATTGAGTTTTTTAAACAAAGTGAGCATACAATTATAGTTAAAGCATATAAATAAAAAAGGAGAAATATGGCAAAACAAATTCTTTTAATTGATGGAAATTCATTAATTTATCGAGCGCATCACGCAAACAGTTACCAAGGACGGGGTGCTTATTTAACTACTTCAAATGGTGTCCCAACAGCTGCTGTTTACTCTTTTGCTAATATGCTTTTGAATATTTTAAAAAATAACGACTTTTACGATGTTAAAGTTGCTTTTGATAAAGGCAAACAAACTTTTAGACATGAACATTTAGAAAATTATAAAGCCGGGAGAAGTGCAACACCAGAAGAATTAATTCCGCAATTCAAATTAGTAAGAGATTTATTAACGGCGATGAATATCCAATGATTTGAATTAGAAAATTTTGAAGCTGATGATATTATTGGAGCACTAACAAAACAAATTGAAGCTCTTGATGATGAATATGAAGTCAGAATTTTAACTAGTGATAAAGATATGTATCAAGTGATTTCATCAAAAACCAAACTCTTAAAACCAAAATCTGGAACTAGTGAATTAATTGTTTATGGGTTAGAAGAGTTACAAAATGATTGAAATATTACCCCTAATCAAGTTCCTGATTTAAAAGGGTTGATGGGTGATAATTCCGATAACTTAAAAGGTGTTAGTGGGATTGGTGAAAAAACCGCAATCAAACTAATTAGTGAATTTGGTTCAATTGAAAATATTTACACTAATATCGAAGGAATCAAAGGGAGTGTCAAGGATAAATTAATTGCTGACAAAGATTCGGCTTTTTTAACAAGAATGGTCGCCACAATTGTGACTGATTTTGCTATTCCCGGTTTTGTGATTGAAGCTTTAAAATTGAATTTAAAAACCTTGCATGAATTTCTTGTGCAATATGAAATGTTTTCGATTGCAAAAAAAATTGGATTTAAGGAAATTAAACCAGAACAAAAAATTGAATTCAAAATTATTGATCAATGATCAAAAGATTTTGAAGCCGAAGAGAATTTCATTTATGTCGAATCATTAAACCCCAATTACCATCAAGATAAAATTGTTGGGATCGCAATTGTGAATGAAAAAGGCAATTTTTATATTAATAAAAATGCATCCCAAATTCAATTAAAATTTTTTGAAGAATTCAATGAAAAAACAACTTTTGATCAACAGTTAAATCAATTTCTAAATAATCCTAACTTAACTAAAAACACATTTGATTTGAAAAAAACTATCACTTTATTAAAAAATGAAGGTTATGAAGTTTGTGATCAAAGTTTTGTTTATGACATGATGATTGCTGTTTATGATTTGGATTCAACTATTCCTTCGAACTTGCAAATTCAAACCAACTTCATTGATAAAACAATTATTTTAGAAAGTGATGAAATCATTTTTGGTAAAGGTGTCAAAAAAACAGCAAACATTGATTTGAAAACAAAAGCCAAGTTTATTGTTGAAAAAGCATGAATGATTCAACAATTAAAACCCATCATTTTAAAAACATTAAAAGATAATAACCAATTAAACTTATATCAAAAAATTGATTTACCTTTTGCTTTTGTTTTAAAAGATATTGAACAAACTGGTGTCAAAATTGATTTACCAGAATTAGCACAACAAACCAATGACACGATCACTAAAATTGCTGAAATTGAAAAAACTGTTTTTGCGATGATGAATTATCAAGTAGATGAACAAATTAATTTAGCATCACCCAAACAATTACAAAAGTTACTGTTTGAAGATTTAAAGTTACCAAATCTTGATAAAGGTAGCACCGGGAGAGAAACTTTAGATAAACTAAAGCATCTTCACCCGATTGTTGATTTAATTATTGAACACCGTAAGTATGCTAAATTGTATTCCACTTATTTGAAAGGTTTTGAAAAATATATTTTTATTGATCAAAAAGTGCATACGATTTTTAACCAAACATTAACTAACACCGGCAGATTGAGTTCGATGGAACCAAATCTGCAAAACATTTCCATCAGAGATGATGACCAAAAACAAGTCAGAAAGATTTTTATCACCGAACCTGGTAAAACATTTTTTAGTTTTGATTACTCACAAATTGAATTACGTGTTTTAGCCCAGATTGCTCCCGAACATCAAATGTTAGAAATTTTTAAGGCTCATGGAGATATTCATACTGAAGCTGCTAAAAACATTTTTAAAGTTGATGCATCCCAAGTCACTCCAGACATGCGTCGAGTTGCTAAAGTGTTTAATTTTGGGATTCTTTATGGATTAAGTGATTATGGTTTGGCTAATGATTTAGGGATTTCTATTCCCCAAGCTAAAGAATATATCAATGCATACTATGAGTCATATCCAGATTTAGCAAAATTTAAAACTGCCATTGTCGAATTTGCTAAAGCTAATAATTTTGTCTTAACTGATTCTAACCGTAAAAGATATATTAGTGAATTAAAATCACCAAACCACCAAGTGCGCGAATTTGGGAAACGCATTGCGATTAATATGCCAATTCAAGGAACGGCTGCTGATATTTTAAAAGTTGCAATGATTGAAATCTATTTTGCTTTTGAAAAAAACAATTTCAAAAGCAAAATGGTGGCCCAAATTCATGACGAAATTATTTTTGAGATTGCTGAGCAAGAACAAGCACAAGTCTTACCAATAATTCGTGAAAAAATGTTAAATGCTTATCAAGAATTACTAAACATTGTGCAAAAAACAGAAGAAGTAAAAGTTAATTTAGAAATCAGTGAGTCTTGTGGAGATAATTGATTTGTTTTAAAGTAAGGAAAAAATGCCAGAATTACCAGAAGTTGTGACGGTTGTTAAATTATTAGCACCAAAAATTATTCATCAAACCATTGTTAAATTCGAAATTTATTATCGAAAACTTTTGTGACGCAATGAAGTTGATGATTTTAAACAAAGAGTTGAAAATCAAACGATTCAAAATATTTATAATAAGGGGAAATATATCATTATTGAATTAGAAAATGATGTGATTATTTCACATTTGCGCATGGAAGGGCGTTGAAGTGTGGAACCACAAAAACAATTATCATACAAAGAAAATTGGCTAGAAGCGCAATTTATTTTTCAAGATGGCAATGTTTTAAGATATTATGATTCACGCAAATTTGGGACTTTGGAAATTGTTTCCAAAGCAACATTTTTAAGTGGGGAAGCACTTAAAAATGTCGGTCCAGCAGTTTTAGACCCTAATTTAACCGCTAAATACTTATATGATGTTTTCCGAAAAAACAAAAGACCAATTAAAACAGTTTTATTGGATCAAAGTATCATAGCTGGGATTGGAAATATTTATGATAATGAGATTTTATTTGCTGCTAAAATCAACCCTTTGACATTGGCTAATCAAATTAGTTTAAAAAAGGTTGAAAATATTTTAAAACATGCCCATAATATAATAGAACATTCAATAAGCGTTGGCGGCACAACAATTCACTCGTTTGCACCACAAAAAGACGTTATTGGAGGATATCAAGACTTTTTAAAAGTACATGGCAGAGAGAAGCAAGAGTGCTATGTATGTCAAACAAAGATTGAAAAGATGAAAATCCAAGGGAGAGGGACTTATTTTTGTCCATTTTGCCAAAAATAACGTTGAAAAGACGTTTTAAAAATTGCTTTTTTACAATGTGGAAAAGTGTAAATATTCAAATAAATCAACTCAAATAAGGGTTTTAAAATTTGCTAAAAACTAATTAAAAATATTCTCACACTTAACATTTTTTTTTATTTTTTATCCATTATTATTTATGTAGCAAGGAGGGCTAATCTATGGAAAAAACAACTATGATATATTCAATTGAGTTAAAAGATTCAGACATTTTAGCTCAACAACCAAACCTAGTTACTTTATACCAACCAATCATTGGATCATCAGCGGTTGGACTCTACCATTCGCTATTTAATGAGTACAAAACACTAAGAAAATTAAAATTAAAATTAGAAACACCAAGACTGAATAAGATTTCTGGTTTAACTGAGAAACAATTTGCCGACGATCTTAAAAAACTAGAAAGTTTAAGGTTAGTGAAAACTTTAGTTTCTAAAAATGGGAAATCAATTATTTACCAAATTTTTGCTCCATTAGATATTGAAGAATTTTTTAACAATGCGATGTTTGAACAAGCATTAACTAAAAAAATCGGTTTAGAAAACTTAGAAATTATTAAATTTACTAATCAAGAAGTGGTTTCTAAAAACATTAACGAATCAGAATATGATGAAGTCACTGCCATTTTTGAAGATGTTTTTGCTGATGAAATTGATGAAATGGAAAACACCCCAACGCTAAGAGAGACTATGGTGGTCCAATTTAAACATAAGAAAAACAGTTTATTTGATAAATTTATTAATGTCGAAATTTTAAACAAAATTTTGATTGAAAATAATGTTGCCCTTGATCTGAAATCAAGACGTAACCAAAAATTATTTGTTGAAGCTTTAACTAAACAGAACTTTACTGAAAAAACCTTGGCCAAATTAATTACTTCAGCATTTAATTTTGAAACAGCTAAAATTGAAACTGAAATTTTTTACAAAAATTTAAACAGTTTAATTGCGAAAAAATTAAAAAAAGATATCAAAGGTATGGAAAACAATTTAACTGCTGAACAAATTGAATATGTGAATTTAATGGAAAACTTAACTCCTGAGGAATATATTTTTGAAATGGCACATCATCTAGCTGATTATGCAACAAGAAAAATGATTGCTATCTTACAAGAAAAATATGCTTTGTTAAATGGACCAATCAATTGTATGATTCAACATTCAATCCACAAAAATAATAAAATAGTGCCAAATTATATTTATAAAATTGCTGATAGTTTAAATACTTATTCAATTAATAAAACAGTTGATGTCCTTTCTTATTTAAATTTTTTTCAAAAAGAAAATAATGAGCATAGTGAGGAATTAGTCCCAATTAATTGAACCAAAACAGATGAGGAGCTAATCGCTTTATTTGAATAAAAGAAAGGAGATTTTATGAAACATCTTAAAACACTAATGGATCAAGTTGCTTTAAATAGTGAATTAAAATCTCTGATTGCTTCTTTAAAAAACATGTTTATTAAAGAAGGCAAAACTGAAGATGATGCAAAATTAATTGTTCAAAAAATCATTGATAATAACCAAATTGTTTTAGAAGATTTTTTGACACATTTTAAAATTTGTACCAAAGCACCAATGACAGAGTGCGAACAATCAAATCCGGGTTACCAAACTTTTATTACTTATGAAAATGGTTTTTTCTATATTCGAACTAAACATTGTGCCCATTGATTTTTTGATAACAAGAATGAAGAATTAAAGAAACATTATTTATATTCAGATTTTGATATTGATAGTTTTTCACTATCTGCCAAAGAATACATTGATCAATTAAGTGGTGATGCTGATATTTTTAATGAAAATGAACAAAAAATCCGTAAACAATTTTTAGATTCAGCGATTACTAAAATTAAAACCAATAAACATAAAGGTTTCTTTTTAACTGGTGAACCTGGAGTTGGTAAAACAACATTGTTAAAAGTTCTAGCTAATGGAATTGCTTCTTTAAAAAGTGAATTTATGACCGTTTCTTTTATTAATGTTGCTCATTTAATGAGTCAGGTGAAAGGTTCAAGTTTTAATGAAAAACGCATTGAAACTCAAAAAAAATTATTTGATAAGTTAAAATATGCTGATGTTTTATTTTTAGATGATATTGGTTCAGAAGTCCCATCAAGCTGATCAAGAGATGATATTTTATTAAATTTATTGAATTTCCGAATGGAAAACAAAAAAATTACTTTCTTCAGTTCCAATTTTTCAATTAAAGAAATTCATAAGCATTACTTTTTAAAAAACCAAGATATGACAGTTGAACAAGTTAAACAAAAACGTTTTATGGAACGTATCCAAGCCTTATCTGAAGAATTTGTCTTACCAGGTAAGTCAAAAAGAAGTTAATAATCATTAAAATTATTATCTCCAAAAAACCACCAAAAGACAAAAACGTTTTTGTCTTTTGGTGGTTTTTTCCTGTTTCTTATTTAAAAAAAGATATAATAATCGTGTAAATTTTTTATTTACACTTCAAGACAATCTTTATGTTGTTGTAATATAGTTTGAAAATATAAAAAGTAGTAAAGCTATTTTTGATATTTTTTTTAAAAAAATAGCAAAGATGTTGTTTCTAATTAAGCTATCTAACACTTCCATAAATCTAAAAATTTTTACAAGAGGTAATTAAATGAAAAAAATACCAATAAAATATAAAATTTTTATTCCATTATTAATTTTATATTTTATCGTGAGCTGAGCTCTGATTATTCCCGGGATGGGACTTGATGCTAAATTATTTATTAATTCTGTTTCCAAACAGATTAATCGGATTATGCCGAAAAATAAATATGTTTTAGATCCAAACACAAAAATGTATGATGTCATTATGCATGGACCTGTCAAAAATTCATATATTGCTGATGCAGTTTCCACAATTAATTTTGCCAACCAAGAAGAATATGACATGCATTATGATCAATATATTGCATTTGCAACCAATTGATTTAACAACCGTTGAGGAGCAACAATTAAAAACAAAGAAGCAATTGATTTTAATGATGTGGCTAATGACATGATTACTTTTGATGAAGCAGTCGCCACTAAATTTCATTCTTTTGGTTTTGTACATACTGGTATTGAATGAATCTTTCATCAAGATGGCATGCAAGAATTGTTTTCATCAAATGTCCAAGCCATGGCTGAACACCAAGATTTTATTTGAACACAAGAATATTATGATGACCAAATTGAACTGGAAATGCTGCCAGAAATGTTAGGTTTACGAGTTAAAAATTCAATTGGTGCAAGCATTGTGAATAACAAAGTGTGATTTTTAAATAAACAAGTTGATTCACTAAAATTTGCCTTGAGTATGCAAATTTTAGAAAAACCATTTCTCGATAAAACTTTACAAGCATCTGATGTTACATCATATGTTGGGATTAATGATCTTTATCACCCTAACTTTGCACTAACAAAAAACTTAATGAAAGCAGCAACTATTCACTGATTATTAAGTTTTGCCATTGTGACATCAGCAACAGTTTATTTAGTTCTTAAAATTAAAAAAATTAAAAACACAAATAAAATGTTGCACATTCCAGCGGAGGTCAAATAAGATGAAAAAATTATTAAGCTGATTAACCCCAATTTTATTTGTTCTACCAGTGGTGGCAACGACTGTTGCATGTTTTCAAAAAACACCAATTAATCCCCATGAAAATCCGCTATATATTGGGCGAAATATTAATAAAAGTAATGCTATTGATAGTAGCAAACAAACAACATCAGGTTTTACCAACTACTTTGTAGTTGGTGATAGTTTATCTGATGTTGATGGTTTAGGAACTTTGGCCAATGATAAATTTGGCAGTGACTTACTTGAAATCACCGTTAAAACTGGCGGGGTTGGATATGGAGATAATAATCAAGCTGATAAAAATGGGCATAATGCCTTTACTAATGGAGTCACTGCCGGATATTTATTAACAGAAAAACTAGGTTTTGAAGAATTTGAGATGAAACCTAGTAATATATATACAAAGGAACCAAAACATGCTGCTGATTTTCAACGTACTAAAATGATTTATGGTAAAAATTATGCAGTTGGTGGTGCCACTGCTGGGAAACTTGCTTTTCCTACTTCTCTGCTTCTAAATGAAGCCACAATTGACGTTCAAACCAAAGCATTACTTCAACAACACCAAATTAAAGATCAAGATTTAGTGTTTATGGAAATTGGGGGTAATGATCTCTTTTCTTTAATTGGTTTTGAACCAGGAGATGATGAACATCGCGACAAGTTTATGCAAGATGCAATTAATCGTATTCGCATAGCATTATTTAATTTATTAAATAATGGTGTTAAACATATTATTTTCATGACCCCTCCAAGTATGAATTTTGTCCCTCGTTATGGACAACATTTTGATGATAATTTTAAACCAATTCAAGGTGATACAGAAGCGCTTCGTATTTTAGAAATTTGCCAAAAATTTTATCAAGGTATTATGCAAGTTTTGAACCAAGTCAAACAATATTATCCAGATGTTGTGAAATTATTTGATCTTTTCCAAGATGCAGTGATGAGAGAGTTGCAAAATGACTTCAAAGCAACAAGACCAGAAAGTGAACAAACCAAAGTTAATTTTAAAGAAAGTTTTTCTAAAGATGCTAGTTTTGAAATTAAAATTGATGGGCAAGCACTTGCATTAAGTGGGATGAATTGACAAAGTTTAGTCACAGATCAAGATGCACAAAGAGCATTTATCGCTACCAGACAACAAACCAGTCAAATTAAATTAGAAGTGACCATTAAAGCTAACGAAAACCCAAACCATGCTGGACAAAACATCGATAATTATTTCTTCACAGATTTTGTTCACCCAACTAAAGGAGTACATCAAATGTTTGCTGACAAACTATTCGAGATTGCTAAAGGAATTAAAAAATAATGAAAAAGTTATTAACCATCTTAGGGGTGATGATGATTGGTTCATCATCAGTTGCCACTTTAGTTAGTTGCACTAACAACACTATTACCAAACAACAACTTAGTGACCAAGACTTAACAAGATATTTACAAGAAACTGCTAAAATTGCTTATTTAAGTAAAACAAAAGGATATGATGCTAATTATTTGTTTGAAACTTTTGTTGCTCATCAAAAAAGTAATGGTCAAAATTTCAAACAAATTCAAGAGCAATTATTTACTAAGCAAGTTGTTGCTCAAGAAATTGAGTTGAAAGAAGGAAAGAAACCTGACAAAAGTACGAGTCTTCCTTTGGATATGCTTGCTAAAATTATCAAAATGGGTTCTGATAAAAATACTTTTTTAATGATCGCCAAATTAATTCCAGCAATTCTACCAGGTTTTCATCTTGATGGTGAAAATGGACTTGGGGGGATGTTAGAAAAATTGTTAACCAAAGATGATATCAACTATTTCAGTGCTAGTTTAGGTAATGAAAAATATCAAAACAAAACCTTTCAAGAAGCCATTGATATTTCTTTAATCAAATTTGTGAATGCAATCAATAAAATTATTGGTGTTCAAACTAATAAATTTGATGAAACTGAAACAAGTGCTAGTGGGTTAAAAGATGCGGCTTTAAAAAGTTTAGTTAAAAATTTAAACCAATTTATTCAAGAAAAACAACCACTTAATCTGACTGTTTTATCTAATTTAAAAGAGATTGCTGATATCATCGATTTTGTTAGATTGTTATTGATTTATATTAATGTGATTAATAAGGAAAAAGAACCAATCACTTGAGAAAGATTAAATGGAGAAAATGGTATCTTAAATTCACCAATTAATTCTAATGAAGTTGATTTTAAAACTATCCTTAGTGGACTTGGTAACAATGTCAAAACACAAAACTTATTCAAAGGTTTATTTTGAAGCCAAGAAACCTACCAAACAATGAATGGACTTGGGGATATTGGTAAATTTATGGAGAATTTTGATAATGAAAATTATGATGAAAAAGGTTTCACACCGATTTTCAAAGCTTTAATTAATGCATTTATACCTGGAATTGGTGGTTATATTACTGGACTTTTGGGAATTGTTTCGACAAATACACCAATAGGATCTGAAACTATAGCTGGTTTAGCTCAAAAATTCCCAGATTTAGTTATTGGGTTTCTACCTAGTTCTATTCCGAAAAATTTTAAAGAGATGTTGAAAAGAATGATGAAATATAAACAGTTATTTCTTCAACCATGAGAGTTTTTATGATCTGCAGATTTTATTCAAGCACTCACTGAAAAAGAAAGTATCAAAAATCATAATATTTTAACTGCACCATTAACTGAATTAACTGGTTGAACATCAATTTTTCAATACCAATTATCACCAACAACTTCTATCCAAAGCATCATTAATAAAATCACTACTCAAACTGGAAATTTTAAAATCAATTTTAATAACTTACAAAATGTAATCAAAAATATTCCAGAATTAATTAAAGTGATTAAAAATCCAAAATATCCAGCTTCTAATCTTGGAGTTAATGGTAATGCTTTTGTGAAAGGTAGCTTTTTTGACGGTTTATTTAACACCCTTGCTGATTTTCAAGGATTTGCTGGCTTCATTGAAAGTATTGCTCATGGTAAAACAACTTACCAAAATGAGCAAAACAGGTTAGCAACAGAAATGTTGGCAGCTTGAAAAGATGTGGAAGTTACTAAAACTTTCATAGCTGATGGATATTATGTGTTTAATTTTAATGAACCAATGCAAGATAAAAGAAGTGTTAGTTATGTTGATGGCAAATCAAGACTTGAAAAAATTAAAATTAAACTCAACAAAGTTAATCATAAAAACGAAATTTTAGAAATTAATTTTGATGATTAAAACACCAACTAAAGCAATGATAAATATAGATTTTCTTGTCAACAAGAAAATCTTTTTTGTGTTTTTTCAAAAACCAAGATCAAAAACAAACATAAAATTATCCAAACAAAGTTGGGCAAAAGATTAATTAACGTCATAAAATAAAAATTTATGGTCATCTTTTAAAATATTGGCATTAATTAAGCAACTTTTATTGAGTTTTTAGGGGGTTTAAGCAAAAAAAAAGATGATTTTCTTTTTACAAAAAGTTATAATATCCCTTGTATAGGAGAAAAATATGGCAAAAAAAGTTGCAATTAACGGATTCGGAAGAATCGGACGTCTAACATTCAGACAATTATGAGAAAAAGGTGTTGATATCGTTGCGATTAACGATTTAACAGACACAAAAACTTTAGCTTACTTATTAGAATTTGATTCAGCACATGGAAAATTCCACGAAGGTAAAATTACTTTTGGAGAAGGATTTATTATTGTTGATGGTAAAAAAGTAGAAATTTTCGCTGAGAAAGATGCTGCTAATTTACCTTGAGGTAAATTAGGAGTTGATGTAGTAATCGAATCAACAGGATTTTACACAAGCAAAGATAAAGCAGAAGCTCACATTAAAGCGGGAGCAAAAAAAGTAGCTATTTCAGCACCAGCAACAGGTGACTTAAAAACTATCGTTTATGGTGTAAACCACAAAGACTTAACTAACAATGACACAATTATTTCAGGAGCTTCATGTACAACAAACTGTTTAGTACCAATGGTTAAAGTTTTAGATGATGCTTTCGGAATTGAAAAAGGTTTAATGACTACAATTCATGCAGTAACTAATGACCAAAAATTATTAGATTTACCGCACTCAGATTTACGTCGCGGACGTGCAGCGGCATGAAACATTGTTCCAACAACCACAGGAGCAGCTGTCGCAGTTTCTTTAGTTTTACCAAACATGAAAGGTAAACTAGATGGATACTCATTACGTGTTCCAATGATTACTGGATCAATTACTGACTTATCAGTTGAATTAAACAAAAATGTGACAGTTCAAGAAGTTAACCAAGTAGTTAAAGATGCTGTTGCAAAAAACAAAGACTTAGGAACAGCTATGGAATACAATGAACGTGGAATTGTTTCATCAGATATTATTGGTTCACACTTTGGATCAATCTTTGATGGAACTTTAACAAAAGTTGTTGAAGTAAATGGAAAACAAATGGTTAAAGTATTTTCATGATACGATAATGAAAGTTCATATACTTCACAATTAGTAAGAACTGTAATTCACTGAATGTCTTTATAAAAACTTAAGAGAAATTTAATTTAAAAGTTAAAAGCGCTACTAGATGTGTCGCTTTTTCTTTATTTAATTTCAGAAAATAGTAAAATTAATAAGTATTAGGAGAAAAAAATGGATTACAACAAAAAGAAAACATTGCAAGATATCCAAGTTGCAAATAAGAAAGTGTTGGTGCGTGTCGATTTTAACGTTCCATTAAGTAATGGAAAAATCACAGATGATAATCGTATTCAAGCATCACTACCAACTATTAAATATTTAGTTCAACAACAAGCTAAAGTAGTTTTATTTTCACATTTAGGACGCATTAAAAGTGAAGATGATAAAAAAACTAAATCATTAGCCCCAGTGGCACTACGTTTAGAAAAATTATTAGGACAAAAAGTTAACTTTATTGCTCAAACCAGAGGAGAAGAACTAGAAAACGCCATTGAAAATATGAAAAATGGGGAAATTGTTTTAATTGAAAATACACGTTTTGAAGACGTTAAAAATAATGAAGTTGTGAAATATGAATCTAAAAATAATCCTGAATTAGGAAAATATTGAGCAAGTTTAGGAGAGGTGTTTGTGAACGATGCTTTCGGAACATCACACCGTGCTCATGCATCAAATGTTGGAATTTCAACATACATTCCCGTTTCAGCGATTGGTTTTTTAGTGGAACAAGAACTAAAAATGTTAGCTAAAGGAATTGATAATCCAGAACGTCCATTTGTGGCGATTTTAGGGGGCGCAAAAGTTTCTGATAAAATTGGCGTGATTGATAACTTATTAACTAAAGTGGACAAAATTTTAATTGGGGGAGGAATGGCTTATACTTTCTTTGCTGCTCAAGGCCACAAAATTGGTAAATCACTTTTAGAAGCGGATAAAGTTGAAGATGCTAAAAGATATTTAGAAATGGCTCACGGAAAAATTATTTTACCAATTGATTCAGCTAACTCAACAACTTTTAGTAATGAAAAAGCAACATTCTCAGGACCGGATTTACCTGATGATGTGATGGGATTAGATATTGGACCAAAAACAATTGAATTGTTTAAACAACAATTAGTTGGTGCTAAAACTGTCGTGTGAAATGGTCCAATGGGAGTTAGTGAATTTTCTCATTTTGCTCATGGAACCAAAGCAGTTGCTCAAGCAATTGTTGATTTAAAAGGTGCCTTTACTTTAATTGGTGGAGGAGATTCAGCTGCAGCTGCCATTGAATTAGGATTCAAAGATAGTTTTTCTTGAATTTCAACTGGTGGAGGAGCTTCACTTGAATATATGGAAGGTAAAGTGCTTCCGGGAATTGACGCCATTCAAACCAAAAACTAAAATTAGCAATTAATCTAAAAACAAAGATAGTTGGACTATCTTTGTTTATTTTTATTAAAATGATTAAAAGAGGAATTATGCAAGCAAAACCAAAAATGCCTAAATTAAGGGTTGTTGATTTTATTGAAACTGGATGAATATCCAATTTTTGAATTCGTAATCATCAAGTGTTTTTTACAGACACCACCCTTCAACACCAAAAGCATTTTTTGTTAAAGATGGACTTAAACATTCTTTTAGAAAATTTAAAAAATAAAAATACTTGAGAACGTAAATTTATTGCTCACCCTTCACCAATGTTTTCTGATCCTTTGGCACTTTCAAACACCGATTTGCAAGTTGAAAATGTTTTTGCTGATTACATTTTCAATCTTGATGAAAATGCTCAACCAATTTTAGTTACAGAAGAATATTTGTATTTAGGTTCAAACCAGAAATTTAAATTTTATAAACATCTAAAACTGAATCAGACTTTTTATTGAGACCAAGAATTTATTCCTTACAAATACAATCTTAAAAAAATTGTTAATATCAAAACTGAAACAATTTTTTTAACTGAAAATAAAGAAATTATTTATCAAGATGAAATCATTTATATTTCACCAAAAAATTTGATGATTGCTAATTTTGACACTAAAGCCTTTTTAGTTTCTGATGAAGCAACTGGTGAATTATTTTATCTCAACTTAGATAATCTGGCTGAAAAAAACGTCATTTGAAAAGGGGCTTTCTTTTACCGTTTGGAATGTTATGATAAAAAAATTATTATTGGTAAACCCTTAACTCGTGATGGTGAAATTAACTTTTATTTACCGATTAAATTTATTTTTTAATAAGAAAACCAAAAATTTAGCAAATTTGAAATAGGTTCAACCTATTTTTTATTTGAAAAAATTAATTTTTATGTTTTAAAAAACAAAAAAAAGGAGATAATAAAAGCAAGGTTATCGCAAAAAGATAATACGATGAAAATTAGTTTATTATAATATTCCAGAAATAGACATTTATCAAACTTTACATAAATTAATAAAACATAATTTCACCAAGACATAATAATTAAAGTCAGTTTAAACACAAAATTAAATTTTGATTTTTTTACATTATCTAGAGAACTTATGTTTCGATGTCACAACTAATAACTGAAGAATTACAAAGCATCTGTTATGCAAATCTTTATTATTATTGTGCATTCACCACAACTACATATTTAATATAAATTTCAAAATCAAGCATTCGCGATAAACTATTACCATAAACATTTTTTATTATCACTTTTTATAAATCGTGATTTTGAAATACATAAATGATCTATTTTTAAAAAAAGGAAAAAAAGGAGAAATATAGTGAAAAAACTATTAAGCATACTTGCTGGATTAGGTGTTGTTGCGAGGAACAACAGCATCAGTTGTTGCTTGTAACAAACATGAACATAAAAAAATAAACATTAACACACAAATTAAAAATAAAGATTTGGGTGAACTTGACAATAATCAAGAACAAACAATTAGAGATGCAATTGTGAATAAAAATCCAGAAGCTAAATCAGTAACTTTCGATGTTGCCAATATTACTAAAACTGATGCTGACATTATTGGTACGGGGGATTATGAAGGGACTCTAAAAGTTAGCTTTACAACGAAACAAGACATCCATGTTGATATTCAAGCTACTGCTTTGGGTTTGTTAGACAATGAAAATCCAGACACGATTAAACAAGCGATTTTTGATAAAAATCCTAATGCTAAACAAGATACTTTTGATGTCACTCAAATTACAATTAGCCATGCAGAGTTGAAAGGAACTGGACATTATTCAGGAACTGAAGAAGTTACTTATACTGTTAAAAAAGAAATTCATAATTTCATTACCACAACAGAACTAGACCCAATAGAATTAAGTGAAGAATCAATGATTAGAACGGCAATTATTGCTAAAAATCCTGATGCTAAATTAGCAAAATTTACGATCAAAGATATAACTAGAAATAGTGCCACAGTTGTGGGGACAGAGGATTTTTATGGTCAAGTAAATATTTCGTTTCATGCTGCCAAAGGTAATGTTTCTGATCTAAGTAAAGCAATGCAAAAATTTTTAAATCAAGAAGATAAGCAACTTCATACGCTTGCAGAAGTGCAAACGCAAATGAAAATAATTGCCCCTGATGCAGATGATGTTACTATTACTGTCAAAGTCGAGGATCAAAGTATTGGAGCAATTGGTTTTGAGTTTAATGCCAATAAGAGTCAACATTATTTTGATGACATGGTCTTGTATCAAGTTATTAATAAAAATGTGAATAGTAAAACAATTTGCATTGACCCTTTGACAAACAAAATAGTTGAAGTACCCAGTGGTAGTGCTTTACCTGCGAATGTGACCACAATAATTAATATTGGTTGAGAAGAAACCACAAAACAAGCGATTAATCACTTGCCACAAACAGTAACACATCTACCAGATTATATTAGTCCAAATATTTTAAATATTAGTTATTTATTGTCTGGATTGGGAGATGTTGGTGATATTTGTGATTGAGATACAACACACATTGTCAACATGGCCAACCTCTTTGAAAATAATTTAACATTTGATAGTGATATTTC
The DNA here is from genome assembly GCF_000518285.1 of Williamsoniiplasma lucivorax ATCC 49196. Lineage (GTDB taxonomy): Bacteria > Bacillota_I > Bacilli_A > Mycoplasmatales > Mycoplasmataceae > Williamsoniiplasma > Williamsoniiplasma lucivorax. The sequence goes on along the minus strand of NZ_JADH01000004.1, from coordinate 16,462 downwards.
CAATTGAAACACCGCAAATGTTGCTAGTATGGGGAATATGTTTAAGGGAGCTAGTGCATTTAACCAAGACATATCACAGTGAAATACTAGCAATGTCACTGATATGAATAATATGTTTAATGGAGCTAGTGTCTTTAACCAAGATCTTTCTAAATGAAACACATCAAAACTGACTAATTTAGATTTAATGTTCCATCAAGCTACTAATTTTAATGGTAATATTTCCACTTGAAATACGTCTCGGGTGACTACAATGAATCGTGTCTTTAATTCTGCTGCCGCCTTTAACCAAGATGTTTCTAAATGAAACACGACTAACGTAACAATTATGAGTAGTATGTTTGATGGAGCTAGTGCGTTCAATCAAGACTTATCTAAATGAGATACTTCAAAAGTGACTGATATGAGTTATATGTTCCATCAAGCTACTAATTTTAATGGCAATATTACAACTTGAAACACACAAAGTGTCACTAGCATGCAACATATGTTTGATGAAGCCAGTGTCTTTAACCAAGATCTTTCGAAATGAAACACATCAAAAATTACTAATTTAGATTTCATGTTTCATAAAGCCGCTAATTTTAATGGCAATATTTCCACTTGAGATACATCTCAGGTGACTACAATGGATCGCATCTTTAATGGTGCCACTGCTTTTAATCAAGACATTTCTAAATGAAACACGACTAATGTAACAATTATGAGTTGTGTGTTTGATGGAGCTGGTGCATTTGATCAAGACTTATCGAAATGAGATACTTCAAAAGTGACTGATATGAATTATATGTTTCATCTTGCCACTAATTTTAATGGTAATATTACAACTTGAAACACACAAAATGTTACTACTATGAATAGTATGTTTTCGGGTACTACTAAATTTAACCAAGACATTTCTAAATGAAACACCGCTAAAGTAACTCAAATGGATGAAATGTTCAAAGATAATCAAGTTTTTGCTCAAGATTTATCAAAATGAAATGTTGATGCAGTTACTTCGCACCAAAATTTCACAAATAATTCAAATTGACCAAAAGAAAAACAACCACATTTTAAATTATAATTTTAGATAAGTCTTAAAATTATGTAAATAAGAATAAATAATTTTAAGATTATTTTTCTTGATTTAATTGCTAAAATGGCAATTATAAATTTAAAATATGACTTTTTGCAATTTTTGTTAAAGTCATATTTTAAATTACATTGGTGTCTTTATTAGTGTTCAAAAATTTTTAAGATATTTATTTATTTATTTATTTGGTGAGAGTGATATGATAAAAGGGTTATTATTGAGAAATATTATTGAAAAAAGCAACAATTATTTAATATTTATTAATAAAATTTTTTAATTGCTAAGGAGGCAAAATGTTTAATAATTTACTTTCCAGTACAAATGCTGCAATTTTGCTTATTTATTTCATTTGTTCTGCTAGCGGACTGGTTTATGTAATTGTTGGTAAATTTTTTCTTTTAATCAAAGCTAAGAAAACAATGACTTTGTTTTCAGCTCAAGATGTTTTAAATGAAGAATTTTTAGCCAAAAACGAACTTATTTTTCATCAAAAAAAGATTTTTTTTAATTGCTGAACCAATTTTTGAAAACCAAAAATCATTTGGATTAAACCGAAAAATTTAGCAAGTGAAAATCTTTGAATTATTAGTCATTTAGCATCTAATTTAAATACTGCTAATAATTCTATTTTAGAAAATAGAATTAATCGCTGACAATTTTGAGGGATTTATTTTTTAACATTAGTTTGAATTGCAACTTTAATTGGGTCAATTTTATTATTATTGTTATCACCAATGACCGACACGATGGCACAAGGGCGTTTATCTTGGGGAGTGCAAACTGGATTACAAGCACTTGCTATTTTAGGGTGGTTTATCCAAGTGATTATTTTTGTTTGATGAATTAATCTAAATGGTACAAGAAATGACAAAATCATTATGGAAATGAAAAAACATTTACCACAAGAAGACTTAGGAAAACTAACTTTTTTCTTAAAAATACAATCATACATTCCTTTTTCAATTAATCCAATTGTTTAATTAAAAGCTTCATTTTTAATATAGGTTTCCACCTATATTTTTTTATTTTTTTCTTAAATTATTTTTAAATAAAAAGAAAGGTGGATAATTAAATTAAGCTTATCCTTTTAGGGGATAAGGATAATCAAAATAAGTAAACTTCTTTTTACATATATTTAAAATTAAAAATAATATAATTTAACTTCTGATCATTATGACCACGTTATCAATATCAAATGATGTGTTTTTTGCCATATCTTTTAAATTAAATAAAAGCAAAATTTAGATTACTGGGCATAAAAAATTAATTAATAAATATTTATAAAATTAGCAAACTTATTTTAAAAGGAGAAATAAATATGAAAAAAATACTATCTTTATTAGGATGTTTATCTCTTGGAACTGGAATTATGGCAAGTGTTTTAATGGTTGTTTCATGTGATAAAGAAAGTCCACATAATAAACATAATGTTTCAGATGTTGAAAAAGATATTCAAAAAGTTATTGATGCTAATAAAAAACTTTGAACAGCTGAAGATTTAAAAAATGAAATTGAAAAAACCATTCCCAAGACCACAGGAATTGCAGTTAAAATAGGTAAAAGCGATACTAAAATAGGGGCTGAAATAATTACTATTGATGCCACAAACACCAAAGAATTTGAAGGTAAATTAAAATTAAACCAAGTTTTAAATGAAGAAAATCAACATCAAACAATCTTTGTGGACCCAACTTGAGAAATCATCGTGGCAGTTGATGGATCTGCTCCAGATGGTACAACAGACATCTTAAATATTGGTTGAGATAATAACCCAAAAAGTGAAACATATCAACAAGCATATACATTACCAACAACAGTTTTGCAAGTACCTAACTATATTAGCCCACAAATCACTAGTCTTGCAAAATTATTCATTGGAGCACAAAAATTTAATTGCAGTGAAATTAGTTATTGAGATACTTCTCATATCACTAACATGTCTGGACTATTTGCTAACACCGAATTATTTAATCAAGACATCTCGCGCTGAAACACTGCCAATGTGACAAATATGAGTAATCTATTTGTTGCTAATTTTACATTTAATGGTGATATTTCAAAATGGGACACAAGTAAAGTGACAAATATGCAAGCAATGTTTAATTATACAACAGCATTTCAAGGTGATTTGTCTCATTGAAACACCGCCAATGTAACTGATATGAGAATGATGTTTTGGAATACTTCAATAAATTGTGATTTATCTCATTGAAATACAGCAAAAGTCACTGATATGGGCGGAATGTTTGCTTTAAGTAGAAATTTTAATGGCAACATTTCTCAATGAAACGTTGCCAATGTAACAAATATGAGTGAAATGTTTTTAGACGCACCAAAATTTAACATTGATCTTGCTAAATGAGATACTTCCAAAGTAACTGATATGAGTGGAATGTTTTTAAAAGCCGAAACATTTAATCAAGATTTATCAAAATGAAATGTTGATTTGGTCACCAATCACAAAAACTTTGCTGATAATCCAAATTGGCCAAAAGAAAAGCAACCGCATTTTAAAACTAAACAAATTAACTTTTTAAAGGAGTACTAAGATGAAAAGATTATTATCCTTTTTAGGAAGTTTGACCATCGGAAGTGGGATTATTGCAAGTTCATTGATGGTTGTGTCATGTGATAAAAGTGGTGATCATCCAAACCCGGGTGATAAACACCAAATAACTGAAATTGAAAAGAAATTGCAAAAAATAATTGATGATAATTCAAAACTTTGAACAGCAAAAGCTTTACAAGAAAAAATTGAACAAATAATTCCTGAAGCTATGGGTATTGAAGTGAAGCAAGACCAAATTGATGACCAAATCGGAGTAGAAATTTTTAATTTAGATGCCACAAAAACAAAAAAATTAAAAGGTCAATTAGAATTAAGGCAAGTTTTAAATGAAGAGAATCAAAATAAGACAATTTATATTGATCCAATGACTAAAAAAATTGCGATATCAAATGCTGGAGCACCACCCAACACATTAGAGGTTTTAAATATTGGTTGAGATAGTGATGGTGTGGCTTATGTAATGCCACCCACTATTCAAAAAGTCCCAAACTATATTTCACCACACATTACTAAGATCGATCATTTATTTGATAGTGCAATGAATTTTAATTCAAATGAAGTTTCATTTTGAGATACCTCGAAAATTACCAGTATGAAATCAACATTTGTTTCTAATAATATGTTTAATCAAGATCTTTCCCAATGAGATGTTTCTCAAGTCAAAGATATGACACAAATGTTTTGTTTAACACGAAACTTTAATCAAGACCTTTCAAAATGAAACACTAAAAATGTCACTAACATGACAATGATGTTTGCTGATGCTACTGCTTTTAATGGTGATATATCTACTTGAAACACAGCCAATGTCACTGATATGGGAAGTATGTTTGAAGGAGCATCGCTCTTTAATCAAGATATATCCAATTGAAACACAACAAATGTTCAAGACATGTCAATGATGTTTCATTTAGCATCAGAATTTGCTGGTGATCTTTCTAAATGAAATGTCGCCAATGTCACTAATATGAGTAAGATGTTTGAAAGAGCAGTAGCATTCCATGCGGATCTTTCAAAATGAAATGTCGCCAATGTCACTAAGATGAATGAAATGTTTGAAAGAACCGAACACTTTAATTGTGATTTAAAGGCATGAAATACTGCGAAAGTTACAAACATGGAATCGATGTTTGAAAGAGCAAAAATTTTCATTCAAGACCTTTCCAAATGAAATGTTGGTTTGGTCACCAACCATCAAAACTTTGCTGATAATCCAAATTGGCCAAAAGAACAACAACCACATTTCCCAACAAAATAAATGGTTAATTTGAAGGAGATAAAAATGAAAAAACTATTATCTTGTTTGGCATGTTTGGTGATTGCAAGTGGTGTGATAGCCAGTGGACTAGTTGTAGTGGCGTGCAATAAAACCGATAACCAACCTCAAAAACACCAATTGGTAGAAATTGAAAAAGATCTCCAAAAAGTAATTGATGGGAACAAACAACTTTGAACAGCCCAAGCTTTGCAAGCAAAAATTGACCAAGTATTACCCAAAGTCATTGGTCTTGAAGTGAGACAAGGAGAAATTGACCCACAAATTGGTGTTGAAACTTTTGATTTGGATGCCGATCATAGTCAACAATTTACTGGTCAACTCCAATTGAGTCAAGTTTTAAATGAAGAAAACCAAAATCAAACAATTTATTTGGACCACTTGACACACAAAATTACAATTGCCAAACAATGATCAGCCCCAGAGGGCACAAGAGAAATTTTAAATATTGGTTGGTATGATTATGGTCTGGCCCATGCATTACCAAGCACTGTTGAAAAAGTGCCGAATTACATTAGTCCAAAAATTAGTAATCTTGATGACTTCTTTGCAAATATCCAAAATTTTAATTGTTATGAAGTATCTTTGTGAGATACTTCGCACATTACACAAATGGCACGGACATTCTTCTTGGCAAAAGCTTTTAATCAAGATCTTTCCCAATGAAATGTCACCAATGTAACTGATATGCAATCAATGTTTTATGGGGCCCAAAATTTTAATGGTGATGTCACCACATGAAACACTGCGCATGTTATCAATATGGATAGTATGTTTCGTGAGGCTAGTGTATTTAATCAAAATCTTCACCAATGAAACACATCAAACGTTGAAGAAATGCCAGAAATGTTTGCTTCAGCAAAAGCTTTTAATGGTGATCTATCAACTTGAAATACAACAAAAGTGCGAGAAATGCCAGAAATGTTTGCTTCAGCAAAAGCCTTTAGTGGTGATCTATCCAAATGAAACACCTCGCAAGTGTTAGATATGAGTGAAATGTTTGTCCAAACAGATCATTTTAATTGTAATTTAGGGCAATGAGATACGAGTAAAGTGACTAATATGGAATCGATGTTTGATCGAGCAAAAATTTTCATTCAAGATCTTTCAAAATGAAATGTTGCTTTGGTCACCAATCACAAAAACTTTGCGAATAATCCGAATTGACCAAAAGAACAACAACCACATTTTAAAAACCATTAAACAAATCTAAAAAATAGTCTGATGAATTTTTCATCAGACTATTTTATTTTTTTATATTATTGTGTGTTTAATTTAGGTTTGGATAGCCGTTCTTGTTTTAAAGCTTGTGCTTTTTTGGAACCGACAATGTATTCGACCAACATTAGTGTTGAGGTGTAGAACACCACAACAACTGCAACTCATTTTAAAATTTTCATAAATTGTTCTTCTGGGACATTACCACCCACTTGGATCGCAACGAAGAAGACCAAGAATGAGGTGATGGCACCAAAGATGGCGGCCATCATCATTGTCGAACCAGTTTTTTCCATGTATTTTTTATTTTTGATAAATTTAATTGAACCAAAAATCATACATAAACTAGCTCCAGATGCCATAATTGGGAAAATAGCAGCGGCATTCATTCCTAATAAGGTTAAGATGGCCATACTTGGAGCATATAAACCTACTCCAAATGACATAATACATCCTAAGAAGAAGAAACTAATTGCTGAAACAATCATTCTTCACTCATCTCCTTGACCAAGGAACCCATGTAAACCGTCAGCTTCTGTAATAGTTTTAACAACATTAACATCTGGGTGAGTTAGAATCATCACGATTCCAACAATCAACAATGTTGAACCAACAACCAACTTAATAACACGCGGGTTTTTTAATTTGGCTACAAAGAATGAACTTGTCACTGTTCCTGCAATCACTGAAGCAACTAAGATAATTAAGGTTCAAGGATCAATTTTGATTGCTCCAATCAAGAATCCTGCTTCAAATAAGGCACTGACACCAAATGTCACGTTTAAAGTTCCTGGTAATAATGAATCATCTGTTAAAGTTCTCGTTCCTTTTAATAATCCAGTAGTAACAGCAAAGCTCCCAACTCCGATTGTATCTAGGAATGCGGCAATAAAGCCAATTCCTCCTACTTTAGTAATTTTTTGTTCAGCATCATTGAATTTAATTTTTGATACTGTTCAAAAATAGACAATTGAATAAACAACAGCAGTTGTGACCATCACCATGGTTAAAGCGAAAGCAATTCAATTTTCTTTGATTATAAATGCCTCACCCTTATTTTTATGTGGATAGAGAATTAAAAAGTTGATTGCAAGAGCAGTGGCACATCCGGCGAAAGCAATTGTTAGAATCACCATATAAACAGCACGTTTAATATCTTTTTCTTTGGCTTTTTCAAATTGGACACCTTTTTTAACATGTCAAGACTTTTGTTTGGCTTTGATTTTTTTTGTCATATTTTTTCCTTTCTTTTATTTTATATTTTTCTATTATACCAAATTTTTATCTAACCAAAAAAATAACTGCATTTTCGCAGTTATTTTTTTGCAGTAAAATTATCATTATTTTTTATTTAAAATGACTGGGATAATTAAAGGATTGCGACGTTTAGTTTTGAAAATATATGGTGATAAACTTGCTTTAATTGCTTGTTTCATCGCTCCAAATGTCGGTTTAGGCGAGTTTAAGACTTCTAAAACAGCATTGGTGACAATATTAATTGATTCACCAATAATATTTCCAGATTCACGAACATAGAAGCTTCCACGACTAATAATTTTTGGTTGACTTAATAATTTATTGGTTTGTGAATCAATTGAAACGACAACAGCGATTAAACCATCACTACTTAAAATATCACGTTCACGAATGACATTACTTGCTCGTCCTGTCATATCTTTCCCATCAACATAAACAGCATCAGCATCAATTCTTTTACCGATATTGGCTTCTCCTTTTAAAAGTTCTAATTGATCTCCATTAGCTAAGACAAAGCCATGACCTTTTTCCAGGTTAACGCTTTCAGCTGTTTCGACATGTTTTTTTAACATTCTAAATTCACCATGCATTGGCATAAAGTAATGTGGTCTTAATAATGAGAACAATAATTTTTGTTCTTCTTGACTAGCGTGACCAGAAGTATGGATTTTGCTTGTTGGTGTTGATTCAATAACATTTGCCCCAACTCTAGTCAATTTATTAATTAAACGTTCCACATCAGCTTTGTTTCCGGGAATTGGCGATGATGAGAAAATCACTGTGTCTCCAGGAATAATATTAATTTGTAAATGTTTTCCATTAGCAATTCTGGAAAGTGCTGCCATTGGTTCACCTTGTGAACCTGTCGAAATAATCATTAATTCATTTGGTTTATATTTATCAACATCAGTTACTTTAATAAATTGACGATCATTAATTTTTAAGTGACCCATTTCACGAATTATTTTAATAATTCGTTCAATTGAGCGTCCTAAAATTAAAATTTTACGGTCATATTTATTAGCTGTTTCAATGATGTGTTGAATACGGTGAACATTTGATGCAAAAGTGGTGATAAAAATTCTTCCTTTTGTTTTCAAAAATAATTTATCAATATTATCAATAATACTACGTTCTCCGGGTGTATAACCTTCAACTTCAGCATTAGTTGAATCAGAAAGTAATAATTCAATCCCCTGGTCTCCCATTGCTGCTAATTTGTTTAATTCAGCATAATGTCCTAATGGTGATCAGTCAAATTTATAATCACCTGTTGAAAAAATATTTCCATTAGGAGTTTCAACTAAAATTCCAAAGGCATCAGGAATAGAGTGGTTTAAAGCTGCAAAAGTCACACGGAAGTTTGATGATTTTCACACATCATCAGCAAAGTAATCTTTAACAATGGTGCTATTGGTTAGTTTATGTTCTTTTAAACGGTCTCTAATTAAAGCTGCTGCTAAGCTTGGTCCGAAAATTACTGGAATTTTTACTTGGCGCACTAAGTAGTGCACCCCACCAATGTGATCTTCATGACCATGAGTAATAAATAAAGCTTTGATTTTGTGTTCATTTTCTTTTAAGTAAGTATAATCAGGAATCACGGCGGTCACCCCTAACATCGAAGCGTCAGGAAACTTAACCCCAGCATCAATTAAAATGATTTCTTGGTCATATTCAATTGCATAAGTATTTTTTCCAATTTCTTCTAACCCACCAAGTGCAAACACTTTAGTTGGGATGTTAGTGTCTTGGTATTGTCTTTTCACTTCTTTTTGTTTAAAAATAAATGGCTTAATATCAGCCTTATCTAAAACTTTTTTATCAGTAACTTCTTTATTTACTGGAATATTAACTTTTGTTTCTTTTGTTGTCATATTTTCCTTTTCTGCATTTATAAATATTAAATGCTTTGCACAAGCAATGCTTTCAAGTGTTCTGAGCTTGAAGGTTTATTGCTCAAAAATATTGAGATCTTTTTCATTTTGATTTTGAATACGGTTTAAATTAAGATTCAAGATTCATCAACATAGTTTGGATTTTGGTTGTCAATTAAATCATAATACAAATGTCCTTCATTGTGTTCTAATTCATGTTGAAAAACGATGGAAGCATAGCCTCTTAATGTTAATTTGATGTCTTTTTGAGTTAAATAATCAAAACCTTCCACAATCACCTTATAAGCACGGGGCACAATTCCTTCGTGATCATGTTCTACACTCAAACAACCTTCACCACTTTCAATGGCGCAAATTTGAGCACTTTTTGAAAGACATTTTGGATTGATCATAGCATATTCTTCAATTATCATTTCATCATTTTCGTTTTCACCAGGTCATTCAATGCGGACATAAAACATATTTTTATTGACACCAATTTGCGGTGCTGCTAAACCAACTGCTGGTCTTAAATGTTCAATATTATTCACATCATTTAGTATTGGGTCCTGAGAAAAACGCACAAAATCAATTAACTTTTCTATGCATTCTTTTTCTTGACTAGTCAAGTTTAAAACATCTTCAACATTAGAACTAAAAGCACGAATGATCGCCTCATTGGTATCTTTAACTAATCAATTATTAGTTGGGATTTCTTTTTGTAATAAATTCTCAATGTTAAATTTCATAAAACCTCATTAGAAATTATACAACATTTATATATAAGTGTTTATAATATAAAAAATAAGAAAGATTGGTATGATTGTAATAAGTGGTAAATATAAAGGTAAGAAATTAAAAACTTTAGCAGGCATGAACACAAGACCAACAAGTGCTAGAGTTAAAGAAGACATGTTTAATATGCTTGCTAATTATTTTATTTTTGAAAATAAAATCTCGCTTGATTTATTTGGTGGGAGTGGTGCTTTAAGTATCGAAGGCTTGAGCCGTGGTGTAAAATTTGCCTATATTAATGACCATTTTACCCCTGCTTTGAAGGTGATCAAGCAAAACCTTAGAACAGTTGAACCAACGAGTTATCAATTAATGCAATTAGATTTTGAAAAATTGCTAGAAACTTTTAAATTCCAGCAAAAAAAAGTTGATTTAATCTATTTTGACCCTCCATTTACTCATCCTGAATATTATGAAAAGTTTTTTCATCAGGTTTTAGCAGATGAAATTTTAAACAATTGAGGCATTATTTTAACCGAAGCACCAATGCCATTGGACTTAACAAAAATTTCATCGTTAAAACTTTTAAAATACAAAGATTTCAAAAATAAACATTTATATATTTTTAGATTAGAAAGGCAAGAACATGCATAAAAGAGAATATAAACCAAGAATGATTGTTGTTTCTGGACCAAGTGGTGTTGGTAAGGGCAGCATCAATAGTAAATTAAGACAAGACGAACATTTAAATTTAGCTTTTTCTGTTTCGATGACCACACGTCAACCAAGAGATGGGGAAATTAATGGTGTCCATTACTTTTTTGTGACTCGTGAAGAGTTTGAAAAAGCGATTGCACAACATGAATTAATTGAATATGCAGAATTTGTTGGTAATTATTACGGAACCCCAAGAAAATATGTGGAACAACAAATGAAAAATGGCAAGAATGTCATTTTAGAAATTGAAGTCGATGGAGCAACACAAGCGATTAAAAATGAAAAAAATGTTTTATCAATCTTTTTAATGCCTCCCACACTGCAAGAATTAGCTACACGCTTACAAGGAAGACAATCAGAAGCTCCAGAAGTGATTAAAGCGAGATTAGACAAGGCGATGTTGGAAGTTCCTTTAAAACACAATTATCAATATGTGGTGGAAAATGACACTGTGGAAAATGCTGTTGAAAAAATGACTGATATTTTAGAAAAAGAGCATGCTGCCATTACACAAAACATCACCATTTATGACCAATTAAAAAAATTAGTCACTCAAATTGTCAAAACCAATTATATGTTTTTTGTTGAAAACTGAGAATTTAACATCAAAACTTTAAAAGATAAAGGATTAATTACAACTAAAGAATATAAAAATTTTGATGCAGAAGAAAAGTTAATTCATACTTTAACTGAAAATGTTTATCATCGTAATTTAGCCCATGGTGATTTTAAAGACTTATTAGATGAAAAGTATTTAATTGGTCGTGTCGAACGTCTAATGTTCAAAATCAATTTCTTTAGTATTGCACAAAAATATGATGATTAAACAAACTGCTAGATATCAAGCCTGACAAATTTTAGTCAAAGTTTTTGAACAAAAAAAGTATTCTAATCTGCTTTTAAATGATCTTGTCCGCACTAATCTTGATGTCAAAAGTAAGAATTTTGTTTTTGCTCTTGTTCATGGAACAATCAAAAACAAAATGTTTTTAGATTACTTAACTAAAACCTTGATTGATTTTAGAAAAACCCCATTTAACTTACAAGTGCTCTTATGAATGAGTCTTTATCAAATTCATTTTATGGATCGCACCCAAAATTATGCGATTGTCAATGAAGCAGTCGAAATTGCTAAAACTTTTGTGGAACCAAGAGTGGCTGGTGTGGTTAATGCGAGTTTGAAAAAAGTTTTAGCAACTGATGATTTTTTTATGATTAAGTTTAATGATTCAGAAAAACAATTATGTTTATTACATTCTTTTCCTTTTGAATTATTTAAAAAATTAAAACATGATTATGGTTTAGAGATTGCGACCAAGATTGTTGAAGACTCCTTACAGAAACCAAATATTAGTTTTAGAGTTAATACTCTTAAAATTCCTACCCAAAAATTTTATGAAATTTATCAAGAACAATATCAGTTAGAAAAAGGAATTAGTCAAGATGGTTTAATTGCTCATCTTCCGGTGGTGCACACCCCAATTTATGAACAAGGTTTAATTACAATTCAAGATCAAGCATCGATTTTAGTTGGTGAAATTGCTCATGTTAAACCTAATAGTCATGTTTTAGATATGTGTAGTGCTCCCGGGGGCAAACTCACGCATTTAGCAGCTTTAATGGGAGATACAAAAAACTTAATTGGGAATGAAATTAATCTTTATAAAATTGGCTTAATTGAAGAAAACATCCAAAGATTAGGGATTAAAAATATTACTTTAAAAAACCAAGATGCCCGCAAATTTGCTGAAAAAGAATTTTTTGATGCAATTATTTTAGATGCTCCTTGTTCGGGGTTTGGGGTTTTCAAACGCAAACCAGAAATTAAATTACACTATAATACAATTAATTTGAAAAGTTTGGTGGAACTGCAAAAAGAATTACTTGATATCGCTTATTTTAATTTAAAACCAGGTGGAGAATTAACTTATTCAACTTGCACATTCAACCAAGATGAATGTGCTAATCAAATTAAAAGTTTTCTTCATCATTATCCAGATATGGAAATTATTCTCGAAAAACAAATTTTTGGTTTTGAAAAAAACACTGATGGGTTTTATATTTGTAAACTCAAAAAGCTGATTATTAACTCTTAATTTATTAGGCAAATTAAATGACTAAAACCTATTCCAATGTTCATGGAATAGGTTTTAATTTTATCTTTTTCAAAATTAATTGTGATTTGATTAATTTTTATTAAAGGTTGGCTTTTTATTATCTTTTCATTCTGGATTTGCACGTAAAGCAAACCTATTAAAATCAGTGACTAATCCAACAACTCACTTAGAAAGATCATGATTAAATGCTTTAGCTTTTTCAAACATAGAACCCATATCAGTCACTTTTGAAGTATCTCAATTTGTAATATCACCATTAAATTTTTCAGCACCATAAAACATAGAACCCATATCAGTAACTTTTGATGTGTTTCATTTTACATCACCAGTCTTAATGTCTTTATCAAATAAAATTGCTTCATAAAACATAGAACCCATATCAGTCACTTTTGAAGTATCTCAATTTGTAATATTACCATTAAATGCTTTAGCCTTCCTAAATGTTCCATACATATTAGTTACTTTTGAAACATCTCAAGATTCAAGACCATTACCTTGAAATGCTGTTGCATTATGAAACATGTATTGCATGTTTTTTAAACTTGTAGTTTTTCATTCAGAAAGATTCTGGTTAAATCTAGGAGACCCACTAAACATATACTTCATATTTTCCACTTTTGAAACATCTCAAGATTTAAGGCCTTTACCTTCAAATGTTGTTACATCTTCAAACATAAAACTCATATCAATTATTTTTGAAGTATTTCAGTTTGATAGGTCTTGATTAAATTTTACTTTAGCACTATTACCGCGAAAAAAAAACATACTACTTAAACTAATAATATAAGGGTGAATAGAATCTTGCTCATTTGGAACTTTTTCAATCGTGACTGGCATTTTATGTACTTGACGATTACCATCTCAACCAATTTGTGTCACTTCTGTGACCCCTTCAGGAATTTTACCATTAGTAGATTGTTTTTCTTCATTATTAGTAGGATCGATATATTTAGTTTCACTTCCTAAAATATGTTTAACATCTACATGATTACTATATTGATGCTCTTGACTAATATCTCCATCTCCTGTAAAAGTGTACCTTCATTTAAAATCGTCTTCTTTGGTGATTGAGACAGTAATCCCGGCATATTCGCCCCCAAGATCATGAACAGCTTCGTCTAATGCTTCTTTAGTTCAAGCTTTGTATTCATAGTCTTTTAGAACATCTGTTCCATTTTTTTTTTCATAAACAAGATTGGTTAAGACATCTTTAATTTCTCAAATATCTGTACTTGTATCTTTGTTTCATCGATGTTCTAATTTAACACGACCATGATAGTGATGTTGGTTTGTTCTTGTTGCATTCCCAATGAAAATTCAACTATTTTTTTGAAGTTCAAATGTTCTTGTAGTTTGTTTGCTTTTTTCTACCGTAATTCCTTGATTTGAGTATTCTAAATCAATTTCAGCTTGTAATTCTTTTTCTGTTCATTGAGCTTTAACTCTTCTTTGTAAGATCTTTTCTAAATCACCACTAATTTCATTAATTTCTTTAACTGCTTGGATTTCTGGTACTTTAGTTGAACAAGCAATAACAGTTGTTGATGTTGTTGTAACTACTCCAACAATACCAAGCAATGTTAATAATTTTTTCATTTTTAAAAACCTTCCTAAGATTTATTACCTACTTTTTATATTAATTTAATTTTGTATTTTGTCAATTAAATATCTTTCTTGAACAGCTTAGTAAACAACAAATAACCTTATAATCTTGTTTGTTAGTCAATGTTATTTAATATCTCAATAATTTAAAAAATTGGTAAATTAGTGCAAAATGACAACTTTTTTATATTATTTTTTAAAAAAATGAAAAATTTTTATATTTTTTTCTAATCTATAGTGGAGGGTAAAGTGAAAAATATATGACCAATCTTGCCACATTTGTTGAATGTGGTAGCACCAACGAACACAGCAACAACTTTTTTGCGAGCAGCAGAACCAGTGAAAGAAGAATGAAAAAATTATCAATTTGATGGTAAGAAAACTTTTGTGAAAGAATTTCGCGATGCTTTGACAAATAAAGATGATCAAAACACCACTTTTGGTGAAAAATCAATTGATACAATTATGAAATTAAGTGATTACGATAAAAAATTACTGAAGTTAGGGTTTTTAAAACCAAGAATATCATTTGATTTTTATGGGGAGGCTGCCCCAAAAATGATTCAAAACGATCGTAGTTGTACCAAACCAGGCAGTTCAACTGTTGATATTGCTTTAAAAAATAATCTCTTGGTATATCCGATTAATGTTGGCGAAACTTTTATGGTCTCAACTAATTCTGGTAATGGGGGGATCAGTTATGATTATCAAAGTAAAATTAAATTACATTTTGATGCCAATTATGATTTGTTTATTCATTTATATATTGAAGATACAGCATCATCTTCACAACATGCTAATCATAATCAAAAAGTTAAACAGTATTTTGGTGATGGAAGTTATGGTTATCAACTTTCCAATATTAAAATCAGTTATGAAATGCCATTTGCAGTTGATGACTTAAATCAATGAATTTTTGTTTGAGAATATCGATTAGAGCATCAAAGTTTTGATGATTTCAATGCCTGGCTTTTATCAGAGTTGCAAAGGCAAAAGACAATCCAAGCATTGAATTTTTTTGATTGATGTGAACTAGAAAAATTATCAAGTGAAGAATTTAAAAAAATTTATCTACTACCTAATTTGGAACCAACAATGATTGAACTTAAATTTAAGTTCAAAAAAAATTATGATGTCGAACTTTTTAAATTAATCAAACCAGAACACTTTACTTTTCAAATTCGTTTAAACAAAGTGGTTGATATTAACCAATTAAATTTAAATAAAAATAAAATAGTCGTTGACCATCAAGATCAAGTTTATGCTAAATTTAAAGCCAATAATAATCATTATTTAAAAATGTTAGATCAAGAACTTCATTATGACATCATCGATTCGCAATTAGTGATTAAACCAATTTTAGCAACAAATTTTTTAAAAGGTGAAATTAAAATTGACTTTGAAATTCAAACTAAAAAACCGATTGACTTAAATGACTTAGATGGGAATTTAGGTGTCATCCGTGCTGATGCCATCAATGATGCTGAACTCTTTGCCAAATTTAAAGCTAAAAATATTTTAAAAATACCACAAGCTCAACAAAATGATTTTCTTTTGGCAAACAACACTTTTTATGCCAATAGTTCGCAATATATTGGGATGAAAAAAATTCATTACATGCTTATTGAACCAACAACAAAACTTGTTGATTTAGCTAGTACAAATTTCAACTTTGATTTTGGTGATTTTGTGATTATCATACGATTATGTCATAAGTATTTATCACTCGATTTTGTCAGTAAAATAATAACGAGGTGATAAATCATGAAAGGTGCAAAACTTAACATGAAAGAAAAAGAAATATACAAAGTTATAAAAGATTTTGAACAAAATAAAATACCATTAAAATTAGCAATTAGAAGAAGCGGTGTTTCTGAACGCCAACTTTACCGTAAATTAGCCATTTTCCGAAAAGAAGGCATTGATGGTTTTGCCCATAAAAATCGTGGCAAAATTCCGTCAAATAAAATTACCAGTTTGCAAAAAAATGAAATAAAAGAACTCTATGAAACAAAATAT
>NZ_JADH01000003.1 GCF_000518285.1 Williamsoniiplasma lucivorax ATCC 49196 | reverse complement strand
TCTCTTGGAATGACTAAATCAATTTCACCATTTTCAGTCAAAATTGTTTTGGAACTTGTCCCATTTCGATAGTTATTTTCATCTGTATTTCGGTTATATTTTTCATACCCTAAATAGGCATCCATTTCAGTATTTAAAGCCCTTTCAACAATTCTTTTCGTTAGCTTTTTAAATAGCCCATCTTCATTAAAAATTTTTGAAAAATCTTTTTCATTTTCAAGTATTAGGTCTAGACCTTGTTCGAAAGAATCTTTTGGTTGTTTTTTCATGTGTTATCTCCATTCTTCATTATTAACTTACTACAAAGTTAATCGTGTGTTTTGGAATTTACACAAAATTCTTTACAGACCCGATACAAACAAAAAACAATATAGGTTTACAAATTCCTTTAGTAATACTAATTGTTATACTTGTAATCGTTTTTATCAATCTTAGTTATATTTTACTTAAAACTTTTATTTTAAATAAAAAAGGATATTACATTGCTTCCTTTAGGGTAATTTCTACTTTATTCTTAACAAAATCAATGTATCATGATGTTTTTAATGACATAACAGATAATTTTAAAGATGATTGACTTCCTCCTAGAACAAATGGTAATCCTTTGTTGATAGTGTTTTATTTAAGCGTTCCTATATTTTTGATAGAAGAAGGAAAAGATGCTTCTAAAGATGAATGATATAGTTTTATTAAGTTCATGCTATTTACTATTTGATATTGAGTTTTTTGTTGGATTTCTGGTGTTGTTTTGTTGTTTATAAGATTTATTTGTCATTGAAAATTACGTGTTAATGATCAAAAAATCAAAAAAATTTTAGAGTCAGAATAAAACAATGACATAAAATAATAAAGAAAAAGATGATTTAAAAATCATCTTTTTTACTCACAATTAACATTTTTTGCTTAGTTCTTTTGGCAATTAAATATTTATATTTTAAAAAATATTGTTCTTCACTAATCATGTTATAGATATATTTTTTTGTTCAGGTATTAAAAATTATTTGTCTAATGATTACAAGTGGAAAAATAATGACAATATATACACACAGCGTGCAAATGGCTAACATTAATTCTCAATGTCAACCACTTTTTTTGATGGATAATTGCATAACGAGAAAACTAATTAAAAAAAATCATAAATATAAATTCATTAAAATGTTTTTTAGATTCAAAAATTTCAATGTTTCTAAATTTTTAGTTTTACTAAAATTATCATTATTAATAATTTTTTGAATTTGATCATTGATATTTTTATATTCATAAATAAAAAAGTATAAATAACTTTTTGTTTCACTTAAATAAGTAATATCGTTATGAAAAACACTGTTTTTGATTTTGCATAAAATTACACGTCCAAAAATATTTTGAATGAATGCTAATGTTAAAAATAAAAATAAATTTCAGTATAAATAAATTTTGAAAATTTTCATACTTTCTGGTTTATTTTCAGTAAAAGTAGTTATTGGTACTATTTCAAATAGAAATCCAAAGAAAAATAATAAAATACCAATTGAAATACATAGTATATTAATAGTTCTTTTTGTTATTTCGCCACGAATTTTGTTTGTTCAAAAATCTGAAATTTCCATAAGGTCCTCCATATATACATTTTAACTTTTTATTTGATTTTGAAAAATAGTTAAACAAACAAAAATTAATATTATGAAATTTGCTTTGCATATTTGGTTCATGTGCCTTTGATTCAACGTGTGGAATAAATAATAGAACGCAATAATGGATCAACAACAACCCCAAGATAAATAAGAATTAAACCCATTCCTTCATAAACTTTAAAACCATAAACAATCATCATCGGTAGACCAACCATCCCAATTCCCATTGTGATAATTGAAATAATTAATGGATATCATAAATCCCCGACTGCTCAACAAGCTCTTAATAAAGTCATATTGACAGTATCAACAATTAATTTCAGGGAAATAATCGCCATTAAAGAAAATCCTCAAGGAATAATTTGTTGTGGAGTATGGTTAAACATGAGCAGTAATAAATAAGCAAAACTTAACATAAATGCCCCAAAAAAGATAGAGGCATACATCGCTGTTTTTCAACAACTAATTCCTGCTTGATAAGCTTCATTAATTTTGCCTTCCCCAATTTTTCTCGAAACCATGACGGCTGTCACCGTCCCCATAGCTTGCATGAAAGCAAAAGAAAATTGACTAATCGAATTTATCGAACGATGTAAAACAATTCATGGATTTGAAGTTTCTCCACCTTGTCCAATCACTAAATGGGCAATGGCAGTTCCAGTTGCAAAATTACATAAACTTCAAATCCCCATTTCTAAAGCAATTGGCAAACCAACTTTAAACGTTTCCTTCGCCATTTTAAAATTAATATGACGACCTTTATGGGTTTTGTAATCAATTAGTTTAAGATTCATCACTAACATATAAATTAATTGCACAACCCCAGCAATACATATTGAAAGGGCTGATCAAATCGGATCAAGGTTAAAAGCAAATAAAACTAAAGTGACAAAAATTAAATCCACAATATTACTTGCAATGGCCCCAATTGTGACATGGATATTTTTCTTAATTGCTTGTAATCCCGAAATCCACACTTGTGATAAAGAAAGCACTAATAGCTGAATATTTAATAAACGATAATAACTAATTGTAAAGACTTTCGGGGTTTTTCCGTTAGGTAGTTTTTCATGAAATTGTCCAGCATTCATTAAATCTAAAATTTGACTTGCAAACACTTGGACAAAGATAAAAATAAAACTAGTAATTGCAAAGTTGATGATGATCCCAGTAATAATCACTTTACCAATTTCATTAGTTCTACCTTGACCAATTAAATTACCGCAAACCACTAAACTCCCACTAGCAATTAAAGTCGGAATAAATTGTAAAGTGACATAAGTTAAAACAGCTTTAGAAACTGCATCAGCATATACTCCATTTTGATAATGATTAATGGCAATAATGTTAATTTGGGCAATAATCACATTAAAAGATAATTGAATAAAAATCGGAATTGCCATTTGTAAGATGTCTTTTCAATTATCAATTTTTCAGAAGGGATTTTTAATTCTTGCAAATGGTTTTAATTGTGGATCGGTGTTTTTCTTGATCGGTCTCATATGTTCCTTTTTAAATATATTCTCACACTTTTTTATGAAGATAAAATTTGCTTTCTAATAATCATGTTTTTGTTGCATGTTATTCAACAAAAACATGCAAAATTAAAAAAGTAGGGTGACCTACTTTTAAAATATTTAGCTTTTTAAACTTAATAATTTTTAAATCATAAAGTTTTAAAAATTATGCTTTTTTAGTAGCTGGAATTTCAGTCACATTGTTGATCACTTCTTCAGCTGATTTAATGACATCTTGGAAATTGTGTCATGCTTGTTTTGGTTTGTAATCCGCAGAAATTAATTTAGCTTCTTTAATTTTCTCTTTTAACTCTTTTGTGTCAACATTTGTTTTATGTGCATCTTTAATTGTTAGCATTGCATCATTTAATTGTTGAACAGCTTGATCAACCATGAATTGGAAATCGTTTGACACTAGCGGTGTTGTTTGTTTAGTAGTTGCTTCATTTTTAACGACTAATAACAAGATTCCTCCAATTGCGCATAATATGACAGATAAGCTTACAAATCACCCTCCATAAAGTGCTCCTATAAATATGAAGAATGAAGAAATTGTATAAATCAATATTACTCCACTTCAAACAGTTGCTAAAATACCAAGAGTTTTTTGTCTACTTGTTGATTTATTTTTTAAATCCTTACTTGCGAAAACCAATATTACAATAGGTGTGATGACCATTATTAATGACATAACCATTTCTATAATATTGTTAAGATCTGAATACCAATAACTAAAGCAATTTATTACAGTTATTACAAAGCTTACAGTAAATCCTAAAATAGCGAATACACTACCAACAATTATGGTAATTAAGCCCCCCCTTATACATTCCCTCAAATTTTGTTTTCATTATATATCCCCCTTTTCTAAAAACTTTACCCATTATATAACAAGAGAAAATCAATAGTCAAATCAAATCTTGACCTTGCGATTCACAAAAAGTTGTGTTTGGAACATTTATTTTTGTTTCAGCTTTTATCATTGTTGTATATTTCTGAAAACCTGTTTAATTATCAAAAATTGCTAAAAATTGGGTAAAAATCGTTCTTTTTTGCCTTTTTTGCCCAAAATTGTTTTAAAAAAGAGCAAAATAACCAATTTTTAGGAAAATGCATCACACAAGACAATAATGAAAATTTACTTTTATTCAGTTGGTTGATTGCCTACTTCTTTGTTATGTAAGTTAATAAAAAATGTGTGTTTAAATTAGCATGTGTCAAGAATCACAACAATAGAAGGGGAATTAAAAATGAAAAAACTACTAAGTTTATTAGGAATTATCGGATTAGTGGCAACTAGTACATTAACTGTTGTTGCTTGCAACAAAACAACTAGTGACGAAGAGGATGTTGTAGAAGAAGGAACATCTTCAGCAACTATTGAAAATGTTGTTAGTTATAAAGATGCTTTGCAAAAAGTTTGATTAGATACATACAATGATCAAGAAAGTCAAGCTAGAGTGATTACTAAAATCAACAAAGAAGGGGCCGGGGATCTTACCAATAGCAAATTTTTCAATTTCAAATATTTAATTGACAAATATAAAGTTGAAGAAGGTCAACCTCAAAACCAAGATTTAAGAAATGACAAAGAAGCTAAAGAAAAAATGAAAAATGATTTAAACATCATTTTTCACCACAACACATTTAGTAAATATTTTAAAAACATGATTACGTTAAATCATGATAAATATAAAGACATTGCAATGGGTGGGGAATGAAATGAGACATTTGCTGGTTTTGAAATTGAAGATAAGTTTCAATTATTAGGACAAAAAGTCAAAATTAATGCAAAGTCAACAAGCGAAGAAACAGTAGAATTGCTTTATCAAATTACATTGAATCCAACAATCAAAATGTATTATCGTGATGAAAGTGGTAACAAAGATATTTATAAAACAACTCCATTTGAAATGGCCCTTTTAATTGGAGAAGATGGAAACATTATGCAAATGATTGAAGTTGTGAGAAATGAATTACCAACTAAAGTATTAAATAATCCAAATGATGCTAAATCAACTAATTTCAACTTTAATGCATTAAAAAACACAAATCCTAATTTAAAAAATTATGGTCATCTAGGTCAACCAATTGCTAACTTTTTAAATCAACCAACTGGCTCATTTAAACAAGGTATTAAGGAAATGATTGATCAAATTGTGGCAGATAAAGTTCAAGGTACAACAAGTGAACTTGATGAAAACAATACTATTGATGGAAAAAATATCAATATTGAAGGTGATTGATTAAATACTAAAAAAGATTGAGATGTGCTAAATACTATAAATCAATTTGAAAACAATTCTTTAGCTAATAATTTAATTTTAAAAGATAAATCTTCAAATGGTATGACCGAAGCTACAGCCATGGACCTGATTCAAAAAAGATTGATGAAAGATAAAACTCTTAAAGCTGATGCATACAATGAAGAGTTAACAACATTTTTAAAAAAATATGGAATCAAGGATGGGGAAGCTCTTCAAAACATGCTTCTACAAATTAGTACACATGGAACTTTTGCTTTATCTAATATCAACCTTGTTTTTGGTGGGGCCAATGGTGGTTTAAAATTAAAAATCCCAACAATTAGTATTCCTTGAACATACAAAAATAACGCATCAACTAATTATCAAACCAAAGAAAAACAACTTTTATTAGCTTTATATCAATCAATCTTGTTTATTAATCAACACTTATGAAGTGTAAATCAATCTCCAACAGTTGATAATACATTATTTCAAATAAGTGATGCAGCCAAAGCAGATTATAAAAAAGCTTTTACAATGACAAATAAAATTCAGTGAGATGATGTTAAGGCTAAATTAGATGCTGGGCAATCATTAGCAATGCAAAAAGGATTAAATTTTGAAGTAGGAACTCATACTTCAATGATAGGTAGCCAACTTGATCAAGTAATTAAAAGCTCTCAAGAAATGAAGTTTGAAGCATTCACTAGTTCAATGGAAATTATGAGTAACTCTCAACCGTTAGTGATGAAAAAAACATCAAAGGGAAAAATTGGGTTAGGGATTGCGAAAATAAATGATATTTTCAATCCAACAAATACTTTGATGAATTACAATCTAAAATTTGGTTCAATACAAATTATGCTGAGAGTTCCTTTTAGAGGATTTGGTCAGGAAACAGAACCGGGTGTCCAATGAACTGGTCCAATTACCCAAGAGAATAAAGCTAATTTTTATGGCTCATCTTATGCACATGAGCGTGAATATTATTTAAAACATGCCGTCAAACAAGATTGATTATTATTAGAAATAGCATAAATTTAAACTAAAAAATACAATATTTCATAATAGATCTTAATTTTTAAAACAATTAATGCAGAAACAAGTTTTAAAAATAACAAAAATATTATTTATTGGCTAAACAATAAATTTGCAAATATATTTCAAACTAAACTACGATTAGTTTAGTTTATTTTGCTTATTTATTTAAGGCTAAATTATGCCAAAAAATAATTTTAAAATTCTTTTTGGTGTTTATGACACCAAAATTAAAACAATAATTTAATCAATCAATATCACACAATAATGGTTATGAAGACTGTCTTTAGGTATGGATTGAAAGCATATCAACTGTTTCTGCATCTTCAATTTTGAGAAAGAGGTTTCAAATGAAAACTATAACAGATGCATCAACACATGCATTGCCCAATAAGAAAAAACATAAAAATAGAAAAGTTAATTTATATCACTTAACGAAATATTTCACCAAATTAATTTTGGTCGACAAAGCATTTCTGGCTTTATCGGCTATTTTTGTCGCTTTAACTTGTGTGTTTGCTATTTTAGTTAGCACCAGTGAGCAAAAAATCGTGATGTTAAATTGATATTTTTTAATTAACGTTGTTTTATTATTTGTTTTATTAACAAGATTAGTCACATACTTTTTACATAATAAATTTGCTGATCAAACACTAACAATTATTCTTCAACAAAAAACACCACGCATTTTTGTCTTTACAAGTATTTGATTATCCATATTTTTGATTACAACATTATTACAATGTGCAACTTCAGCATTAATCATTGGGATTAATGTTAATAATCTCCCAGCAGTCAGATATTTATTTATTAATTTAGTTATGCAAGTGGTTTCGATTATTTTTATCATGGCGTTTATTTCCTTGATTACAATGCTTTTAAAACAACAAATTATTTCGATTATTTTATCATTTATCTTACTTTCTATTTTTCTAGCAAGTTTACCCCAACAACTTTTTAATAGTAAAATGGAAACCATCAACATTACTTTAGTTAAAGAAGATAAAAGTGAAATTAGATACAAAGCTTCAGAAATTAATCATGCTTTTGTCTTAAATGAAAATATTAAAAAAGGGCAAATTAAATTTCCTCATTTAAGTAAATATATTAATGATTTTTATGTAAATAATAAATTTACACGTTCTAATTATGATGAAAAAGAAGTGTTACAAAACCGTTTAAAAATGTGAAATGAATTAGGAATTATTAACCCTAACACTGAAACACTTTTAATCGATGGGAAAGATAATATTGACTTAAAAATCAAGTCAGTCAAATTAAAAGAAATGGTTCAAGACGATAAATTTACCAACAAAGATGTCGTAAACGTTTCTTTAACTTTTAAAAATGCTTTTAAAAGTATCAAAGATATTAACCAAGTTTATAAACAAACAACAAATAAAAAGCATAAATTAGTTTTAAAAGACTTAATTGAGTTTTTTGGATATTACAACACCTATTTAAAAACTACCTTGCCTAAAAATGCCACTGTTGA
The DNA here is from genome assembly GCF_000518285.1 of Williamsoniiplasma lucivorax ATCC 49196. GTDB lineage: Bacteria > Bacillota_I > Bacilli_A > Mycoplasmatales > Mycoplasmataceae > Williamsoniiplasma > Williamsoniiplasma lucivorax. The sequence goes on along the minus strand of NZ_JADH01000003.1, from coordinate 92,616 downwards.
AAAAGTTGAACATGAATTTTGAAAATTAAATTTCCGTGAATTTGGAAAATATTTATCATTACAAATTGGTACAGAAGCAGACTCAAACTCAATTCTAAAAAATGATAAAGCTCAAAAAACAATTGATAACAGTCTTTTTTTACCTTACTTTGTGAATAATTATTATTCACAAAGTAAGAACGATCTTTTATTATTTTATAATGATGTTTTTGATGACCAAGTTTATGCTCAAAATTATATTAATTTGATGAATGCTTTTGAAAAGAAAATGCACACTGAATTATTTATGCGAGTTTTAGAAGAAAACTTTATTAATCAAACTTCTGATTACGTCACAATTACTAATGCAGCAATTGTAAATGATCAAAATTATCGTGATTATGTCAATTATGTTGATAACCACCAATTATTAACTACTTTGTTATTCCCGGCAAGCATCAATAGTTTTTTTGAAGAAAAAGCTGGTAAAGAATGAAATAAATATTGATTTGCTTTGAACACGCGTTCAACCATTGATTTTACTAATCAAGATAATTTCTTTTTTACCAAAATGAAATTTAAATTTGCAAATAATCCCAAAACAAAAAAACTAACACAAGTTATCAAACCAAACATGAATATTTACATCTACATTCAAGTGGGATTTTTCTTAATCGCCATGTTTGGTAGTGCTTATATCTTCGTGAGAAAGGATTTAAAATAATGAAAAAATCAAATTTAAATGAAACAAACAACAACCATTATAACTTTGTTTCTTTTCAAAACTTTTCCAAACGATTCAATGCTTTAGAACTAATTGGACCTTTAAATTTTGGGATTGCTAAAAACAAAGTCACCCTGATTGTTGGACGAAGTGGTTCAGGAAAATCAGTCATCTTGAATTCAATTATGGGAACATTCAAAAGTTATAAAGGTGAGATTGTCATTAATGGAATTAGACGCAAATCACGTCAAGGTTACCAGGTTAATGATGAAATGGGTTATTATACGCAAATGGACTTTTTAAGTTATGATGTTAAATTAATTACTTATTTAAATGAAATCTCACAAGTTTTAGGTTTATCACAAAAATTTGCCCAAAAGCAAATTGAAGAGCTTTTGCAAATGTTTGAATTACATACCTTTAAAAACAAAAAAATCAAAGATTTTTCTTGAGGAATGAAAAACCGCCTAAACTTAATTATTAGTTTATTGAAAGATCCAAATTTAATTATTTGAGATGAACCTGGAGCGAATTTAGATTCTGTTTGACAAGCTAAAATTAAAAATACTTTAATCAATTATAAAACCCAAGGGCGTACTATTTTGTTAGTTGTCCATAACATTGATAATTGAATTGATATTGCTGATGAACTAATTTTAGTGGACAAAGGTCAAATTTTATATAATTCAAAAATTAAAAATATTGATTTATATTTTAAGAATAAATTATTATTTATTTCTGATATTGCGACCCATCCAGCTTATCAACAATTTAAAACTAATTTAACAAAGCATGGTTTTGTTATTTTCGAAGAAAACTTAGCTAACAAAAGCATGGTGGTAGGGGTTTTAGAAAAAGATAAAGATAATATTAATCTTTTGGTTTCTTGATTAGTGCAATTTAATCTGCTTTTAAAAGAAATTGTCAGTTTACCAATGAATCATGAAGCAATTTATAATTCCTTACTATATTCCAACCAAATTAAGGAACTCTCATTTTATTTTAAAAATATGCGCTTAAAAAATTTTGGCAAACTTGCAACTGTTTTAAAAAAATATATTAAGCGCAAAAATAAAGAAATTAAAAAACTACGCACTAATTCTAAAAAAGTTATTGAAGTGGCCAACCCTGCTAGTCAAATTGAACAATTAGAAAAAAATATTGAACAGACTAGCAAAATTTTAGGTGAAATAAAAAATCACACCATTGATCAAGAATGATTTGACTTTATGATGAAATTTCTGAAAATTTACTTTTTGGAAAAAGGCTTTTTTAATCAACAAGAACAAAAAATGTTTGAAGACTTGATTAAATTCAAATTATCAACACCATTCTTAATTGGGATGGAAGAAGTGTTATTACATTTGGCGATCAATGCTTGTTTGCATAGCGACAAAAAAGAAAATGATAAAAAAGAATTTATCAAAATTGCCGACCTATTTGCTACTAGTTCATATAAGGAATGACCAAAGCAATATAAAGTGAACAAAAAAATTAATACTACTCTCACTAAAGAGCATGAGGGGATTAGTGAAAAAGGTAGCAAGTTATTTTGATAATAACAAAAAATATTAAGGAGAAATTATGAAAAAATTATTAAGTTTTTTAGGAATTATTGGATTAGTTGCAACTAGTACATTAACTGTTGTTGCTTGTGGCAATGAACGTGATTATACAAAAGACAATGAAGGCGAAGAAACGGGCGAAGGCCCTGGAGAAGGTGAAGGGTCTGGAGAAGGCACAGGCGAAGGCGGAGAAAGCGGAAACGGAAATGAGAACACAGAATCAGCAATTGAAAAAGTGGCCAAATATAAAGATTTATTAGATAAAGTCTGAATCGATACATTCGAAGACGAACTTAGTCAATCAAAAATAATGACAAAAATTGAGAAAGACTTATCTGGAGATCTGGAAGGGACAAAAATCTTTAATTTTGGGTATTTAACTAAAAATTATCCAATTCCAACAGAACAAGGTTCGATCAAAATTGATTTTTCACATAATGATCAGGCTAAACAAAAGATGAAAAATGATTTGCAAATCATTTTTCATGATGAGACATTTTCTGGATACTTTACAGAAATGATCAAAAAGAACTATGATAAATATCGAGACATTGCCATTGGAATGGCTTGAAAAGATACTTATGGTGGTTTTGAAATTGGTAATGAATTTAACTTAGTTGGTCAATATATTACCCCCAAACCGAATGCAACAAAAGAACTGATTTATACACTTTCTTTATCACCAATTCTAAAAATGTATTATCGTGATGAAAGTGGCAACAAAGATATTTATAAAACAACTCCATTTGAGATCAATCTTTTAATTGGTGAAAATGGGAATGTGATGCAAATGGTTGATGCTGTCAAAGACAAATTGCCAAGCCAATTATTAAATAATAACCAAGAACCTGGAGCAACCCAATTTGAATATAATGATTTTAAAAATTCAACTAAGTATGTCAAGAATTATGGAAATGTAAAAAAACCAATTGTTAATTTTGTCAATGATAGTAAACAAAGTATTTTTAAAAACAATCTTGTTAAAACAATTGATGAAATTCTTAAAGCACAAGTCGAGACAGGTGTTAATGTTGAAATTGATCCAGGTGATCTTATTAATCAAAAAAATGTCAGTGTTTCTGGTGATTGATTGAAGACTGAAGAAGATTGAAGTCAAACTAAAAGTTTAACTCATTTTCAAAATAACTCTTTAGTGAACAATCTAATTTTAAAAAATAAAAATGATCCAGGAATGAATGAAGAAACTGCCATCAGGCTAATTGAATCAAGACTATTTACAAGTAGAGTAATTAAATCTGAAACATATGATGAGAAATTAAATAAATTTTTAAATAAATACATTCAAGACAAAAAAGTTAAAAAACAAATTGTGCATGAAGTTCATGCACATGGAAATTTTAAATTATCTAATCTGCAAATTGTTTTTAATACTCAAAATAACAATGTCAAACTTAAGATTCCAACGATTATTGTTCCATGAACATATAAAAATAATGAATCATCGCAGTTAAAATCAAAAAAAGAAGAATTTTTGTCTGCGCTATATCAATCAATTTTATTTGCCAATCAACATTTATGAAATGTTAATAAAAACCCCGTTGTTTTTCAAACAATGTTTAATATGGATTGACAAGCAAAAACGGATTATCAAAAAGCTTTACAAAAAGCAACAAACACCTCATGAGAAGATATTACAAATAAATTAAATAATGGGGGGAAAATAGCAATCAATCAAGGGATGCATTTTCAAGTTGGAACAGGAGCTAGTGGAAATAGTGAGATGAATGGAAGTGCAATTGGTGATTTAATGACAACTTCAACTGCCATGAAATTTGAATCCTTTACTAGTTCTATTAAAGTTGGAACTGATCGTGATTTAGTTGTTAAGAAAGGATCGAATGGCAAATTTGGTGTTGGTCTTAACGGGGGAGATAATTTTCAATGAGCTAAGTTAGATTACAATCTGAGCTTTGGTGATATTCAAATTAAAGCAAGGTTTCCATGATTTAACCCTAATTACAATGGTCCTGAGACAACAGGTGAAATTATCGAGGAACTAAATGACGGTTTTTATGGAAGATGACCCCTAGATAAAGATTGAGGTTATTTCAGAGACGCCACACATAAACCAGATTGATTATTATTTGAATTAAATTAAAAAACTCAAATTAGGCATTTTAATAATAAAAAATCTTTATAGTTTTGTATAAATTCATTGTTATTCATTATGCAATTATCCCACAAGGTGTTGATCAATTTTTGTATAATCAATAATCTGTTTTTAGATTAAATATCTTGTATTTGAGACAAGATATTTTTCATTTTCTTTAAAAATTTGCAGAGCTAAATGCAAATGGATAATAGACTAGAACAATTAAAAATGCGTTGTAATTAAGCAAGCAAATAACCTACTCCTTTGTTAGATTAGCTTACTAAAAAAGTGTGTTAAATTAACAAGTATAAAAACAAAAATAAGAAAAGGAAAAAATGAAAAAATTATTAAGTTTATTAGCAGCTGCCGGATTAGTTTCTGGAAGTGCATTAACTGTTGTTTCTTGCAATAGCAACAATGATTATGTCAATGATGGTGAAGGTGAAGGCGAGGGTGAGGGTGGAGGCTCAACTCCCAAACCACCAACATCGAATCAAAATGTGCAAGGGTATAAAAATTTACTTGAGAAAGTTTGGTTAGATACATATGAAGATGAACTTAGTCAAAGTAAAATTACCAATACAATTGATAAAGAAGGAAATGGGGATTATGATGGAACACAAATTTTTAACTTCAAATATTTAATGAACAATCATGCAATTCCTGAAGGTCAAAGAGAGATTAAAGTCGATTTATTAGAAGATCAAGCAGCTCTTAATAAGATGAAAAATGATTTGGCAATCATTTTTCACGAGCATACATTTACAAAATATTTTAAAGAAATGATTAAGTTAAATTATGACAAATATAAAGATATTACAATGGGGACGGATTGAAACAACACTTATGGTGGTTTTGAAATCAAAGATAAATTTGAATTAACTGGGCAAAGAATTCTTCCTGATAATGGAAATGATGAAGAAATAATTTATACATTGTCAATCACGCCAGTCTTGAAAATGTTTTATCGCGATGAAAGTGGCAAAACTGATACACATACAACAGCACCATTTGAAATTCATCTTTTAATTGGTGAAGATGGTAATGTGATGGGAGTGATTAATGAAATCAAGCAAGAAATGCCAAATCATTTCTTGCATAATGGTGCAGAAAATGGTTCCACAGCACTTAACTTTTTAGATTTAAAGAAAACTTCACCTGATTTAAAAAATTATGGAAAATTAACCCGACCAATTGCTAATTTTGTTAATCAAAAAAATGGAACTTTTCAAAAAAACCTCAATGAAACTATTAATAGCATTATCAAAGACAAAATTCCTAATGCCACTGGTGAAATTGATGCCCGACAAACCATTAATGAAGAAGATGTTATGATCACAAAAGATTGATTAAACACTGATAATGGCTGAGATCAATTAAAAATCCTGAGTGACTTTCAAAACAACTCTTTAGTAAATAACCTAATTTTAAAAAATAAAAATGAACCTGGAATGAATGGAGCGATAGCTGCTAATCTTATTGAAACTAGAATGTTTAGCAATGGAAAGATTGAATCTCGAAGTTATGACAATGAATTAGAAAGATTTTTAAAGAAATATGATACTCCTGATTATTTATTGTACAATTTTATTCAACAAGTACATGCATTTGGAACAATGAGATTGTCAAATATTAAGATTGTTTTTGGAGGAGCAAATAATGATTTAAAATTAAAAATCCCAACAATTATTGCGCCATGAACATATGCCAATAATGAATCAAAAACTTGTACCAACAAAAAAGATCAACTGCTATCTGCTTTATACCATTCAATTATTTATGTGAATGAATATTTATGAAGCGTGAATAAAGGTCATCAGATGGAAACAGCCTTCTTAAGTATTGATCAAGCAGCAAAAACAGATTACATTAAAGCTTATGCCAAAGCAACAAAAACACCATGAGATGTCATTAAAAAAAAGTTAGCAACTGGAGCTGAAATAGTATTAGAACCAGGGACTTATTTTGAAGTGGGAACTGGAACTAATGGTCATGAAGACCTGATTGGTAGTCAAATTGATGAAGTGATGAAAGATGCTAGTGACATGAAATTTGAAGCATTTACTAGTTCAGTCAAAATTGACACTCCAAATAAATTAGTGCTTAAAAAAACAACAAGTGGCAAAATTGGTGTTGCCTTTAAAAGCGTAATAAATGTTTACCAAAAGACAATGATGGATTACAAATTAACTTTTGGGAATATAAAAATACAAGCCAAACTTCCATGATATGATCCTTATGCACCAGGTCTTAAAGATCAATTGACTGGAGCTATCTGGGAGTCTAATAACAGTGATTTTTATCCCCCACATGATGGTCATGATAAAGAAGGGTGATATTTCAGTAAAAACCACATTGATAAAAATTGATTATTATTTGAATTAGATAAAATTTAAAAATAAGCAAACCCTATTTTCCAAACTAAATTTTGCTTAGCTTAATTTAAGTAAAATTCAAGTGAAAATATTATACTAAAATGATGTTAAAAAGAAATGAGTTATTAATCACTTGGAAAAGTGTTGAATTCATTTCTTTTTTATATAGAAAGTTTTTTATTCCATTCTTCAATTAGGAACATGTTGATCTAACTTAGACTCTAATTTACTGATATAAACTCTTAATTCAGCGTTTTCTGCTCGCAATTGAGCATTTTCCGCTCGTAATTGAGCATTTTCCGCTCGTAATTGTTTATTTTCCTCAATTAAATGTCCAACCATAAGTTTTAATTCAACAACTTCATTTTGTAAGTCTTTGATTAGTCGGTCTTTTTTTGAGATTTTTTTTGGTCCTTTTGGCCCAATTGGTAATATTCCTTTACTTGGAACTATCAACATATTTTTGATCACTTGCACTTCTTTACTCCCTTGTTCAATCAAAGCTCTTAATTGTTAACTTCTTGCTTTGTGTATTTAATTTTACCATCATTTACATCAGCACTTAGACTTAGTGCTGATGGTTTGGGTTTACCAATAAAACTCAACAAAAAATGCTAATCATTATTGAATTCACAATCAATAATGATGTTAAGCATCCTTTATGAATATTCCGTTTTTTATTCCATTCTTCAATTAGGAACATGTTGATCTAACTTAGACTCCAATTTGCCAATATAAACTCTTAACTCAGCATTTTCCGCTCGCAATTGAGCATTTTCTGCTCTTAATTCAGCGATTTCTGCTCTTAACTCGGCGTTTTCTGCTCTTAACTCGGCGTTTTCTGCTCGTAATTGTTTATTTTCCTCAATTAAGTGTCCAACCATAAGTTTTAATTCAGCCACTTCATTTTGTAAGTCTTTGATTAGTCGGTCTTTTTTTGAGATTTTCTTTGGTCCTTTTGGTCCAATTGGCAATGCCCCTTTGTTTGGAACTAGCAACATATTTTTGATAACTTGCACTTCTTTACTCCCTTGTTCAATCAAAGCTCTTAATTGCTTAACTTCTTGCTTTGTATATTTAATTTTATCATCATTTACATCAGCACTTAGAATGGGCGCTGATGGTTCGGGTTGGCCGACAAAACCCAACAAAAAATGCTAATCATTATTGAATTCACAATCAACAATGATGTTAAGCATCCTTTATGAATATTTCGTTTTTTATTCCATTCTTCAATTAGGAACATGTTGATCTAACTTAGACTCTAATTTACCAATATAAACTCTTAATTCAGCATTTTCTGCTCTTAATTCAGCATTTTCTGCTCTTAATTCAGCGATTTCTGCTCGTAATTGAGCATTTTCTGCTCTTAATTCAGCATTTTCCGCTCTTAATTGTTTATTTTCCTCGATTAAGTGTCCAACCATAAGTTTTAATTCAGCAACTTCATTTTGTAAGTCTTTGATTAGTTGGTCTTTTTTTGAGATTTTCTTTGGTCCAATTGGTCCAATTGGTAATGCCACTTTGTTTGGAACTAGCAACATATTTTTGATAACTTGCACTTCTTTACTCCCTTGTTCAATCAAAGCTCTTAATTGTTTAACTTCTTGCTTTGTGTATTTAATTTTACCATCATTTACATCAGCACTTATCCTAAATGCTAATGATTTAATTTGATCAAAGTTTGAAGCTGCAATTTTGTGAGCATAATCAACTTGCAATTTGTATTCAATAGAATTTTTTTCATCATAGTTGATAGTCTTTGTTTCTAGTTTATTATTTGATGTCATTTTTAAAACCCTCCACTATAGATTAGAAAAAAGTTGGTGAAATTTTTCATTTTTTTAAATTTCTCACCTGATTTGTGGCAAATTAGGTGAAAAATAGTAAAAAAACATAGTTTTATACCTAAAATCAGCATTTTTAGGTTGCTTAAAAATTGTTATTTAATAGGAAAAAATGTAGAATTAGAACATTGTTTGTAAACAAATAGAGAGACTTTTTAAAAATGAAAAAATTATTAACATTATTAGGTACCATTGCCATGGTAGCTAGCGCGAGTGCGACTGTTGTTGCTTGTGGAACTGACACCTCAACACAGATAGAACCAGAACAAATACCTGATCAAGAAACACTTCTAGGTGAAAGTCAAAATCTTTTGAATCAAAATGATGATGCTTTAGCAAAATTTGAAAATCTAGAAAAAACAAAAGAAAAGGCTAAGGTAGTGATTGACAAGCAACATTCCACACCTGCAGAGATTGAAAGTGCTGCAAATGAATTAGAAAATGCAATTAAAGATTTTGATAACACTAATGAATCATTAAGAGAAACTTTTAAAAACATGAAAGCCACTTCAACTATTTTGTTTGCAAAAAATAGTGCAATTGAAAAATTAAGAAAATTATTTAATCAAGCAGAAACAACTGTCACAGAAAATAAAACATATTTTGAAGATTATAAAGTTTTAAAAGCGCAGATTGAAGAAACTAATAAGTTCATTGAACAAAATGCTGGCAATCAACAAGCCATTGATCAAAAACTAAAAGAATTAGATGATGCAATGAATACTTTTCAAACAAAAGGAGCTAATGAATTAAAAGAGTTACAAGAATTAATTATTGAAGCAAATGCAGCTGATATGACTAATCCGCATGCTGTTGGAGCTATAACAACATTTCAAAATACAATTGCTAAGATTAAAGAATTTGTCGATTCAAAACCAACCAACCCAGAAAAAATCAAAATTAAAACTAAACAATTAAAACAAGCTATTGAACAGTTTTATCGTGATAATTTACAAGGAAGTAAAGATAAGTTAAATAAAAGTCTTGCTCAAGCTAACAAAGTTCTTTTCGAACTAGGTGCTTCTAATGAAACTCGTATGAAGTTAGAACAATTAATGTCTAAAGTTCCCCTACAACAAAATACAGATGATATAAAAGAAATTAATAAAATGATTGCTAACCTAGAGTCAGCAATCAATGATGTTGATATTTCTATTAAAATGTTATCTGAATTAAAAAATATGATTTTAATTGCAAAACGAAGCGTTGATAATCCTCATGCATCTTATGATAGTTACATACAATTGCAAAACACCATTGGTGAAGCTGAAAAGATTGTAAAGAATTCTGCAAATAATGGAGAAGCTGTTAACGATATTCATGCTAAATTAAAACTAGCAATAGATGAATTTCATCTTGTTAGTTTACAAGGAAGCTTATTTGTTCTAAAAGCAAGTTTTGAAAAAGCACAAAAAACTCTTCAAAAACCAGGGGCATCACGTGAAGATTATATTAACTTAAAACAAGTAATTAAAGAAGCACAAAAGTTTATTGCTGATGAACCAATAAATGTTGATGAAATTAATGCAATGATTACTAAAATTATGCGTGCAACTAGTGAATTTAATTTATCTGGAACAGTGAAAATTGTCAGTGAATTGAAAGAAATGATTTTAGTTGCAAGAGAACTTGCAAAAGAACCATTCATGCCTCATGAAATATATATTAAATTACAAGATGTAATTTATAATGCTCAGCAAGTTGTTGATAACAACTTTGATGATGAGCAAATGGTTGTAATGGCACTTGATCAATTAGAATCAAAAATTGATGAAATTAATAGACTTATGTTAGATGAAACATTAGATGTTTTAACCATCAGTTTAAAAAAGCGCAAGATGCTTTGAAACAACAAGGTGCTTCAAATGAAGCTTACACTAACTTATCAACAATCATTGAAGAAGTAGAAATTTTCATCAATGAAGAACCAGTGGATTTTGCTGAAGTTAATACAATGATCACAAAAATCATGAAAGCAACTAGTGAGTTTAATCAATCTGGAACAGTGAAAATTGTCAGTGAATTGAAAGAAATGATTTTAGTTGCAAGAGAACTTGCAAAAGAACCATTCATGCCTCATGAAATATATATTAAATTACAAGATGTAATTTATAATGCTCAGCAAGTTGTTGATAACAACTCTGATAATAAACAAATGGTTGTAAGAGCGCTTGATCAATTAGAATCAAAAATCGATGAAATTAATAAATTTATGTTAGATGAAACATTATATGTTTTAAACACTGGTTTACAAAATGCACAAGATGCTTTAAAACAACAAGGTGCTTCAAATGAAGCTCGCACTAACTTAGTAAAAGTCATTGAAGAAGTAGAAATTTTCATCAATGAAGAACCAGTGGATTTTGCTGAAGTTAATACAATGATCACAAAAATCATGAAAGCAACTAGTGAGTTTAATCAATCTGGAACAGTTAAAATTTTAGCTAAATTAGATCAGATGATCTCACAAGCCGTAATGTTAATTAAAGCTGGTGAATCAACAATCGATCAACCAACTCTTGAAGCTTTTAAAGCAATAGTTATAAAAGCTCAAGCAGTAGTTAAAAACCACTTGACAGATGCAAAGATACTTCAAGAGATGTTTGATGAATTAGAGGATGCAATGTATGCTTTCCCTGATTCAACTTTCGAAGAAGAAAACTAATTATAATTACAATTTAAACTCTTGTTTTTCACCACAAAAACAAGAGTTTTTTTCTTGAAAAAATTTCTTATTTTCGCTAATTTTCTTGGAGTATTTTATTTTATTTTTCATAAATAGTTAATAGAATATATAATTATATAAGTGAAAATGGAAAGAGGTACCTATGATTAAAAAAATTGGGGTATTAACTTCTGGTGGTGATGCACCAGGAATGAACGCTGCTGTTTCATCTGTAATTCGCTATGCTTCATCGAATAATATTGAAGTGTTTGTCGTTAGAGATGGTTATAAAGGTTTAATTCATGACTGAATTGAAAAAGCAGATCTTAATTATGCCCAAAGTATTTTAACACGTGGTGGAACTGCGATTGGCTCAGCACGTTTACCAGAATTTGCTGATCAAAAGATTAGAGAAAAAGGTGTAGCCAATTTACAAAAACATGGCATTGAAGCTTTGGTTGTAATTGGAGGAGATGGAAGTTATATGGGGGCCCAACGCTTAACTGAAATGGGGATTAACTGTATTGGACTACCAGGAACAATTGACAATGATATTGTTTCTTCAGATTACACCATTGGTTTTGATACAGCTTTAAATACAGTGGTTGAAGCGATTGATAAAATTCGCGATTCGATGCAATCACATAATCGTGCAGCTGTTGTTGAAGTAATGGGAAACCATTGTGGAGATTTAGCACTATATGCTGCAACAGCGACCGGAGCTGAAGTTCTTTCAACAACAGAAGCAAAATTAAGCGAACAAGAAATTGTTGAGCAAGTGACAACACTTGCTCAAAAAAAGAAACGTAGTGTGATTGTCGTGGTTTCAGAAAAAATGTATCCCGATGTCCATGCTTTAGCTGAAAAAATTGAGGCTGGTTCTGGGTACATTACCAGAGCCACAGTGCTTGGGCATATTCAACGTGGTGGGACACCAAGTGCAATGGATCGTTACTTAGCAATTACGAGTGGAATGTTTGCTGTTGACCAATTAATTGCTGGACATGGTGGTTTATGTGTTGGGTTAGATGGGACAACCTTAGTCGCTCATGATATTAACCAAGCATTAAGCATGCCAAAACAAGATAAAATAAAAGAAATTAACAAAATTCGTTCATTAAATGCAGAATTTATTAAACAATAAAAATGTTAATATAAAAATTAGGAGAACAAAATGAATAAAAAAGATTTAGACGCAAGATTAAAAAGAACGAAAGTTATTACTACTATTGGTCCCCCAACCAATGAACCAAAAGACTTAGAAGAATTATATATGAATGGAATGACAACCATTCGTTTAAACTTCTCGCATGGTGACCATGAAGAACAAGGGTACAGAATTGCAGGAGCAAAACAAATTAGAGAAAAATTAGGAAAACCAATTTCAATCTTATTAGATACCAAAGGACCTGAAATTCGTGTTGGTAAATTTAAAGATGGTATCCAACAATTCACTAAAGGTCAAAAAATTACTATTTTAACTGATACTGATTCATTCTTAAATAGAGAATGTGGTCAAGGTGAAATGACTGTTGCTTATGATATGAGCAAAGACTTAAAACCAGGTAACTTAATTCTAATTGAAGATGGAAAATTAGAATTAATTGTTGATGCTGTAAAATCAGGAGTGATTGAAGCTACTGCTTTCAATACTCATAAAGTAAAAAATAACAAACGTGTTAATTTACCAGGAGTAGAATTCTCAATGGAATTCATGAGTGAAAAAGACCGTAATGATATTATTTTTGGAGCACAAGAAGGTGTTGACTATATTGCCGCTTCATTTGTGAACACTGCAAAAAACGTCCACCAAATTCGTGAAATTTTAGCTGCTCATGGTGGAAGTGATGTTCAAATCATTTCTAAAATTGAATCACAAACCGGAATTGATAACATTGATGAAATTATTGAAGCATCAGATGGAATCATGATCGCTCGTGGTGACTTAGGATTAGAAATTCCATATTACGATGTGCCATATTGAGAAAAAATTATTATCCGTAAATGTCGTGAAGTTGGAAAAATTGTTATTGTTGCGACACAAATGTTAGAGTCAATGACAGATAACCCGAACCCAACTCGTGCGGAAGTAACTGATGTTTATTATGCAACTGAATTAGGAGCAGACTCAACAATGTTATCAGGAGAATCAGCTGCTGGAACTTTCCCATTTATTACTACTAATACAATGTCAACAATTAACAAACGTGCTGAAATTGAATTTTACAATAAAGGATATTACCAAAAACAACTAGACGAAGCCAAAGCAACATCAAGTGGACCTCGTGCTGAAATTGCTAGTTTATTAGCTGATAAAACACGTAATGGAGAATATAACTTTGCTATTGTTTTATCAAGAACTGGGGCATTGCTAAAAGCTATTTCTAAATTCCGTCCTAACACAGCAATTTTAGGGGTTTCTGAATCTGAAAGACTATGAACTGCTTTTGGAATTTGACACTCAATCTTCATGAACAAAACTAAAGACTTAGATTCTTTAGAAACAAATCTTGATGAACTATCAGAAATTGCCAAATTATGAGGAGCTAAAACTGGTGAAAAAGTTTTAGTTGTGCGTAACAAAGGCATTTCTGAAATCATTGTTAAATAAGATTGCTAGAAAACTTCTTGATCAATTTAATTTAAAAACCAACTTGGAGAACAGCTTTTCTCATCAAGTTGGTTTTTCATTATGTAATTTATTTTTTTCTTTAATTTTTGAATTTTGGAGGTATGTGTTCTGGTGTTAAAGCAGAACCTTCTGAAAATTTTTTCCAATTTTCAACTAAGTCAACTGATCATCCAGATATATTTTTGTTAAAATTTAAAGCACCATTAAACATCATTTCCATTGTAGTTACTTTTGAGGTGCTTCAACTTGATATATCCTGATTAAATTCATAAGCATTACCAAACATGTATGACATATCAGTTACCAGAGAAGTATTTCAATTATTGCCATTAGTTTTTAAGTCTTGATTAAACTTTCACGCATCATAAAACATAGAACCCATATCAGTTATAGCAGAAGTATTTCATTTTGAAATATCCCCAATAAATTCTCGTGCATTTTTAAACATTGAATTCATATTTGTTACATTTGAAGTATTTCACGATGAAATGCCATATTTAAATACTAATGCATTCTCAAACATATGGCTCATATCTTTAACTTTTGAAGTATTTCAATGTGATTGGTTTGATTCCAATTCTTGGTCAAATTTATTCGTCCCTTCAAACATGTAACTCATATTAGTCACACTTGATGTATCAAAAAGAAGTGCTTTGTTAAAGGCGGTCGCCCCACTAAACATTCCGCTCATGTCTTCAACTTTTGAAGTGTCTCATTTTTGTATAAAAGAATCAAAACTAGTCGCCCCTTTAAACATGTTAGCCATAGTTGTTACATTTCCGGTGTTTCACCCAGTTAAAGTTTTATTAAATCTAATAGCACCTTCAAACATCCTATTCATGTTTTTCACTTCTTCAGTATTTCAATCTTTAATATCTTGGTCAAATTTAGTCGCCCCTTTAAACATTCCACTCATATTTGTCACATTGGAAGTATCTCAATAATCTTTATCTTTATTAGCATTTATATTTTTATTAAAGGAAACTGCATCTTTAAACATTTCAGTCATTCCTTCAACATTTCAAGTATTCCAATTTGAAATATCACCATTAAATTGAGTCGCCCCACTAAACATTTCATACATATATGTTACTTGTGAAGTATCCCAAATTTCACCATTGGTTTTTAAGTTTCGATTAAATGAAGTCGCCCCTTTAAACATTGCTCACATGTCTGTAACTTGTGAAGTATTTCACTGAGAAATATCACCATTAAATGAAGACGCTCCTTTGAACATGCTATACATAGTAGTCACATTTGATGTATCCCAATTCAAGTCTTGTTTGAAAGATGTTGCTTCTTCAAACATGTTACTCATATCAGTTACATTACTAGTTTTTCAATTTGAAATATTTCCATCAAATTTAGAAGCATAAGAAAACATCATATTCATATCTTCTACGCTTTCGGTCTTTCAATTAGAAAGATCTTGATTAAATTCTTGACTAGTATGAAACATTCAGCTCATATCTTTGACATTGGCAGTATTTCAATTTAGTGGTTGATTAAAATTAAGTGCATTATAAAATGTATAACTCATATTAGTTACTGCTGAAGTATCTCAATTAGATACATTAGGATCATTAAATTTTCGGGCTCTATAAAACAAGTTTTCCAGACTAGTTATTTGTGGATCGATTTTATCGGGAACTTTTTCAATAGTCGAAGGCATTTGGTGTGCTTGACCATTAATATCTCATCCAATTTTAGTAACAACTTTAGTTCCTTCTGGGATAATTCCTAAAACACTTTCCTGTTCTTTTCCATCTTTATCTAAATATTTTGATTGATTCAATTCCATTCATTCATGAGTTATTTGAATAGTTCCTTTGTAAGGATAATTGTTATGAATGGTTCCATGCCCAGTAAATAATCATGCATTTGCATGATGTATTCCACTTTTTTCAGAAGGCATGACTGTCATTCCTTCATATTCATTCCCAAAACTATCAATTTTTGCTTGTAATTCCTCTTGTGTTCAACCTATATTTGCATGTGCATCATCATTTACGACGTTATACAACTCATCTTCAATTTCTTCAACATCAATACTTGAATCAATTTTTTCATTTCAGGTGTGTGTTAAAACAGTTTCGCCAGTGTACATGTATTTGTTATTAATGTTCCCCTTACCAATAAACTTATATTTATCATTATGAACTTTAATGTCAGAAGCACGAGTAGAAGGTTGTTTTTCAACAATGATTCCACCATCTACCTCGATGTGTTTATTGATAATTTCTTCCATTAATCCTTTTGCATCTCAAGCTGTATCAGGTCTTGCATCTAAAATTGCTTGTAATTGTGTCTTAACTGTTTCATTTTCGTTAATAGCTTCGGTTGTATCTGTTTTTTTAGTTCATTTGTGTTCAATATCGACAAAACCATTGTATTTAAAATTGTTTTCGATATTTCCCATCCCAATAAATTTAAAAGATTGTGATTGGGGTTCATCATTTCAAGAGCGATTGTTGCTTGTTATTGTTTCGACTCTAATTGCTCCTTCTTCATATTTAGTTGCAATTTCTTTTTCTAACTCTTCTTTAGTTCAAGACGCAAATTTTCGTTGCGCTAAAACAACTTCCAAAGCAGATTTGATATTTGAGATATCAATAGAAATATCTTGGGTAAAATTATGAGTGAGTATAATTTTGTTTGTATAGTGTACTCCATCACCCATAAAAACCCATTTTTTAAAACCGGAACCTCACGCTCTCGGAGAGATTAAAGGTTCGACTTTTATGCCTTCATATTTCTCTCTAACAGCTTTTTCTAATTTCTCTTTATCTCATGTGTCTATTTTCTGGGTGTTTAAAATAATTTGTAAATCACTTTGAATATCAAAAATAGATTGAATTTCATTTTGTATTCAATGATGTTCTAATTCAATACTTCCATGATATTGATAATTTATTGCTTTGCTTTCATCTACTGTAAATCTTCAATGATTAATTTTCTTATTTTGTGTTTTTTTTGCAGCGTTAGTTACGACAATGCCGTAATCTGGGTATGTATTAAAAATCTCACCTTGTAATTCAGGTTGTGTTCAAGTTTCATATGGCTTTGTATCTAAAATATTTTGTAATTCACTCTTTAGGGATAAAATGTCGTGCAATTGTGTGCCTTTGGTGCAAGCAACAACTGTTGCAGCAGTCGCAGCAACCATCCCAACACTACCAAGTAATGTTAACAATTTTTTCATAATTTAAATTAATTCCTTCAGATTCTTAATGAATCTATAAATAATATATAATTATTTAGTATTTTTTTCAATTATTTGCAAGTTCTTAGAAACTCTTCCATTTCTTTTTTTAATTGGAAACCTCACAATTTTTACCTTGAATCAGGAAATTTTTACCTGCTTGATAAAAATTTTCAAAATGAAAAATCGAAGCTTGTTATGAGCAAAAATACTCACAATTTTTGACTTCGATTTTTCATTTTTTCATTTGAAATTGGTCAAGAATTAAGCTTTATTATTGGCGCCAAAAGCTCTAATTTTTTTAATTGCTTCTGCTTTCACAGCATCAATCCCAGCCTGACCAAATTTACGAGCATCATAACCATCAGGATTTTCATTTAATCAAGTTCTAAAAGCATTAGCATTAGCAATTTTTAAATCAGTCCCAATATTAATTTTAGTAATTCCTAAACTAATTGCTTTTTGTAAATCTGGTAATGGCACCCCGCTAGAACCATGTAAAACTAAAGGAGTAGAGACTTTCGCATTAATTTCTTTAATTAGATCAAATTGTAAAACTGGTGTACCATGATAAACACCATGCGCAGTTCCGACAGCAATGGCGAGTGCATCAACTTTTGTTAACTCAGCAAATTTTATTGCTTCTTCAACATTGGTATAACCACCATTATTTGAAACTCGATCATCTTCTTTGCCACCAACATGACCAATTTCAGATTCAACTTGTACACCTTTGGCATGAGCATATTCTACGACTTCTTGAGTGTGTTTAACATTATCTGCAAAACTTTCTTTGGAAGCATCCAACATGACAGAAGTATAACCGTGATCAACTGCCTTTTTAATTAAATCTAAATCAAATCCATGATCTCAATGGAGGATCACTGGAACTGTAGCATTTTCGACAGCAGCTTTACCAATAGCAAAAACATATTCTAATCCCATGTATTTTGCAGCTGATTCTGTACTCATTAAAATAACTGGTGATTTTTCTGCTTCAGCTGCTTGAATAATTCCTTTGAGCATTTCTAAATCATCAAAATTGAATGCGGGAATAGCGTACTTCCCTTGTTTTGCTTTAATTAACTCTTCTTTTAAATTTGCCTTCATCTAATAATGACCTCCTCTTCATAAAATAATTATAAAACAAACAAATTGATTGTAAGTGATTTTGCTTTTGTTAAAATCATTTATAAATTGGAGCATGCAACAATTATGAAAAAAACAATCCTTTTTTTAATACCTACTTTAGCAATCACTACACTTGCCACACAAGCCATTTCATGCAACTCAAAATATCAAATCTTAAGTCAAGATTTATCAGAATGAGACAAAGCAACCATCTTTCAAACTAATGAACGTTTATATCAAGCAATTGCTAATGGCCAACCAAATGTTTATTTAGATGATGAAAAAAATTCCACACCTTTTTTAGATGACCAAGGTAATTATTTAACAGTCAATGAATTAGTGCAAAAAAATTGACCAGGTGGGGCAAACACTCCCGACCAATCTTCAAGATATATGAATTTAAAATATCTTGCACCAAGTATGATTGCTTGATATCAAAAGCAAACAAATAAAAATGCCCCTTTAACCAATCTCCAATCAATTACAGATAATTTTGAGATTGGTTATAATGAAGGCGAAGTTCGTTATTTCGGTCATCCTGCTGCACTTGTGTATATGCAAAATAAACCTCCAGAATATGATCAATATTTAACTCAAGATGCCAAACCAAATAAACAAAAATTTGCCAATACCTTTTTAGGTCGTTTAAAAAGAGTGAATCAATCGGGTTCAGCTAGTGAAGTGATTCAATCACTTTTGAACATGCAAATTTTTATTAAACAAGATGGTGGAAGAACAATCACTAAAGAAATTAACGGTAAAAAATATGATTTAAAAGTTTCTAAAGATGGTTATTATTCTTCAATCCTTGATCAAAATGATCAGCCCACTAATGGTTTGTTAGATATTCATCTTGGGTTTATTTTTGCAATGTCGGTGTTTTAAGATGAAAAGAGCAGAACGTATTAAAAACTATATTGATGAAATAAAATCTCGCGGAGTAGTGAGCCAAAAAGAATTTTTCATATTAGCTAATAGTTATGAAATCAAAAATTTAACAGCTCGAAGAGATTTAGTTTTTTTGTTAGAAAAGAAAATCATTTCTAACAAATATGGCAAGATCATGTTGTGAAAAAGAAATAATTATTTAGAAGAAACACGTGATCAAAAGAAATATTTAAATCTTGATAAAAAAGCTAAAATTGCTGTGGCAACAAATGCTAAAATCCCAATTAATAAAACTGTTTTTGTTTCAGCTGGAACGACAACTGAAGAATTTATTAAAAATTTAAAAAAACCGATTTATGAATTATTTACCAATTCATTAGAAGTTTTTAATTTAGCAGTGAAATCAAACTACATTAATCATTTATTCTTGATTGGGGGGAAATATCGTGGAGCATCAGCTGCTCTTGTTGATAAATCGTGATTTGCTAATGCTGGAAATCTTACTTTTGATCTTTGTGTGATTACAGGAACTAACTTGTGAGAAGATGGTCATATTTATAACAATGACAAAAGTGAAGCCGAAGTCATTCAAATGGTTGTGCAACGTTCAAAACAAGTGATTGTTTTAATGGATTCGACCAAATTAAAACATGCTGGTTATGCCAAGGTAATGCAATTAACAAAAAATAACTTGTTAATTGTTGACAACAATTTAACTCCTGAACAAAAAAGTAAGTTAGAACTAGTGACCGAACTTTGATGTGTTTAAAATGATAATTTTTTATCATTTTTTGTTTGTTTTTATCTACCTATTGGTTGTGATTCTTGTGCCCTTTTTTAAAATTAAAATATGGTTAACGCTTTAACTGTAGAAAGGACGATTAATGACTAAGAAAAATCATCAAACTACAAATGTAGATAATAAAAATAATAACAAAGTTGAAAATTGATTAAATAACAAAGTGGTGCCCATTCTGAAAATTGTGGCAGCTAACAAATATTTAAGATCATTGATGGAAGGGTTTTATGTGACCCTCCCAATTATTGTTTTCTCATCAATTATTGGGATCATTATGTGAGTGCCCCCAGCAATCAAAGGTGATATGGCATGATATCCATTAATTGTAAGACAAGTTTTAAATCGACTTTATGTTTTAACAATGGGATTGGTCTCATTATGATTTGTCATGGGAATTTCAACAGCCCTTGCGAGCAAATTAAATGCCGAATTACCAGCTGGCCGTAAAATGAATATTATGATGGTTGCTTTTGCCAGCGCATCATCCTTATTTATGATGTCTGTTATCGGAACTTTTGCTTTAAATTCGGATGGTTTAGCCACTGAAAATTTTGCCAACATTTTCATTGCTAATCTTGGTGCTCAAGGTATGCTAACCAGTATCATTGTTGGGTTAACATTACCATGGATTTTTTATGTACCGGTCAGATATAACTGAACGATTAGGTTACCAAAAGCAGTTCCCCAAGGAGTATCACAATCATTTGCTGACATTATTCCTTTTGGATTAAGTGTCATGGTTTACTGGGGTTTTGGTTATATTTTTATTGGCACACTCAATGTTTCATTTACAGACGCTTTATTCCAAGCGATCAAACCAATATTTTCAGGGTTAGATAGTTATGGATTTTTAGCATCAATTGCTTTATTAACGGCAATGATTTGGTTTATTGGAGTGCATGGACCAAGTGTGACGCGTCCATTTTTAACACCTTTTATGTATTCGAATTTAGCAGATAATCAAGCAATTCTCGCTCAAGGAGGACATCCGCATTGAGCTTTAACATATGAATTTTCATATGACTTTACTTCAACGCTTGGAGGAACTGGGGCCACATTTGTGATTCCGTTTATTTTCATTGTTTTTGCTAAATCAAAACAATTAAAAGCAGTTGGAATTGCTTCTTACATTCCGATTTGGTTCCAGGTTAATGAACCAGCACTATTTGGTGCGCCAATGATTTTGAATCCAGTTTATTTAATCCCATTTTGAATCTTGCCGGTGATTAATGTGTTAATTTATAAATTCTTTATTGATGTGCTTGGGATGAATGCAGCAATTGCTGATGTCCCATGAAGTATGCCGGCAATTGTTGGGCTCTTAATTGGGTCCGCCTTCGATCCGCTCACAATTTTACTTTGAATTATCATGGTGACGATTGACTTTTTCTTCTATCTGCCATTTGTGTTGATTCATGACAAGATGATGATGGCTGATGAAGTTAAAACAGCAGAAGAAAAAGGGATTCCAAGACCACTGCATTATGCAATTGGAACGAGACTCTGGTATGGTATTGGTCAAAAAATTCATCACAATCCAGAACAACGTAAACATTATGCAACCTTAGGTGCTGAAATTACAGCTGATATTAAAATAGAAAAAACAGAAAAAAGTAAATTTAAAAAAGTAGAAAAAGCACGCATGATGCAAGAAAAACTTGATCATAAAAACAAAACTAAACCATCACACCAAGTTGCCCAACAACTTGAAAAAGATCAAAAAATTCATGTTCTAGTTGTTTGTTATGGAGCAGGATCATCAGCAATGTTTGCGGCCACTGCTCAAAAAGCAATGAATGCCAAAGGAATGAAAAACTTTGTCATTGATTCAGCAGCTTATGGAGCACATTTAGAAAAAATGAAAGCTGCTAACATTGTGATTTTATCTCCTCAAGTCAAAATGTATATTGATGACTTTGAGAAAGCGATCACACCAGGAACTAAGATTGTAATCACCAATGGTAAAACTTATGTGGAATGTACAAATGATCAACAAAAAGCATATGAAGTTGTGATGGATGCAGCGAAAGATTTAATTTAAAAAGATAAGGAAATTATGAATATTAAAACTAGGAGATTAATTAATTTTTATTGAGGCTTGATTACCTTAATTATTGTGGTTGGTGTTGCACTTTTAGGCATTCTGGCTAAAAGTGCAAAAAGTTGATCATGACAAACAGATGTTTCCATTTTAACAGCTTTAGATTTTGCTATTTTTTGAGCATTTTACTTAATTATGACATCATTCAAAAAAACTAAATATCCTTATCTAACCACTCATCCCCAGGATTTTGAAAGTCATTGGATGCAAGCACTGGCATGATATAAATGGTTATGAATTATTGTTGTACCAATGATGGCAGCAATCACCATCCCCCTAGTTTATATTTTGACTGTAGCAACTAGTGGGATGGTGATTTCTGTGGAACAAATTCTAGTTTATGTTTTTATCCCCATTATTGTTGGTGCCAATAACATCATATATGCCATTGTACTTTCCAGAAGTCATAAACATTTTGCAATGGGTGAATTTGAATTAAAAAATAGATAGGAAAAATAATGACAAAAAAAGAAATGAGCCAAAAAGGCATGGTCTTAGTTGGATATTCTGGAGATGCTCGTAGCAATTATTTGATTGCTTTAAAAAAAGCTAAACAAGGCCAATGAAATGAAGTTGAGCAATTGATCAGTGAAGGTAATCAAATGTTAATTGAAGCACACAAAGCACAAACAGAATTACTTCAAACTGAAGCACAAGGCAAGTATTCAGATGTGACAATGATTATGATTCATGGTCAAGATCATTTGATGACAACTGTTTTATTAAAGGATTTAATTTATACATTAATTGATATTTATAAAAAATAGAAAGGAGAAATCGATGAAAAAATTTTTAACATTTTTTAGCGGGGTTGGGGCAATCGTCATGACAACTGCAACTGTTGTCAGTTGTACTGCACGTCCCATTGATTCCTTAGCGAATCACCCAATTAAAATGGCTCATAAAAATGTCTATGATATTACAAATTGAGGGTCTGATGTTGTTGATGCCAATGAGTATAAAAAACACTTTGTCACAGGTTTAAAACAAAGCATAGCTCACGGAAAAATTGATTCAATTTTAGACTTGATTGAAAATGATTACACAAGAAAAACACTACCTTTTATTGCCGTCTTGTTAGAAACGTTTAATTTATCAGCTAATCAAAAATTACCCCCCATCGAAGATAAAGATAAGTTTACAGCCCAAGCTTTAGCTGAAAATTTGGGATTTACAATTTTTAACTTAAATAAAACAAACGCTCCTAAAGTAACTAGTTGAAATGGACAAAATTGAGTGCGTGAAGCAAGTGAACAAGGCGCTGATTTACTCTTGTATCGACCAGAGACTAATGCTTTTGTGGTTAATATGGGAATTGAAATTAAACCATTAAACGTCGAACAAGGACCATTCGTTGGTGCTAAAATTAATGTGACTGAAGAAAATAAGTCAGATGCTTTAGATGCTTTTTATTCCCAAGCAATTAAAAGTAATCCCGAGTATTACCAACAAACAACAACTTATAAAATAGGAGGAGATGGCAAGTTGCACTTTACATCAAATGTTTATGACTACCGTTATAAAGTGCAATTTTACTTTCAATTAACATAATGGAAAAAATAAAATTATTACTCTTAGGTAAAAAAAACGCTGTTTTTAAAAATGATTTATCAAAAGTCATTTACAGTTTAAATAAAGCATTAATTATTGAAGAATGTGAAATGACTTTTGAAAAATTAGTGCAAATTAATGAAGAAATGCAAAATAAACAATATGATCGCTTAGTGATTATTGAAGATTATGGTTCATTACCATTTATGGTGTTAGCAAAATTCCATGGTAATATTGTTGCCCAAATTTCTGATGAATATTCATCACACATGACAAGTGAACACAATGGTTCAAACATCTTGGTCATTGGTTCAGAGTTAACTGGTCAAGAAACAATTCGCAATATTGTTCAACAATATGTGGCTACGCACTTTGCGGCTGGGAGACATATGGTCCGAATTGATATGTTGAATGAGATGGTTTAATGATGAAAATAGCAATTGGGTGTGATCACATCGTCACTGATGTGAAAGACAAAGTAAAAAAACTTCTTGAAGCAGATGGACATCAAGTCATTGATTGTGGAACTTTTGATTTTCAGAGAACCCATTACCCAATTTATGGACGTAAAGTGGCAATGATGGTTGCTGAAAAACAAGTTGATTTTGGTATCGGGATTTGTGGAACTGGTGTCGGAATTAGTAATTCTGTTCAAAAAACTTTTGGTGCTCGTACAGTTCTGGCGCGTGATGCCATTACTGCAATTAATGCCCGTCAAAATTATGATGCGAATGTAGTTTGTTTTGGGGGAGTGGTGACTGGAAGTGGTTTAATTCACGAAATCATTAGCAAATTTATTCATACTAAATATGAATCAAGTCCTGCAAAAGATGCATTAATTAAACAAATTGATAGTCTGATCAAAGTTAAAAAATTTGCCCCTGAATTATTTGATAGTGAACTTAAAAAATGAGATGAAGGGCTCTATCACGATTAAAAACATTAGTTTGACAATTTATATTGAAAAAATGGAAGTCTGTTTCCATTTTTTAATGACGCTTTTATCTGGTGAAACCAAATTATGCAACTCATTTTTACTTTTTATTCACTTAATGCTCAGTGTGGAAGCGATAAAGATACCGCTTTTCATCTTGATTCTTTTTTAGAACAGCAAGAGCAATTCTTCATTATTTTCACACTAGTTTGGTTGAAAGGGGTAACAATAAATGCTTAACCTTGCATTTAAGTCTTAAACCCATATAATTTTATTAATGTGAAGGAGTATTTTTATGAGTAAAAAAATAGCATTAAAAGAAAATTTTTATGGACACTTTAATCAAGAATGAATTGATCAAACAACGTTGCCTGATGGATATTCAAGTTGAGGGAGTTTTGAAATTTTACACCAAAAATCTTTAGACAATATTAAAGATTTAATCTTCGAATTAAAAAACAAGCAGACTTTGGATTTGACCCAAAGCCAAATTGTTAATCTTTATGATAACTACTTAAATATGAATGTGAGAAACGAACAAGGCATTGCTCCGATCAAACCGATGATTAACAAAATTGATCAATTAAAAAGTAAGCAAGATTTTACCCAATTTTTAATTGAATATTTTCAAGAATTTAAAATTTCTTTTTTCCATGCCAAAAGCATCGATAGTGATTTTAAAAATAGTTCTCAACGTGCCTTGAGTATTGATGCGATGGGCTTGGGAATGATGGATCGTGATTTTTATGACCCAACTAATCCTCGTCATGATGATTTGAAAAAAGCATATCAAATTTATATCAATGATTTAGTGCAAGCAAGCGGGATTGAATTTCAGCAAACAAATGTGTTTGAAACGGTTTTTGCTTTTGAAACTGAAATTTCTCAAGCAATGTTTAAACAAGAAGAATTACGTAATCCTGAAAATGTTTATAATGTGGTTGATTTTCTAAAATTAAAACAAATCTGTAGCTTCATTGATTGAGAAAATTATTTAAATCAGACAGGGCATGCTAAAGCTAGTTTGATGATTGTTTCACAAGTGAAATTTTTAGAAAAATTAAATGAAATGTTAATCAAAATGGATTTACAAGCAATGAAAGATTTGATGAAATTTAAAATTCTATCATCATTTTCCACTATCTTAACCGAGCAATTATATGACATTAATTTTGCTTATGCTGCTGCTTTTAGTGGTGTTCAAAAAAAGAAACCAGTGATTGATCGAGCTGTTGAATTTACTAATGCCAAATTAGGTGAACTTTTAGGTCAAGAATACATTAAAAAGCATTTTTCTGAAGCTTCTAAACAAGATGTTTTACAAATGGTGCATGACCTGATTAGAATTTATTCTAACCGTATTCAAAAATTAGCTTGAATGAGTGATCCAACCAAACAAAAAGCTATTGAAAAATTACACGCGATTACTATCAAAATTGGTTATCCAGATAAATGAGATGATTATAGTGCAATTGTAATTAATAATTATCAAAATGGTGGTAGTTTAGTCGAAAACGTCATGAACCTTTCGCGCTTTTTTATTGAAAAAGATTTGCGAGAAATTAACCTCCCAGTTGATCGTGATAAATGATGAATGGACCCACAAACAGTCAATGCTTATTATAATCCAACAACAAATGAAATTTGTTTTCCAGCTGGAATTTTACAAGCACCATTTTATGATATCAACCAATCAAAAGCCCAAAACTTAGGCGGCATTGGAGCAGTGATTGGCCATGAAGTGAGTCATGGTTTTGATGACCAAGGTAGTCAATTTGATAAAGTTGGTAATTTAAATAATTGATGAACCGAACAAGATTATGAACAATATCGTGCTCATACTCAAAAATTAGTTGAACAATTTAATCAGTATCAAGTTAATGGGATTAATGTGAATGGTAACCTAACTCTTGGTGAAAATATTGGTGATTTAAGTGGTATGGCTGCTGCTTTAGATATTTGTCAAGAACAATCTCCCAATGATTTAAAAGCTTTCTTTGAAAATAATGCCATTATTTGAAGAAGAAAAGCAACCGCTGAAATTCAAAAAACAAAACTCTTCACTGATCCTCATTCACCAGAAGAATTCCGTTGCAATGGGATTCTGATTAATCTTGATGAGTTTCATGAAACATATCAAACCCAACCAGGTGATGGCATGTACTTAGCATCAGAAAAACGTATTAAAGTTTGATAAAATTTAACCCTCCTGAAAGGGAGTTTTTTATTTTTTAAGCGATAAAATGGCTTAAAAAATAAAAAAGTTTACATTGAAATAAAGTGAACAAAGCATAATCATCTTCATCTAAAACCAATACTTTGCTGATGAAATGAGATTCCAGAGCAGAAAACTCTACATTTTTGAGCTTTCTTTTATTTTTTTGATAATAATTTAATTAAAAATAATTTATAATTGTTTTAACATTGTTAGACACGGTGTTATTGAAGTCCTTAAAGAGAGTTGGCGGTTGGTGCGAGGCAACAGGAATAGATAAATTACTACTACTAACGACCCAAATGTTACGTTGAGCGCGTCAAGCTTTTAATTGAGATAACTAAATGTTATGAATTAGGATGGTACCGCGGTGAAGAATCGCTCCTAAACATTAAATAGAATTTAATTTTTAGGAGGTTTTTATGAAAATTAAATTATTAGATGGTTCAGTTAAAGAATATAATGGACCAAAATCAATTAAAGAAATAGCAATCGATTTATCAACTAGTTTAGGTAAAACAGTGATTGCTGGAAAAGTTAATGGAGTAGTTGTTCCGTGTGGTTTTGTTGTTAAACAAGATAGTGAAGTGGAAATTATCACTAACAAATCAGAAATGTTAGAACCAATTATTAATACCACAGCTGGATTTTTAGCAATGGTTGCCATTAATAAAATTGATCCCAAAGCATTAAATGCGGAAATTACTTACAAAGAACATGATATGGAATTTAATACCACTTTCTTTGCTGATCCACGTTGAAAAATGGATGAAATTGAAAGCTTACAAAATGTGGTGAATCAATTAAAAGATAAAAAACATGTTGGTTTTCAATTATTAGATGAGCAAATTCTAAACAAAGAATTTGCTCACAATAAATATTTTTTAGAATTAGGAAAAAAATATTTACAAGCGAATAAAATGGTCTTTTGTTATGAATTAGATGGTGTCAAAGTGGTTAGCGACCAAATCGTTTTAGATGATTTATCATTTGTTAAAGCGATTGAGATTCAACAACTAACTGGTTCATATTGAAATGACAATGCTAAAAATGAAATGCTGCAACGTGTGCATGGTTTAGCTGCGAGTGGTAAAAAAATTCTGGATGAGAAAAAAGCTAGTTTAGAAGAACGCCGCAATAATGATCATCGTGAAATTAACAAGCAATTAAAAATCTTTGGTTTTGACCCATTAATTGGGCAAGGATTTCCGTTGTGATTGCCAAATGGAACAGTTGTTAAAGATGAAATTAGAAAATACATTAATGAAAAACGTTGAGAATACAATTATTTAAAAGTAACCACACCAATTGTTGGAACTGTCCAATTGTATAAAACTTCAGGTCACTGAGACCATTATCGTAATGATATGTTTCAACCATTTTTAGGAGCTAAAGGTAGTGAAGAAGAATTTGTCTTACGACCAATGAATTGTCCACATCACATCGGGGTTTATCGTCAAGAACCACATACATATAAAGAATTACCAATGCGAATTTGTGAAGATGCTTTCCAATTCCGTTATGAATCAAGTGGTTCATTAACCGGGTTAGAACGTGTGCGTGCGATGGAAATTACTGATACTCATATCTTTGTGCGCCCAGACCAAATTGCTGAAGAATTCAAATCAATTTATAAAATGGTAAAAGAAATTTTAGAAACTTTCCATATTCAAATTGATTACTTATCATTTAGTATGCGTGATCCTCATGATAAAGAAAAATATTTTGATGATGACCAAATGTGAAATCAAGCAGAAGCACAACTAGAATCAGTGTTAAAAGAATTAGGTGTTGATTACAAAAAAATGCCTGGGGAAGCTGCTTTCTATGGTCCAAAATTTGATATTCAAATCCGTACTGTCCAAAACCATGAAATTACTGTCGCAACTATTCAATTAGACTTCTTACAACCACAAAAATTTGATGTCACTTATCTAGATGCTGACCAACAATTAAAACGTCCAATTATGATTCACTGTGCACAAATCGGAACTTATGAACGTTTTATAGCCACACTATTAGAACAACATAAAGGGGCGTTGCCATTGTGACTATCACCAAATCAAGTGGAAATTATTTCCATTGGTGATGAAGCTTGTGAAGCTTATGCTGAAGATATCAAAAATATGTTAAGAAAAGAATTTGTGAGAGCGCGTATTGATGCTCGTGATGAACGTTTAGCATGAAAAATTCGTGAAGCCCAAATCAACAAAATTCCGTATCAACTTGTTTTAGGTCCAAATGAATTAGCTAACAACACAGTTAACTATCGTCAATATGGTAGTGAAGAATTAATCGAGATGTCTAAAGCTGATTTCTTGAAAAAAATTCTTCAAGAAATCAAAGACAAAAAATAAGCTAAAAAAACTTGTGGAGTTCCACAAGTTTTTTAATGTCATTTTTAATTGATTAATTCGTATTTCCCTTGAGCAGCTAATTCACTACCCCCACCCTTAGCGGTGATATCTTTGAGATTTTTTAAAATTTCAACAGCAGAAACTCGACCTTTTAATGATTCACTAATTGTGACATAAACAAAGTTACCTTCTGCACTGGGACTTTTTAAAATGACAATTAAATCATCATGATTTTTTTTCAATTCCTCACCAATACTTCTTAAAAGATTAATGTTCAAATTATTTTTTTCAAAGTTAATTTGTTTAATTCCTTGATCATTAATTTGTGGTTGCAGATGTTTTATTTCTTCAAAAATATTCGCTTCATTTTGTTTAGCAAATTCTTTTTCAGCAATTCTGATCAATTCATTTAACTCATCAAGAGTGGTTTGAAATTGATCAATATTTTGTCTAGTGTGATCAAGTTGCTGAATTTCCTTAACTTTATTTGCAATATCTTGATCACCTTGTTGGTTTTTAAAGTTAGCATATTTGGAGATTAAACTTTCCATTTTTTTAGTTTGTTCAGCAAGCAGGTTATCATAGTATTCTTTAACTGTTTTAAAACTTGTTAAAGCTTTAATACGGAATCGACCATTGCCTTTTGATTCTAAATTAGTGATCACATAATCTTCTAAATCACTAGTGTTCGCGACATGTGTTCCGGCACAAAGTTCACAAGAGAATTTGCCAAAACGAATAACACGGACAAGTGTTTCATCATCAAATTTATCACCATCAAAAGATAAAGCGTGAAATTCATTAATGGCTTTGTCTGGTGTGGTGAAATGAATTTCTCGAGGAATGCTATCAGCAATACTTTTTAAAGTAATGTCTTGAATTCTTTTCAATTCTTCTTTAGTAATCACACGATGATAAGCAAAATCTTTGCGCATGCCTAATTCATCATTAAAAGAAGTGGTGTGGTCTAAACTTGGTCCTAACACTTCATAAGCAGCCGCTGTTGTTAAGTGCGTTGCGGTGTGATTTTTCATTGTCAATAAACGTTTTTCTTGATCGACTTGAGCTGCGACTTTATCCCCAATTTTTAAATCACCAGTAATGGTAATTTCATGAATATTTACTCCATCACAAGTTGGTTGGACATCAATGATGATCCCACTCCCCCCGGCTCATTTAATCGTTCCGCGATCATTAATTTGTCCACCTTTTTCAGCATAAAACGGTGTTTTGTCAAAGACAACATAAACAGTTTGGTTGTTGGCTTGTTTAATGGTTTGTTGACCACTAAACAAGAAAATAACTTCGGCATCTGGGAAAAAGAAATTTTCTTCTCCGACAAATTCTGATTTTAAATTAAAATTTTTAAAATCATTTTCCTTTTTGATTAACTCTCGTAATTTTTCCATAATTGATGACTCCTTTAAAATAGTTATGTTTTTATTATAATTAATTTTAAAGTATAAAAAGTCATGAATAAAACAAACTTACCACTTTAGAGAACTTTTTCCTTTAAAAACTCCTACCTTTTTGTTAATAATGGTCAGTTTATATAGTTGAAAATCAGGCTTTTATTATATAATGTGGTTAGTAGGTGAAAATATGAGTAAAAAATTAAAAGGAATTGGTGCTAGTGAAGGGATTGCAGTTGCAAAAGCTTTAGTTCTTGCAGAAGAACACATTAACATCCAAGATACTAAAATTTCAGACACCAAGGCTGAAATCACAAAATTAGAAAATGCTATTGCAGTTTCAGTTGAAGAGTTAGACCATTTGCGACAAACAACAGAAGTTAAACTTGGGGCAGAAAAAGCAGCAATTTTTGAAGCCCACAAAGAAATTGCATCAGACCCAGCAGTCAAAGATGAATACATTGCTATGATTAATGATGATCAGTCTAATGCTGAATTTGCTGTGCAAACGATTTCTAACAAATATTACCAAATGTTTGCAGAAATGGATGATCCATATTTCAAAGAAAGATGTGCCGATATTAAAGATGTTGCTTCAAGAATCATCAAACATTTAATGGGCATTAAAATTATTGATTTATCAACGATTAAAGAAGAAGTGATTATTGTGGCTGAAGACTTAACACCAAGTCAAACTGCACAATTAGATAAAAAATTTGTTAAAGGTTTTGCCACTAATATTGGTGGGAGAACTAGTCATGCGGCCATTATGGCGAGAAGTTTAGAAATTCCTGCAGTTTTAGGATTAAAAACAATTACTCAAGATGTTAAAGATGGTGAAGTTTTTGCTCTTGATGGAACTAATGGAATTGTCGAATTAGATCTTGACCAAACCACAATTGATAGTTATTTAGCTGAAGCGCAAAAATTTGCCGCTTTTAAAGAAGAATTAAAAAAATTCAAAAACCAAGTGTCAAAAACCAAAGATGGTCAAACTAAATTAATTGAAGCGAACATTGGTTCGCCAGCTGATATTGATGGAGTATTGGAAAGTGGAGCAGAAGGAATTGGTTTATTCCGTTCAGAATTCTTATATATGGACAATGATCATTTCCCAACTGAAGAAGAACAATTTGTTGCTTATAAAAAAGTCGTAGAAGCAATGAACAAACAATTAGTTGTGATTCGTACATTAGATATTGGTGGAGATAAAAAACTATCTTATTATGAATTCCCACATGAGATGAACCCGTTTTTAGGATATCGTGCAATTCGTTTTACATTAGATAAAAAAGAAGTTTTCCGTGACCAAATTCGTGCTTTATTAAGAGCATCAGCTTTTGGAGAATTAGGAATTATGTTCCCAATGATTGCCACAGTTGATGAATTTAAAGATGCCAAAGCATTTGTTGAACAATGCAAAAAAGAATTAGATAGCGAAAACATTAAATATGACAAAAATGTGCAAATCGGAATGATGGTGGAAATTCCGGCCGCTGCAGTGAATGCTGATAAATTTGCTAAACATGCTGATTTCTTCTCAATTGGAACTAATGATTTAGTTCAATATTCGATGGCTGCTGACAGAATGAGTGAAAAAGTGGCTTATTTATACCAACCAACTAACCCATCATTATTGCGTTTAATTAAAATGACTATTGATGGTGGACACACTAAAAAACGTTGAGTTGGAATGTGTGGTGAGATGGCTGGAGATGTGCAAGCCATTCCATTATTAATCGGATTAGGACTAGATGCTTTCTCAATGAGTGCTTCTTCAGTTCTGCGTGCTCGTCAATTAATGAGTAAAATTGATTTAAAAGATGCTCAAGACCTTGCCAACCAAGCTTTAGAATTAGAAACTAATGAGGAAGTGTTAGCATTAGTCGATGCCTTCTTAGCTAAAATCGATCATTAAATTTAAAAAAATATGTCTTTGAGGACATATTTTTTTATTGAGTAAACCAATTGAAAGAGGAAATTTTATCAATAACTATTTAAGTGGGTTTGAAATGTTTGATACAACATTCAACCATTGAAGACATTTGAACTTGCGATTTGCATATGTGGAAAAATGCTTTTTGGCAAAGAAAGGTTGAGGATTAAATTATCCATCAATGTTTGTCTGACATATTTAATGAAGTTTAAATAATCTTGCTGTGGTTGTAAATCAGTGGGATCAACTGCAGATATTTTAACTCGACTAACATGGTAGATGAATTTATGAGATCCAATTTCAAATGTGAAATAGTAAATATCATAACCATAATATGATGATGAACGTTCATCAGCAATTGCACCATTGTAATTTTCGTGTTGAATATTAGAAATATTTTTGATGCTATGTGCTTTGACTGATCCAAAGTCTTGCAATGAGACAATATTATCATTGTTTTTTCTTTGGTCTGCGACATAAACACTCAAAGCTACCATCATCCCAAAAAAAATTAAACCAATGCACGTTAAACAAACAATGATTTTGTTCATCCTTTTTCATATTGTTATTAACTTCATGTAAATCTCCCTGTTTTTTAGCACTTCATATATGATAAAAAAACCACAATAAAAATCAAGATTAAGACTATGTTATTCAAAAATTTTTTCTTCTTGGGAATGTGTTATCCCCAAGAAGATTTATTTTTAACCACTTAATAAGGTTTTTTTGAAAAAAACAATATTTTAAAACAATTTTGGACTAAAATGAAAATGTAGTTAATAGTGCTTGTATAAACCGACATAATGGGTTGGTGTTTCTACAATTAGACCAATCTAATTTCTATAAGTTTCTATTAAGACTTTCTGTAAAGCTCTATTAATTACGGTATTGTAACCAAAATATAATAGAACTTTGATATTTTTAACTAATATTCTCTCCATTGGTTAACTTTTTTCTTTTTTCTTCTTATCTGGTTAAGAATAGAGGTTCAATGAACAAAAAAAATTTTAAAGCTCAAAAGAGCTTACAACGAAATTATCTGGAAAATTCTAAAATTGCCAAGTATTTTAAATTCAGTGATTTCAAAACAACTTTTAAAAAAGAAATTATTGGTGGGGTAAGTACCTTTTTATCAATGATTTATATTTTATCAGTGGAACCAAATCTTTTAGGTCAAGCACAAAGCATTAGTGATCCAACACAACACATGAGTAGCGGGGGTGTGTTTGTCGCTACAGCAGTTGCTTCATTTATTGCTACTTTGGTGATGGGTTTAAGTGCTAATGTGCCGATTGGTTTAGCACCCAGTATGGGTTTAAATGCGATGTTTTCCTTTAATATTGCTAATCAAGGTGGTATTGGTTATGAAGGGGCACTAATTGCAACAACTCTTTCATCATTAATCTTTTGTTTGATGTCTGTCACCAAATTAAGAGCCACTTTAATTCGTAGTTTGCCACACTCAATTCATTTAGCAATTGGGGTTGGTATTGGATTTTTCATCGCTTATGTCGGAATTGTTAATATGGGATGAGTGCAAACATCACCATCAGGATTACCAATCGCTAATCTATCTGACTTTAAAATGAACTATCCAGGAATTATTTTAGGAACAGCCGTTTTATTTGGAGCGATTATTTTATTTTATAAAAAGTTTTTTGCGCCTGTGATTGTGATGTTGTTAATTGGTTTTGTGATTGTGATTATCTTAGCAAATGTCACTGATAATGCTGCTATTAAACATTCATTTGGCACAGCCAAATGAAAAGATGGGCAATGAGATTATTCAGAATTTCATGGTTTTGTGACTAATCTAGAACACACTTATAAACAATTTATCAATCCCGAAATTTGGAATAAACCAACAATGTATATTTCCATTTTTATCTTTATTATTTTAAATTTCTTCGATGCTACCGGAACATTAACTAGTGTGAATATTGAAATGAATCGTGCATCAGGATTAAATCAAGAAATCCCTCCCAAAGCTTTAGTGATTGATGCTGGAGCAACTGTCATGGGTTCAGCTTTAGGTGTTTCACATATGGCTTGTTATACTGAGAGTTGTGTTGGGATTATGCAAGGGGCTAGAACTGGATTAGCCAGCATTGTGACAAGTTGTGGATTTTTATTAAGTTTAGCATTATTTCCGATTTTTAAAATGATGCCAAATTGTTTAAGTGGGGCAGCCACTGTTTTTATCGGAACAGTCATGATTAAATCAGTCACTGAAATTGAATGATCAAGAACTGAAATTGGCTTAGGAGCCTTCTTTGCAATTCTCTTTATGGTGATCACATTTTCGATTGCCAACGGGATTGTCATGGGCATTATTGCTTATTCAATTGGGGCAATTGCTACTAAAAAAATTAAAGAAGTTCACCCCTTAGTTTGGGTCTTGGATGTTGTCTTTATTGTTTATTTAGTGGCTTATGCTTTTATGTAAATTGAATTAACATTTAAAAATCTCTAAAACTAGTAGTTAGTTTTAGAGATTTTTAATTTAAGCTTTGATTTTATTGATAATTCTTAATCATTTATGTTTTACATTTTCTTTAGTAAAGAAAGCTTTCAAACCAAGAATGTCATCATGAATATTGAATTTTAATTTTTCAGTTCCACAGTGAGCATAAAGTGGTCTGACGAAATATAAAATGGTGTAAGCAATCAACATCATTGCTGGTCCTAAAACCAAGATCATCATAAAGTACTGATTTAATAAACTTAGAGAACCTAAACCAATATTAAAAAGAATTAATCCATAAATATAATTTGGACCTCATCATAAATTACCTTGTCCTGATGGGGCTGGTTCAAGGGGATTGTGTCGTGAATAAGCCATATTTCAAACCATCACAAATGTTAAAAAGATAAAAGCATAACACATTGATCTTTTGATTGATACTCAACTAAGTTTGGAATTGGTATAACCATATAAATAAATATAAAAATAACCAAAAAGTGTACCAAGATGTCCGAAATAAAATTGGTAATATTCTCACTCAGCAAATGTAAAGCCCTTATTTAAAGGAATTAAAATTGTTAAAGTGGGGCCAATGATTGCTAGTGGTAAAAGTGCATCAACTTGAATTTTGGTTGGGAAAATCATCAAGATAATTGAAGTTCAAGCAACCATATTACATAATTCAAAGTACATAAATTTGTCCGCATTCGGATTGAAAATATCTTTGTCGATGTAAAATCAAATTTGCACAGCTAACATTCAAATCAGAATGACGATGCGCACTCAATAGGTTTTAGCAGTTTTTGCTCAAAATTTATGAAAAATAAAAAGTGAAGACATCACAATGATACTAATTATAATTTCAGTAATATATTCTGGAATGTGATTCATTTTATATCCCTCCTTTTATAATCTTACATTAGATATCATATTTATTGCTTGATATTTTGTCTCCAAAAGATGATTTTAAAAGAAAAAAACCAAACTAGGGTTTGATTTTTTTAATTGTTGTTTGGAAAATTTGTTTCATATTTGCTTTAGTAAATGTGGTTTTAAAACCTAAAATATCTTCTTTAACATTATATTTTAATTTTTCGGTCCCACGATCAGCATAAATTGGTCGGACAAAATAAATGATGGTTCAACCAACTAACATAATGACTGGTCCTAAAACAAAAATCATTAAGAAGTATTGGGCTAATAAACTTTGTGTTCCTAAACCTAAGTAGTAAAGAATAAATTTATAAACATAGTTCGGACCTCAATAATTATTTAGATCAGTAATTGTTGAACCAGGTGGGGCTGGATCTAGTGGGTTATGTCCATTTGGAACAAATGCCATATTTCAAACCATGACAAATGTTAAGAAGAATAGGGCAAATGCCATACTTCTACGCATGCTTTTTCAACTTAAACGAGCACCAGTGAAGTCATATAAATAAATATATAAATAACCAAAAATAATTCCAATATGTCCAAAGTAATAATTTCAGTATCTAAAGTTAGCAAAACTTCATGATTGTGATTCTTGTGTTGGTACGATTAAAACAATAATTGGGGCAATGATTGCTAATGGTAAAAGCATATCAAGATTTAACTTCGTTGGCATAAACATTAAAATCGCTCCAGTCACAGTTAATAAATTACATAATTCAAAATACATAAATTTTGAATTAATAATTCATTCACCATCTTTTAAAATATACATTTCAAAAACTTGATTGTTGACAATAAATCAAATTTCACTAATTAAGAGTCAAACCATAATAATTAAACGCACTCAAATTGTTTTTGTGGTTTTGGCTCAAAATTTATGAAAAACAAATAGTGAAGTGATTAATCCCACAAAAGCAGTTAAAGCAATAACAAATTCGGCAATATGTTGCATAAATAATTTCCTTTCCCATTAATGGAGTAAATCCTTTATCATTAATGATACTAATAAGTTATACCATATCTTTTTAATTGATTATAATAGATACTTGATGTAAAATGATGGTTGAATATTAAATACAAGGAGAAAAATATGTGAATATTTAAGAAAAAGACTAAAGAAGTGCAAATCTTTGCCCCTGTGAATGGTAAAGTAATTGGTCTTGATTTGGTTGAAGATGATGTCTTCAAAGAAAAAATGATGGGCGATGGTTTTGCTATTGATCCAACTGATGGAGAATTTGTTGCTCCAATGGAAGGTGAATTAGTCACAGCTTTCCCAACAAAACATGCTTATGGAATTAAACACAAAACAGGTATTGAATTATTATTGCACATTGGTTTAGATACAGTAACTTTAAATGGTCAAGGATTCACATCATATGTTGAACAAGGACAAAACGTTCGTGTTGGTGATAAATTAGTTGATGTTGATTTGAAAAAAATCAAAACTAAAGTTCCTTCAATTAAAACTCCAATTGTTTTCACAAATGATATGGGTAAAACAATTAACCTTGTAAAAACTGGTGCAGTTAAAAAAGGTGATTTAATTGCTATTATTAAATAGTAACAACACTTAAAAATGAAAAAATACCTTGAAATTTTCAAGGTATTTTTTAAACTACTTTTAATTTTTGTAGACTAACTTTGTTAATAATTTTATTTGGTGCTTGGGTACTGGTGATAAAAACTTTAAAAGCATCAATGTTGGCAACTAAATAATAATCCCCTTTAATTTTAAATTTATTGCCATCAATTAAAGCAATCGCTTGTTGGCTTTTTTGGAGTGCCATTTGATAAACTTCACCTTCTAATTGGTTGTTGTTATAAAAATCTAAATTTTCATCAACACTATTGGCTGTGAAAAAACCTTTATCAAAGCGAGGTAATTCTTGCAACATTTTAATGGCATACTGGCCAACAAAACTCCCAGTATTGGTTCTGAAATCTCCCCCAATTAAAATAATTTGTTTAATTTTGGGATTTTTTCTAGCTTGGTTAAAAATATGTAAACCATTGGTGATCAGTAGCTTAATCGGAGTTTTAATATTTTTGACTAAAAATTCATTTGTTGTTCCCGGGTCAACATAAATCACATCTTCAGTTTTTAAAAGAGAGGCGGCATATTGAGCAATTTTATTTTTACTAAAACTATTTAAATTAATTTGTTCTTGGCGATCTTGCTCAGCTTTGTTCGTACCAACATAATGAATTAATCCTGTTTCTAAACTAATCAAACCTTTTTGTTCAAAAAAGGCAAGGTCTCGCCGTGCTGTAATGTTGACAATCCCAGCTTCTGATGTGAATAAGAAATATTCTTTTAAAGAAAGCTGTTTTTTGTTTTTTAAAACATCAATAATTTGTTTACGACGTTCAATGCGATCCATTGTTTCCTCCTTTTATCAATAATTATATTCTATATGATTTTTTTCATAAATATTTTGGAAAAATGATAAATTTTTTTCATTTTTTGTTAAACTAAATTTGAACTAGTTTAAAAAAATTTTATTAAACATCAATTCCAAAGGAGAAAATCATGATTTTAAATTTTACCAAAGAACAATTAATTAAGAATAAGGGAATTCACACCTTAACAGAAATTATGCAACAACCTGAAATGTGAATGCAAACCAGTCAGATTATTCAAGAAAAAATTCCTGAAATTCAGCAATTTTTAAAAGCACATTTCCAAGCTAATACCAAAGTGATTTTAACTGGAGCAGGCACAAGTGAATTTGTTGGTGCTTCAATCATCAGAGATTTATTTTTGATGGGGGTTGATGCTCAAGTGATTTCAACAACAAACATTGTTAGTAACATTGAAGAATATCTTAACCCCCAGCAACCAACTATTTTAATTTCTTTTGCGAGAAGTGGAAATTCACCAGAATCAGTGGCCACTTTTCACATGGTGAATAAGTTCGTGGAGAATATCCACCACATTGTGATTACTTGTAATAAAAATGGTGCCCTATCTCAACTTGCCAAAACCACCAAAAATTGTTTAGAAATTTTATTACCCGATGCAACAAATGATCAGTCATTTGCCATGACATCAAGTTATTCAAGTATGATGATTGCTTGTTTGTTGATTTTTAATCTTGCTGATTTTGATCAATATGTGAAAAGAGTTGAAACATTAGCCATGGCGACCACTGTTAATTTAAAGCAAAATTATCCACAAATCGCAGCCATTGCTCAAATGCACCATCAACGTGTGGTTTATTTGGGTTCAGGTAATTTATTAGGTATTGCTGAAGAAGCGCACCTAAAAGTTTTGGAATTAACAGCTGGTGAAAACACTGCTTTCTTTAACACACCTCTAGGATTTCGTCACGGACCTAAATCAGTTTTAAATCGAGAAACAATTGTCTTTTTCTTCATGAATCAAGAACCATACAAACGAGCATATGATGTTGATTTGTTAAAAGAATTAAGCACTCAAAAACAAGCACAAACATTAGTGGTTTTTGATTACAAAGATGACCATGAAATCAAAAGCTTATCAGATTTTTATTTTAATGTGGAATTAACAGAAACATCAACTGCTTTATTGGGTTTAAATTACATTGTTTTAGCTCAATTATATGCTTTTTATAAATCACTGGCCAATGGTAAAACCCCAGATAATCCTTGACCATCGGGTTTGGTTAATCGTGTCGTTCAAGGTGTTATAATACATACAAAGGCAAAGTTAAAATAAAATGATTGATCTATCTCCTCCTGTTATCTTAGGATTATTAATTGCATCAGCAGTTGCTTTACCATTTTTAATTGTTGGACTGGTTTATTGATCCATTTTGATTCATAAAGAAAGAAAAGAATTAAGAATTAGAGGTCAAAAATTTAGTAAAAATTTTTTTAAATTTTTTATTCTTTATCTCTTAGTGCTTTTAACATTAGGTGATTTGCTAGCCTTTATTGTTTTTTTAGCAACGTATGTTAAATAAGGAGAAATTATGAGTTGAGAAAAATGAGTGATTCTAATCATTGTTGCTATTGTTTTTATTTGCGGACTTTCTTTCTTTTCTTTTTTGTACATTGCTAATAAAAGAAAACGCAATTTTCATAATCTCTCAGCAATGATTACAAAAATTGAAACTAACTATAATTTAATCCCAACAAAGCAAATTGTTGATAGTGTTTTTGAAATTAAAATTTTTGATCAAAATCTCGATATTTATATTGAAAAATCAGCCTACATTGAAAAAAGTCGCATCAACAATTCTTTAATGATTTTTAATGCTTATTTAGATTTGAACCGCAATAAAAATCAAGAAGTCACATCAACTAATGGAACTATCCAATTTGACCGAGACAAACAGATGATCACATTTGTTGTTCCCGGACAAAGTAAACAAGTTTTTAAGTTGCAAGAAATTTTTTATCTGCAAACAGCTTATGATTTCAAAACTGGTGCTTTAATTTTAGAAATCATCACATATCATGGCCAAAATTCAGGCAAATTTCAGTTTCTTTTTGAGAAGCAATTATATCTTTTCAACCAATTTCTTTTTGACCTTGTTCAGCAAAAATAGATTGTTTTGACAAAGATAACCACAAAAATAAAAAATTTTTTAGAAAAGTGATAATTTTTTATCACTTTTCTATTTTTCAAGTATAGAATAATTGTGATGAAAGGAGAAGAAATATGCACCTCTTAAAATCAAATAAATCAAATAAATTAAATAAATCAAATAAACCAAATAAACCAAATAAACCAAATGATTTTCAACCTTCTAATTCTAGAACATTTTGAAGTAAAACATTTGCAAGGCTGCAAACGTTAGGAAAAGCACTATTATATCCAATCGCTATTCTACCATTTGCGGCTTTGTTAAATCGTTTTGGGACCTTAGCTATGGATTTAAACCCAATGGAAAATGGTGTGAGAAATGTTGGAAATTGAATTGGTTTTATTATTTCCCGACCCGGGGATATAGTTTTTACTAACTTGCCATTATTTTTTGCGATTGGTATCGCTTTTGGGTTAGCCAAAGAAAATCGTGGTGAGGTTGCATTAATCGGAGCATTGATGTATTTAGCAATCACTGCTTTTCTAATTGAAGGTGGCTTACCATCATTGTTATATAAAAATGTCCTAACTTTTACAGCTCATGATGGTAAACAATTTTCAGAATTATTCTATGTCCAAACATTTGGCATGGTGAATGACAAAATTGAAATTATAGGCGGGAAGTATGTTCTCGAAATTGGAGCCTTGGGAGGAATTATTTCGGGTTCAATTACTGCCTATTTATATAACCGCTTTCACAACATTACGCTACCTCAAGCTTTAGGTTTCTTTGGTGGACGTCGTTTTGTGCCAATGATGGTCATGTTAGTGTCTTTACCGTTGGCATTCTTTTATGCTGTGATTTGACCATGAATTCAATTTGCTTTAGTTAAATTTGGTGGTTTGATATCTTCAACAGACTCTTGAACCATACCTGGAGCATTTTTATATGCTTTAGTTAATCGTATTATTCAACCATTTGGTTTACACCATATTATCAATACTTTCTTATGATTCCAAATGCCAATTGAAAACTATATTGTCGATATTCATGGAAAAATTGTTTTAGATGCTGATGCTTTTGGAGGAGATAAATTTAATCTTGAAAATTTTCAAGCTATTGCATCACATTTTTACACAAAAATCACAATTACTAAAGATAATTGACAAGACTACTTTGTTTTAAGACAAGGTCTGGTTGCTAATTCAGGAGGAAAAATTTTAGCCACTGGTAATTTGGCTGGAGCAACTGCTGGAATGTATACTGTTTTTGGTGATATTAATGCTTTCCAAAAATCAGTCATTTCTGGAACATTCCAAACTGGATATTTCCCAATGTATTGAGGAGGATTAACAGCTGCTGCTGGGGCAATGGTTATGGCTGCACCTGGAGATAAACGCAGAGAAACTATCACCTTCTTAGGTGGAGTGGCATTTGTGGCTGCTTTAACTGGAATCGATGAACCGATTGTCTTTGCCTTCATTTTTGCTGGCCCAATTTTATGAGCATATAACGCTTTATTTACAGCGATATTTGCTGCAATTGGAGTAGCAATGCACATGCATATTGGATTCGGTTTCTCCGCTGGATTAATTGATTATA
Source organism: Williamsoniiplasma lucivorax ATCC 49196 (assembly GCF_000518285.1). Lineage (GTDB taxonomy): Bacteria > Bacillota_I > Bacilli_A > Mycoplasmatales > Mycoplasmataceae > Williamsoniiplasma > Williamsoniiplasma lucivorax. Next base: position 50,674 of record NZ_JADH01000003.1, on the reverse strand, counting down.
TTATTTCCTTTGCGAATGCTTGAGGAATGAGTAAAGCTGAAGGTATCATTCATGGACCAGTTTATGGAGTAACATCAAACCCATTATGAATGTTAGCATTAGCTGCTACAATTGCTCCATTATACTTCTTCTCATTCTACTTCACAATCAAAAAATTGGACATCCCAACACCTGGTCGTGAAAAAGATATGACAAAAGTTGAAGCCATGAAACAATAAAACTGTTTTTACAAACATTGATTATAGAAGCAGATTTGCTTCTATTTTTATTTCCTGTTTTTTTACAAACTCAGATCAAGATTTTTAATTTAAAATATTAAGGCATAATCATTATAAGGAGTAACATGGATTTGATTAATATTTTAGCTAAAGAAACACCTAAAGTTTCCCAATCATTAGCGATTACTTTTTTGGTTGTTGGCTTAATTTGCCTAGCTCTTGGAATTGGGGTAATCTTTCTTTTAAAAGAAGTTTTAAATCGTCGTAAAGCTGGTCAAAAACGCGAATTTGCTGTCGAAGATAAAAAATTCACCCACAAGATTTTTAATTTTTGAATTCACTATTTATATATATTTATTATTGGAGTTTGTTTTATTGCAGGACTTGTTTTATTTGGTATTGGCCTTGGATATTTTATCTAAAATCGCAATTGCGATTTTTTTCCAAATTTTCCATTTTTTCCAGAAAAAAATGGAAAAACAATTTATATAATTAAAGAGACATAATGAAAAATTATGTTTAAAGAAAAGGAGATAAAATGTTCTTATCACTTAAAAAGAAAAAAGAAAATGATGCTTTTGGTAGTGTTAAATCAAGTCCTAAAAAAGGTAACTTTTTATTACTTTTACAAGAACTTGGTAAAGCCTTGCAATTCCCGATTGCAGTCTTACCATTTGCAGCCATTTTAAATCGGTTTGGTAATTTAGGAATTACTTTTACCACTGATGCCGATGGTAATATTACCAATCAAGTTGGTTACTGAATTTCATTCATTATTCAAAAACCGGGTGGTGTTGCCTTTGATAATTTACCATTATTATTTGCTCTAGGTCTCGCTTTTGGTCTCTCTAAAGATCATCGAGGGGAAGTTACGTTAGTTGCTGCCGTATTTTATTTCATCATTGCTGTGATGAATGCTGAACACGGATTACCAGAAATGATGTATAAAAATGTGTTAACATTCCAAGACAAAGACGGTCATGCATTTTCACAACTATTCTATGTTAAAGAATTTGCTAAAGGTAGCCAAGATATTGTCGTTGGTGGAAAATATGTACTCAATGTCGGGGTCTTGGGAGGGGTCACTGCCGGATGTTTCTCTGCCTATTTATATAATAGATTGTCACATATTCAATTACCGCAAGCATTATCATTCTTCTCAGGAAGAAGATTTGTCCCAATGGTAGGGATTTTAGTGGCAATTCCAGTTGCTTTTGCTTTTGCTGTTTTATGACCTTGAATTCAATATGTTTTAATGATGTTTGGTCAAGCAGTTGCTAACCCAGATAATCCAGCTATCACAGTTCCGGGAACTGCAGTTTATGCTGTCTTAAACCGTTTCTTATTACCATTTGGGTTACACCAAATTTTAAATACATTCTTCTGATTCCAATTACCAATTGGTGGACATGTTGTTGATCCAATTACAGGAGCAATCGGTACAGAAACTATTTGAGCTAATGGAGATATTTCAGCCTTCACTAAAGGTATTCAAGGATCAGGATTCTTCCAAGGAGGATTCTTCCCAATTATGATGGGAGGAATTCCAGCAATTGCGATTGCAATGATTTTTGCAGCTAAAAAGGAAAATCGCGCTAAAATGGGTGGATTCTTCGGTGGTGTTGCTTTAGTTTCTCTAATTTCTGGAATTACTGAACCAATTGAATTCTCATTTGTTTTTGTCTCACCATTATTATTAGTCATCCATGCCTTATTAACTGGAATTTTTGTGGCTACTTCAACAGGAATGGGAATTCAAGTCGGATTTGGATTCTCGGCTGGATTAATTGATTACATTGTTTCATTTGCACAATCTTGAGGATTTGCTGCAAGTAAGAGTGGAGTTTTAGGAGTCACTTCAAACCCATTATGAACATTAGCCTTAACAGCTGTTGCTGGTGGAGTTTATTATGTTGTCTTCTATAGTTTAATTAAAAAACTAGATATTCAAACTCCAGGTCGTGAACATCAAGTTGATCCAAACTTAGTTGCGCAAGAACCAATTGGAATTCCACAACCAATTAAAGCTCAAAAACAAACAAAAGTTTAAACAAACAAAAATATCAAGTCAAACTTGATATTTTTATTTTATAATTATTGATAAGTAAGAAGGAAAAATGGTATGAAAAATAATCAAAGTTTATCATCAGTTTTTATGTTTTGTAAGCAATGTTGAGAACAACGTAAATTTGATTTCACCAATGATTTTAATCAAGTTGATCTCCAAGATGAGTTATGAGGCAAATGTAATACTTGCCAACGTAAACAAGCAGTTTTACTCAAAGATATTAAGGAGTATTATGATCACTTAAACGATCATAATCAATAATTATGTTTTTACACTTTTTTGTTGAAGGAACCAATAATGGTTCGAGTATTACCAACTTACCTTGATGAGCTATCTTAATTATTATCGCTGTGATTTTAATTATTTTAGTTGTTATTCCTTGAGGAAAAATTCGTTCAAAACTGGACCAAAATAAAGATCAAAAAATCACTCTTGAACAAGCAAAAACCAAAGCACAGAATTACAATGCTTCATTTCTAGGAATTTATAATTGGTTTGGTAAAAAACAAGCGATGCGTTTGCAACGCACAGTTTATGTTGAAGAACTAGAAGATGCTTGTGTGTTATGTCGACCATTTGAAAACAAAGTTTTATCATTAGAAGATGAAGATCAAATTATGACAATGAAACAAGCGATTGCTCAAGGTTATCATCATTTGGGTTGTCATCACATTGATCAAGATTATTATATTGAAGTCACCCAAATCCCAACTCAGCAATGAAGTGATGAACACAAACAATTGCGTCGTAGTTTACTCTTGAAACAATATAAATTAGAAGACGAATTACGTCATTTAAAATATCAATTAGATAATCATAAGTTCAAAACCAAACAAAAAGAAGATACTCTATTACTACAAATCACAAGCAAAGAAAGAGCCTTGATCAAGTTTATTAAAGATAACGATTTAACCAGAAATCAACTTCGTGAACGCTATAATATTTCAGATATTCAAAAATTTAGTTAAGTTTTGCTCAAATTTAACTCATTTTCCACTATTCTTGGGCAAGTATTTACATATTAAAATTCAAATTTTTAAAAAAGTGATATTATTATTATTGAATGAAAATGCAATTTTAAAAATTTAGCATTACATTGTATTGATTAAAAATAAGGAGAAAACATGGGATTATTTTCTAAGAACACCAAAGAACCAAAAGTAAAAGTCAACAAGAGTTTAATTAAAGCTGAAGCAATCGTTGAAGCAATCGGTAAAGATAACTTCATCACAATCGATAATTGTGCATCAAGATTACGTTTAACTTTAAAAGATAATAAAAAAGTTGATGACGCCAAAATTTCGGCTGCTGGAACATATGGGTTAGTAAGATTGGGAGATTCAGCTTTACAAATTGTTGTAGGAACTGATGTTGAAAGTGTGACTAACGAAGTTAGAAAACTTGTTCAAGGTCACTAAAAATGATAAGACAAATGTGATAAAACATTTGTCTTTCTTTTTTTGTTTGTTTTTTAGCAAAATCAATATATAATAATAATGTTAAAAAAGAAGCACTATAGCTCACCACGAACAAAGATGTGAAATGGTTGAATTATTTATCACAAAGAACAGATAAAGTGTGCTTTCTAGTTTTAATAGCACACTTTTTATTTATAGGAGAAAGAATGGACGAAAGACAAAAACAAAATCCAAGACAACCAAGAAGTAACAACCAAGATCCAATCAATGGTTTTATTCGTGCGCGAGAAATTTTTGTAATTGATGAACAAGGAAACAAACACGGAATTTTATCTAAACGTGCAGCAATTGAATTAGCTGAATCACAAGGTTTAGATTTAGTTCAAGTTGGTTTGCAACCAAATGGAGTTGCAATTGCTAAAATCCTTGATTATGGAAAATACAAATATGAACTACAAAAGAAAACTAAATTAGCTAAGAAAAACCAAGTTAAAACTGAAAACAAAGAAATTCGTTTAACAGTCAACATTGGGGAGCATGATTTAGATACCAAAGCTCGTAAAGCAAGAGAATTTTTAGCAGATGGTGATCGTGTAAAAATCTCACTTAAATTTAAAGGAAGAGAAATAACTTATATGGATTTAGGTCAAGCAACCTTAAATCGTTTCTTTACGAAAATTGAAGATGTTGCCAAAATTGAAAAAGAGGCAAAATTAAATTCAAGATTCCTAGACATGTATGTTGTGCCAAAGAAAAATTAGAGAACAAAAAGGAGACAAGAATTATGCCAAAAATGAAAACAAAAAAAGCTTTAGCTAAACGTGTTAAAAAAACAGGGTCTGGTAAATTAAAAAGAGGCCACGCTTACCGTTCACATTTAGCTTTAGGAAAAACAACTAAACAAAAACGTCAATTAGAAAAATCAACATTTGTTGATGCAACTGATGCAAAACGTTTAAAAGGGTTGTTACAAAACTAAGAGGATAGGAGAGAAAATATATGGCAAGAATTAAATTTGGTAAAGTTACCAGAGCAAGAAGAAAACGTTGAATTAAACGTGCTAAAGGGTATTATGGAACTAAAAAATCATCATACAAAAAAGCACATGAACAAGTAGTTCGCTCAATGGCTTACGCCTACATTGGACGTAAACAAAAGAAACGTGATTTCCGTCAATTATGAATCACTCGTATTAATGCAGCTGTCCGTCCATTTGGTTTATCATATTCAAGATTTATGAATGGATTGAAAAAAGCAAACATTGATATTAACCGTAAAATGTTATCAGAATTAGCAATTTACAATGCTGATGAATTTGCAAAAATTGTTAACTTAGCACAATCTGCTTTAGGACAAGCAACTACTAAATCAACTGCTAAACCAGTTGAAGCACCAGTTGTTAAAAAAGTAATTATTGAAGCAAAACCAGTTAAAGTTGAAACACCAAAAGTTGAAGCACCAAAAGTTGAAACTAAAAAAGTAGAAACACCAAAAGTTGAAGCTAAAAAAGTAGAAACACCAAAAGTTGAAAAAGCAAAAGCAGAAACTAAAAAAGTTGCAAAAGTTGCAGATGAAAATGAAGTTGATACACATGATTATTTAGCTGAAATGGAAGCAAAATATGCTGCAGAATTAGCTAAACAAGAAGAAGCAGAACGTTTAGAACGTGAAGCACACGAAAAAGCTTTAGCTGAAGCTAAAGAAGAAGAAAAAGAAAAATTAATTCAAGCTCGTGCTGCTGCTAAAGCTAAAAAAGCTGAGATGTCAACTCAAGAAAGAGCTAAGTTAGATGGATCTGATTCGATTTCTGAACCACGTTCTGAATTGCAAAAACATGCTAATAAAATGCGTTCATTAGTTGAAGCAAAAAATAAAACATTAAAAGAAGCAAACTTGCGTGATATGACTAAAAAAGAACTAATCAAATACATGAGACAAGTTGCTGATATTATTAAAACCAAAAAATAAAGCATTGCTTTATTTTTTATTTGGTAAAATATCTTTAGTTAGTGTAGAGAAAATACATTTTTCTTAGAAAGGAACCAAATATGAGAAAAAAAGCTAGAAGACTTTTTTGAACGTTTTTCACAATTAGCATCATTGCTTTATTATTAGGAATTACAATCAAATGAATGAACATTCACACTTCACCAATTGAGGGTTGAAACATTAATAATATGTTTTCTCCATTTAAAGATGGTAGTTGATCACTAATTGAGGGATGGAAATATGAATGAAGTGGTTCGGGACTAGATTGACACATCGCAGACAAATTTTGATTTGATAATGTGACTAAAGTTGCTCCAACCACATTCCTCTTCAACTTCTTTGCTAATTATTTAATTTTAATAGTTGCAACAGTTGCCATGGGACTTGCCTTGTTATCATTCTTGATCTTTGCCTTTTCAACAAAAACACCAAAAAATAAAAAACCAGTTGCCCCAGTTGAACCAAAAGAAGAAAAGAACAACACCACACCAATCCAAGTGATATTTCAACCTCATCAAACTGAGTCTCAACCAGTTAAACCAGTTGAACCAATCATTGTGCAACACCATGAACCAATTGTTGAACCTAAAGCTAAAGTAATAATACCAACCCCCATTCCAGTTGTTAAACCAGTTGAACCAAAAGTTGTTAAACCTAAACCAATCCCAACTCCACAACCAACAATGGAAGTGCCTAAAGCACAAGATGATGCTGATGCCCAAGATTTCTTGGCGATGATGGAAGCTAAATATGCTGCTGAATTAAAAAAACAAGAAGAAGCTGAAAAACTTGAACGTCAAAAATACGAAGAAGCCTTAAAAAATGCTGCTCAAGATGCAGAAAGACAAAAGATTGTTGAAATGTTAGCTAAAAGAGTGGAAGACAAGAAAAAAATGTCAACCCAAGAAAGAGCTAAGTTGGATGGATCTGCTGTGATTTCTGAACAACGTTCTGAATTGCAAAAACATGCTAATAAAATGCGCTCAATAGTACCAGAAAGTCATAAAAAATTAAAAGGTGCTAATTTACGTGATATGACTAAAAAAGAACTAATTTCATTTATGCGTTCAGCTGCCAATGAAATTAATAATAAGAAAAAATAAGCTAATTATTTTAAATGGAAAAACCCTATCAAAGAGATAGGTTTTTTTATTTGTTTTCCTGCATTTTTAAATATAAAATAATAAAGGAAAATATTTCATATGTGGACAATGAACTTCTATATAGTACATAGGAGAAGAAAATGAATCTTAGTATATTCAATAAAGATTTTATCTTTCTAGATGTTGAAATTAAAGATCAGCAATCAGCCTTCAAATTTATGGCCGATCAAGCTGCAACTTTAAAATTGATTTTAGCTAAAGATAAAAAAGCATTGATTTTGGGTTTTGAAAACCGTGAAAAACAAGGTACTACTGGATTTGAAGATGGATTCGCCATTCCGCATGCGCGCATTCCGGAAATCAAAAACGCAGCAGTCCTTGTCTTCCGTTTTAAAAACGCAATTGAATGAGAATCAATGGATGGAAAACCAACTAAAGTTGCGATTGCATTATTAGTACCAGAAGGGCCAAATGGTGATGAACATTTGGCCATTCTAAGCCAAATTGCTGTCAAGTTAATGGATGATGGTTTCAAGAAAACATTGAAAACAACTAAAACTCAAACTGCCATCTTAAAAGCGTTTGAAACTAAAAAAGAAGAAAAGAAACAAGAAGTTTCAAACACTAATCAAGACCAATTAAACATTGTAGCAATTACTGCATGTGTTGTGGGGATTGCTCACACTTATATGGCAGAAGAAAGACTTCTAAAAGAAGTCCCTAAAATGGGATATAACATTCGTGTGGAAACCCAAGGTTCAAAAGGAATTGGCACCCAATTAACTACCAAAGAAATTGAACAAGCTGATCTTGTGATTTTTGCGACTGACACCAACATTGATAAAGAACGTTTTGTTGGTAAAAAGTTTTATCAAACAAAAGTTTCTGATGCCATTAAAAATCCTGAAGCTGTTGTGAAAGAAGCAATTGCTAAAGGAACAATTATTCAAAATGGTAAAGGATCATTTGATAACTCAAGAGGAAAAGCCAAAGCTGATTCTCGTATGGGCTTAATCCAACATATTTTAGCTGGAATTTCATACATGATTCCAATCATTGTCTTGGGGGGGATTGCATTAGCCTTCTCAATTGGTCTAGCGAAAGCAATTTGAGGACCAGATGCCTCAACATCGGGGCCTGCATCTAATCCTGGATTATCACCATGAGGTCCATTAGCTGTTCTAGACAAAATTGGTGGAGCAGCATTTGCATTAATGATACCGATTCTTGCTGGATTCATTGCTAATTCAATTGCTGGTCGTGCTGCAATTGCCCCAGCAATGGTCGGAGCATTTATCGGAAATAACACAGGTAACTTAATGGTTTTACCTGGTATGGACAAAATTGAAACTCCAATGGGATTCATCGGAGCATTAATTGCTGGAATTTTAGTAGGATATTTTGTAAGATGAATTAACACTTGAAACGTTCCTAAATCATTAAGACCGGCGATGCCAATCTTTTTTATTCCGTTAATTGCTGGAATTGGTATTTCACTAATCTTTATTTATGTTCTTGGTGGACCAATTGGATGAATCATGCACCAATTTTCAAATGCCATTAAACATGCTTATGAAAGTTCAACAATTGGAGTTGGATTAGGACTAGGGCTTGGAATTGTGCTTGGTGCCATGGCTGGATTTGATATGGGTGGACCGATTAATAAAATCGCCTTTGTCACATCAACAGCCTTAATTACTGCTGGTATTCAACAACCAATGGGAGCAATGGCTGCTGGTATTCCAGTAGCACCACTAGCAATGGGAATCTCAACTTTAGTTTTCCCTCGTTTCTACAACAAAGATGAAAGAGGATTAGGAATTGCTGCCATTATTATGGGAACCATTGGAATTTCAGAAGGAGCAATTCCGTTTGCACTTCGTGATCCAAGACGTGCGATTGTATGTAACGTTTTAGGATCAGCTGTGGCCGGAGGAATTGCTGGAGCATTTATGATCACTGATGCTGCTGGTCATGGTGGACCAATTGTGGCAATTCTTGGAGCTGTGCCTTATGGAGCACAAACCGCATACTACTTCTTAGCTGTTGCTATTGGGGTAATTGTGACTGTCGCATCTTATGGACTATGAGTAACTATTGAATCTGGAGCTGAAAAATCAGTTCGTGAAGCACATAACATTCATGTTTCACAATTAAGAAGTGATAAAAAAGACAGAATTCAAGAAATTAAAAAAGAAATCAACAATATCAAACATGCTGATAAACTTGCGAAAAAAGAAACTGGTAATGATATTAAATCAACTGACAAAATTGAAGTACTAAAAGCACAAATTGTGAAAATTAATGACGACTTTAAAGATGTGGTTAATAAAAATAAATTAATTATGAAAGAAATTGAAATCGCTGAAAAAGCTTCAATTAAAGATAATAAAGCAAATATCAAAACAGCTAACACAAATATTAACATCGCAACCAAAGAAGCAAAAGCGTCAATTCAAAGTGTTAAAGGTGAAAGATCAAAATTAGATCAATTAGCTGATATCAAAGAAAATAAACGTGAAAAACGTCTTGCTGTGCAAACACAATATCGTCAACAATTCGTTGATCAATACAACAAACAAATTGTTGCTTAACAAATAAGAAAAACCAGGCAACTGGTTTTTTTATAACTTAGTGTTATTATTTTTATTAGTAGGTACAATAATGGCAAAATTCGATGAACTAAAAAATGCAGTAATTTTTGATGATAATGATTTAAGCGAAGCATGAGAGCATGCTCCCAAATTAATCAACAAACCAGCAGCTGAGATGCGTTTGTGTTATATTTGTAAATTTCATATGGATTACAAAATTTTTGTGAAAGGTAAAAATATCAATAATAGTTTGGCTTGAACTATTGATATGATTAACGCTAAAAAATTTAATTTAGAACCAACAAATTTAATCGCGATTCATTTAGCTTGTGTTGGTCATCAACCCAAAAAAGACAACACAAAAATTTTGAAAAAAATCTCAGCAGTTGAATGACAATTTGACGATGCATTTTGAAATCATAATAAAAATTAAGCATTTTTTAGATGCTTAATTTTTATTTGCGATTGTAATTTAAACCAAGAGCATTTTGGACTTTGTTTAATTTTTTGTGAGCTTCCAAGCGAGCTTTAGTGGCTGCTTGTTCTAATCATTGTTCAACATCTTTCGAATTATAAAGTTGTTGATAACGTGTTTGGATTGGTTCTAAAGTTTGGATTAAAACTTCAGTCACATCATCTTTTAAATCTTTATAATTTTTACCAGTTCAATGTTTTTCAGCTTGTTTAATGGTGATGTTTTTTAAAATGGCATAAATCATCATTAAATTAGAAACCCCAGGTTTGTGTTTGGGGTCATATTTAATTAAGTTTTCACTATCAGTAATGGCAGCTTTAATTTTAGCTGCAATGACTTTTGGTGGATCTAACATATAAATAATTGCTTTGGGATTAGTTGAAGATTTAGACATTTTTTTTGATGGATCTTGGAGATCCATAATCTTGATTTTATTTTCACTAATTAAAGGTTCAGGAATTTTGAAAACCTCGCTATATTTATTATTGACCCTGATAGCAATATCTCTGGTTAATTCAACATGTTGTTTTTGATCAATTCCCACAGGGACGTATTTAGCATCATACATTAAAATATCAGCTGCCATTAAAGTTGGATAAGTGAATAAACCAGCCGGAATATAATCTTTTGTTTTGGCTTTGGTTTTTTGCGATTTATCTTTGAATTGGGTCATTCTTGATAATTCCCCAATCGAAGATTGGGTGTTTAAAATTCAACCAAGTTGGGCATGCTCTAAAACATCTGATTGTAAAAAGACAGTACTTTTTTGTGGGTCAAGTCCACAAGCAAAATATAAAGCAGCAATTTCTTTGGTGTTCTTTCTCAGAATTTCTTTATTTTGTGGAATTGTAATCGCATGTAAATTAGCAATAAAAACATATAAATCATATTCATCTTGAAATTCCACACAACGTTTAATTGCTCCTAAATAATTCCCCAATGTCATTTCCCCACTTGGAGTAATTCCAGTAATCATTTTCTCTTTCATCTTCATTCTCATTTCTTTTTTATATTTTAACCTATTTCTAAAACTTGAAACAATAGATTATCTTTCTTGTATAATAAAGATAGTATTTTTGAGGTAAAAATGAAGTATTCAATCTTAACCAATCGTTATCAAGAATCAAAAGATATGGAACGAGAAATCTTAGCTATTGTAGCTGACCAACCTGATTTTATCCAAGATGATGTCAATCCTAATTATGTTTTTGTAATTGGTGGGGATGGAACTTTTTTATCTGCTGTCCATAAATTTTCACAAATTCTTGGTCAAGTGATTTTTATCCCAATTAAGTTTGGTGGGATTGGTTTTTATACAAGTCATAACACGGTGGATGATTTTAAAAAATTATTTGCCAGCGGCATTGAAAAAAACCAAAAATGAGTTGAATATAGTTTGCTGAAAGTAACTAACAAGCAAAGTATTTGGTACTCAATTAATGAAGTCAAAATTGTTGATAATACGCGCCCAACGAAAATGGATGTTTTTATTAATGATGAATTATTAGAGACATTTCGCGGGACTGGGATGGTGTTTGCTACTCCATCTGGGTCAAGTGGATTTGCCAAATCAGCTCACGGCTCAGTTATTTTTCCTAATACCAATCTTTTTGAAATGGTTGAATTATTTCCTGTTTCAACTAATAAGTTTCGAACTTTGAATGCCCCGATCATTTTTGACCATAACCAAGTTATTACTTTAAATTTAAAAGATATTACCAATATCACTTTGGCAGTCGACACTGCAAATTACCCACTAACTGATCCTCAAGTTGAAGTTAGGTTAAGTGACAAGAAAATTAAAATTATGTCATTATCCCAAGTTCGAACTAGTAAAACCAAAATTTTAAATGACATTTTTGTTTTGAATAACAATACCAAAGATAACTAATTTTTAAAGAATTAAAAAGTGCGAAATTTTAATTTCGCATTTAATAAATGATATTTTTTAAATGAATGATTGCGCTTAAATTTTACTCTTTTTCAAAAACAAAATAAGTAGCAGCATCGATATAATCTAATAAACATAATTCTTCAGAAACTATTGAACCGATTAAGTTCCCTTCATTATTTCTATTTTCATAACGATCTTCTAAAATGATATGAAGTTCACCTTTATATTCACCAGCATTATTATTTTTGATAATTACATCACCACGATTGAATACTTTCACACTATTTTTTGGTTCGATCGACGCATTTCTTCAAACGTATCTTGAAAACACAGATCTAATAAAAAATGGGGTGATATCCATTCTTCTGGAGTGGACATCTCAATAAAGAATTTCTTTTTCTGGTTTTGATAAAGTTGTCTTTAAATTAATTTTAAAACTTTTACGATCAGGATCGATTTTTGAAAATTCTTCTAGTTCTTGATCAGTGGCAAAAGCATTCCCGATAAAAACATAATTCACTTCGTCAGTAAAAAATAGCATTTTAGCTTGTGTCGAAATCGGTAATTCACGACACACTTCTAAAGTTGGTAATGCTTTTAAACCTAATTTAGGTCCTTGTTCACCAAAATGTGAACCAACAAAAGCACTGATTGGAAAATTGTAATTCAGATATTTTTGATTACATTCTTTTAAAAAACTTAATGTTAAACCCGTATCTTTTTGGGGATAAAAATTATGCCCACCTTCAACTCTTGTTAAAATAGGTTTGAAATCCATAACATTGTGAATTAAATGATCATTGTTGGACATATTTAGTTGGACTTTATAACCATCTTTATTATGTGTTAAATGAGCTAACTCTCGTGCTGATAAAGGATAATCAAAACGAATAACATCAATTCCCATTTTAACTAAATTTCCCATATCATGAACAGTGGCACCCACCAAATCTAATGTCCCTTGTCAAACATCGGCATACACAATATAATTTAATTCTTTTGCATATTTAATCGCAGATTTGATTTTTTCTAAATCTTCTTTTTTGGTAATTTGAACAAAACTAACAAATAATAATTCAAAGCCCAATTTTTTTGCTTTAGCTAAATATTTATAAGTATCTTCTAATGTTGCTTGTTCTGGATAAATCGATATCCCCTTTTTTCTTGCTTCCATAACTTCTCTTTTCTATTGTTACAAACATAATTACTATGTATTCATTAATTTCATGGCTTTATTTTTTATTTGCACCTCTTTTTTAAGATGCTTATTTTCTTTATTGATGTCAGTTTCTTCTTTTGCTTGTAAAAAATCATAAGAAATTAACATCGAGTTCAAACTGTTGTAGATGTTGTTATCTAAATCCAAATTATTTATTTTGTAATTTTGCAAAATATTTTGAATTTTTTGAGAGAACACTTGATTTTTTTCCAAAATCAAAGTTTCTATGCGTGCAATATCATCTTGAGAAACAGAGTGTTTAATATTTTTTTCTAATGCCAAATTTAATGCAGAATAATCAATTTTTTTATATTTATCAAACAACTGTTCAGCATTTTTTACTTTATTTCTACTTAAATCTTTTTGACCTTTTGAAATTATTTTTTCTTTTTCTTTGGCTTCTTTTTCTTGATTGGATAATAATTTAGACTTAAACTTCACTTGTTTGATGATTTGTTTTTCCAAAATTTTAATTTCAAGTAGTTCTTCTTTTGTGATCTCTTTTTTTAATTGATTCAATTCTTCTTTTAATAACCTTAATTGTTCTTTGGTTATCGGTGTAGAATTCATTTTTGAATTTCAAGAAATAAAGGTAAAAACTTGTTTTAAAAGCATGTTAATTTTATTTTTAGCATTTACATATTCTTTATAGCTAAAAATTGTGAATAAGATTGCTCCACCAATTGCTATTAGGCATGATACAACATACCATAAACCATTTGCAATTGGTGTTAATTGACCATTAGCCAAGCCGATAGCTCCATTTGGATCCGCAACAGTTCATTGGAAAAATCCCACTGCTTCAAAAATGCCCATTCCAGTACCAACTCTACCAGTAACACCAATCAATGATGCGAAAGTTCCGGCGATAGCTGCAGCTGAAATCGCTGCTAGAAATGGACGTTTTTTTGGTAAATTAATTCCATATAAGAATGGTTCTGTGACACCAAGGATTCCAATTGGGATCATTCCAATAGCTGTTCTTCTTAAATTGGCATTTTTAGTGACTATAATTACACCAATTAATGCCCCCACTTGTGCTCAAACAGATATGGATGCACCAGGACTATAAACACTATACCCGCCTAATCCTAATCCTAAATCCACCATAGTTTGAATGGAAGTGATGATACCCAAAGGTGCTTGCATTGCAAAAATAACTCCAATTTGAGCAATCCCAGCATAAAACCCAACGCCTATTCCGGGGATTAAGCCGATAAAGTAAAATAATAATCCGAATAATGCTTCTAAAAAGTTTCAAATTGGAGTCATGATTCCTAAGGAAACCATAGAAACAAGTAAGATAATAACAAAGCCTTTAAACATCAACTCCATTATTGATGTAATTCTTTTCTTTAATCAATTATCTAATTTCAGACCAAATAAAATCGCAAAAATAATGACAAATATTTTGATATTTCCAGGTGTAATTCTGATGTTGAAAAGATTATTAATGAAATATGTCAATTTTGGATTATCTGGAATATTAATTGTTGTAATTCTGAATAATGTTCAATCACCACCAATTGTAAATAACCCACCATTTACAAATAACAATGGTGAACAAATTATCACCCCTAAAGTAACTCCTAACATACGATTAAAATCAAAATATTTAGAAGCACTATAAGCTACAATAATTCCGACAAATAAACTACTACTTTTACCAACGGCATTTAATAAAAACCACCAAATGTCTATTCCTTTTAAATTGGCAATTTGACTAATAGTCTCTGGATTTGAAGTAATGACAAATGTGGGCATTACATCAGTTAATTGTAAAATACCAATAATCGCTTGAATAATTCCTGTTCCAATAAAAATCGGAATTAAAGGAACCATAATTCCCATAAAAGTTGCTACAAATTTTTTACCTAGCGTCGTATCTTTGTTTATATTTTTGTTGCCCCTTAATTCAAAATCATTCAGCTTTTTATTGTAATCAATCACTGCATCTTTAATCTTTGCAGCTTCTGCACCAATAATAATTTGTAATTCCTGACCATTTCAGCGCACATTTTTAACAAGTTTCTCTTTTTTTATTTGATCTATGTTAACTAAATTGGGATTAATAATGTCAAAACGAAGTCTAGTCATACAATTATAAACATCATTATAATTTGTTTTTGTCCCGACTAAGTTGTCGATATTTTTAGCTAAATTTTCAAATTGTGAACCACTTTCAAATAATTGCAACATCTCATCTTGGGGGTTAACTTCATTTTTTTGGATGCTTAACTCCGCAATTAATTCCCCTTGTTTATAAAATCCAGGTTTAAAATTTTTGATGACACATTGTTCATTTTGATTTAGTTCAAAAATTAAAGGTGTTTCAGCAGACACTTTTAATTTTTTTAATAAAGTTAGATTTACATCAAAAATTTTGTCTCCTCGTCTAACTTCATCACCTTCTTCTACAAAATATGTGAAAGGTTCTCCGTTCAAATGAACCGTTTCTAAACCACAATGCAATAGGGCATTCAAACCATTGTTAAGTTCAAAGCCTATAGCATGCTTTGTTGGAAAAATCATTTTTATTTTTGCAAAATCAAATGGTAATTGAAAATTATTTTTTTTGGGAATAATTAAAAAACCATCGCCCAAATTTTTTTCTGAAAAAACTAAATCAGAACATTTTTCAATAAAATCAATATCAGCATCGACAGGAGCATAAATTTTAATATTTTCCACTCTGTACCTCATTTTTCTATTTAAAATATTGTTCTTTTTGCAATGAAAAAATTTGCAAAAAATATTTGTTTTTTTAAGTGTAAAAACACTTTGAATTATTGTTAATGAATAAAATTTCTCTATTTTCATTATTTGGTGTGGAATTTTTTATTGCAATGATTTTTGATAAATTAAAAAGCACTTTCACTTTTTAAAAAAACTTTTTGAAATTTAATTTAAAAATAAAATTTCCAAAAAATAAGGAATTTTCGAAAAATTTTCTTGTAAGTTGCTGTTAATGAGATAATAAAATAAAAAAGGAGAAGAAATGGAATATTCATTTAAAAATATTATTACACGCAAAAAAGAAGGTAAAGAGCTTGCCAAACCCGAAATCAAGTGAATGGTTGATGCATTTTTATCAGGGGAAGTGACTGATTATCAAATGGCAGCTTTTTTAGCATCAGTTTATTTTAAAGGTATGACTCCTAGAGAAACTGCTGATTTAACTGGAATTTGTTTTGAATCTGGAAAAACTTATGATCTAAGTTCAATCAAAGGTTGAAAAGCAGATAAACATTCAACTGGTGGAGTTGGTGATAAAATTTCATTTATTTTTTCACCTTTAGTTGCTTCTTATGGAATTAAAGTTGCTAAATTATCTGGACGTGCCTTAGGGTCAACTGGTGGAACAATTGATAAATTAGAATCAATTCCTGGTTGAAAAGCAGAATTATCAGAAAAAGAATTTATTGATGTTGTGGAAAAAACTGGTTTAAGTATTATTGGGGCGAGTGCCAATATTGCTCCAGCTGACAAAAAAATTTATGCTTTAAGAGATGCCGTGGAAATGGTTGATTCAATTCCCTTAATTGCTGCTTCAGTGATGTCTAAAAAATTAGTGATTGATGCTGATTCCATTGTTTTAGATGTTAAAGTTGGGTCTGGTGCATTTATGAAAGATGTACCAACTGCAATTGCATTATCCAAAGCAATGGTTGAAATTGGGAAAGCATATAACCGTAAAGTTGTTGCTTTAATCACTGATATGGACAAACCTTTAGGACGTACAATTGGAAATGCGATTGAAATCAAAGAAGCTTGAGAAACACTAAATGGTGGAGGTAGTCATGATGTGATTGAAGTATCAGCTACTGCTGTTGCAATTACATTGGTGAAAGCAGGGTTATTTAAAACTTTAGATGAAGCTAAAGCATCAGTCATGAATAAATTAAAAACTGGTGAAGCTGCTCATTACTTAAGTGATATGATTATTGCTCAAGGTGGAGATTGAAGTGTAATGAATAATTACGACAAAAACTTCTCAACCAAGCACCATATCGAAATTAAAGCTGAGCAAGATGGCTATTTAAAATTTGTTGATGCTCAACAATTAGGATTCTTAGCTATTGAATTAGGGGCCGGAAGAAAATCTAAAGAAGATCATATGGATCATGCTGCCGGAATTTATTTAAATAAAATTTCTGATGAAAAAGTTAAAAAAGGTGATGTTGTGATGACTTTATTAACTAATAAAACTCCAGAAACAAACTGAGATAAAATGGCTCGTACAACATTTATCTTAGTTGATAAACCTTTTGCAGAAAAAACCATTAAAGAAATTATTGAATAATTAAACAAATTAAAAAATGCCCAATGATTGGGCATTTTTGTTTGTTCTTGCTTTTGTTTCTTAAAAAAACAACTTTTTAAAAGTTGTTCTATCTAAATAAATTTTAACATACCACGATTATTGGTTTGTTATTCATCATTGACTATTTAGCGGTCAATGTGGTTACGGTCTAGTTAATGCGCTAATCAATTCGACTAGTTACCCCTTAGGGGTTACACCCAAGGCCCACCATAAAGATAAACTTTATGGCTACTTTTATTCTACAATGTTTTTGGTTAAAAAATTAATTTTTTACCGATTAAAGCACAAAAAACAGTAAAATTTGTTGTTTTTTGAATAGGAAAAAAGAATTTTTAACATTTTATTACTGAAAATTATGCTTAAAAAACTTCACAATTAAAGCGTTGATCAATAAACATTCGAAATTAAAAAGACTTCTCTAATTTTTTTGATTTTACTGACATTTTCGCTTGTAAACTACATGTGATAAACTTATGACATAATCGTATGATAATCACAAATTTTTTGCCAAAATTATGCTTAATAAGCATTTTAGCAATAAAATATTTTATGAGGTAAAAGATGAAATTAAATCAAAAATTTTTAAGCAAAAATGTTTTTGTAACTCAAAGATATAACAAATGAATTCAATTTCATCTTTTCTTAATGCCTTTACCAATGCTGACACTTATAATATCAAAGGAAAAATTGCGGTAATGTTCATAACATTGATAAGAAACTTGAATTATACTAAGTTGGTGCTTGAGTCAACAAACTTAAATATATAATTCAAAATTAATTATATAGAGGATAATATTGGCATATTGTCCTTAAGAAAGGAGTGGCTATGACAATTCTTCTTATAAATCTTTATTTTGGGTTGACAGTATTTTGTATTTTTTCCACTTTTATTTGCACACATATATATAGACAAACCAAAGTAATTTATAATGTGTTTAACGAAGAAATAAATTTTAGTGAATTTCCTTTATATTTAAAAACCGAAAAAGCGAAATACTTAATCTACTATTTTTTATTTTTATTTTTATCTTTATTAATTTTTATAATATTTACTTGTTGGATATTTTTTTGAAATAAATCAACAAACGAGCAAATAATAGTCTATTTTTCAATAAGTGGTTTCCTTTTGTCTTTGCATGTATTTATTAGTCTATGAGTTTTATGAAAAAATAATAAATTGATTTGATCTAAAAATAATTTATATTCTCATAATGATCTAGAATCAGCAAAGAAATTATCTCCAAAAAATTTTAACTTCAACATTAATTTTAGTCAATCAAACTTAATTTCTTTTAAAAATCCCAATCGGTTAATGTTGTTGTTTTATGTACCATGATTTGCTTGACTTTCTGACTCTCTATTTTCCAAAGATAAAATTGAAATAACTGAAGGAATGTTAAGTTCTCATGTACAAAAATGCAAGAAAAAACTGATGAAATTATCAAACAAAAACAAACAAATTAAGGAACTGAAAATATTTGTTGCTTATTTAAAAAATGTCAGTCTTTTTATTCTGTGAATGGAAAGACTTGGTGTTAATAGCATTAATATCAATAAAAAACAAGTTGGTTTGAATGAACTAAAAAAAGTAACAATTGAAAACTTTTTCTATTATAAAAACTTATCTCAAACACAAAAATTAAAAATTATTGAAAATGAGCATTTAATCAATGGCAATTTAGAAGAGGTGATAAATAAAGAAAACTTTGAAATTTTGGTTCCACAATTTCAAAAATTTAAACGATGGCTCAAAATTTATTCTATTAATGTTTTTGTCTTGTTTTTAATAATGGTTAAAATTGAGGTTTTTTTAATATTAAAACTACAAAAAGATTATGCTCTTATTATTGTGGGTGTTTTAATGGCATTAATAATGATTATTTTTTTAAATTTAATAGGTATTTTAGTAAAAGCATATTTTTTAAATAAAGATAATAAAACCATCTCTGCTTATAGAGTGATTTCAACTCTTTTTATAACCAAAAAAATGTATTTTAAAATTTTTGAAGATATTGCAGAAGATTTTTCTAAAGAGTCATCTAATTATAAACATAAAATCATGCCACCATTTACATTTTTATATGCTTCGCGTGCATGTTTACCATATTTTATGGCTCACAGTTGGCATGAAAAATTTGCATCAACATTATTATTAACAATGTTTTGGGTTTTTTTAGGTATCTTTTTCCTACTTTTTTCTTTAATATATTTGTTATTAATAAAAGGTATCTTTTATTGAACAATAACTAAAAATGATCAAAAAATCATAAAATTTTTACAAGAAAATGGTCAACCAAAAATTTCCAATTAAATAAAAATATTAACCCAAACAAGCATAAGATAAGAATACATTAATTTAAAGATGTCGCTTTAAAAATAAAGTATTTCATTTTGTATTAACTAAATTACACATTGATATTTTGAACACATTCCAAGAATTCATAAATTCTTGGAATGTGTTGTGATTATCGTACGAAGATAAAAATTATGGTTTTTTTCATTGGACTTTTGCATTTTTCAATTTATAATATCTATACATATTCAAATCTAACGGATAACGCGATTTGACACTATTTATAACTACTTGAAATAATAATCTTCAATAGTAAAACCTAAGAAAGGATTTTTGATTATGTCAGATATTAGATTTTTCGCGCTTGGAGGCCAAGACGAAAGAGGAAAAAATTTATACGTTTTAGAAATTGATAAAGACTTATACATTTTAGATGCAGGGATTAAGTTTCCAGATAAAGGAATTTTAGGAGTTGATGTTGTCATTGCTAACTTCGAATACTTAAAAGAAAATAAAAAAAGAATTAAAGGACTATTTCTTTCAAACTGTTCAGCTTATAACATTGGTTCAGTTGTTTATTTATGTAAGGAAATGGAATTACCAATTTATTGTAATGAAATTACTAGTCATGTTTTAAAAATTAAAGCTCAAAAAATGCGATTAAAAAATATGGAGAATAACTTAAACGTTATTAAGGATAAGGATATTTTAAAAATTGGTAAAATAAAAATTGATGTTTTTAGAACAACTAGTTCAACACCACAATCATTTGGTTATGCTTTCCATACTGAAAAAGGGATTGTTGTTTATGCTGGAGATTACATTATTGATGGTCAAGAACAATCATATTTTTCAACAGACTTTAACCACTTATCAAACATTGGTGAGGCTGGAGTTTTAGCATTAATTTCTGATGCTGAAACAGCATCAAGAAATGGCTTTACTGTTCCAAACCACACAATTTGTAATTATATTGCAGCCCCATTTAAAGAAAAGAAAACTAGAATTGCTGTTGGAATTTTTGAAGAAGATATTTTTAAAGTGGGAGAAATTGTTGCTGCTGCGAAAGAAAATGGTCGTCAAATTGCCGTTTATGGTGATACTATGAAATCTGTTTTAGAATCAAACTTAATTTTTGAAAATCTTCATTTAACAAAAGAAGATTTAATTAGTAATGAAGAATACATGCAAAGTGAAAATGGTGTTTTAATTATTGCTGGAAATGGTGATCAACTTTATTCTAAATTGGCAAAAATTGCTAATGGGAATGAACAAGTGATTGAATTTACTGAAAAAGATGTGGTGATTATTGCAACCCCCCCAGCACCTGGAGTAGAAAAACGTCATGCACAAATTCTTGATGAATTAGCAAGAACTGATGCACGTATTATTGCTTTATCAGATAAAAGTATTTGATCAATGCATGCTTCTTATGAAGATATCAAAATGATGACTTCAATTATGAAACCGAAATACTTTATTCCAATCAAATCTTTATACAAAGACTTCTTAAAAGCTGAACAAGCAGCAATTGATGCTGGAGTAGAAAAAACTAATGTTGGAATTATTGATAATGGTGAAATTTTAATTTTATCTAAAAACCATTTAGCAATTGCTGAAGAAAGCATTAAAAAAACTAATGATGTTTATGTGAATGGAGTTGAAATTGGTGATATTGGTAATGTTGTTTTAAATGAAAGAAAACAATTAGCGACTGATGGAGTCATTATTATTGGTTTAACTTTAGATAGCCGTAATAAAGAACTTGTTTCTTTAATTGATATGCAAATGCGTGGAGTAATTTACATTAAAGAAGATGGTGTCATTTTCAAATTATTACAAAAAGGTATTGAAGATATTATCAGCAATGGACAAACTCAATACAAAGAAGCACCAAGTGCTTATGATTTAAATGAAATGAAAAAAGAAATCATTAGTAAAGTACGTTCGATTGTCAAAGCGGAATCTGGGAAGCAACCAATGACTCTAGTTATTATCAATGAAGTAGATGAAAAAAACTACGTTCCGCAAGTCAGACCTTCAAAAAATTTGAATAATTCCCGTAAATTCAAGCCAAGAACAACTCATACAAGTAATTTGAAAAAACCAAACGATGCAAACAACGATAATGGGAATAAAGGAAACTAAACATTAGTTTCCTTTTTTTAACTGAAATATTGTAAAATTATATATGTAAAACTAGGAGAGAAATGAACAATAATAATGAAAAAAAAGAAAACCATTTAGAAACAGCTGAAGAGATTATTGCTAATCACGACTTCAATGATGACAAAACGGTTGCCTTTCAAACACATAAGAAAAAATATAAAAAAGATTCCATCGCTTGGATAGTTACTGGGCTAATCTTATTTTTCTTCACCTTCTTTTCTCTCGGAAGAATTACAGTTGTTGGACAATTTTTTGATGATGTGTTTTTTAATTTAATTTTTGGTTGATTTAAATTTCCAGTTTATTTAATTTTAATTATTCTTGATATTTGTATTTATTCTGGAATTCGTTTTAAATTTAAAAAACGTTTTCTTGTGATGGTGGCAGTGACCACTTCCTTATTATGTTTATTTGTTTCACTTTCATTAATGACTGCAGTTTATGATCAACAAATAGCAGTTGGGTCACCTGGAAAAACCTACACCATTGATAGTCTTTGACAAAAAGATATGTTAGCTAAAATGTTTGGAATTTATTGAGAACAATGAAAAGATAGTTCAATTTTTTCTGCTCATTACGGAATTGATAAAATGGAATTTTTTATTTCAGCACATGGTTATGTCAATTTGTTTAGTGGTGGGGGAGTTTTAGGAACTTTACTAGCTGGAATTCTGGGTTATTTATCAATTCCTTTTGCTTTCATTTTGACAATCTTTGGTTTATTTTTAAATATGGTGTGAATTTTTACAGGGGATGCTTTTTTCTTTTTTAAACCCAAAGCAAAAAGAAAAGGCAAAGCCTTGCGTGTACTTTCATTAAAATCACAAAAAAATCCGAATGCTAAAAAGAAAAAAGAAGATGAACAAAAACAGGGTCATTGAAAAACTTTAAATGTTTTTGACCCACAGAATACAGAAGAAATTACTGATGCTGATGTGACAATTAAATTACCATCATTTAATGAAGAAACAATTAAATTACGTTTAGATGATATGGACAACAACATTCAACTCAATGATCATTTAGATGCTAATTTAGATCACTTAGAGCCATTGTCCAATGAAAAACAACCCCAAAAAGAAATCAATGACCAAACCCCATTCATGTTCCAATCACGTAGAAAAAAAGAACTTCCTCCTAGCGAACAAGCTGTAATTGATGTGGTAGATAATGAAGCAAATTTTCATTATGGTGATTTAGACCCAAATGAAGCAAGAAAACTTTTTGCTCGAGAATCTAACTTGACTCCCTTTGGTCCAAAACCAGTAACACAAAAAGTTGAAAAAACTCATGACCCAAAAGTTGTGGAAAAAAACGCCAACAAAGTTGTTGAAAATAATGAGATCAAAGTTGAAGAACCAATTGTCGACGATATCATAACTGAAGATACAATTGATAGTGACACAGCTTTCTTTAATCATTTATATGACGAAGAAGAACGAGAAAATGAGTGCAATAAACCATATCAATTGCCACCAATCACCTTGTTAAATACGATTGCTGAAGATGTGTCTAATGATTATGAAAATAAAGAAAGTGCTGTACTCAAAGCTCGTGCAATTGATGGCGTTTTTGAACAATTTAAGATCAAAGCCAAAGTCATTAATACAATTATTGGACCAACTGTTACTAAATTTGAAATTCAGCCAGAACCAGGAACTAAAGTCAATAGCATGACTAGTTTAGAAAACGATTTCAAGTTAGCATTAGCAACTCAAAATATTCGTATTGAAGCACCAATCCAAGGTAAAAATTTAGTTGGTATCGAAATTGCTAATGCTAAATTTAACATGGTTTCAATGCGTGAGATTATGCAATCAATCCCGAAAACTAACGATGCTAAATTAACTTTTGTGTTAGGAAAAAATGTTTTAGGAAAACCACTGGTGGCCGAGTTAAACAAAATGCCCCACTTGTTAATTGCTGGATCAACTGGGTCTGGAAAATCAGTGATGATTAATTCCTTAATTATTTCCATTTTAATGCGTGCCACTCCTGATGAAGTTAAATTCTTAATGATTGACCCTAAAAAAATTGAATTATCACTTTACTCAAAAATTCCCCATATGATTGAACCTGTCATTTATGATGTTGAATCTGCGATTGGATCATTGGCAATGATTGTCCATGAAATGGAAGTGCGTTACCAAAAATTCCAAGATGCTAGTGTGAGAAACATTGAAGGGTTTAACCGTAAACAAATGAATGCCCAAGATAAATTGCCATTTATTGTCGTGATTATTGATGAGTTAGCCGATTTGATGACTAATTCTAACCGTAAAATAATTGAAGAATCAATCATGCGTATTGCTCAAATGGCACGTGCTGCTGGAATTCACTTAGTTCTCGCCACGCAAAGACCAAGTGTTGATGTCATTACTGGAACAATTAAAGTTAATATTCCGGCCCGTATTGCCTTTGCTGTGACAACTGGGGCTGATTCGCGAACAATTCTAGATGCCCAAGGTGCAGAAAAACTAATTGGTCGTGGTGATATGTTATTCATGTCACCAGGGACAAGTAACTTACTCCGTGCCCAAGGTGCTTATCTATCAGATGAAGAAATTGAAAATGTTGTTCATTTTGTTGAACAACAAAATCGAGAAAATTAAAAAATGCCTTGAATAAACAAGGCATTTTTTATAATAAACCAATTGTTAAACCAGTTGGTAAAGTTAATCATAAAGCTGTCAGGAAGATGATTTTTTTTCACATGATAATTTTTGCTTCTCAATCAGTCAAGGTTAATTGGTATCTTCTTCCTTTATGATTAAAATGTTTAGCAGCTTGGCGATTACGCACTCAACTTAACACCATAAAAGCAAAAACAAAAGCAACAAGAAAAGAACCGCTGACTCATCCAACTCCATGTCATCCGCCATGAATCCCGTTGATATTGATATTGTAATAAAGTGCTCAACCAATTAAAAAAGATAATCCTGTTGCGATTGTCGCAAAAATAATTGGTAAAACTCATCCTCATCAACGAAGTTTTTTGTTCTGTTGATACAAATAAACTTTAGTCGCTTGATCAGCACCTTCATAAGTTTGTTGAACAATGTCATCAACTTCTTGAGTATGAACTCTTTTTTGTGATTGGCGATAATCTTTTATTGTTTTTGTTGTTTGCTTTTTTTCCATATGTTTTCCTTTTTCTTTAAAATAATCATAAACTAGCTTAGCTTGGATAGCTATAAACAAAATTTTACTCTTTTATGAGTATTTTTAAATTAATATTTAAATTCTTAACTTAATGAAGATGGAGAAAAGTCTGGTGGATAATCTTTAACCACATTATTTTAATTATAATATGGTTTTGAAAATTTCATCAATTTTTTTTGAAATTTCTCCCCTTTTTTGTGGATATTTTGGAAATTTTTACAATATTTTTAAAACTTGTATTGTTTTTTATTTTAGTTAATGTTAGTTATATAAAAATATAGTTTTATATTTGGGAGGTTAAATTATGATTAAAAATTCTACAAATCCACAAGATGAGAATGGTTCTCAGTTAAATTCGAATAAACAAACTTTTAACATTTATTCAACAAATCTCATGCTTGAAGATGATCAATTAAACTACGGAAAACAATCCAAACTTCGTGAACTACATTATAAATATCAAGATTGAAATGCGAATGTGTATAAATTTTTAAGAGCTCATCCATTAATCGGATATTCAGGTAAGCGAATTTTATATGGGCTTTTAACATTGTTGATTGCTATTATCATTTTATTTTTATTAGTCAATGCTGTCACCGATGTCAATAATTATATGCCAAGTAATGTTGATAAATTAGGCTTGGGTTCACCAGGTGATGAACGGTACCAACGTTTCTTAGATGAACGAATGAAATTATTTGGGGTTTATGGTTCATGGTGAGATCGTTTATTAAATTATTTAAAAAACATCACCCCCTTTATTCCAAAAACAATTGTCACTGGAGTAACTATTACCTTTAATGGTGCTATTAATCCAGAAGTACCAGCAGTTCTTGTAGCTGATAATTTTACTGGATTAGCATCTGACATTGTTAATCTAACTGGAAAATCAATTGCAGAACTTGGTTTAACAACTACAACTAAAACTGTTTGAGTTTATTTAGGAGTTGTTTCTTCATCAAGTATTGGAACACCTGGAACTTCAGAAGTTATGACATTATTCTCAAATGCCATTCCTTATTCACTTGCATTTGGCTCTGTTGCTGTCATTATATCTTATTTGATTGGTGTGCCTTTAGGAATTCAGGCTGCTAAACGCAAAGGAAAACATTCAGATAATGCCATTAATGGAACTTCTATTTTATTCATTGCAGCTCCAGGAATTGTCATTATTATCGGAATTTATTTATTAAGTATTTCGGTCTTTGGGCATTCAGCAATGTTTAATTCTGGATCATTTTGAACTAAATTTTGACCAGTGGTTGCTTTAGTAGCTATGATGGCACCACAAACCATTATCTTCACTAGACGATATGTTATTGATGAAATGACAGCTGATTACACCAAATTTGCTCTATCAAAAGGAATGGGCGAAGCTCGTGTTTATTACATTCACATTTTTAGAAATGCTGGAATTCGAATTTTACGTGTTTTCCCTCTTGATTTAGCTGTCACTTTGTTTGGGATTTCTATCCTAACAGAACAACAATGAGGAATTCCGGGTATGGGTTCATTTATTGTTAAATCAATTTCAGGAAATAAAGATTCATTTGTTATTCTAGGATATGTTTCATTTGCAGCATTTGTCCGTATCTTTGGATCATTGGTTTCGGACTTAATGATGGTTTGAATGGATCCACGTGTCACATTGACTAAAAATTAGAAAAGGAGAAATTTTATGAAAACAAAAGATAATACCAAATTTATCAATAATGACGTCGATATCAATAAAATTGATCCTGCTTTATTTAAAGTTGTTGGTGCTAAAAGTACCGAAAGTGAAGTTTTAAAATCAAAACCATATAGTTATTGAAAATCGGTTTTTAAACTATTAGTTAAATCTCCATCATTTATTGTGGCGATGACGATCTTAATTGTATTTATTATTTTAGCGATTGCAGTACCTTGAGGAAAAGATGCAACCCCACTAATTAAACCAAACATTGACGGAATTACTGGAGAACACACTTCAGGAAAACCACATTTACCAACTTGAGAGTTTCTTTTTGGTCTAGGAGTTCAAGGAGAAGATTTGTGACTTAAAATGTGAGCTGGAATGAGAACCACATTAGCATTTGCTTTTGTCATTGCATTTATTCAAATTTTTGTGGGAATTTTGATTGGATCAATTTGAGGATACTTTAGAAAAACCGACATCTTCTTTATTCAATTAACCAACCTTTTAACATTAGTTCCTTCATTAATTTTGCTCTTATTTGTAGTCTTTATGATGAAGGTTGGACTTGCCGCCATTATCATTGGGGTTTCGATTCAAGCATGAATTGCCATTGCCTCAACTGTGAGAGTCCAAATCATCTTAGTTAAAAATACAGATTATAATACTGCTTCTGTTTCATTAGGAAGTGGTTCTAGAAGAATTATTACCAAAAATATTATGCCTAAAATTCTCCCAGTTATTATTCAAGCCGGAACCTTTGCTGTTCCTAATGCCATCTCGATTGATGCCACATTATCATTTTTAGGTTTTGGTTTTACAGATGGGGTAAAAACAACTTCATTAGGAAAAATATTAAATGAAATTATGGCTAAAAGTACTTGAGAAGTGTACCCACACTTAATCATTATTCCACTTGTTTTAACAACAACTGTTTCCATTATATTCTTTGTTGTTGCTAAAGTATTTGCTGATTCATTAGACCCAAAAAACCACCGTTAGAAAAGGAGAAACATTATGGAAAACAAAAGAAAAATTCTTTCATTAAAAGATATTGTTGTAAAATTCAGAGTTCGTTCAAAGATGTTAACATCAATCCGTAACGTTTCTTTTGATATTTATGATGGCGAAATTTTAGCTATTGTTGGTGAATCTGGATCTGGGAAAAGTGTATTGACAAAAACACTAACCAACATGTTGGAATCAAATGGTTATATTGCCAATGGATCAATTATGTATTATCCAAATGAACAATCAAAAAGCGAAACTAATGCTTATTTCAAAACCGAAACTAACTTAATTAAATTTCACCGTGCAACAATTCCAAAAGACGCCAGAAGAAGTATTAAAACATACAATAAACATCGTTTAAAACATGCACACACTAAAATTGGCATTCTTAATAAACAAATTGAACAAGGAATTGATTTACAAAATAGTCAAGAAGAAATTGCTTTTTTAAATCGTGAGATTAATGGTGCATATCATGAATTAGCTTCATTCCGCCGTCTTTCATTGAGAACTAGAAATAAAGTAAGACCAATTATGAAGTTTTTCAAAACCCAAACAGATGTAAATCTTTTGGATGATCAACTTCTTGAAGGTGTTTTAAAACACCTTCAAAATGAAGATTATTTAACTGAATTTGAAACTCTATTACTAGAAATTTTAACCTCAATTAAAGCAGAAGAAAAAGTAGCAACTGAAGAAATTATCATGTTACAGGAATTTTGAGAATTTCAAAACCGTCCACCAATCAAAAATAAAATCAAAGCAACTCAAGATTTGAAAAAATTACGTGGTGGAACTATTGCTACAATTTTTCAAGACCCAATGACTTCGTTAAACCCATTATTAAGTGTTGGTCAACAAATTAGTGAGGTTATTCGAGTTCATCAAAATTTGAATTTTAATGATGCTAAAAAAGAAGCGATTAACTTAATGCAAAAAGTTGGCATTCCTGATGCTGAAAGACGTTATAAAGATATCCCAGGAAAATATTCTGGAGGAATGCGTCAACGTATTGTTATTGCAATTGCGTTAGCATGTAAACCAAAAATTCTCATTTGTGATGAACCCACAACTGCACTTGATGTGACTATTCAAGCACAAATTTTAGAATTAATTAAAGAAATTAAAGAAGAATATAAATTGACAGTGATTTTTATTACCCATGATTTAGGAGTGGTTGCAAACATTGCTGATCGAGTAGCTGTGATGTATTCTGGGCAAATTATTGAATATGGAACAGCTCATGATATTTTCTTTGATGCGCAACATCCATATACATGAGCCTTGCTTTGTTCATTGCCACAATTGGGGAATAAAGGTGAAGAATTATATTCAATTTCTGGAACTCCGCCTTCATTATTTAGTGATATTAAAGGGGACGCGTTTGCTCCTAGAAATGATTTTGCTTTAGCTTTAGATTATGAAATTGAACCACCAATGTTTGAAGTAAGTCCAACACATGGTGCTAAAACTTGATTATTGGATCCACGTGCACCAAAAGTCAAAAAACCAAAACAATTAAGTCGTTTGAATCAAGCAACGATTAATGCAAGGGTGGGTGATTAGTATGAAAACAAAAGCATTAAACCCAATTTTAGAAGTCCGTGATTTATTAATTGAATTTGGTCATGGACGTCGTAAAGTTAAGGCTGTAAAAGGTGTGAGTTTCGATGTTTATAAAGGTGAAACTTTTGGTTTAGTTGGTGAATCTGGATCAGGAAAAACAACGGTTGGTCGTGCTATTTTAGGAATTCAACCAATTTCTGATGGAACTATTTATTTTAACAACCAAATTGCTCATGGTAAACCACCAGACCTCAACCATTTAAATTTAAAAATTGCTCACAATATGAAAATTATGAAGTTAAATCAAAATACAACTTCTAATCGTCTAAATGATTATCTCCAAGAATTCAAACGTGTTTATCATAAATATATTGATTCAAAATACTATGATTTAAAAACTCAACAATTAAGAGAATATCCTGATGGAATTGATCGTAAAATTGCTGAAGGAGTCAATTTAAAAGGAACTAAAATTGTTTCAGTTAAAAAAGATGCTGATTTAAATTATGTTTCAGAAGCAATTAAGGATAATTTAAAACGTTTGTTAAAAATTATTCGTTTGCAAATGAAAACATTAAGATTTGCTGAAGAAATTGGTCAATATATTGAGATTGATGCCAGCTTAGAAAAAGCAGTCATTAAATACCAAAAAGAAACACACGAATTAATTTTGCAAGTGAAAGATTTAGAAAACAATATCTATCACAATTTAGAAAAAATGCAGGCAATTCGTGATCAAGTATTAAAAGGTAAATATAAATCTATTTCTAAATTTTTTAGTGATTTAGGGCAACAATTAGAATTAATTGTTCAAGACCATAAACAAATTTCTGAGTTATTGGATCAAGCAAGAACTAATCATCATTTCAATTTAGATTTATCATCAAGTGGCAGAGGGCGTCGTAAACATCTCAAAACGATTGAACGTCGAATTGTTTCTAATACTGCTAAACAAAAAATGGCATTAGTCGCTGAACTTGAAGAAATGAAAGTTTTATTACAATTGCCAGAAATTCAAACATCAATTAAAGAATCAAAAACTTTAACATTACCAAACAAAGCTAAAAAGCATGATTTAAAACAACAAATGCAAATGATTTTCCAAGACCCAGCCTCATCTTTAAATGATCGTATGGCTGTTGAACAAATTATTGCTGAAGGTTTGGAAAACTTTCCGCATCTTTATAAAAGTAAAGAAGCAATTGAAACATACTTACAATGAGTAAATCACGATAAACCAGAAGCAGAATGAATTGAACCAGAAGATGTCCAACCTAAAGCAGTGAAAAAGTTTTTAATTTTACAATTATTAACCACTGTCGGGATGCTTCCTGAACACCTCTCACGTTATCCACACGAATTTAGTGGGGGTCAACGTCAAAGAATTGGAATTGCTCGTGCACTCGTAATGAAACCGAGTTTCATTGTTGCTGATGAACCAATTTCAGCATTAGACGTTTCTATTCGTGCGCAAGTCATGAACTTATTGGCCAAATTTCAAAAAGAATTTGAATTAACTTATGTTTTCATTGCTCATGATTTAAGTGTTGTGCGATTTGTTTCAAGTCGAATTGCTGTCATTTATCGAGGAGATATTGTGGAATTAGCTGAAGCTGATGAATTGTTCGCCAATCCATTGCACCCATATACAAAATCTTTATTGAGTGCCATTCCATTGCCAAATCCAGAACAAGAAAAGAAAAAAATACATTTTAAATATGATCCAGCAACTGAACATGCTGATTACATTGTAGATTTCCCACAATGAGCAGAAGTTGCTAATGGACATTATGTTTATGCCAATGAACGCGAACTAAAAAAATATAAATCTATTTGTAAAAATAAATAAGAAGGGGGTCAAATTATGAAAAAATTACTTTCAGCAATAGCAGCAATCGGACTTGTTTCGTCGATGACGACAATGGTTGTGGCTTGTGGACCATTAACCAAAGAAAAGTTGTTAAAACGAACAGTTGATACTGAAATTTATCGTGCTATTTTTTCAAGTCCAATGACATCATGATCATCGGGAACTAGTATTGAAGCATCTGATTCTCAAATGATTACCCAAATGCAAGACACTTTGCTAACACCAAATGCTCACGATGAATGAGAAGGTAGTTTAGCAAGATGATGAGGACATGATAAAAATAAAACTGAATGATATTTTGATGTTCGTGATGAAGCCACATGAACTGGTCTAAAAAAGAATTCATGAACTGAATATGAAGAAAAAGGTCAAATTGGTGCTAAAGGAATTTTTGATGCTTTACGTTTTGTCATGAATAATTACAATCAATCACAAACACAGGCAATTTGATCTTCTATGGTTGCTGAAGGTGATGGGTTGTTAAAATTTATTGGACAATTAATTAAAGATTATCCAGAACAATTTGATAATAATCATATTGAGGATTCTACTGAAGGAATTCAAGCTCGTGCTGTACGAGCTGTAGATGCTGCTATCTTATATTACAACTTACAATATGGTTTATGATTAGATGCTAATGGTGGTGAAAATCGTCAAAAGGAATTTAATGAAGATGGAAGTAAAAATCCAGATCATGCTTTTGATTGAAGAAAACAATTTGGTAAATCTGTACGTACAGAAAAAGGACCATTAATTAATGAATCCACTAAGGACAAAATTATCGAGATTGCTAATTTGAATCAAGCTGATCATGACAAAGTAGTTAAGGAAAGTTTCACAAAAGGTGGAATTATTCGCGGAACTGCACTTGGTGAAAAAAGAAATGAAGCAATAATTGTAACTGCTGCCAAAAATGGTCAATCTGCAACTAGTAATAAGGAAGTTTACAACTTAACTGTTCGTTTGCAAAAACCAGCTCCTTATTTTGAGTCAATTGCCGGATTTGTGGCTTTTGCTCCAATGCCCCCAATAGCTGTTGATTACACTCAACCAAAACATTCTAGTTATAACTATGGTAATACTTGAGATAATGTTTGATCATCTGGGGCTTATCTTGTTGAAGAAAATGGTCCAAATACAGTTTTAAAATTTAAAACTAATCCATTTTATTTCAATAAAGACAAAACATATATTAAACAACAAATTTATTCATTTGTTTCAGGGATTGATGTTTCAAAACCAAGATTATTTTTTGAAGCAGGAGATGTTTCTGAAATGGCTGTCCAATCAACTGACTTAGCTGGATGAGAAAAATATGTTGGTCCAGATTTTGATAATCCTATTTTTACAGGTGCTCATGCAGTTCGTAAACCAAGTACTAGTTCATTCTTTACTGTTTATAATTATGCAAATCTTGGACCACAAGAAAATCAAATTCAAGATTCATCAGTGGCACTTGCTCAAAATTCAGTCAGAGCTTATCTTTCATATATGTTAGAACGTTCAGAATTAGCAAGATACTTTTCTGATGCGGCTGATGGTCCTAATAACAACAAGGATCAAGACGGAAAAATGATTTCTAAATATTTAAGAAATAGTTATACTTCTCCTGGCTTTTCATCATATATAGCTCAAGATGGAGAAATACATGATTATACTGAAAGTATGAACAAAGTTTATCTTGAAAAAATGAAAGAAATTTCAGCACCTCTTACAGATGCAAAGACAGATAATTTTGATAAACGTTATGCATTTAGTAACAATTTAAAAGATGGTTTTGATCCATTACGTCGTAATGATTTACTAGCTATCCAAGCACTGCAAAAAGATGCAACAGCTGGTGAAAACAAAGCAATTTATGATGAATTTATTGGCATTGTCAATCAACAAAACCAAGAAATTGATGCTGCTCCTACTGTAGAAGCTGCCAAAAACGCTAAATTATATACTAAATATGAACCACAAAAAATTAACATTTTCCAAAAAAGGGTCAGAGCTGATCTAAGAAAAGCTATTGATAAGGAATCTGTCACATTTAAATATTTAATGAGTGGAACCACCGCCACAACTGTCAATATAAATGTCGGAAATATGCTGGGATTATTTAACAAAGTTGCAGGCAACCCTATTCAAATTGAAAAAGTTGAATCAACTGATGTGGCTAATTTAACAACATTATTTAATAAAGGAAATTATGATATGGCAACCGTTGGTTGAACTCCTGACTACTCTGATACTTATAATTTTTTACACACAGTGACTTATGATGGTGACTATAATGCAAAACAACGTTTTACCAAAATTTTTGATAAAGAACAAAGTAATAATGATAAAAACACTAAATTAAAAGCCAATGATAAGTTAAAAGCTTCGGGAAAAGCAGCAGCTTTTGAAGATTTGAGAACTGCTCTTGAACAATTTACAAATGAAGTGGAAGGTACAGATTCGGTTGGAAAATATCCTGATCGTTTTGTAGAATTTGCCAAGGCAGAATATGATGGAATTTTAAAATCTAATTTAATTTTGCCATCACATACTAATGTCGGACCAACCATGATTTATCTTTCATATACTAATCCCTTTACAAGACCAGCGTTTCCAACTGGTTCTAGTCAATATCGTTTGTTTGGAGCTAAAATGGTTCCACAATTAATGACTCGTGAACAATTTGATGCAGAAAAGGCATTGTTCAATGATGATGTTAACAAACCTGCTAAATATTGAACACATTTATGAATTTATTCAGACAACTCAGGTAAAGAAGCTCAAGTACAAAAATCTTAAAAAATCATCTCCGGATGATTTTTTGTTTCAAGAAAGGTGTGAATAAATAATAAGAGTAAAAGTTTGAACTAAAGATTTGCTTGTTATAATAAGTGATATGGAACCAATCGACTTTTTAAAATTTAAAATTGATGAACAATTAATCAAAATCAGAACCCGCATTATTTATTCTTTTTTATTAATTTTAGCACCGACTTTACTTTTAATTGTTAATATTTTATCTTGAACTAATCAAATCATTGGTAACCCCTTATCATTAATTGTTTTGATATTTTTTGTGATTAGTGGCTTATTATTTTGAACTATCCAAACATTTGTAAAAAACATTATTGCTTACTTGATTTTGCAAAAAGTTGAACAACATGTGAGAGATCATGACTTTTCCAAGTTAGTGAGAACTAAAAGTTATTTCTTTGTTTTTAATGAATATTACAAAGAAATTAATTATAAAATTCAACAATTAATTGGTCATGATATTTTTTGCCACAGCAAAAACCGACAAACATTAAAATTTTTGAACATTAAATATGTGGTTTTTGATGTGTTGTTATTAGGTTTAATTGTTGGTTGTTTTATCGCCCAATGACAACTTAAAACAACCACATGGCATTGAGAATTAATCCTTTCCATCGTTGTTTTAGGTTTGTTTTTAATTGTTTTGTTGCCCTTTTTAATCATTCGCCAAATTGTTTTGAATTGACAAATTAAAAAGTATCAGGCAAATCAAATTGATGAATATACATATACTTTTAAATATAATTTTTTAATCATTAAAACAATGAAAGCTAAATTAGAAAAAATAATCCCTGAATCAGTTACTTGTTCATTGGATGAATAGTATAAAATAAATAATATGATAGATTTACAAAATAAAGTCCAAAATTTACCATCACAAGCTGGTTGCTATATTTATTTAAACAAAGCTGGTGATGTGATTTATGTTGGGAAAGCCAAAAATTTAAAAAAGCGTGTCAGTTCATATTTTAATCGTGTTCATAATATTAAAACCACGCGATTAGTACGTGAAATTGTGGATTTGAATTATTTCATTGTGACCAATGAAAAAGAAGCACTTTTACTAGAAGAAAACTTAATTAAAAAACACCATCCCAAATACAATATTTTATTAAATGATGATAAAGCATATCCCTACATTGTGATTACCAAAGAAAAAGACCCACAATACAAATATGTCAGAAAGTTTGATCCGAAATATTTAAAAAGTTATGGACCACTCCCACAAGGCACATCTGCTCGTAAAATTTTAAATTTATTAGAACAATCTTATCCGTTGCGAAGATGTAAAGGTGGTTTAGGCAAACCATGTTTTTACTTTTTAATTGGTCAATGTTCGGGTGCTTGTTTTCAAGAAGTTTATCCAAAATATTATCAAGAACAAATTAAAAAAATTGTGCAATTTTTTGCTGGTAATACCCAGACTTTACATCAAGATTTAATTAATAAAATGCATTTTGCTGCCAGCAATTTACAATTCGAACAAGCCCAAAGAATTAAAGATTTAATTAAATCTTTTGCATTTGTTGTTGCTGCAAATAGTGTCGAATTAAATGATACCAAAGATCGAGATGTGTTAAGTTTTGCTTTAAACAATGATCAAATTGTGATTACGATGTTGTTTTATCGTGCAGGTAAACTGTTGAATAAAGACCAAATTATTGATCAATATTATGAACAAGATTTGAATGAAATATTAGCCTTTTATTTGGCACAAATTTATCAAAAAAATATGTTGCCAAACCAATTAATTATTCCCGATCAACTAGATGTTAGTGATTTGCCAAGTGAACTGAAAAAGATTGCTACTTATCCAATTCATCCGATTGAAAAAAAGTTGATGCAAATTGCCATCAGTAATACTGAAGAATTTATGCGTGTCGCAAATTTACAAGGTCAAACATTAACTGACCAAGCCCAAGCAACAATTATCACCTTAGGAGAAATTTTAGGAATTCAAGACTATTTACATCATATTGAAATGTTTGACCTTTCCAATTTAGGTGATGAGTTTGTGACCGGAGCTTGTATTGTTTATAAAAATGGTCAACCAGATCGTCATAGCTTTCGTAAATACAATATTGATATTGCAGCTCAAGACGATTTACACCGTTTACAAAATCTTTTGTATCGTCGTTTTCAAAAAGCCCTTTTTGAAAAAAGAGCATTACCAAATTTAATTATTATTGATGGTGGAATTACACATGTGCATTTTGCCAAAGAAGTTTTACAATCTTTAAATTTGGCAACAATTCCTGTGATTGGGTTAGTCAAAGATGATCATCACAAAACCAATGCCTTAATTGATTTACAAGAACAAGTTGTTCCTTTAGACCGCAAAAGTCCACTTTATCATTTTTTAAGTGGGATGCAAATTAGGGTTGATGCTTATGCGAAAAGTGGTTTTCGCAAAAAACAAAATGCCCAATTCACAACCCAAGTTTTATTGCAAGTTGTTGGTTTAGGCACTAAAAAAATTCAAGAATTATATAAAGTTTATCCAACAATTTCAGAAATGAAAGCTTGTTCATTTGAAGAGTTGAATAAAGTGGTGAAAAATAGAGAAGCTACAAATAATCTCCTCCTTTTTCTAAAAAATAATGTATAATCAATAAAGTTAAAAAAGGATGGTAGTATGGCTGAAAACATTATCTTAACCAAAGAAGGTTTAGAAGAAAAGAAACAAGAATTAAAATATTTACTTGAAGTTATTCGTCCGCAAGTAATTGAAGAATTAGTTGAAGCTCGTAACCAAGGAGATTTAAGCGAAAATGCTGATTATGACGCTGCTCGTAACAGACAAGCAGAAGTTGAATACAAAATCAAAGAAATTGAAGCAATGATTTCTAAAGCGCGAGTGATTGATACTAAAACTGATAAAAAAGGAAATGTGAAAATTGGATCAACAGTTGTTTTTACAACTAAAGGTTCAGAAGCAACAAAAGAAGTAAAAATTGTTGGAGCAATTGAAGCAGATCCTTTTCAAGGCACAATCTCTAATGAATCACCATTAGCAAAAGCAATGATTGGTCATTCTGAAGGGGCTGTTGTTGAAGTAAGAGATATTCAAAGTCCTTATAAAATTACAATTAAAGCTGTGAAGTAATTAAGGACCTTGATGGTCTTTTTTTGTGAAAGGAAATTATGCTTAATCAAAATACTTTTAAAAATAATTACCCAACAATTTTTCTAGTCGGAACCCCGATTGGTAACCTTGATGATTTTTCATTGCGAGGTGTGGAAACTTTACAGGCAGTGGATGTCATTTTTTGTGAAGACACCAGAGTTTCAAAAGTTTTATTGCAAAAATACAACATTTCGAAACCTTTGGTTTCATTAAACAAAGTTAATGAAACCCAAAAAATTGCCCAATTAGTTCAGTATTTACAAGACAATAAAAATGTGGCAATCATTAGTGATGCTGGAGTACCGATTATTTCTGATCCAGGAGCAATTGTGATTAACCAAATTCGTAAGTTGAATTTACCTGTGAATGTCACAGCGATTAATGCTGGACCAGCTTATATTCATGCGATTGCTATTTCAGGATATACTAATATTTCTAATTTATTTTATGGTTTTATTAAAAATAAAAATGAGCAAACAAAAACAATTGAATTAACTCAAGTGATTTCAAAATTTAATCAAGAACATATTCTCGCCTTTTATGAATCTGTTCATCGTATTCGTGAAACAATGCAAGTTTTACAGGCTATTGATGCCCAAGCAAATGTGCTAGTTGCTCGTGAATTAACTAAAATTAATGAACAAATCATCCAAGGAACAGTAGCAGAAGTGAATCAAGTGATTCAAAGTGAAGACTTTATTTTGAAAGGTGAATTTGTGGTTGTTTTAGATGCTAAACCAACCACAAATTCATCCATGACTGACCAACAAATCTTTATTGAAGTTGAAAAATATCTAGCCCAAGGCTACAAACTAAAACAAGCCAGTGCAATTGTTTCGGACTTATTTGATTTAAATAAAAATGAAATTTATAATAAATACTTAAAAATGAACAAAAATTTATAATCAAAAATATTATTGAATAATTTCATTTTTTAATCTTGACTTTATGGTTTGACCTACATATTTTATTGTTTTTGCAATAAAATTATCAGTGTTTTAAAAGTAAACTTACATTATGTTTTTATGTTTTTCTTAAAATATTTTGACCTCTTTTAGATGTATAAAAACAAACAAAATTTACTAATCAAAAAATAAATTTACAAAAAATCGCAAAAATCACAAAAGAATCTCTAATCTAATAAGGGGTGATATATGTGAGACAACTTACACAACAAGAATTAAAAAGTACTGACGGGGGACGTATTTCAGGATCGTTTCTTAGTGGAATTGCTGCAATTTTCAATGCTGTAGTTTCCTTTGTTGGGACAGTTATTAATTCAATTGTTACATTCGGACACAATGATGCAGATAAAGGCATGGTTAAATCGAAGGATGCATCAATGACTTGGGATAATACTAAACATCCAGAGCCAGCGGCGCACCATCCAGCACCAGCAGTGCATCCAGCGCCAGTAGTGCATCCAGCACCAGCTGCAATCTACATTCCGGAAGTAACTCCACATCATGAAGATCTACCAATGGTCGATCATTTACATGATTTTTGTTAGCAAAAAGGCTCAGGCCTTTTTTTATACAAAAATCATCAAAATTCACCACAAAAGCAGTCGTTTTTCTTAAAAATAGTGTATTATATATAAAGTTGAAATCTTAATAAGTTTCAACCGCTCTTAAAAGCATGTTTCAAGTAGAATTTATTCTCACGTGCAAAGGCGAGTCTAGACTGGAGGAAAAATAATGTTTGCAATTATTAAAACTGGTGGAAAACAAATTAAAGTTGAACCAGGACAAGAAATCTTTGTGGAATTATTAACAGGAGAAGTTGAATCAAAAATTACTTTTGAAGAAGTATTGATGGTTAACGGAACAATTGGTAGCCCAACTGTCAAAGGTGCTAAAGTCACAGCGACAATCTTAAAACATGGGAAAGATAAAAAAATCCGTGTGATTAGATACCACCCAAAGAAAAATGTTAATAAAGTTTATGGTCACAGACAACCATACACAAAAGTAAAAATAGATGAAATTATTGTTAAATAATTTTCAAGGAATGATAAGTCATGGTTAAAATAAAAATAACTTATCACAATAGTGAATATCAAAAGTTGACAATGAGCGGGCACGCGCTTGCTGGAGCATACGGACAAGATTTAGTTTGTGCAGCTCTCACTGGAATTGTTAGTGGTGCATTAAATGCTTTTGATCAAAAATTTACAAATGATATTGATATTATTGTTGAAGAGAATTTAATTGAAATAACAATTAAAAAAAGTAATCCCACAATTCAAACAATGTTTGAATTGTTGGAAATTCAATTACAAACAATAGTTATGCAATATCCAAAAAACGTAGAATTAAAGGAGGTTCGTTAGTTATGATGAAATTTAAATATTTATTAGGTTTACAGTTCTTTGCTTCTAAAAAAGGAGTTGGGTCAACTAAAAACGGTCGTGACTCAGAATCAAAACGTCTTGGTGCTAAAAAAGCTGATGGACAATTTGCTAATGCTGGATCAATTATCTTTAGACAACGTGGGACTAAAATTCACCCAGGCCAAAATGTTGGACGTGGTGGAGATGATACATTATTCGCTTTAGTTTCAGGAATTGTTAAATACGAAAGATTTAACAAAGGACGTACTAGAGTTAAAGTTGTTGCTCAAGACACAAAATAAAAATAGCAGTTGCTATTTTTTTTTGCTATTATTCAATTATGAAATTTTATTGAATGTTAGGATTAATTCCGGGATTAGCTTGTTTGGTTGGGTTAGGTATTTATTATTTGTTTAAGTTTTATAAAAGAAAAAGAGATGAAAAAGCTCTTGATGTGAATATTTTTGAAGAAAATAAATTCGAATGAATTGATGATTCTGAAATGACTATTTTAATTCCAAAATATAACATTGAAGAAGATTTCATTTTTGACTCATCTTTTAGTGATTATGATAACATAACAGATTGATTAGAAGAAAAGGGATTGAATGACAATAGAGTTGATGATGTAATTGAAGCAATAAATTATAGCGAATCAATCTTTCAAAATGAATGAAATAGACTCGAAGAAACTTTTAATGAAGTTTTAGATTCTACTCCAGAACCAGAAGAAGATCCAGACGAACCCGAATATGCAATTTCCACAAAATATCAAATTTTATTTTTAGATGAACTAAGAAAGAACACTATCAAGTTTTTCATTTTTGAAACAATTCCTTACATTATCAAACAAGCATTAAATTTAAATAGTAATTTTTTTGAAAATAATGATCAGATAGACAAATTATTAGACAAAACTATTGAAAATTTTGTTGCTTCAATGGAAGAATCCTTAAAAAAACATATATCAGATTTTTTGACAGAAGTCGAATCTGAACCAAAAAATTCATATTATAATAATTCTGATTCCTTAATTAATGATTTAGAAAAAGCATATTGAATTCTTGGGTTGACTTCTGATGTTAATGATGAAGAACTAAAAAAAGTATATTTGCAATTATCAAAAATATATCATCCAGATGCAGCTGGCACAAAAAATACTGAATTCAAAATGACAGAAATCAATAATGCTTACAACCTTATTAAAAAAAATAAAAATATAAAATAATATTTTTAGTAAAATGCACCCTCTATTTAAAGTTGCAATCCAAGAACCAAAATAGTAATTTACTAGTTTTTATATTTTTCTTGTAAAATCAATTTATGAGTTATATTTGAGCTAAAATTCTGGGAATTGTTGCAGCCAATTTAATTGTTGGGGCTGTTGTTTATTTATATCGTTCATACAAAAATAAAAACAGAGCACCATTTATGACAAC
This sequence comes from Williamsoniiplasma lucivorax ATCC 49196, assembly GCF_000518285.1. GTDB lineage: Bacteria > Bacillota_I > Bacilli_A > Mycoplasmatales > Mycoplasmataceae > Williamsoniiplasma > Williamsoniiplasma lucivorax. The sequence continues at coordinate 9,929 of NZ_JADH01000003.1, read as the reverse complement.
TATTTATGAAGAAAATAAAAAGAATTGAAGAATGACTGCAAAATATACAATTCAAATCCCTATTCATAATATTCAAGAACAATTTAATTTTTCCTTTCCTTTGAGTGATTTTGAAAATGTGCAATTTTGATTACAAAAACAAGCTTTACAGTATGATGAATATTATTTCTTTTTAGAAATAATTGAAAATGCTGCAATGCAGTTTCAAACTAAATGAGAAGAGTATGAAGAAGGTTTTAGTGCAATTTTGTTAATGTATCCAGTTGAAGATGGTTTACCTATTAATGTAACACCAACTCCAGAAACTAATCTTTCTTTAAAGTATCACAAGCTTTTTTTAGACATAATGACACAAAATACTATTCTCTTTTTTGTTCAAGAAACACTACCTTTAATTCTTGGCCAAGTTTTAATTAAAAAAAATCATTTTTCAAAAAGTGATATTCTAGAGAAAATTATTATAGAGAATTTGCAAAAATTTGTTGTCACAATGGATATAGAATATCAGAAAAATTTATAAGATTTTTTTAAAGAAGCTGAAATATCGCCAGATGAAGAATATTTTGAAGATTTATGATTACCAAATTCAGAATTAGAAGATGCTTATCAAGTACTTGGGGTGGACTCTAATATTAGTGATGAAGATTTAAAAAAAATTTATCGTCAACTCGCTAAAAAATATCATCCAGATAAATTACCAAATGAAACCAATAAATTAAAAATGGTCAAAATTAATAGTGCTTATAGCCTCATTAAAAAAGCAAGAAATATAAAATAGGATTTTCTTCAATTGGAGAAAAATATTTTGAATATGCTTTAATACAGTAAAGATTAATCAAATCATAAAATTTAAAAATGATGAGTCAAAACTAATATTAGTTTGCTATTTTTTTTATCTCATTTTATGATAATAAAGGAATTAAACTAATTTCAATGGAAAAAAATAAGATGAGAAAACAAGGGTGATTCTTTTACTTTGTAAAAGTTATGTTGAGATTGGCAATTTGTGGTGGTGCACTTGCTCTTTTTATTTATTTTTCCGTTCCTTTATTAGCAACTACTTTTTCAGGAGTCATTAATAGTAAGGTTAAACCAATGTTATGAAATCAGGAACTGTTTAAACCAATTTATGATTGAATAAATGTACAAGGAGAGATATTACATTTTAGAGCAATCCCTATTGGATATTTAGCAGGATTTGGATTTGGTTTCTTTACTTGTTCATTTGCTTATCTCGTCACCACTGCGACTTTTAATTATTGTCATCATTGATGAAGTTTAGGTGGGATAGGTGGTTCAATATTATTTTTTGGGACCATGATGTTTATGCCACATGCTTATCATATGTTTGTAGATGACTTTACCAAAACTATTTTTAGAATGGTTGAAGCAATTTTATCATTCTTTTTGGTGTTTCTAGTTTCTGCTATTGTTGCATTAATGTCATTCGCAGTAACTCTTGGTGGACCAATGAATGCTATTAGAGAAGAGTGAACTACTAAAAATTTTAAAGAATGCCTAAATTCCGAATGAGATGGGAAACATAAATTATCTGAACATGAAAAGGAACAACGCTACTATTATCGAGAACAAAAACGACAATGACGAGAAGCACACTTACAAAACCAACAAAACCAACAAAACCAACAAAACCAACAAAACCAACAAAACCAACAAAACCAACAAAACCAACAAAACCAACAAAACCAACAAAACCAACAAAACCACGAGTTAATCCCCGACAAGTTACAAAACATTATAAAAATGAAAGTGAAGTTAATGAACTAGTTCATTCATTAACTAAATCTTATCTAATTCTTGGGATTGACCCTAAAGCTACTAATGAAGAATTTAAGAATGAATATCTTAAATTAATTGAAAAATATCAACCTAACACAATTCAAAATAAAGAAGAACTATTAAAAATGTCTGAAATTATCGATGCTTATGTTGTGATAAAAGAATTTAGAAAAATGGATTAAATTGTCTATTGGAACACCAAGTGTATTATTTTAATTATTGCTTTTTCTATCATCTTTTAATGTAAAATCATTTTATGAAAACAATTTTTATTATCTTAATTATCTTTATTATCATTTCCATTTTTTCGGGTGGTGGTTTTTGAGCGAAAAGATCAAGTGGCAATCGTAAAAATAAACAAGAAAACACTTTTGATGTGTTTGCGAAAAACAAAAAGATTTGGTTGCAACAACAACGCAAAACACATCAAATTCGTTTTTATAATATTGAAGAACTTTTTGATGTTTTTCCTTTTTTTAGTAATTACAATGAAACCAAAACTTGATTAATTAAAAACAATGTTAGCAGTGGCAAAGTTAACGCAATTATTCAAAGCTTATTAACTCATGAAGACCATTTAATGAAATTTTGGGCTGAACAAGAAAAAAAGTTATTGATTGCTTTTGACCAAACCCATTTACCACAATCACAACAAGCAATTAATTTTTTATTACAATATTACAATTTATTTTTAGATGCTTTCAAACACGAAATGGTGAATATTTACATTAAAGATATTATTCCGGCTATCATTGGTGAAGTGTTAAATGACGACCCACAAAAAATTATTCAGGACCACCGCTTTATTAATTTTAATGAATTTATTCGTTTTAAAGAACAAGAATTTTATGCCGATTTAGAACATGATGTGGATCTGATTATTCAAGAACTATTTAACCAATTTAGTTCTAATAATTCTTTCTATTCTTCATTTGAACAACAACAAAACCAACAATATTACAATTTTAATGAAGAAGTGAGTGAGCTTGGAAAAGCTTATAAAACATTAGGGGTTGATGAGAACATTTCTGATCAAGAATTAAAATCAACATATCGTAAATTAGCGATGGAATATCATCCAGATAAAAACAAATCCCATGGTGCTAAAGAGAAAATGGCGAAAGTGAATGCAGCTTACGACCTAATTAAAAAAGTAAGAAATATAAAATAAAGATACCGACTTTAGATGATTTGAGTTTTATAATCATATAAGGATGGTGTTTAATTATGAAAATTAATATGCAAGAGCTAATGGAAAAATATTTTCCATTAGCATTAGAAAAAACGAAAGAGTTAATTAAGATTAAATCATTTTTAACTGATCCAAAACCTCAGGCTCCTTTTGGAGAAGGAACTAAAGAAGTTTTAGATTATGTGATTAAACTTGGTAATGAACTTGGTTTTAAAACTTATCAAGATGCTGAAAATCGCTATGGGTTTTTAGATTATGGTGATGATGATAAAGAATTATTTGTCATTCTTTGTCACTTAGATGTAGTGCCACCAGGAAATATTGATGAATGAGAAAATGACCCATTTGCTCCATTCATTAAAGATGGAAAATTATTTGGACGTGGTTCTTTTGATGACAAAGGTCCAACAATGATGAACCTTTATGGATTGAAATATTTAAAAGACAATAACTTCAAAAGTGATAAATATAAAATCAGAATGATTTTTGGTTTAACTGAGGAAACAACTTGAGAGTCAATTCGTGCTTATATTGCTGACTTTGGGGTTGCTAGTGCTGGTTATGTTCCTGATGGAGAGTTTCCAGTGGTGTATGCTGAAAAATGAATTGTTGATTTAGATATGCATGGTAACTATGAAACTGATTTTGAAATTAAAGGTGGTGCAGCTTACAATGTGGTTGCTGACTACATCAGCTACAAAGGGGTTAAAGCCAAAGAAATTGAAGCTGATTTACACCAACACGGAATTAAAACAGAGCATAAAAACGGTCTGTTAATGGTTAAAGGAAAAGCAGCGCATGGTTCATTACCTTGAATGGGTCTGAATGCAGCAACTAACTTGATGCAGGCCATGAAAAATGTTGGCATTAAACACCCAATCGTTGATTTTATTTGTGATCATGTTCACAATGATCATAATTTTGCCAAATTATTTCCAAATATTGAAGATGAAACTGGTGTGTTAACTCAAAACCTAGGGATTATTGATATTGAAAATGGTAAACAAAGATTGGCATTTAATTATCGTGTGCCTGTTTTTACAAAACCAAAAGAAAAATTTATTCCTGCAATTGAATCTGAAATTAAAAAATATGGTTTAAAAGCAGAGGTGATTGCTGTTGAAGATTCAGTGTATGTACCAAAAGAATCTGAAATGGTCCAAAAAATTATGAAAGTTTATCAAGAAGTGACTGGAGATATGCAATCTCAACCGTTGGCAATCGGAGGTGGAACTTACGCCAAAGCAATGCCTGGACTTGTTGCTTTTGGAGCTGAATTTGATATTAATCGTTCGACTATGCATGCTTATAATGAATATGTACCGTTAGAAGATTTAGAAAAAATGTTAGAAATTTATACTAAAGCGATTGTACTTTTGACTAAATAATTTTTTCCACAATTATTTTTTCCACTAAAAATAAAAATAAATTTTGAAGATGTTTTTAGTAAAAAAATGCTAAAAACATCTTTTTTTTGCATGATATTTATTCTTTTTTTAAAAATTTAATTTAATTATTATTTTTTTAGTAATTATCATTTTTTCTTTGGTTTAATTTTCTCAAAATAAATTTTAAAATTTTCTAACCTTTGTGTTTTATTATGTAAAAAAATCATTAACATAGTATTAGCAATGGATAAAAGAATTATTGCAAAAGGAAAATTTTAATATGAGAAAACTACTAGCTTTATTAGGTAGTATGGGAGTCACAGCAGGAAGTGTATCTACAGTAATTGCCTGTAATGGTGAACAAACTAATCCCAAAATAAAAGAATTACAAACCGAAATTAAAAACATTAAAAAACTTATAAGTGAAAAAGATCCAACAGAAACTTCGCCTCGTACGCAAGAATTCAAAAAATTTTTAGGTCAAATCCCAAAAATTGAAACAAATTTACAAATTAACAATTCATTGGAAAGGTTAAAATCAGCCAAGGCTGAATACTTAAAAAATTTAGAATCAGATTATGCTGATAGTATTATGGGAAATAAGCCCAGTTTTAAACCAGAGATTATTTCTCCGCCGTCAGAGGTTATTTCTCCACCGGTAATTTTAAATCAACCAACCAGACCACTTAAGCCAGCTAAAGCTAAAGGTGAAACTACAGAACAAAAAACCAAAAGAATTAAATCTTTAATTAATACAAAAATGGAACTTTTAAGTACAAAAGAATTTTTATTTGACAATGATGTTATTTTTGAACATCAAAACCAACTAGAAATTATCAAAAACACCATCAAAACACAAATTATTGAAGAATTAAAAAATATTAAAGGGATTGATTTAGACAAGTTAAACATGCAACTTTTTGATAATGAATTTGTTGTCTTAGTAACGACTGATTTAATTCGAGCAGGTAGCATTAAACTTTCTATTCAATATAATGATGAAGAATGTAGAGCCACACCATGAACATTGAGTTATAATTCACATTATTTTAGTGAATACAGAACTTTTAACCAAATATTATCTAACTCACGCAATCTTAATATTACCGACTTAGGTTTACCACAAGGTTTGGGATTGCCGGACATGATTTCTAATGCTTCAATTGGTGGAGTAATTACTTTCTTACCATTAGTCTTAGATCCAATCTTAAGTGAATTATCAACTTCTTTTGAAGAAGTTGATGGTCTAGATATTTACCAACAAAGTCAAGGTTTTATTGATAGTTTAAAAAGTCTAGGTTTACATGATTTACCAGCACTCAATAAAGAAATTAATTTAAACATTAGTAAAGAATTATCAGCAGTGCTTAAAATTAAAGCCGAAATTAACGATCTTATTCGAGCATTGATTCCGTTTATTATTAATTTCCGTAATTTTGTTGCTGAACAACAACACAAAGATTTGGTTGTCAATTTTTTAAGCTATTTAACAAGCAAACCAAAAAGTTACAATGGTGACAAATTTGATGTTTTTTTAGAAAAACGAGAAGTCAGTTTTAATACAAACATAGAAATGTTAATGTCTGCTTTGCTTGATAACTTATCAAGCAAAGAAGATAACATAATTGCTAAATCACCTTTAAAAATAGAGTTGAGTATTCCAAAAATCAATAAAACTATCCATGTTGGATTTGAAGAAAAACAAGATACTTTACAAACTATTGGCATCAAAGAGATGATTGATTTCCCACATTTTATAGCACAGTTAAACAATTTGGCTTCATTTGATAAAAATGGTGTGATGAAAATCAAGATGCGTATCAACTTTAAAGTTATGGGCAAAGAGTTTCCAGTGGAAATGCCATTTGATTTACCAATTAATAAAATGATTAATCAACAAACAATTGTGCCAATGATTGAAAAAATGGCTAGTCGAAGTTTGACTAATCTAAAAATTGAAATTGTAGATTATAGTGCTAAAACACAAATGCTAGTCAATGGAGCATGAGTTAATTTTGATATAGCTAATATTGCTCAAGCTGCAAAATTAAGAGTTGTAGTTAAATATCTTTCTACCAAAATAACTGATCACAAAGGCAACTTTCTCATTGAACATGATCATCATAAATTTGTTGATACTAATGCTTTGACTATTGATTTTGGGATTGATAGTAGTTTTATTGCAACACCTAGAAAGCAAAAAACTCCAGAGCAAATTGAACAAGACCAAAGAGAACTGGCTGAAGCTAAAGCTAGAAATGCTGAAAAGAAAACATCACGAGAACTGGCCAAATTTGATCAATTAGATAAACAAAGAGTGGTTTTCCCTCATCTTGTTTTAAAAAATGATGATAATAAACTACGAGAATTAATTTTACAAGAAGTGCAAAAGTTTGCGAGAAGAGAAGCTAAATCTTTAGATACTTCTAAACTAGAGGTGCGTGTCTTAAAAAGAGAATTTCCCAAAAACGAACAAAATGGTTTGGCTGAGATCGAAATTAAATACGATAATAAACTTGCTAGAAGTAAAGCTTATACCATTTATTTTGGTTCTTCTTATTTTGATAAAAGCCAAGCGATTATTAATGCTTTACATGAAGGAATTGATATGTCGACAAGTGACATGCAAATTTTAAAAAATCTCCCGATTATTGGTGATTTGACAATTGGTAATATTCTTGAGCTAGCACCAATTATGGATAAAAACTTGTTAAGTACTTTACCAACTAAACTGCCAACAAACCCAGCAGAAAATACTGATTTTTCTAATAAAGTTGCTACTTGAATTGATTCAATTAAAAAATTAAATCTTCTTGATTGAGATAAGGTTATTGAAAAAGATTTGATACCACAAAATAAATGAACAAAGTATTTTAGTGTTAAATTATTAATCAAAACCACCCCAAAAGATATCTTACGAGGTTTAATCCCGCTATTAATTAACTTTAGAAATTTTGTTAATCAAGAACAAGAAAAAGATCTTGTTTTGAGTTTTGTTAAATATTTATTAAGTAAACCACAAGCATACGGTGATGATCGTTTTGACCAAATGATTAATAAAAATGGTGACGATATTGACACTAATTTAAAATTTTTAGTCCTTTCGCTTTTTGATGGTGCAAGATTTTCGAATGGAGAAACTTGATGAGATGCAAAACCACCAGTTGAACTTGTTTTAGAAACATTTATTAAAAATATGCCAATTAAATATTCAGTCCAATGACATTGATTAATTAATACCCCTGGATTAAAAGATATTCTTTATTTAGATCAATTTAAAAACCTGGTTGATTCACTAGGAACCTTAAAAGAAAATTCAGCTTTTTGATGAAATCTTTATATCAAAGTGGGATTCATTCCGATAAATACAAGTATTGAAGTGCCAATTAATAAATTAATTAATGGTGATATTCTGATGCCGTTCCTGGCATCTGCTTTAAAAATTGATTTAGCTGATGAATTAAAAATTAAAGTTAAAAAATATGAAGCAAATATTTTAGTGCTTGTGAATAATAAATGAGAAATACTAAATGGAGTTAATGTTTTAACGGCTGCACAAATGAAATTGACATTTAACAAAATCGAATTAGAAATTACTGACAAAAATAATCAAAATTCAAGAACGATAAATTTCTCATCAAAAAATGATAAACCAGTGTTGAATATTCTTTTTGATATTAATGCTAAAAAGGTAATTTCTATCATCAAGTAATGATTTGATAATTATTAATTTTATTATTCGCTTGATTTGCAAGTAAAACAACAACAAAAGAACAACATAACGTAAGTTTACTTTTACACAATAACGATTCTTTCGCAAGAAAGGATAAAATATGAAATATAAACACTATGATAGGAATTTGAAAATCAAAGTTGTTCAAGAATATCTTAATGGAGGACACCCAAAAGAATTGGCTTTTAAATATAATTTAAAGTCTGGAGCGTAATTGGTTTACAAATGGAAAAATAGCATAGATAATAATTACAACATCGGAAGAAATCCAATGGATTGTGAGGTTATGAAGATGGCTAAGGAATTAAAAAAAGAATTTAAAAACCCTGAACTAAAAAAACTGGAAAAAGAAAACAATGTTTTAAGAAAGAAATTAGCAGAAGCGGAGGAAGTAGCATTATTGGCAAATGCGAAATATGAGATTTTGGAAAAATCCATGCCTTCTTGCACAAGTCAACAAATACTGATCATGTTGATGAAAGACAAGAAGGCAAATCTGGGGATAACAAAGACAAAATTTATAAACATTTTGTTTTTCCAACCATTTATGAATTCTCTTTTAAATTTCAAATTAGCATTTTAAAAATGTGTCATTATTTTCACGTGTCAAAAGCAGGTTATCATAAATGAGTTAAAAGAAATTCATTAATTTCTAGTGTGAAAATAGGCGACAGTTTACAAAATGATTTGGTATTACCAAAATACAAAAGTAAAGTTGATCCACGTGCGCAAGACCTAATTCAAGCTTGTTTTGATAAATTTAAAGGTCTTGCAACAGGGGCAAAAACCATTAATCAATGGATTATTGCTAATTTTCAAACTCATATATCAGTTAAAGTAATTGCTAAAATACGAAAAGAAAATAAGCTAGAAATGCCGAGTGCTGAACGTAAAAAAAATAATTATGCGGGGATTAATAGAAATAAAAAATACCGTAAAGATGATATGGTCGGAGACAATTTTCAATTAGAAAATGTTATTGGTATTGATGGGACAGAATTTAAAATTTTTATCAATAATAAGTTGGTCAAACAAAATTGCATGATTGCTTATGATTGGTCAAATTCAACAATTGTTGGCCACCATTTTAACCCTACTGAAAATTCTAATTCTGCTTTAAAAGTTTTAGATATGATTGAAAAGTATGCTAAAAAGAACAGTCAAAAAATGATTGTGCAATCTGATCAAGGAACAGCTTTTGTTAATAAAAATGTCTTTAGCTTCATACACAAAAAAAGACACCAAATAACACACTCAATGTCAAATGCCGATTTTAAACATAATGCTCCGACAGAATCATTGAATGGGTGAGTTAAAAGTAAATTTTTTCTCCGTTTCGGAAACATCTATGACTCTGTAGAACATTTTGTATCAACATTTACTGAATTTATTCAAATGTGAAATGCACAACATTTTTTCATTTATAATAACAATCGAAAGAACTCATTATTAGTAGTCTAAATGAGTAAACTTAAGTTACCACATTCTAAACACGGAAAAAATGATTCTACACAATCAAAAAAGAAAGTGTGGAATTTTTTATGCCAAAACAACTAACTAAACAACAATGAATTAATGTTATAGAAATATATAAAAAACAGGGAATAAGTGATGCTGTAAAATCATACTTAAAGATAAGAAAACACAACCCAAATTTAAAAGAACTTAGACGTTGAATTAGAAAAAAAGCAAAATTATTAGATAATTTAGGTATGGAAGCATTTAAAAGTAAAAAAGGTTCAGGAAGACCAAATAAAAGAGATGACTCTGATATTCCCCAAATTATTAATGATTTAACAGAAGAACAAAAAAATGA
>NZ_JADH01000002.1 GCF_000518285.1 Williamsoniiplasma lucivorax ATCC 49196 | reverse complement strand
AAATCAATTTCACCATTTTCAGTCAAAATTGTTTTAGAACTTGTGCCATTTCGATAGTTATTTTCATCTGTATTTCGGTTATATTTTTCATACCCTAAATAGGCATCCATTTCAGTATTTAAAGCCCTTTCAACAATTCTTTTTGTTAGCTTTTTAAATAGCCCATCTTCATTAAAAATTTTTGAAAAATCTTTTTCATTTTCAAGTATTAGGTCTAGACCTTGTTCGAAAGAATCTTTTGGTTGTTTTTTCATGTGTTATCTCCATTCTTCATTATTAACTTACTACAAAGTTAATCGTGTGTTTTGGAATTTACACAAAATTCTTTACAGACCCAATCCACCTGGAAATAGTCCTGTTTTACCCGTTGTTGAAATAAAGTAGTTTAAAGCAATCGTGGTCATCAAAGCAGCAAACGCTACCATTAGCACATCTTTTCAAAGTGCTTGGCGCAAATACATTGATTGTTTAAGATATTTTTGTGCTTTCAGCATTAAAATATCTTTATTTTTTTGATAATTAGGCATAGCTTTAATGCTAGCCTCATAATCACTAGTTAAAGTTACAACTTTCTTTTTTTTCGTTTCATTATCAAAAACAACAATTTTTCTCACAAGGCCCTCTCAAATAATTCAATTTTAATTATTCATCAAAAAGTTTTTCTCTTCGTTTTTTATATTTACCTTTTTTAATTTTATCAATTGATTCTTGAATATGCTTCCTTCTTATCTTTTTTTTGATTTTATCTAGTTCAGATTTACGTTTTTTCTTATAACCTGGTTTAATTTTAGTATTTTTATACTTATTTAAAACTTTTTGTGACTCTTGATCGAGTTCAACTTGTCTTTTCTTTTTAACTTTTGCTTTGACTTCAGTTAAATGTCCATCAACAAATTTAGCCACAGCAAATTCAATCCCTTGATCTGTTAATTGTTGAATGCGGTCTTTGTTTTCAATGTTATCTAAAACATAACTAATTCCTGTTAATTTATTTCTTCCAGTTCTCCCAGAACGGTGAATATAATAACTTAAATCTTTAGGAAGATTAATAGAAATCACATGACTTACACCTTCAATATCAACTCCACGCGCAGCTACATCAGTCGCTACAACATATTTGAATTCATTATTTTTCACACGCTTTAACATCGCTGTGCGAGTTCTTGGTTGTAAATCACCATGTAATTCACCAATATGATCAATCCCTTGTTTGCGCAAAATTGTCACAATTTTGCTCACGTCATTTTTATTATTCACAAAGATTAAGACTAAAAACGGATTAATCGATTTGACAATGTTGGCTAGTGTTAATTCTAATTCTTTGTTTTTAGTATCAATTAAAAGATGTTTAACATTGCTATTTGTTGGCTTTGATTGGGAATCATCAATAAAAAAACTTTCTTTAATATATTTTTTTAAATATTGTTGTAATTGTTGGTTGATGGTCGCTGAAAAGAAAGATAGCACTAAATCTTTTTTCATTTTTGCTAAAATGAAATCAACATCTTCAATAAATCCTAAATCAAAAATCATGTCACATTCATCAACAACAACATAATTGGCACTAGTTAATTTTAAGGCATCTAAAACATACAATTCTTTTAATCTTGTTGGTGTTCCAATGGCAATTGTTGGTTGGTTTTTATTTAATGCTTCTTGATCTTTTTTAATATCTTCCCCACCAATATAAAGACCAACAGACATTCTTGGTTCATGTTTTAAAAATGGTTTGACATTATCATAAATTTGTTTAGCCAATTCTCTAGTTGGGACAACAATTAAAGCTTGGACTTTATTTGTTTGCTCAAAGTTTAAATTATTTAAAATTGGGAGCAAAAAAGCATGGGTTTTCCCAGTTCCGGTGTGTGCTAATGCAATCACATTTTTGTGTTTTTTAATTAATGGAATGACTTTTTGTTGAACTGATGTTGGTTCAACAAAATGCAAATCTTGTAAAGTATCGTTTACATACTTTTTAAAACCAAAATTATTAAAGTTCATGTTTACCTCTTATTTCTTATATTGTTTTTGGATATCAAATCCAAAAACTGTCACTTCTTCTTTGAATGCATTTGTTAAAATATTTTCTAAATCTTTTGTAAAATGATTTTCCATATAGTGACCTAAACTTAATAAATTCACTTGATTATCATTAGCATAAATTCAGTGGTGTCATTTCACTTCACCAGTAATGAAAACAACATCAGTTAATTGGTTCAACACCATGAATTCACTTCCACTACCAGGCACTAAATAAAATGTTTGAACTTGGGTGTGATCATTTCAATTCACATTGACTAAATTATCATTTTCAGCAAATAATTGTTGCATTTTCTTTCTTAATTCAGCTAAAGTAATTGGTGATCTCAATTTAATTTGTCAACCATCTTTAGTTTTGCCAAAAGGACTAATTTTTTTAAGATGAAAATGTTGCTCAATCGCTTTTAAAAGTGGATTATTATTGGAACTATCAAAATTAGTGTGAATAGCATAAATGTAAATATTATGACTAATTAATTTTTTCATCATCATTTTTTTAGCATGATTATTTTTCTCATCACTTAACTCCCCAAAAATAAAAGGATGACGAGAAATGATTAAATTAACATTTTGAGCAATTGCTTGATTAACGACTTCTAAATTCACATCTAAACAAGTTAAAATTTTTTGAATTTCTTGGTTATTATTAATTTCTTGTTTCGGATTTAAAATTTGCAAACCAACTTTATCCCAATCAGCAGCTGTTGATGTTGGAAATTTTTTATCTAAATATTTTAAAATTTTAATTAATTCCATAATTTTACATACTCCTTGATAGTGACTATTTTTTGTTCAAGACCTTGTCTCACATTGTCTTCTTGATTAATTTTTTGCACAATACGTTCAAAAAATTTAATTTGGTTTAGCAAATATTTTTGGTATTCTTGGTTATTGATAAATCATTTAAAATCACCTAAAGTAAGATTTTTAACCAATTGAGTTGTTGGGGTTTTACTAATCCAAATCAGTCAATAATGATGTTTATGGTCAACAAAGAAAGTTTCATATTTGACCAAATATTGACAATCATTGGCAAATTGACGTAAGGCTGAAATTTCAGTATTGGCACAAATTAAATAATTTTTAATTTTATGATGATCATTGCTTAAAATTTCTTTAATTGTTGATGCTCCCAAACCAGCAATAAAACAATATTCAATCTCATCATCAATGTCTTGCACAAATGCTAAACCATCACTTAAAACTGGGATGATTTGTTGTTCAAGATGATGCTTTTTAATGTTTTTATGAGCTGATTTTAGAGGTTCAGAATTAATGTCGGCAGCATAAACTTTTTTAACAATTTGATTTTTAATCAAGTGAATCGGTAAAAGTCCATGATCAGTACCAACATCAATGGCCACAAAATCACCAGCTATGACTAAATCTGCAAGATTTTTTAATCTTTTAGATAACATTTTAACCTTTATAAAATTCTTTTAATAATTTTCCAAGTTTATTAGCATTGTTTGGTGCTTTTAATTTACGGACAGTTTTAGCTTCGATTTGGCGAATACGTTCACGAGTTAAATTTAATTCTTTTCCAACTTCTTCTAAAGTTTTTGGTGAATCATATTTAGTTAAATGTTCTAAAATAATTGGATCTTTAAATGTTCTAATTTTTTGAATTGAAGTGTCAATATGAATTGATAATGATTTAACAGATTCTCTTAATTCGTTGACCAAAGGATCACCACACTCTTCTGCTAAACGCATTAAAGTCCTTAATTTAGTTGGTACAATTCCATAACGCATACGAATAACTTTTTCTTCACGTGGACTCATTTCTGAAAACACTTGGTCAATAACTTCTCTTAACACTTCTTTTTCAGCATATTCGTCTGGTGATAACATATCTTTATCTTCAACAAAATCACCAAAATGAGTATCATCTTCATCACCAAATGGTTTTTCTAACGAAACTGGTTCCACACTAATTTTTTTGATTTCCACAACTTTTTCAGGAGTAATTCCCCCACCAATGGCATCAGCAATTTCTTGAGTTGTCGGTTCACGCCCTAATTCTTGAGTTAATTGTCTTTCAATTCTCGCTAATTTATTAATTGTTTCGACCATATGCACAGGGATACGAATAGTTCTAGCTTGGTCAGCAATCGCACGAGTGATTGCTTGACGAATTCACCATGTTGCATAAGTTGAAAATTTAAATCCTTTTGAGTAATCAAATTTATCAACAGCTTTCATTAACCCGATGTTTCCTTCTTCAATTAAATCTGAAAAATCTAAACCACGGTTTAAATGTTTACGAGCAACTGAAATCACAAGTTTTAAGTTTGATTCAATTAATTTATATCTTCCTTCTTCCACTTCTTCTGGGTCATCTGATTCTAACATTTGTGCATAAACAATTTCTTCAGCTTTAGTTAAAACTTTTGAAGAACCAATTTTGTTAAAGTAAGCTTTAATAATATCTTGAATTTTAGTTTCATTACTAATTCCACCGACACGATATTTAATCGCTTGTGATTCTTTCGCTTCTCTTTTGGCTTTTTCAGCAGCAACACGGTGTTCTTTGAATTCACGACTAAAATCATCGTCATCATCATGTTCTGGTTCTTCGATTTGGATACTATCTAAATCGCCAATAATTTCTTCATCTTCATCAGTTTCAGAAATTTCAATATCTTCATCACTAGTAAAAACTGTGCCATCTTTTTCCAATTCTTCAAAAATTGATTCATGTTCTTCATCAGAAAAAAATGGAAAATGTTTCACGACAACTTCCTGGATTTCTTCCATTTCAATAGTTCCATTTTTCTTTGCAAAATCAATGATATAGTCAATTAATTCAGTTGTTGTTTTCAGTTTTTTAAGGTCTGCACCTTTTAATTTATTTTTCTTTGCCATAAGTTATTTATTTCCTCTTCTCGTTTCTAACTTTTTGATTTCTTTAGTTAAAGCATCTTTCATTTTTAAATAAGACCGCTTAATTTGTAGATCTTGAGCTGCTTTTAATCGAATATCGAGATCATCACGTTCTTTTTTCTTTTTAAAAATTTCTAAAGTTAAGAATGAATCATCTAAAGTTTTCTGAGTAAACTCAGTTGTATTGACTGGATTTTCAACTAAATCCATTAATGATATTTGAACATTGAGATGAGCTTCTTCAATCAAGTTAAAAATTTTGTTTAAATCTTGTCCTTCATATCGTTTTGTATTGTATTGTTTAATGACTTCTTCCATAATCATCCGCACATCAAAATCAGCAATCAAATCAATTTTATTAGTAATTGTTTCTAAAAACTCATTGGTTTTAAGTAGGTTAACTAAAATTTTATTTTCTGCAATTGTTTCACCATTTTGTTGTTTGGTTTTCATTGTTGGTTTTAAAGGTCTGGTCATGACCACATTTGTTTGTCTTGGTTCTGGTTCTCAATTAAGCTCAGGTGCAAAATGGTGACTAGTAGTAAACTCATTATAATATTTTTTAATGATTTCTAAATCAATTTCAGTTCTTCTAGCTAATTCATTTAAAAATGTTTCATTAACAATTAAATCTTTACTCATTTGCATGAAACTAAATGTTTCATTTAAATATGCTTTTAATGAATCAGGATTAGTGGGGTCAACTTTTTCATAAAGTTTTTCAATCACAAATTTAATTGGATGAATTGCTTTATCAATTAACTCTTTGACTAATTCTTGTTTACCTTGATCAATTAATTCATCTGGATCATTTTTAGTTTCATTATTGACAATTAAAGTTTTAATGTTCTTTTGAAACAGTTTCTTGGCAATTTTAATTGTCGCTTGAATACCAGGATCATCACCATCTAAGAATAATTTAAGCGTCACTTTTAATTGTTTGAATAAACGCAGATGAAACTCACTTAAACTTGTTCCCATTAAAGCAATAGCATGATCAATGCCAATTCGCTTTAAAGCAATGACATCCATGAATCCTTCTAAAACGATCAACTCTTTTTTCATATTAATAATCTTGAGCACATTATTGATGTTATAAGCTAGTTCTGATTTTTTAAAAACGATTGTTTCTCGACTATTGACATATTTGGGTGTGATATCTTGTAAGGTTCTGGCTGAAAAACCAATCACTTTGCCATCTTCATTTTTAATTGGAAAAACTATGCGGTCAAAAAAGTAATCATAAATTTTGCCATCTTTAATGGTGATTAATTCAGCGGCTAACAATTCTTTTTGTTGGTAACCTTTAGCAATTAATTTGTCATAGAGTTTAATGTTTTTAGAAGCAAACCCAATATCTCAATATTCAATTTCTGACTTAGCGATGTTACGGGTTTGTAAATATTCAATTGCTTTAACCCCTTCACCTGAAAATAGAATGGTTTTAAATAAATGCATTGCTTGTTCATTAATTTCAAAAAGCTTTTCTTGTTGGGGTGTATATTTGGATTTTACTTGGTGATTTTTAAAATCACCCAAATCAACTCCAACCTGTTCAGCTAACTCAACCACCGCACTCACAAAATCGAGATGTTTATAATTTTTCACGAAATCTAAGGCGTTCCCGCTCGCCCCACAAGAAAAGCATTTATAAATTTTCTTTTCAGGAGAAACCGACATCGAAGGGTCACTATCATTGTGAAAAGGACAAACCGCTCAAAAGTTTCGTCCTTTTTTTTGTACTTGAATATATGAAGAAATGATAGACACAATATCTACATTATTTAAAATTTCATCAATTTTTTCTCTTGAGATATTTGCCATATTCCTCCTTTTAGAATTTAGTTTTTAAATATGTTTTTAAATCAACAATCGCAATTCTGTCTTGTTCCATAGTATCGCGGTTACGCACAGTTACTTTGTGGTCCTGATCAGAATCAAAATCATAAGTAATGACAAAGGGAGTCCCAATTGCATCTTGACGTCGGTAACGTTTACCAACATTACCAGTTTCATCAAAGACAGCATCAAAGTCATTTAATAAATCTAAATAAAGTTGTTTTGCTTGTTCATTTTGTTGTTTTTGCAAAGGCATCACAGCCACTTGGTAGGGCACTAAATTGTATGGTAGTTTCATGACAATTCTAGAATTATTTGCTTCAATTTCTTCTTCATGAAATGCTTGTCATAAAATAGCTAACATTAAACGTTCAACCCCAACGCTTGGTTCAATAGTTGCTGGTAAAATTTTTGAGTTTGAGACTGTATCTAAATAAGTTAAATCCTGTTTACTTAGAGTTTGATGAGCATTTAAATCAAATGTTCCACGGTGGGCAATTCCTCAAAGTTCTCCTCAACCAAATGGAAAGTGATATTCAATATCAATTGTTCGCTTTGAATAATGAGCTAAATCTTTTGGGTCAATATCATGTAAACGATAATTAGTTTTTTCCACACCAATTTTAGCTAAGAATTTTTCTACTTCATTTAATCAATATTCAAATCAATTTTGATCTGCTTGTTCATCATAGAAAAATTCTAATTCCATTTGTTCAAATTCTCTTGTTCGGAAAATGAAATTACCTGGGGTAATTTCATTTCTAAAAGATTTACCGATTTGACCAATCCCAAAAGGTAATTTTTTTCTCAGTGATCGTTGTACATTTTTGAAATTAATAAAAATTCCTTGAGCAGTTTCTGGTCTTAAATAAACAACTGAACTTTCATCATTCAGCACACCTTGGTTTGTTTTAAACATCAAACCAAATTGTCTAATGTTGGTAAAGTCTTTGGCTTGACATTTTGGACAAACAACACCATTTTGGGTGATGTAATTTTCCAATTCTTCATTAGACATCGCTCCAGCTTGAGCATTGACATCAAAGTCTTCGACTAATTTATCAGCGCGAAAACGATTATGACATTTCTTGCAATCAATTAACGGATCATTAAAACCATCAATATGTCCTGATGCTTTTCAAACATTTGAATTTAAAATGATTGAAGAATCTAAACCTAAATTCAAAGGATTTTTTTTGACAAAAGTTTCTCATCATAAATGCTTTAATTTATTTTTAACTTCGACACCTAATGGACCATAATCTCAACTATTAGCTAACCCACCATAAATCTCAGAACCTTGAAAAATAAACCCAGAAGTTTTTAAATGACTCACTAATTCTTCCATTGTTTTTGCCATTATTTTCTCCTTTAAATAAACAAGAAAAGTCGCATGACGACCTTTTTCTCATCTATACATTTTAACATAATTTTGCAGTTTAATAAAGGTTTTGTCAACCTACTATAAGTTTACATTGTGGTAAAGTTTTTCAAATAATCTTTTTGCTCAATTTTAGCTAAAATGGGATTTCAAATTCCGAGCACTTGTTCATAATAAATTAAAAGATGTTTTAAAATAAAAATTAGATATTTAATTGGCATTTGTGCTAATTGGTTTTGTTCACTATGAGGTTTTTTTAAACTTATTAAATGATTAATGAATGCCACATCTTGTAATTGATCGGCTTCATCAACACAATTAGGACAAACTAAACCATAATCTTGGAAACTAAACGAACGATAAACTTTATAAGTTTTAAAACAACGATAACATTGATTCAAAACTCAGTTTCCGCCAAAAAAATGCAAGATTTTGACTAAGGCGGCAATAAAGTTGGCCAATGGCGCTTGATTTAAATTTAAAACTTCTAAAAAATCACAGAGAATTCGATAAAGTCGATAATTTTTTTGGCGGGGTTGTGTTGCTTGATCAATGATTTTCCCAATTGCTGATGCATACAAATAATTATCATAATTTTGCGCAATTTGGAAATGATCTTGGATTAAAATGGCAGTTTTTAATTTAGATAAAGTATGTTTTTGTCTGGATTTAAAAATTTCAAATTCAGCCAAATTAAAAGTTTGTAAAGCATATTTGTTTTTCGAAGTTGGTTTATTGACACCAAGGGCAATCATCCCAATCTTGCCATACTTATCACTATAAACAGTAATAATCCGATCATAATCTTCATAATCCATGGAATTTAAAACAATTCCTTTAAACATTGTTGTTGCCATCAAAACCTCTAATATTTATTTTTATCATACCCTAATTGTTTAATTAAACTTGGTGAATTCCTTCAGTTTTCTTTGACTTTAATAAAGAGTTCTAATTCGATTTCTTTACCATACAAAGCTTTTAGTTCTTTTCTTGATTTATAACGAATATCTTTAATTTTGCTACCTTTTTGTCCAATGATAATACCTTTTTGGGTTTCGCGTTCCACAACAATTGTCGCTACAATGCTGAGTGTTGTGGCATCTTCTTCTAACTCATCAATTAAAATAGCAACTGAATGCGGTACTTCTTGGCCTGCTTTTAATAAGATGTTTTCACGGATAATTTCACGAATCGCAAAACGGTTTGGTTGGTCAGTAATCATTTCATCATCATAAAAGCGATGCCCATTTTCAGGAAGATGTTTTAAAATTAAATTTTTCAGCACCTCAAGATTAATTTCTTGCGGTGAACTAATAATAATAATTTCTGCAAATGTGTTGCCAGCAAGTTCATTTCAAGCTTGTGTTTTTTGAAACAGTTCTGCTTTAGAAACTAAATCTGCTTTAGTGATAATTAAAAATTTTACAATATCTTGTTTTTCTAATTGAGACAAAATAAATTTATCATTAACCCCAATTGTTTCATCGGCTGGAACTAAAAACATCACTAAATCCACATCTTTTATGGCTTTTAAAGCTGAAGCATTCATCACACGATCAAGTTCTTTTTTAGAAGTGTGAATCCCTGGCGTATCAACAAACACCATTTGGTATTCATCTTTTTTAGTTAAAATACCACGAATGTTATTTCTGGTAGTTTGGGCTTTGTTAGTCACAATAGAAATTTTATGACCAATTAATTTATTAACTAAAGTTGATTTCCCGACATTAGGACGGCCCACAACTGAAATAAATCCACTTTTAAAACTCATTTTCTTCTCCTTGATAATCTGCTTCGACAAATTTAATTTCATAATTGATTTGATTTGCTTGCAAAATTTGATCTTGCAAGCCAAACATTATTGCTTCATCTTTTTTGTTTGTTTCATGATCATAACTTAAAAGGTGTAAAAACCCATGAACAAACAAAAAAGCCATTTCTTCTTTAATTGTATGATGATATTTCAATGTTTTACGTTGTGCTTCACTTAAACAAATGAACAAATCACCAATTTCTCTAAACCCTAAAGCTTCAATTTCTTGTTCTGACATCATGATCGGAAAAGAAATTACATCAGGAATATAATTTTTATGACGATATTCTTGATTAATTTTTAAAGCTTGCTTGTCATCAACAAAAACAATTGATAAACAAAGATTTTCTTTTTCCAAATTCAAAATTTTAATTGCTGAATTAATTAATTGTTTTGCTAATTTTTGAAATTCAGTCATTTTAGTTGTTGTTTGATTTTGAAATGAAATTTTTGCCATTAATACCTCTTAATTTTGTTTATTAATTATAACATGTCTATATCTTGGTATAACAAATGTATTTCGAATCAGGTCTTAATTGAGTTAATAACTCTAAATAATGCTCACGCACTTCTTTAGAAAATGCAGCTAAAGGTTCCACCAAAACAAATTGGGTTTGTTTGACAAAAAATAAAGCCAAGAAATTAATTAATTGTTTTTGCTGGTTGCTCATTAAGGTTTGATCCATCAACCAATCAATTTCATGCTCTTTTAAAAGATTCATTAAATCTAAAGTATTAAATAAATTTGGATCAATATCTTTATTCCCTAAAAAAATATTTTCACTAGCTGTTGAGTAAATCAATTGTTCATTATTGGCAAGCACATAAATTTCTTGATTCTGGGTTGCTTGTTGATAAATCATTTCAATTTCACTAGGGTCATCAAGCATTTTGGTTTGCGTAATTTTAAACAATGACTTTTTAATTTCGACAAAATAAGTTTCAAATAAATGAAAATCTTTTCTTAAAATAAACAGTTTAATCAAAGGATTCAGTGATTGAATTGCTAAGTTTAAGAAAAAAGAACTAATGATTGAAACATAAATTACATTAAAGAAATTTAAAGTACCTTTTTCTAATAATGTAAACATCACCACAAACAAGAAAAAATAAATTATTTTATTCATTAGTTTATAAAATAAATTATCACCATTCCCTAACGTTTGCACATAGTTATTAATTTTGGTATTTTCTCCCATTGCTTTGACAATTTGTTGTTCAAAATTTTGGTCAAGTTGGCGTTCTTTAATTAATTTGTAATCGCGAACAAATTGACCTAAATTTTGATTCACATTTTTTTCTTGATATTGTTTTTTATTTTGAAATTTTTCGATGGTCAAACTAAATCAAATTTTGCTAACTAGTAAAATAGCGACCATCAGCAAAACAAATAAAACTAGTGAAGAGTTAATTTTTCAAATTCAAATCAAACAAACAATCCCAATTGAGAAAAAGGCAAAGAAATTAATCAGTGTTTCCATCATTAAAAAATTTATTTTAATTAAATCATGCATATTTTTAAATTCATCAGTAATGACTAATTCTTCAATCCCTTTGTTTTTGTATCTTAAATTAGTGATCGTAAACTTAAAAGTTTTTAAATAAAAATGATTAAAAATTTGCATTTTGACCCAATGATAAAAAAACTCAATCACAATCGAACTGAATGCCATTAAAATAAACATCCCGAGATGTTGATAATTAATTTTTTGCTGAACAGTTCAATGGGAAAACTCCATAATAAATTTGCTTGTTCATAATCATAAAAAATGATAAATAATTGCTAAAACAGAAAGGATAATTAAACTTGGAATTTCTTGTTTTAAAGTTAATCAAATTTTATCTTTATTTAAGGTAAATTTTAATTTACCTTTCTTTTGAAAAATTAAAATTTTTGATAAGTAAATTTCACTTAATTGTTCAAGTGTTAAAACTTCTGGTTTAACTTTAGCTGGATCAAAAATCCAAGCCTGACCATTTTCAATCTTATTTAAAATCACAAAATGCCCAGTTCCAAATTCATTGGTCACATTTAAAATAAATGGCATTTGGTGATTATTTTGTTCGAGCATCTCAATGTCAGCTTCATAACCTTTACTGTCTAGTTTGAAGTCTTTGGCAAAAGTTGCTAAATCAAAAAAACTCAAACCGTGTTTGTTTGAGTTATATTTGTTCTTTAATTCATACAAAGAAAAGCGTTTTTGTTGATGATGTTCAATCATCATTGCTAAACAAGCTCATCCGCAATCTTCATAATCTTGTTGGTTTATTAGTTTATATTTCATAAGTACCCCTTATTAGATTAGGGAAAAATTATGAATATTGCACGACCATATCTTTTTCTAATGCTTTTTTGGCTTTTTCGCCTTTAAAATGTTTAACAATTTCTAAAGCAAATTGAATTACAGTTCCAATACTTTGTCCAGTAATGATGTGACCATCAGTAATTGCTGGACGACTTAAATCGACATTCGCTTGTTCTAAAAATTTATTAGTTGTTGGGAAATGTGTCACATTTTTATGTTTTAAAATCCCTGCTTTTCCTAAAAGTTGGGGGGCTGCACAAATGGCAGCAACCATTTTATTTTTTTCATCAAAGCTTTTAATAACATTAATAATTTTTTCTTTTTCTAGTAAATGCTCAACAACAGCACCACCCGGAATAATCAAACCATCATATTCATTAACTTGCATTTGCTCAAAGCTTTTTTCAGCCATAAAATGAATATCATGAGCTCCTTTGATTAACAAGTCATGCATTGCTATCATATCAACAGTGATATCAGCTCGACGTAAAATGTCGATTGTTGCAATTGCTTCTGTTTCTTCTAAACCATTATGTAGTAAAATTGCTAGTTTTATCATATTTGTCACCTCTACTATTATTATAAAAGAAATAAACACCGAATGGTGTTTATTCTTGTGATTGATTAATTAATCCTGAAACACGCTCTTTGCGAATTTTGTTTGATGAAACTGATAAAGAAACAATAAAGACAAAAGTCGTGATTCCAAATGAGAGTAATGGTGGTCATCAACTAAATCCATAAGGAATCGCAAATCCAGATCGAGCAATTCCGAAAACAACTGCACTAATCAGAATTCAAGCAAGGACAGTTCCTAAAAGTCAAACGGCAACTGAACCAACAGAAACAACACCAAAAGTATATGTTTGAATTGTTCAGTTTGAATATCCCAATGCTCGCATTAAGACCATAAATTTCTTGTACTGGGTGACATAAATGTCACCAACAAGGGCGATCAATAATGAGGCCGTTAACACAATCGCGACAATTAAGAGAATTCCTAGTGATATTGCTAAAGTGTAAATTTGTTGAATCAATGCTTTTTGCGTACTTAACAAGAATTGGCTAGATACACTAGTTATTAAACTAAATCCAGATGCTGAAGATAATCCGATACTATATTGACCAACTGGTGGAGACGTAATAAATGAAGCCGAGTTAGTAATTCCTACTGGTTCTTCAATATTTGATAATTTCCCAGTGTGTCATTGACGTGATGCATAAGCTGTATTTTCTTGTGCATCATCCATATATGTCACTTGATTTAGATGGTCTTGATCAACATAAATATCATCTTTAACCTCTTTAAATTTAAAAGTCATTAACTGATCATCTCAAGGTCGGGGTTTATCATCTGGAATCACTTCCCCTTTTCTTGAGGTGTAATAATTAGGAGTATAGCCATAAGTTTTACCATTTGAATAACCTTTAATAGCATTAGCCACACCTTGATCAATTAATAATAATTTAGCATCAAATGAAGCAATAGTGCCAACATTTTGAAAATTAATTGTCACATCTTTATTTAGATATTCTACTTTTTGATTATCTTCATATCATAATGAACCTTGATATTGACTAGTTCTTTCAAAAGCATAACGATATCAATATGGTGAATTTGTACCTTGAATTAAACGCTCTAGTCCTGCTCCATGATCTTTTTTGTAATCAAGTGTGTAAGGTTGGATAATTTGATATTGACCATTATATCCTCCTCATGCTTTTTTGACAGAATCAGGAACACATTTAGCATCTACTTTCTTAACTCAACTTTCTGAGGCAGGTGGTTGAACATCTTGTCTAGTTCCAGGCATTGTCAAGAAATTATCATCAATGAATTCACTTGGAATCATTAGTTTTATATTGGCATATTTATAATATGGTCGTAAATAAGAACTAGTAATTTGATGATCATCATCAAAACCAAAATAGTTAAAGAGATAAGCTTTATTAGCTAAGTTCTTGTCTCCATTATAAATATCATTATAAGTAAATTTAGCATTATCAATTTTATAAATATCTAAATAACGAGAGTCAGCTTGTCCAGGTTTTTTGTCAATTAATGTTAAATCACTCTGAACAGCTTTTTGATATGCTTGGGTGATATCATTTTTAGGTTTTGGGTCTTTAGGAACTAAAGTTCCGTAAGGATTTTTATAAAGATTTGATTCGACAAAATCGCTATCATCATAAATTCACGCTTGTTTTGGTAATGGTTTGAAAGTGTTGTCATTTTTATTACGGTATGTTAATTGACGACTAGTTGTTGAGACATTTTCCAAAATTGGATTGTCTTTTAAATGATAAACTGCTTGTGATTGATTGTTATTAATCATTGGAATAGTTAATTGATTTTTAGCTTGGTCTCAAACTTGTACATCACCAACTTTAAATGAGGGAATATTTTTATCGCCATTTAAAATTTTATCGATATCAGCAATTTGTTTTTCACTTAAAAATAAAGCTTGTTGTTGTTTGGGGTTTAAAACATAAGCATCTTGTTGTTTGTCTAAACCAGTTATCGCTAAACCTTTAAATTGTTTAGTGTCAGTTTTAATGTTAGTCACTAAAGTTTCTTTTTTGGGAGTGACTTGTTCGACATTATAAGAAACGCCAAATTGTTCAAAACGTGATGGTGATTTATTAATGAAACCTTGCACATATGGTGGCATCGCTTTTAAAAGCACATTAATAATTTTTTCTTTTCAATCAGTACCACTAGCATCACCAACTCCATTACCAAAAGAACCTAGAATGGCTGAGATAATGTTTGGCAAGGCATTAGTAATAGAAGCACTGAATTTGAATGATAATTTTTGTTTATTAGCATCCAAACTTAAAGTATCATCATATTCACTTCCTAATCAATCCCTAATTTTATCTTCTTGAGAATTTAGAATTAGCCCTGTGAATTGATCAACTAAACCAATACTGAACGTTTGTCCTAAAACAGTGAAGAAGTTATCTCCAAACACATTTCCAGCTATTGATAAGAATAAACCTGGATTAGCTAACATATACTCATAAGCATACTCAATTCCATTATTATTAGAATTACTTATTAGTTGGTGACCTCTAGTTGCATCTCCTGTTGGTTGGTTTAAATATAAATAACGGGGAACTGGTGAAGTTTGAGAAATTGTTTGTGAGTAAGCATCTGGAGTTTTGTAATATCCATAACCTTTTTTAGTTTGAACATCTAATTTTAAATCAGCTTTAACTCAATCTTGGTCAAGAACTTCGGGATTTTGTGTATAGTTAATTGCTTGTTTAGAAAGTGGAGCATTAGCTATTGGTTCAAGATTATCATAAGAATTTGAATACCTAACTGATTTATAAAATGCGTTAACTGCGTTGTTGGCAATCGAAGGAATTGCTAATGCTCCCGACATTAGAAACGAAGTCATTCCGACAACAACAATTAATAAAGCAATGGGCTTTTTACCAGAACTTGTTAAAGTTAAGCTAAAACGTAAGTGGAAGGAAGATTTTGAAAATTTACCAATTTTCAATTTATCAATTCATTTAGAATTGGTTCATTTAACTGATGTTTCAAAAATATCGACAACTGATTTCTTAGTCATCATAAGGGCAGTGAAAAATGACACTCCAATAGCACTTAACCCAAAGACAAATAATGAAATGATGATCGAAACTCAATCAATTAAAATTTGGTTAGTGGCAATACTAAAATAATCAGCAAAAATATAAATAAATGGTAATTGTAAGCCCATCGCAGCAATTCATGCTAACGGAATCACAATAAAGAAGATCAATAGACTCGTTGCTAAATAACTAATGGAAATCATTTTAGGATCAGTTCCCATAGCTTTTAAAATTCCAATTTGTTTTGCATTAAAATGAATTGCTTTTCTAATATTAATCACAATGGCAATTAAGGCAATAATGGCGATAATAATTGCTGCTGAATAAGTAATTGCATTTAAGATTTTTAAAGCTAGAGGTAGTAACGTTCAGTTCAAACGATAATTTGAACTATTAAAATCAATTGGATCAAAATATGAAATTCCGGTTTGTTTACCATTTTGTTGAATCATATTTTTATCTACTTGTAAACTGTTTTCGATGTCCATTTGAAATGCTTTGAATAAGTTCAATTTTTCTGTTTTTGATAAAGCAACATTAGTCAAATCATTTTTATTTGGTGTTAAAAAGAAATTAAATGTATAAGCATTATTATCTTGATTAGCTGAAGCTGAACCATCTCCTGTTCTCATCATGGCGGCTGTTTTAGCACTAGCATAAACAACAGCTTCAGTTTTTGGTTGAGGAATTGGGAATAATGGGTCAGCTGCTGGGAAGTATGAAAATGCATCTGTTGCAAATCCAACCACTTGGACATCTGCTTGCCCAACAAGAATATAATCACCAAGTTGAATGTTATTAGCTTTAGCAAATTGTTCAGAAATAGTAACTTCTCCATCAGCATTTGGTTCTGTTCCGCTTAAAATAGTGAAATTGGCTGCTTTATTATCAAATGAGTTTTGAATCACCACTCGATATTTAAAGTTATAAATATGGTCAAACATAATTCCTTCTTTTCTGAAGTTAGCATTATATCCACTAGCAAGAGCATTAATTTGAATATGATATTGCATCATTGAAGCTCTCACATGGACATCAACATTTCCACCAGCATCCATTCCGTCAGATTTATCAAATGGAACTGTTGCTAAAAAATAAAAATTATTAAAAATTTCAATTTTTTTAAAAATTGGAGATTTCACGTCATCTTTATTTGCCATATAAAATAAATTTGAATTATACCCAGGAATAAAATCAATGTTTTTGATTTGATATTGTGGGTTTTGATTGTTTGTTAATTGAGTTGCAGGAGAGTCGATAATTTCAACAATAAAAGGTGTTGTCATACCTTTAAAACCTTTGTCTTCAATCTGTTTTTTAATGTCTTGATCATTAATTTCACCACGATTATTATCCTTGTGCTGGATAGTTACTTGGTCAATTGCATCTTTTTGATCTTGAGTTATGATAGAACCAACACCAATATTAGGGAAAGCATTAAAATTTGAAATATATTTTCCATCAGTTCACGTATTATTTTTGGCTGCA
Organism: Williamsoniiplasma lucivorax ATCC 49196; assembly: GCF_000518285.1. Lineage (GTDB taxonomy): Bacteria > Bacillota_I > Bacilli_A > Mycoplasmatales > Mycoplasmataceae > Williamsoniiplasma > Williamsoniiplasma lucivorax. Next base: position 87,792 of record NZ_JADH01000002.1, on the reverse strand, counting down.
CTTTTTGATGCATCTAATTTTGCACCAAAAATAAATGCAAATTTTTCTTCTGGACTTTTTGGTAAATCAAATGTTTTTAATGTCGCAACAATTCATTGACCTAATTGTGTATGTGTAAAAGTAACATAATTAGCAAATTCTCTTTCTTTTATTGAAAGTTTGCCATAGTTTTGCTTTGTAAAAAAACCTTCTGTTAATTCTCGAAGTTTACTAGTTCCTTCTTTTATACTTTTTTTAGTTATCTCATACAATGTTTGATCATAATTTTTAATAAACTTAAACTCTGCTTGGTTATTCAAAAATGCTCTTCAAATGGCGGTGTCTGCTAAATATGTCAAAGTCAGATCGGTTGATTCTTGATTATTTTTAGCTTGTCATAACTGATGCATATCAAAAAATAGTTGGTTAGCAAATAATCATGAAGCTGCTACTCTAAATTCATTATTATTTCCATTAATTGATAGTCTTCACACCTCTTTAAATGCCTCGTCCCCAGTCACCTTGGTTATATAAGTGTCTTGTTCATGAGCATCTCTTTTATATAATCTAATATTTAAAGCTGATTGTATTTTTTTATCCTGACTTAAAAAATAAGCAAAATCAGTATTATTAAAATCAACTATTGGCATTGATTTTACATTTTGAATTTCCGAATTAGTAAAGCTAGTACGACTTCCAACTTCTGTTGTACCTTGATAATCGAATTTATCAACTTTCCCAACAACATTATCATATGATGCTTTTAAAGCTCGTGATGAAGAGACTGAAACCCCTAAAATCAATGTTGAAAGGAAACTTAAAATAAGAATAATCACAAATTGAGCTTTAAATTTTGAAACACCTTTAAACCCTTGTTTTAATAACAAAAGAAAATTAGATTTATTTTTCATATTTTATTGTTTCCTTTCTTTTTTAATCTTTTCTAATAATTGTATTAATTACTCAGTTAGGAGTTTCAGTGGTTCATTGACCATCAACTTGAAATACCCCTTTAAGTAAACCAACTTCGTATTTTGTCTCTTTATGAGTATTTGGATTGGTGTATTTTAAATAGTATTTAATAACACCAGGTTCAGTTTGTGAAGCAACTCCTGAATAATCAATTAATTCTGTTGTTCATAAGTCTTTGTTAAAATATGGAGCAATTCTCTCTTGCACATATTTTGGCAGTGAATCATCAAGGATTCATGTTGACAATGTAGTTAAATTATTGACAATAGAAGCAATAGTTTTCTTATTACCTTTTTCAATAATTGGATTTTCTACTATATTGTGACCATATAATTGTTGTACACCATCTAAAAGTGAATTTTTTCTAAATGTAAATATGCCAGTTGTTTTATTGTTTTCAATTCCTAAAAGAAATGATGGTAGTGAAGTTGTGTCTTTATTTCAAGAAATTTCAGATGAGGCTTTAATTATTACCTTCTCTATGGATTCTGCATTATGTTTTTCACCTCAAGCCAGTCCGATAAGAAGTGCTGATACTATATCTCATTCTTTTTTTGGGATTAATTCAATTTGGGTTTTAAGTCACACATTTTGAATCTGATTACGATCCTTAAATGTGAAAACAACTTTTGCATTCAGAGCATTAAAAATTGTATCAAGTGTTCCTAAGTTCAATAAATAACTTTGACTCTGGATCATTGTTCTGTTTCTAACAACTTCAAATTCGTTAGCAACCGTATCAATTATGTCACTTAAACTTTTTTCTTTTAACCCATAAAGCATATTAGCACTATCTCAGATATTTAAACCAAACATACTTAGGAGATCACCCATTTTCATTGTTAAAAGTTTTTTAATGTTAAGTCCTGGTGGAATTTTAAAAGTTCCTCCTATGAATGATTCAATTAGTGGAGTTAATTCATCAATTAAATTCCCTTTAAATAAAGATGAGAAAATATGGTTAAATTTTTGGGGATTTTTAGAATCCTCATCAACTTCAGTTTTAAATTCTCTAAAGACCTTAGTAATTTTGTCTCTTTTTTCTTTATTTATCTCACCTGGAAAAATTTTAGCTAAAATAAAACCTAATAAAGGGTTAAGTATACCTAATAGTGTTTGAATTGTCATACCTTGATCTTTTTCATCATAAAAACCAAAATCAGAACCTATCATCATAGGTATTGAATATAATGCCTTATCTAATATTCCCTTAATTACTGGGTCAAAAACACCCACAGATGGTATAACCGATCTTATCAATGGATCTACTATCTTATCCCAAATGGGGGTTTCAGCTTGAATTTTATTGTCTCTATCTAATGCATTACCAAATAAAGTGGTAAATAAAACTCTTTGCAGTGCATATCCATTAGGATCATTTTCATCAAATGACAACAAGTTTTGTAAAAGTCCAAAAATTTGTTGTAAGTTGATAACTTGACTATATTTATTTCCTGTTTTTGTTCAACGAATAATTTTGTTTTCATCATTTGCTTTATTTACTTCATTAGTAATAACATCGTTTGGATTAATATATTTTGACCCCCTGATTCTAATAGCAGTTTGACCATTAGTTTCATCATGTTTAAATAAATGTTGATGATCTATTCCTTGACTTCCAATTAGTTCTGCATCTCTTTGAAATTCTTGCATATAAATTAATAAAGTTCTTAAATACTTCAAGACTTTTGCAACCCCATCAATTAAAACATCGTTAAAAGCAATGCTTATGCCTTCAAAACCTTTAGTAGCTGTTTTAGCATCTGTTATGCCCTTTAGTCATTCTTTATATGATTTAGGTGTTTCTCCTGGTAAATCAGTACCACTAAATAAAATTTCAGCTAAACCTTTTCAAAAATCATTAATTCTTTGATCAAAAACATCTTTGAATGTAAATTCAGTTATTGGTTTTTCCAATGTGTGTAAATCATCTTCATTGATAATAGATTGAATTTGTGCAAAAAGAGTTTTTTCTGTTAATTTACCATTAATAATTGGATCCAACACTTCTAGAAGTGTTGCATCTTGGGTCGCTATCATGTTTTTCACAGTATTGGCAACTAGTGATGTTGGTAATAGTTGTTCTAAAAGTGGAGCAATTGTTTCAGCACTAAAATCAGTGGCAAAAAGCATTGAAAAAACTCCAGAAATTAAACCAAAGGTTTTAGCAAACTGGCTTTCCCCAGTTAAACCTTTGTTTTTATCTATTTTATTATTTTTCATTTCCAAATCTAAACCACCAGTTGTCACACCATTGTTAAAGCTTCCTCAATTAGCAACTGTATATGGGTTGGAAAAAACATTATCAACAGAAAACATGCTGGAAACTAGTTGAGAAACTTTCATGTCTTTGGCATTACCAAGTTCCCCATTGATAAGGTTCCCCATTTTTTGATCATTCATATAACGAGAACCATAAGTTAAAGCAACCCCTTGCCCATTACCATCAGGAGCATCTTTTTTTTGGCCAATAATCGCACCACGAGCAATTAAAGAAGAAATATTGATATAATTACGAATTTTAGCTTCAATTGAAGATTTAACTTTATTTGAAAATGAAAAACCAACAATAGAAGTTGAAGCTGCTACAATTGATAATGTCCCAAAAATTGGTAAGAGTTTTTTAATCATTTTTTTACATTCTCCCGATGTTGTAAATTTTATTTTTCTTGGCTAACAATTAGGTCAATTTTACCATAAGCAAAATTTGAAATCTATAAAAATAGCTTATTTGGATTTTTTCATTTTTTGAAAAAGTTCTCAAATTTTTGCTTCATAAGCTGCATGGAGTTTGGGTTTATAATATCTAACATCTTTAATTTCTTGAGGTAAATAGTCTTGTTCAACTCAATCATTTGGATAGTTGTGAGCATATTTATAACCAATCCCGCTGCCTAATTTATGTGCTGATTGATAATGAGTATCTTTTAGATGTGGCGGGATATTATAGATCATCCCATTTTGCACATCTTGCATGGCTTGATTGACTGCTAGATATGCTGAATTAGATTTTTCACTTAAACTCATTTCCACAATTGCTAGTCCTAAAGGAATAATTCCTTCTGGATAACCAATTTCACGAAAAGCATGCACGGCTTGTAAGACATGGGTTGGTACATTTGGATTGGCCAATCCAATATCTTCATAAGCCATCACAACCATTCTTCGCATTAAACTTTCAAAATCACCAATACTTGCTAAACGAGCAAAATAATATAAAGCAGCATCAACATCACTTCCCCGAATTGATTTTTGTAAAGCTGATTTTAAATCATGAAATTCATCTCCATAACCAGCCCCACGGATTTGGGCTAGGGGCATCACATTCGTGATAAAATCAAGCGTTATTTCTTGATCGGCATATAAATTAATAAAGATTTCTAAGTTATTAATCGCACTTCTTAAATCACCACTAGCAATTTGACACAAGTAATTTAAAGCATCATCTGTGATGTTAATCGCTAGCCGGTTTTGGGCGATTAAATTCTTAAAAAAACTAAACATTTCTTGGGCAGTAATTGGTTCAACTTTAATGATTGTTGCCCGTGAACGAATCGAAGGATTAATCACGAAAAAAGGGTTTTCAGTTGTTGTGAAAAAGACAGTTAAATTACCTTTTTCCATATGTTCTAAAAGTAAATCTTGTTTATCTTTATTCATGCGGTGCACTTCATCAACTATCAAAATAAAGTGCTTGTCATTATTGAGTTGACTAATAATTTTTGTCAACTTTTCTTTTTTATCATAACTAGCATTAAAAAGATCATGATCAATTTTTAAGTCTTTGGCTAATGCTAAGGCAAAGCTAGTTTTACCAGTTCCCGGTGGACCATAAAAAATTAAAGAGGTCACAAAATGTTTGGCGACCATTCGTGAAATAATTCCACCTGGGGATAACACCTTTTCTTGACCTACAACATCGTTAATAGAATTTGGTCTTAAAAGAAAAGCTAAAGGTTTATTCATTGTTGCCTCCCATAAAAAAACTAGGTTTAATCAACAAAGCTTTGTTGATTAAATATACCTAGTTATTTTACTACATTTGGATTTTTTCACCAAAAACATCTTCAAATGTTTGTTCGTATCTTTCAATGCCTTTAATTTCTAAAATTGCTTTTACTTCATCAGGAACATCATCAAGATCTTTCATGTTTTTCATTGGGACTAAAATCTTTTTCAAACCACTACGAGCAGCTGAAATTGATTTTTCTCTTAATCCACCAATTGGTAGGACAATTCCTCTTAAAGTAATTTCTCCAGTCATTCCAATATCTTTGGAAACAGCACGATTTGATAAAGCAGAAATGATCGCTGTTGTAATTGTGACCCCAGCACTTGGTCCATCTTTTGGGACAGCTCCTTCAGGCACGTGAATGTGGACATCATTTTTTTCAAAAATATCTTTATCAATCCCGAAACGTGCATAATTAGCACGGACATAGTCAAAAGCAATCGAAGCAGATTCTTTCATGACTTCCCCTAGTTTACCAGTTAAAGTTAAGTTACCTTTACCAGGGAAGTAATTGACCTCGATTGGTAAAATATCTCCCCCAAATTGGGTATATGCTAAACCAGTAACCACCCCAACTTGGTTTTCGTCTTCTTTAGTGGTGTGTTCAAATAAACGTTTTCCTAAGTAATCATGGACAATTTGGGTTGTGACATTGACAGTTGTAACTTCACCATTTAATAATTTAACAATGAATTTACGAGCAATTGATTGAATTAAACGTTCTAATTGACGCACCCCAGCTTCACGAGTGTAAAACTTGATTAACTCATCTAATCCTTGATCTTCAAATGTTAATTCTTGGTCAGATAAAGCATGTTCAGCTAAAACTTTAGGCACTAAATATTCTTTGGCAATGTGCATTTTTTCAATTTCAGTATAACTTGATAAGTTAATGATTTCCATACGGTCATATAATGCTTCAGGAATGTTTTCTAAATAGTTAGCAGTCGCAATAAACATCACATCCCCTAAATCATAAGGTTCTTCAATATAGTGATCACTAAATTCTTGGTTTTGTTCTGGGTCTAAAACCTCTAACATCGCAGCAGCTGGATCCCCTCTTTGATCTGAAGTCATCTTATCAATTTCATCTAATAAGAAGAGTGGATTTTTGACTTTGGCACGTTTCATCGTTTGAATAATTCGTCCAGGCATTGAACCAACATAAGTTTTACGGTGCCCACGAATTTCAGCTTCATCACGCACTCCACCTAAAGAAACTTTGACGAAGTTTCTCCCAATTGCTTCAGCAATTGAACGGGCAAGTGAAGTTTTACCAACTCCTGGAGGACCAACTAAAGTAATAATTTGGCCTTTTAAAGTTTTAGTTTTTTGTTTAACAGCTAGATATTCAATAATACGGTCTTTAACTTTTTGTAACCCATAATGATGTTCATCTAAAACTCTTTTGGCAAATTTTAAATCTTCAATATCATCAGTTTTTTCTCATCATGGAATTGACATCATTCAATCAATGTAGTTACGTTCAACATTAACTTCAGCACTCATTCCTTGCATAGTTTCCATTTTATTAATTGAAGCTAAAATTTTGTCTTTAATTGCTTTAGGGAATGGTTCAGTTTCTAAACGGTTACGGTATTTTTGAATTACATCACCATCACCATCATCGCCTAACTCATCTTTAATTGTTTTTAATTTTTCACGTAAGTAATATTCACGTTGTTGTTTATCCATACGGTCTTTGATTTTACGAGAAATATCATTTTCCACTTCAGCTGAATTTTCAATTTTTTGCACTGGCGCTTTAAAAGAACTAATTAAAAGTTCTAATCTTTTGAAAGGGTCAAATTCAATTAAAGCTTCAGTTTTTTGTTCTGGAGTTAAGGTCGCCATTTGATTAATTAAATCATCCACAACAGAACTGAATAATGACATATTCGGGTTAGTAATGAAATCTTCCATTGATTTTGGTAATTGTTTTAACTTAGTTTTAATACGATTAATTAAATTCAATGCTGATGCTTGTTGTTCTTCTGTGAACACCACATCATTCAAAGGAAGATTAACTGCGATTAAATTGATTGGGCTGTTTGGTTCAGCATCTTCAACGATTGCGCGACTAATCGCATTTAAAGTAACTGTAAAAGTGCCATCTTTTCATTTTTTAGCAATATCAACAGTTGCTAAAATACCAATTTTAAAAGTATCCTTAACTTCAGGATCGTTCATAGTTGGATCTTTTTGGACTAAAATAATAATTTTAGAATTGTATTCTTTAATTGCTGTCTCAATCGCTAATTTGGAATGTTCACGCCCAACTTCTAAAGTTTGTTGTGTTCCTGGATAGGCAAACACCCCTCTAGTAATTAAGGCAGGTAGTTTAGTTTTTTGGCTCATAGTTTATGAATCCTCCTTTTGATACAAAAATATAATAACATATTTTTTAGCACTTGTTTATAGCAAGTGCTAAAAAAGCCCAATTAGGCTTTTCCATTATTGTCATAAATAAAGTTTGTTAATAATTCTGCTTCTAATTCACGAGCAATTTGGTCGCTTGGTAAAATTTGTTTAACATAATCAGCTTCCACACCGAAAGTTTTGGCTAATTCACCATATTTAGCTTCAATTTGTTCTGGGGTTGGGGCAATATTTTCTTTGGCTTTAATTTCAGATCTTACTAAGTAAGTTTCTAAGTTTAACTTAGCATCTTCTGAAATTTCTGCTTCAATCATTTCGTCAGTTAAACCAGTCGCTTTTTTGTATTCTTTTAAAGTTAATCCTTTACGGACAACTTGTTCTTCGAATTCTTTTTTCAATTCTTTGATTTGGTGAGCAATCGCTGATTTTGGTAATTCAATAACTGAATCTTTAATAATTTCATCCATCACTTGATTAATAAATTCTTGTTTAGCTTGGTTTTCTTTTTGGGCTAAGATATCTTCTTTAATTCGTGTTCTTAATTCCGCAATAGTATTAATATTTGGCAAGTTTAAATCTTTTGCTAATTCGTCATCAGGGGTTGGGAAAATTCTTTGGTTAATTTCATGAACATTTAATTCAAAAGTTGCTTCTTTACCAGCTAATTCAGCTGTGTAACCTTCTGGGAAAGTTACTTTAATCGCAGCTTCACCAAGTCCTAATCCAATCATGGCATCTTCAAAGCCAGGAATGAAATCATTTGAACCAATCACCATTTTGTGACCTTTTAATTCTCCACCTTTAAAAGCAACACCATCAATTGTTCCTTTAAAGTCAAATGTCACCGCATCACCTTTCTTGATTTTTTCTTTCGCATCGCGTGCTTTTTCCATGACAAAGCGTTCTTGGTATTTTTCAATAACTTCTTTCACTTCATCATCAGTTACACTAATTTTTGGTTTAGCAACTGTGGTGATTTTAGTATATTTACCAATTTTGATTTCTGGTTTTAAATCAAAAGTGAAATCAACAACTAAAGTAGTAGCATCAACTTTAACTGGGTTTGGTGCAGGTGAAGTCATTGGTTCAATAGTTGGTTTTTGATCTCATGCAAAATCAAAAGCTGGTTTAATCGCCAAACGGTAAGCTTGATTAAAAATTTTAGCTTGGGTTAAATGTTTTTTAACTTCTGAAGCTGGTGCTTTCCCTTTTCTAAAACCTGGAATTTCTAATTCACTTTTAGCACGGTTTTCCGCTTTTTTTAAAATGTCTGTTCATTCTTGACCATCAATAGTCACAGTTCATTTTCCTTGCCCTTGAGCAATTATTTTTTCTTCTTTAAATTTCATCTTATCCTCTAATTTCTAGTGTATGCAATGGCGATACTTTTTGGTTTTAAGTTTAAGGTTTGCAAAACTGCACCTTCAATATTTTGATTAATTTTCTTTTCATTAACACTAGTTGTTAAAATTGCTTTTGGCAAAACAATTTTAACTAAAACGTATAATAGGTTTTCTGAATTAATCTGAGTGTGAATTTCAACATCCACAATTTCTTTTTGTAAAGCTAATTTAGCAGCGTTCAATAACAGTTTATCAAAGGCTGCTAATTTAACATCTAGTGATCCTCTAGAATTTTTCTCAATGGCTATATACATAAATTTTCCTATTGAGCACGACCAGAATATTTACCATCACCAGTACTGATAATAACAACTGTACCTTCGTTGACAAATAATGGTACTTGAATTTCTCATCCAGTTTCGACTGTTGCTTTTTTTTGTGCTCCACTAGTAGTATCGCCTTTAACAGCAGCTTCAGCTTCGATGATTTTTAATTCAACTTTATCTGGCAGTGCAATTCCTAAAATTTCACCATCATATTCAGTCATCTTAATCATTAAGCCATCAGTTAAAAAGTTTTTTTCTCATTCAAGACTTTTCATTGGAATTTGCACTTGTTCATATGTGCTAACATCCATCAAATATGCATCATTACCATCATTATATAAATACTGCATATCTTTTCTTTCAATCATCGCCTTTTCAACTTTGTCTCCACCAGTAAAAGTGATCTCAGTTCTTGAACCAGTACGCAAGTTTTTTACCTTGACACTCACCTTACCTTGTTGACGACCAGTTTTAGAAAATGATTGTTCAATCACAACATAAATATTATTTTCATATAAAAATGTTGTTCCAGGTCTTAAATCATTAACGTTCATAAACCCTCCTTGTTCTTTAATACTTTATTTATTATAAACTATCTCTTTATATTTAAAAACCAAAAAAGTGTAATTTTTAGCTTACACTTTTGGTTTTAAATCATTTCATTTTAATTTTGTAGATGTTGTTGTTCAATTGCTTGTTCCAGATTTTTATTTGCAGCCATCTTGACTTTAAGTTGTGCTTGGGGATCTGGAAATTCATCAGCTAAGAATTTTTTAAAGGCTTTGCGATTCATCGCTCAAAATAAAGCAACTCCGAAGACAGTTGAAACTCCATATTGAATTCCATCAATAGTTAATTCAGTGATGGCTGCCGAATGAGCTGTCCCAGTACTTAAATTAATTAAATAAGCATTTAATACATAGATTAAGACAAGTGAACAAGCAATCGGAATTGCACCATATCCAGTAATTAATTTAGCTAATGTTTTGCAAACCACAAACATTAAGATGTGAACAATAATTCCAGCAGGAATTGTGATAAATGAAGCAGCTGCTAAATCAATAATGGTTGGATAAATTAATCCCGCAACTAACATCATTGGTCCAGGGATTAAAGGAATTAGTGCTAAGTAAACACCATCTGCTGCTTGAAAAACAACATTGTCAGAAATCTTAATAAAAGCTGTTGTCATGCCAATTGCCACTAACAGGGCAGCAGTCATTCCCGTTTGGACAATATATTTGATTTGTTTAAAATGACTAAATCAAGTCATCGATGCATGTGATCATACCATAAAGATATTTTTATTTTTTTTGAAATCTTTCATTAAAAAAACCTCCAATGCTAATATCTGTATTATTTATAGCATAATTTCCGGCATTTATGGGAGTTTTTCCGGCTTTTTGAATGATTAGAAGTTTTAAAAGTTGATCACCAGTTTGCACAATAATCCCTTCTTGGTCAAGATAAAGAATCTCACCAGGGAAATGGACTTTACGATTTAAGGGGAAAAGGTCTTGTTCAGTTAACAAGCGTGCTTGATGAATTTTAAAGCGCACTCCATCAAGTTCAGTATAAGCATTTGGAGTTGGTGAAAGAGCGCGAATTTGATTCAAGATTTCTGTCGCGCTTTGTTCTCAAGCAATTTTTTCTTCAGCACTAGTAATGTTTTTACAAAATGTAACTTCAGCTTCATTTTGTTCAATTGGGGGTAATTGTTTTAAGGCAATTGGTACTAATGCTTCCTTGACTAATTCCGCACCAGCTATCGCCATTTTTTGAAACAATGTTCCACTATCATCATCAGGGGTAATTTCAACTTGTTTTTGGGCAAAATAAGGACCAGCATCCATTTTTTTAACCATTCTCATTAAAGAAATGCCAGTGATTGTTTCACCTTTTCAAATCGCATATTGAATTGGTGCTCCTCCGCGATATTTTGGTAATAAACTACCATGAACATTTAATGCTTCAAGCGTTGGGATTTGCAGAATTTTTTCAGGAATAAATTGACCATAAGCACAAGTAATTATAAAATCGGGATTGGCTTGTTTGATGATTTGATAATCATCCCCAATTTTATTTGGTTGAATAATTTTTAAATTATGCTCCAAAGCCACTTGTTTAACTGGAGTTGGTAAAATTTCTTTTTTACGACCCACTGGTCGGTCTGGTTGGGAAACAACCAGACAAACATTAAGTGTTTCCATGGCCATTAATTGTTTTAAAATTGTCGCCCCAATTTCTGGAGTTCCACAAAACACCACATTATATTTTTTCATTAATTAACATTCTTTCATAAATTGCTTTTACGCGTTGCAAAATCACAACCATTGCTAAAGTATCACGACCACAATACGCTAACATATCAGGGAAAATTTTAGTTTGTCATGTTTTGACGTCAATATAACCATCAACAAATTCTCGAAAAGTTTGACTTGCTTTATCTCCACGATTAATTGTTAAATCTTTATATGAAACATTTGGTTCTAAAGCTGGTTGGGTTTTTTTAATCGAATAACTACCATTAAATAATGGGTGATAAACAAGATATCAATCACGACCATCTTTTTTACTTCCTTTGAAAAAATTCATTAAATCCACTGTGTTTTGGACAATATACATTAATGGTTTAGCAATTTCTGGGAATAAGTAAGCCATGCGTTTTAAAACCATTTTTTCAAAAGCTTGGTTGTAAGCAACATAAACTCCGGGTCCATAACTAAAAATGTCTTTTAAAAAACGATAAGCAAATTCTGGACGAGGATCAGCTTGGAGATTAGCTAAAAATTCTTTATGCTCCATAGTTTGGGGATTTTCATAATCATATTTATCATCAACTAAAGTGTGCATCGAATATTGAAATGGTGTTTGGTAGTAACTATTAATTTTATTAAAACGTGGAATGGCTCATTTCACAGTTTCAAAATCATACATGACAACTGGATAATTTTCATAAATGTTCAATTCATCAGCCAATTGCAAACGATTAGTAATAATCTGGGTTTCATCAAACAAACTAGGATTGGCTGCTCATTTTTTATAAACATCAAAATGGGTGTGGTGTTGAGGTTGGAAAAATGGTTTGTCGGGAGTTTTGCGTAATTGATGGTCAAGTTGATTTAAAGAAGGAATATCATCTAAATAAACTAAACTAGTTTGACGATAAACATAAGCTTTATGCACGTTTGCAAATGCGGGAGAACCAGTAAAGTTAAAAACCGTTTCACGCGCTTTATCAAATCATGGTAAAGCATGATAACAACTAACATTTTTATTCATTAAACTAGCATATTGAAATTGTTGATTTTTTTGATCAAATTTCATTAATAGTTCACATTCATCTTTTTGGAAATAAGCATTAATTTGTTCGGCATTATAAGCCATTAAATTAGTTAATTGCACCATTAAAAAATCTAATTGGTCATTAGCTTTTAACTGTTGATATAAATCAAAAAAGCGCACACCTTTTTTATATTCTTCTGCAATATTTAAAAAATGACTATATTCACTTTTATCGAGAATTAAATTATCTTCTGGGGTTGTTTGAATCATTTCCATTTGGTCAACAATTGCTTTAGCTTCAGCAAAAGCAATTGGTTCAATCCCTGCTTCCCATTCTTTAACTAAATCTGAAAAGCTTCAACCATCAGGATTTTCGACCCCACGAATATAACTTTTACTAATATGACCTAAAAATAAATTATCCACAATAAACCCGAGTTTTTCCAACACTCAAGCTTGATAAACTAAATCAAAAAAATGGGGATCCTTAACTTCACTCACACCTTTAAATTCGATAATTTCGACATGCTTATTTGGCTTTAATTTTAAAACGTCACAACGTACTTTAAAATTATTTTGATCATAACTAAATGCTGGTTCAAATAAATAAGCATATTGATCATATGCTTGATCAATTAATTTCTTAGTTGCTACTTCAGCTGCCACAAAAGATAGTTCACTAAAATCTTCTGTTAATTTTTGACCTCCATTTTCTTTAGCATTAATTTGCATATACAAATCTTTAGCTGCATTCCCAATCGCATTTCCATCTTCGATTTGCTCACCAGCAAATTTTAATAAATCAAAACCGTTTTCATCAGTTCAAGCTTGATTAAAATGTTCTAATAGTTCATCTTCTTCACTTGTACGTTTGGTCTTATGTGCTAGTTCATAAACTTGAAAAAGATCAATTGGTTTTGTTTCACCATAAAATTCTTCATCAATTTCCATCGCCCCTTGCCCAACATATTCAAATTTTTCTTCTTGTTTAAACTGGATAGCAATTTTAAAATTATCTAATGAATGTCAAATTCAAGCACTTTTACCACATTCAGTTAAAGCCATTTTAAAATCTTCTTTACTTAAGTTTGTTTTATAAATTTTTTCCATATCTTCCTCGCATTAATTAAATTATATCTAAAAATAACTCATCTTACTCCCACTCTTGATCTCACAACTAATTCCAGAGTTAATAAATTAAAAACGAACTAATTAGTTCGTTTTTAAAATTATTCAGCTTTTTTACGAGTGGGCACAAATTTTTGGGTTTTTAAATGACGCACCATGCGGTCATTACTAGTTTCCCCAGTTGGTTCTTTACCTTTGTTTTCTTTAGCTTCTGCTTTAACTTTTTTGTATTCAATTTTTTCTTTTTCTTTTAACTCTTTTTCTTTAAGTTTTTCATCTTTTTTCAACTGTTGTTTTTCATCTTTAGTTAATTTGATTTCTTTTTCCGAAATCGCAATGCGCTTTTTAGTTTCTTCTAACTCTAAAACACTATTCACCATTCAATCAGTTTTATAATTTTTTTTATCAATTTTAGTGGTAATTCCTTCCACTTCATAAGCTTTGATTTCTAAAATTTTATTTGTTTTTGGTTCGATGATTTCGACGACAACATCAAAGACGTCACGATATTTATATTCCACACCTTTACGAGCGTAAACTTTTTGAAATTCAATACGTAAGTTTTTACGCCCTTCTTCTTTGGCAATAAAACCTTTGATTTTTTCACGAACTTCTTGATAACGTTTTTCTTTTTCTTTTTTAGAGGCCTTACGTCCAGTAATTGTTGTCACAATTACAAAAATAATCACCCCAATTAAAACAACCAAGAGGACTATTGTCATTGTATCCATTATAAACCACCTCTTTTTTCTATTTTTATCTTATTACTATATCTTATTGTAATTGTTCTTTAGAGACTTTGTCAATAATTCCGCCACCTAAACAGATATTCCCTAAATAAAAGACAGCTTGTTGACCTTCTGTGACAGCTTTCACAGGTTGAGCATAACTCACTTGATAACTTCCATCTTTAAGTTTAATTAGATGAACCGGACTATCTGCTTGACGGTATCTAAATTTAGCAGTACATCAAAAATCATGAAGATCATCAACATATTGAGTCAAATCTAATGTTCAGTTGATTTCATTGACAATCGCTTTGTTAGAAAGCAAGAAACTTTCGTCCCTCGCTTTAGCGACATAAATAATTTTCTTATCAATATCTTTATTAGCGACATAATATGGTTCAGCCATGCCTCCAAGATTCAAACCTTTGCGTTGGCCAATAGTGTAATACATTACCCCAATATGGTGCCCAACAACTTGGTTTGTATGAATATCCACAATTTCTCCAGGTTGGTTAGGAATATAGTTTTGTAAGAATTTAGTAAATTCTCTTTCCCCAATAAAACAAATCCCCGTTGAATCTTTTTTATTGGCTGTCACCAAATTGTGATCAGCGGCAATTTTTCTAATTTCTGCTTTTTTTAAACTTTGTAAAGGAAAGAGTACTTTACTCAATTGTGCTTGGCTCAATTGCGCCAGAAAATAAGTTTGGTCTTTGTTTTGATCAAGAGCACGAATCATTTCAAATTGTTTGGTTTGGGCATTGAATTGCACACCAGCATAATGACCCATAGCAATTTTATCAGCTTTAAGTTCGGTTAAAGCATAATTTAAAAACTTATCAAATTTAATATATTTATTACATAAAATATCAGGATTAGGTGTTCGCCCTTTTTGATATTCTTCAATAAAATATTGAAAAACATGGTCTCAATATTCTTTAATAAAATCAACCCGATGTAATTTAATCCCAAGTTTGGCAGCCACTTGTTGGGCATCAAGATAATCAAGTTCTTGGGGACAAGTGGCATCAATTTGTTGATCATTGCCAAGGACATCATTATTCGCCATTGAGTCTCAATTGCGCATGAATAAAGCTTCAACTTCATAGCCTTGTTCTTGTAACAACAAAGCTGCAACAGATGAATCCACCCCACCACTCAAACCGACAATAACTTTTTCTTTTTTCACTATTTTCTCGCCTATTCTTCTCAAAATAATTGCTTTTAAGCAACCAATATTATAACACTTTTATTGGATAAATGCTAAAGCCACAAAGTAAGCTAGTAAGACCAAACATAGTGGTCAAATCAAAATATGAACTTGTTTTGCTTTTTTAATAATTAACATAATAAAGGCATATGACAAGATTGCAATTGCTACTCCATTGACAATTGTGAATGTTGTAACTGAAAAAATAATAGCTAAAAAAGCTGGAATCGCAAATTGTGGTTTATGCCATTCAATTTCCGCAATATGTAAAACCATCAGAATGCCAATAAAGACACAAGCAGCTCCAGTGACAACTGTTGGAATAGTGGCAAAAACTGGGAATAAGACAATTGCCACTCCAAATAAAACAACATTCACAAGTGCCGCCACACCAGTTTTTGCCCCTTGATGAATACCAGCACTTGATTCAACCATGACAGACATCGAACTAACTCCTAGAATTCCATTCATAATGCCTGAACCAGCATCAATCAGCATTGTTGGTCGATTGACTTCATGATGGACAGCTAAACCTTTATTACGTTGCATATTCAAAGTATTTAAAGCAGCACTATCATCAAAAAATGACATTAACATGACCACTAACACACAAACATATAATCCTGGGTTTGATCAAACCTTGGGATTAGCAAAACTTTGCATTCCTGATTTGATGTTTCAAATAAAGCCTTCAAAATCATAATGAAAATTAAAACCATTTCTAAAATTTGCTGAAGAAATTTTAGAAATTTGTGATTTTGGTAGTGTGTTGGCAAAAATAATACAAATGATAAAACCAATCACAATGGATAAAGCCACACCCCCATTAACTTTGCGATAATGGAAAAAGAGCATCAAACCTAAAGTAGCCATTCCTAAAATAATGAATAAATAATTTTCTTTAAAAGTGGCAAGGGATGCAATTGGTAATTGGGTATTGGCATCCATTTTAAATCAACCCATTTGTTCAAATCCAACATAAGCAATAAAAAAAGCAATGGAAACAGCAAAAATAATTGATAACGATTTAGGAATAGCTTGCAAAATCATGGCTCGCATTGGAGTGACTGTAATAATGAAGAAAAGAATCGAAGCTAATAAAACAGCAATCATCGCCCCTTCAAAACCTAATTTAGCTTGTTGAGCTAAAGTAAAAGTGAATAAGGTATTCATCCCCATTCCTGGTGACATAACAATTGGAACATTGGCTCACAGCCCCATTAAAAGGGTGGCAACAATCGAAGTAATGGCTGTCGCAAAAAAGATGCCAAACTCATTCATTGTCACATTTGGATCATTAATTGATTGCGATTGACTTAAGATGTCACTGTTAACACTTAAAATATAAACTAAGGCCAGAAAAGTTGTTAAACCACCAAGCAACTCTTTTTTTAGTGTGGTTTGAAATTGGTCAAACTTAAAATATTTTTGCATTTTAAAAATTGCTTTATTGCTTGATCAACGAAATTCTTGGTTTTGTTGATCGATGAGATTTTTCTGTTTCATATACCCTCCAATAAAAAATAGATTTTTAAGGTCTTTAAAAATCTATTCTTATCTATTTGAATAAATCAATTTAATTTTAACTTATTCGTTATTGTTTTACTATTCTAAAATATTTTTGACTTGGAAGTGTGAGTCTTTTTCGACCTCTTCAAGTTGCGCTTTCACTTTTTTGTCAACACTAGTTGGAACGACAATTTTGATTCATAATTTTAAATCACCACGTTTATTAGAATAGGCCTCTTTATATAATCCCTTATCTTTAATTGTGATGTATTCATCAGTACTAATTCCTTTCGGAACTTTAATTTTGACATCACCATCATAAGTGGGAACGACAATTTCATTACCTAAAATCGCATCTAAATAACTTAAATTAAATTTCATAATAATGTCTGATGTTCCAGAAATTTTAAAGACATTTGATTCTTTTAATTTTACATTAACATAAATATTTCCACGTGGTCCTTGACTAGTTGATCAATGTCCTTGACCATCTAACATCAGTTGTTGACCTGGTCTTAAACTTTTAGGAATTGGTAAGTGAACTTCAGTTTTGGCTTGATAATATCCAGCCCCACGACATTCTTTACATTTGTTAGTAAAAGTTTTACCAGCCCCTCGACAATCAGGACATGTTTGTTGTGATTGAAAAGATAATGGACCCATATGTTGCATCGTAATAATTGCCCCACTTCCCTTACAACGTTGACAAGTATGTACATCTTGCGGATTTTCAGCACCGACTCCATGACAAAGCTGACATTGGGTTAATAAATTTAAAGTCGTGGTTTTATCCACACCAAACATTAATTCTTTAAAGTTTAAAACAACGTCTAAAATAATATCTTCACCACGTCTAGTTTGTTGGCGACGGTTTTGGTGGGAAGTATTCTGTTGACCAAAAAATGAATCAAAACCAGAAAATCCGCCCCCAAATCCGCCTCCAAAAATATCAGAGAAAAAATCTTCAAAGTTGCCAAAGCCACCAAAGCCACCAGCCTGTCCTTCGACACCGGCATGACCAAATTGGTCATAACGTTTACGTTTATCAGCATCTAATAAAATTTCAGCAGCTTCATTAATTTCTTTAAATTTTTCTTCTGCATTATGATTTTTATTGACATCTGGGTGATACTTTTTAGCTAATGTACGATAAGCTTTTTTAATCTCTTGGTCTGTTGCAGTTTTAGGAACACCTAAAACTTCATAATAATCTCTTTTAGCCATTTCTCCCTTTCTATAAAAAGACTAACGATTGTTAGTCATTTTGGTTATTTTTTGTTTTGATCATCAGCTGATTCATCTTGTGCATCAGTTTTGGCATTTTGATCTTCTTGTTGTTGTGCCATTTCAGCAGCCATTTTCATTGCTTGTTCTAATTCACTCATTTTTGCTTCTAAATTAGTTCAATCTTGGTTGGCTAATAACTCACGAATTTCTTGAATCATTTTTTCTGATTGTTCTTTTTGTTCTGGTTTAATTTTATCTCCAGCATCTTTTAAACTAGTTTCTAAAACATTAATGTAACTTTCAGCTTTATTTTTTAATTCCACATGTTTGGCTTTTTCAGCATCAGCTTGAGCATTATCTTTAGCTTCTTGCACCATTTTTTCAATTTCAGCTTCAGTTAATGCTCCTGAATTAGAAATGGTAATTGATTTAGTTTCATTAGTGTCTTTATCTTTAGCAGTTACACTAACAATTCCATTAACGTCAATTTTAAAAGTTACTTCAATTTGTGGTTGCCCTTTTGGAGCTGCTTTAATTCCTGTTAATTGGAATTCTCCAAGTGATTTATTATCACTAGCCATTGGTCTTTCACCTTGTAAAATGTTGATATCCACAGCTGGTTGGTTGTCAGCAGCAGTTGAGAAAATTTGTGATTTTTCAGTTGGGATTGTGGTATTTCTTTCAATTAATTTAGTAAATACTCCACCCATTGTTTCGATTCCAAGTGATAATGGTGTAACGTCAAGTAATAACACATCAGTCACATCTCCAGCTAACACTCCACCTTGAATAGCAGCTCCCATCGCCACTACTTCATCAGGATTAATTGTACGGTTTGGTTCTTTATTTAATAATTTTTTCACTAAAGTTTGAACAGCCGGAATTCTTGTTGAACCACCAACCATTAACACTTCTTCAATATCACTAGCTTTCAATTTTGCTGCATTTAAAGCATCTTCAACTGGTTTTCTAGTTCTTTCCACAAGTGAGCTTGTCATTTTATCAAAAGCTGATCTTGTTAGGGTTGTTGCATAAGATATTGGTCCGTTTTCATTCATCGCGATGAATGGTAAATTAATTTCCACTTCTAATTGTGAAGAAAGGTTAATTTTAGCTTTTTCTGATTCTTCTTTTAATCTTTGTAAAGCCATTTTATCTTTTGATAAATCAACACCTTGGTCTTTTTTTAATTGTTCTAATAATCAGTCAGTGATCACATGGTCAAAGTCATCTCCCCCAAGTTTGTTATCTCCACTAGTTGATAACACTTCAAAAGTTCCATCAGCTAGTTCTAAGATCGAAACGTCAAATGTTCCTCCCCCTAGGTCATAAACTAAAATTTTGTGTTCTTTATCTTGTTTATCCAAACCATAAGCTAAAGCTGCAGCCGTTGGTTCGTTAATAATACGTTCCACATTTAACCCAGCAATAATTCCGGCATCTTTAGTTGCTTTACGCTGTGCATCATTGAAGTATGCCGGAACTGTAATAACAGCTTTAGTAATTGTTTGACCAAGTTTGTCTTCTGCATATTTTTTCATGTATCTTAAAATTTCAGCAGAAATTTGTTCTGGGGTGTAATCTTTGTTGTTCACATTAATTTTGTCATGTGCCCCCATTTTACGTTTCACTGAACTTACCACATTTGGGTTAGTCACAGCTTGACGTTTAGCAGCCCCACCAATAATAATGTCGCTATTTTTAAATGCCACAACTGACGGAGTTGTGCGTTGTCCTTCAGGGTTTTCTAAGACAATTGGTTGTCCACCCTCCATTACAGAAACAACTGAATTTGTTGTTCCTAAATCAATTCCAATAATTTTTTCTTTTGCCATTTTTTTATCCTCTTATTTTGCTACTTTCACTAAGGCATGAATAATCACACGCTCATATAATTTATATCCATTTGAAATTACACTTACAATTTCACCTGGTTTGCATTCTGCAGATTCAACTGCTTCATTTGCATTATGAATTGTTGGGTCAAACTTATCTCCTGGTTTGACCGGGATTTGACTAATCCCATTATCTTCTAATGCTTGTTGCATTTGTTTGCTCAACATTTCAAAACCAATTAAGTAATTTTTAACTTCTTCACTTGCAACTGGTGAAGCAAGTACTTTTCTAAATAAATCAATTGGTTTAATAATGTCTTCAGCTAATTTAGTACCACCATATTTACGATAGTCCCTGATTTGTTCTTCATGTCGTCGCGCCATGGTTTGCACTGTTGCGACATTCATTAAGTTTCGCTCTTCTAATTGAGCAATGTGTTTTTCGTCTTGCTCTTGAATTTTTTTTGCATTTTCTAAATTTAATTTTTCAACTTCTTTAAGTTCAATTTTTAGTTTTTTAATTTCATCTTCATATTTTTCAATTTTGTCTTCCACAATTTTTTTATAATTAATATTCATTGCGGGGTCTTGACTTCCTAAGAAATCTAACGTCATTTGAAATTCATCTTTTTTATGTTTACTCATCTCTACTCCTTTTGCTTCTCATTCACAATTTCAATTAATCATTCGATGAGTTGAATTGCTTGTTCATAATCCATACGTTTTGGGCCGACTAATGTGATGGCTGTTGATTTGCCATTCATTTCAAATTCAGCCCCCAGCATTGCTACATCATCAATATTGTCACCATATTCTCGACCAATACTCATCACAATTTTATTCATTGATCGATGAGCACCATATCTCACATCATACCAATCAAAAGGAGACATTTTTTCCATAATTTCAATAATTGATTTTAATTTGACAGTATCATGAAATTCTGGATTTTCTAACATGTATTTAATTCCATGCATTTCTTTAGTTTCTTGTCCACCTTGCAGGATGGCTCCTAAAAATGATTGGAAAATAAATTCATAATTTTTGACACTAATTTTTAATTCATCTTTTAACGTTTTAGTAATTTGAGCAATTTCAGTAATTTTTTTATCAATTAAGTTATCTGAAAATAACTTAATTGAAATTGCTAAATCAGATAATGAGATGTTTTTTAGATTAAAAACCTTTTTTTCGACTGAACCGTTAGAAAGAATGAAAAGTACAGAAGCATTTTCATCAGACAAAGGAATTAAATCAATTTTTTTTAACAAAACATTGTTTTTGTTTTCTTTAGTTGAAATAATTGCTGTTAATTTAGTCATCTCACTAATGATTTCGGTTGCTTGATCAATCACGTCTTCAATGTTGTCATTACGTAAATTAATTAATTTTTTAAGATGATATTTTAAGTCATCATTACTTGTTTTATTTAACAAGAAATCAACATAATAACGATAACCTTGTGTCGAAGGAGCACGTCCAGAAGATGTATGTTGTTTTTCTAACAACCCTAAATCTTCTAAAATAGCTGATTCATTCCGAATAGTGGCACTAGAAACATTGAAGTCTAAAAGTTCCATAATTGTTTTTGAACCGACTGGTTGCACTGTTCGAATAAACTCTTGCACAATTACTTTTAAAATCGCCTGTTGTCGTTTGGTCAACATTAAATCACCACTTTCATTTTATATTTTAGCACTTAAATGATGATGTTGCTAATTAAAATTTGTTGCATCAATTAAGATGTAATTGTTATTTGAATCAACATCAATTAAGTATCTTTTATCTTCTACTAAATGACCACTAATAATCTCTTTAGCAAGTAATGTTTCAAGATTTTTTTCAATATAACGTTGAATTGGACGGGCTCCGTATTGACGATCATAACCATTATTTAAAATGTCTAGTTTCACATTATCTGAAAAACTAATATATCAAGAATTAGTTATTTCTAAACGTTTTGCTAATTCATTTAACATTTTATTAATAATTTCCATCACAACTTCTTTAGATAATGAGTTAAAAGTGACAATACTATCAATTCTATTTAAGAATTCTGGACGGAAATGTTTTTGCAATTCAGTATTTAACATTTGCGGAGAAATTGTTGATGCATCATCAGTATTTAACATATGTTCACTACCAATATTAGAAGTTAAAATAATAATTGTGTTTTTAAAATCAACAGTTTTTCCCAAAGAATCAGTAATTCTTCCATCATCTAAAATTTGTAATAAAATGTTGAACACATCAGGATGGGCTTTTTCAATTTCGTCAAATAAGACAATTGAATAGGGACTTCTGCGGACAGCTTCAGTCAATCTTCCCCCTTCGTTATAACCAACATATCCCGGAGGAGCACCAATTAATTTCGAAACAGAGTGTTTTTCCATATATTCACTCATATCTAGACGAATCATTTTTTTAGTGGAATTAAACATCACTTCAGCCAGTGATCGCGCCACTTCAGTTTTTCCAACTCCAGTTGGTCCTAAAAATAAGAAACTTCCAATTGGTTTGTTCGGGTCTTTAATCCCGGCACGACTACGCAGAATTGCTTCACTCACCACTTGTAAAGCGTGATCTTGACCTTTGACATGTTCTTTCAAAGTTTCTGGTAAAGTTAGAAGTTTAGCTTTTTCTGATTCAATTAATTTATCCACTGGAATGTTTGTTCAACGAGCAACAATTGTGGCAATTTCAGCTTCATTAACTTCTTCTGTTAATAAACTTTCTTTAGCATTCATTTCAGTATCTAGTAGTTGTTTTTCTAAAGCTGGTAATAATGAATATTGAATTTCTCCTGCACGTTTATAATTACCTTCGTTTTGAGCAACTTCTAATTCGTTTTTTAATTGTTCAATTGTGTTTTTAAAACCATTGATTTTTTCTAAAACTTTCTTTTCAGATTCTCATTGTGTATTTAAAACATCTTGTTCAACTTTCAAACCTTTTAATTCGGTTTCTGCTTCGATTAAACGTTCTTGTGATTTGTTATCTTTTTCTTTGGATAAAGCAGAACGTTCAATTTCTAATTGAATCACTTTACGATTAATTTTATCTAATTCTTCAGGCACGGAAGCTAATTCGGTTTTAATCCCAGCAGCAGCCTCATCCACTAAATCAATTGCTTTATCTGGTAAGAAGCGATCCGAAATATAACGACTTGATAAATCAGCAGCAGCAACCAAGGCATTATCATGAATTCTTACTCCATGATAATTTTCAAAACGTTCTTTTAAACCACGTAAAATTGAAACTGTTTGTTCAATTGTTGGTTCATGCACCATCACTTTTTGAAAACGACGTTCTAAGGCTGCATCTTTTTCAATATATTCACGATATTCATTTAAAGTAGTTGCTCCAATTGCTTTTAATTCACCACGAGCAAGTGATGGTTTTAATAAGTTAGAAACATCCATCCCACCAGCTTGACTAGTTTTTCCAGCACCAACAATTAAATGTAATTCATCCATAAATAAAATGATTTCCCCATTTGCTTGTTTAATCTCGTTAACAATTGATTTGACACGTGCTTCATAATCACCAAGATAACTTGCTCCAGCCATCAAGCTTCCCATATCAAGTTCTAAAATACGTTTATTTCTCAAAATTGAAGGAACATCTCCACGCACAATTCGTTGTGCCAAACCTTCAATAACAGCAGTTTTCCCAACTCCAGGTTCTCCAATTAAAACAGGGTTATTTTTAGTTTTACGGCTTAAAATCCGAATCACCCTCATAATTTCTTCATCTCGTCCAATGATTGGATCAATTTTTCCATCCTTAGCGTCTTTAGTTAAATCCCTTGTATATTTAGCCAATGCATCATTGACTTTTCCTTTTTCTTGCACATCCATAGTTACCTCCAAATGTATTAACTAAAAAAATTATAACATTACTTTTAGCAATGTAAAGTATAGAGTGCTAAAAAAATAATCTTCTTTAAATGCAAAAAAATGACCCCAAAAATTTGGGGTCATTTTATTTTTTTTAACTATTAAACAAAACATTTATTGATTAACTTGTTGATTTTTGGTCTTAAAATTATGCACAACATCTTTTTCTTGTTTTTGTTGAATAACTAAAAAGATGGTGATAATTAAATTTGGTACCACTGCAATAGCTGAACTCACAAAAGGAATCGAACTGATCACTAGTACAACCATAAAAAATAAATAAGAGTTTTTGCTAATCACTAATTTTTCACCCAGAATTAATGAAAACATAATTACCATCATAATTTCTAATAAAGCGTAAATTGCAAAGATTGTAAATAAAGCTGTTTCATTCAAATAATCTTCTCTTAGATTTGGTTTATAAGTAGAAGCCAATAAGATTAACAAAAACACGAGAGTTGCTAATAGAGCAACACCATTAAAGACTAAACCAATGATAAACAAAGTTCGATTTTGTAAAGTGAACTGTGCTTTAGTTTTTAAAGTTTTGTTGATTTTGATCACCTTTTCATCAAAATCAACTTGGTCACTTTTTGGGGCAAAAATTTCATCTTGTTTACGATTAATAATTAGCAAAACCAAAACAACAATATTAGGAATCCAAGCAAATGGAGCACTGATAAAAGGGATGGAACAAAAAACTAAGACAACAACAAGAGCAATATAAAATTTTTTTCTCATTGTAAAACGACAAGCAATAACTAAGGAATGAGCAACGGTTGACAACAAGCCAGTGACCAAAACAGAAGCTCCCATTAATCAAATTTTTCAATCAATATGACTATTAATATTAGGACTTAATTTAAAAATTAAAGGCAATGATATTATAAATAAGCCTGTATACATCGATAACCCAGAACCAATCAAGCCAATAATAAAAGGGATGCGATTTTTAGATGAAAGTATAATTTCTTTTTTTAACATTTTACTACTCATTTCTGTGACTAATCACACTAATAATTTACCAAATTAATTTTTTAAAATGATTTCCAAATCAGAACAACAGTTTCTAGAAAAAAATCAACGAAAGTATTGTGCTCGTTATTTAAATCTATATACATAAAAGTGTTCCTTTCTTTAATTTTCTCTCATCTATATTTTAAGGAAAAAACAAAGAAAAAAAGGTAAATTAATTTACTTTTTTAAAAAATAATTTTTTTGTTTTTGGAATTTAAATTTTCCATTTGCAAGCATCAATTTACAATTGATAAAATGATAAAATTATAGAAGTGTGATAAAAATAGTTTGGCTTAAATATCATTAAAATAGAGCAAAAATAGCCATAAGGCTATTTTTACTTATTTATAATTTGGTGGTTCTTTTACCATCTCAACACCATGGGGATGAGATTCACTCAGCCCAGCATAAGTAATGCGCACAAATTCCACTTTATCTTTAATTTCACTAATCGTTTTACATCCGGTGTATCCCATTCCAGAACGTAAACCACCAACTAATTGATAAATAATATTAGCCACTTCACCTTTATATTTAACTAATGATTCAATTCCTTCAGGCACTAATTTTTTAATGTCCTTTTGGAAATAACGATCACTACTTCCACGTTCCATAGCAATCATTGAGCCCATACCAACATAAGATTTAAAATGTTGATCATTAATTGTAATCACATTTCCTGGTGCTTCTTTAGTTCCGGCAAACATTGAACCAAGCATCACAACATCAGCCCCAACTCCTAAAGCTTTAATTAAATCTCCAGAATATTTAATCCCTCCATCACTAATTAAAGGCAAATCATATGCTTGACAATAGGCATAAACATTAGCAACGGCTGTAATTTGGGGAACACCAATTCCAGCAACAACTCTGGTTGTACAAATACTTCCTGGACCAATGCCGACTTTCACAGCATCAACTCCAGCTTCATGTAAATCTTTAGCTGCTTGATATGTCGCAATATTACCAGCAATGATTTGTAAATCAGGATATAAACTACGGGCTTTTTTTACTAAATTAATCACTGCTAAAGAATGTCCATGAGCAGAATCAATGACCACAAAATCTAACCCAACTTCAATTAAAGCTTGTAGGCGCATTAAAGCATCTTCACTGGTGGAAATGGCTGCACCAACAATTAATTGTTGTTGCTCATCAAAATTAGCACATGGATATTGCTCTTTTTCAACTTTAAAAGTTTTAACTGTTTTAACTTCTTGGGCTTGTTGGGCAATTGATAAGTTTTTATGAATTACACCAACACCACCAAGTAAGGCTAATTGAATACTCATTGCAGATTCTGTCACAGTATCCATAGCTGATGACATTAAAGGAATATTTAATTTAATTTTGTTAGTTAGTTTAGTTTTTAAACAAACATCTTTTGGTAAAACTTCACTATAAGCAGGAACTGCTAAAATATCATCAAAAGTTAAGGCTTGTTCAATATTTTGAATTTTTAAATTTTTCATTGGTTCTCCTATTCTCATTCAATTGTGCCTGGTGGTTTTGAGGTCACATCATAAACCACCCGATTCACACCGTCAACTTCATTAATGATGCGACTAACAACATGGTCGATAAAGTCTCATGGTAAATGGGTTGCTTGGGCAGTCATAAAATCAATTGTATTCACACTACGTAAAGCAACTAAACTATCATAAGTGCGATTATCTCCCATGACTCCGACTGTTTTAACTGGTAAAAGTGTGGCAAATGCTTGTGAGACATGATTATATAAATCATTTTTATGCAATTCTTCAATAAAAATGGCATCAACTTCACGAAGTAAATCACATTTTGCTCTAGTCACTTCCCCAATAATGCGAATTCCTAATCCGGGTCCTGGAAAAGGATGACGATTAATTAATTTATCGTCAATACCAAGTTGTTTACCAACTTGGCGCACTTCATCTTTAAACAAATCTTTGATTGGTTCAAGCAAGGTTAATTTTAAGTTTTTCGGTAAACCACCAACATTATGGTGTGATTTAATTGTTTTGGAACTGTGTCCTTTTTTTGAAGATTCAATAATATCTGGATAAATTGTGCCTTGCGCTAAAAAGTTAATTTCTTGGTTATGTTCTTCAATATAATTCATAAACACATCAATAAATAATTTACCAATAACTTTACGTTTTGCTTCAGGTTCAACAACACCTTTTAAATGTTTGAAAAACATTTCACTAGCATCAATCTTGACAATTTTCATATCGAAATGTTTTTCATAAAAACCAATCACTTCATCAGCTTCATTTTTACGTAATAATCCATGATCAACAAACACACAAGTTAGTTGATGACCAATAGCTTTTTGAATTAAAGCGGCACTGACTGAAGAATCAACTCCACCAGATAATCCTAAAACAACATGTTGTTGACCAACTGTTTGCTGAATATCTTTAATGGCATCAGTAATGAAATCACTAATAAATCAATCTTTGGTGCTTTGACAAACCTGGAAAATAAAATTACTTAACATTGTTAAACCAAATTCAGATTGGGTAACTTCAGGATGGAATTGAATCCCATAAAAAGGTTTTGTTTTATGTTTAATTAAAGCAATGGAATGATTTGAAGTGCCAATGACTTCAAAACTTGTTGGCATTTGGTCGATGTGGTCAGCATGACTCATTCAAACTATTGAATTAGGCGGTACTTGTTCAGTTAATAAACAAGGTTTTGTAATGTTAATCATTGCTTTACCAAATTCTTGTTTGTCAGCTTGACTAACAACACCATTAAAATCATGAGCCAATAATTGCATGCCATAACAAATGCCTAAAATTGGTAAATTTAAACTATAAATTTGATGATCAATTTGATAAGCAGTTGCATCATAAGCACTAGCTGGTCCTCCGGAAAAAATAATCCCTTTTAAGTTGGCAAATTCCTTAATTTCTTGAGCAGAAATTTGGTAATCAACAACTTCAACATAAACATTTAACTCACGGATTCGACGTGCTAGTAGTTGGGTATATTGACTTCCAAAGTCTAAAATAATAATTTGTGTTTTGTGCATTGCTTCCTTTCAAAGACCAAAAAAAGTAAGTTTTTGTGATTGACAAAAACTTACTTTAGATAACCTATAGTCCTTAATTGGTTAAGGGTAGAGACGCTAGACCTTTATTCTAGCATATATAAGTTTTTGGCCTATTTATTCAATTGTTCTCTATATATTAACAAAAAATTAGGCATTTGAAAAAGGAAATTTATTTTCTTTAGTAAAAGAAAAACTTGTCAACTGACAAGTTTTACTAAAGAAAGGGGATGATCGCTTTATTTTTGTTTTTTCTGACAATCATTCAAGGAATAATCACAATAAATAAGACTAAGGTTAATAAGATGAAAAAGATGACCATACAAATACGATTAGTTCTTTTTCTCACATCTTTGACTTGGTCAAAGGGAACAATTTCATAACCATAATAGGCATTAATATTACCTTTTCTTGCTCTCGTAAAAAATAGCGAAACAATATGAATAAATAATGTCGAACCAAGAATAGCAATCATAATAATGATTTCTGTATTCATTGAGGGATTATTTTTAGAAGCAGTTTTAATAATGAAGAAAATCCCAATCACAATGCCCCCTCAAAAGTAAATACTAAAAGAAATTCAATTCATGTAAATTGGACGAGCAATTAGAGCTTTATAATTACGAATAATAAAGAATGGAATTTTTTCAACACCCATTAATAAATCGGTTTTATAACTTTTTAAGCCAATTCTTAAATGATTTGAATCAATTAAACCAATAATGAAGAACAATAATGAGACAATCATTAAAATAATCATCACAACTGGATTAGGAATAAAACTTAAAGGAATTTTTAGTTGAGCTTGATCAACAATTGGTGCTAAATAATGCACTAAGACAAAGAAAGTTGAAACAAATAACAAGACAAAACCAATAAACATAATGCCTGCTAAAGAAAGTTTTTGCAAACGAATTTCTTTAGCAATTTGGTTGGGAACCTCAACATGCTCTAATTCTTTTTTAGTAAAATTCGGTCTGACTGGACTATGAACTGGTTGATTAAAACCTAAGTTTTGTGCTAATTGGTCATTGTTTAAATTTTGATTGACAAATTGTGATTGTTGATATGGATTTTTGATATTGGCATCATTAACATACACTGGAGTCTGTTCAGTTGGTTTTTGATGATTTAAGTTCTCATTTTTTTTATTAAAGAAGTCCATTTTTTCCCTTTCTTACGATCTTTTAAAATTGATTGAATTTCATCTTCGACATGTTGAATATCAGTTTCAATTTTTTTAAGATTGGCTAGTTCTTCACTAGTCTGTGTTGATTTTGATGTTTTGTGAAAAAGCAAGTTTAATAAATAAATCAATAATGCTAATCCAGCAATAGAAATAAAGACATAAAGCAAAACTTTTAATGAAATATTAATTCCGAAAACTTCTAACGATGCTAAAAACACTAATTCACCTCACACTTTTATTTATTTTAACAAAACAGGCGTCTAATTGTTATTTATCCCTTAAAAATTCTTGTGGTTGTGCAGCCAAATTACGTTTATGTTCGCTAGTTAGGTGCATTGCATCAATGCGTTTTTTCAAATCGGGATTATTATTTTTCCCAATTAAATAAGCATCAATGTCATCATAACTAAAGCCGATTTCAGCTTCATCAGTTTGGTTTTCTCATAAACCAGCTGTGGGAGGACGATCAATAATTACATCAGGTACACCAAAGATTTTAGCAGCTTGTTTCACTTCGCGTTTTAATAAATGAATGATTGGAACCAAATCCACTCCACCATCACCATATTTAGTGAAATAACCAATGTGTCATTCATCTAAATTATCAGTTCCTAAAACTAAATATTTTTTGGATTGACCTAGAGCATATAACGTTGACATTCTTAATCTGGCTTTGGTGTTACTCAAAGCAAGATCACTTAACTCAACACCAGTTTTTTTCAAAACTTTGCTCATTTGTTTAAATGATTTTAAAAGGTCAACAGTGACACATTTAAATTGGTTTTGTTCCACTAAAATCTCTTGGCATGCTCAATCTTGGTGACTAGAATTAATTGGCATTCACACTGTTAAGTAATTATTTGGAAAAGCTTTTTTAGCTAAATGAGCGACCACAGCAGAATCAATGCCACCGCTCACTCCAACAATCACCCCATCAGCATGGGCCTCTTTAACGGCTTGGCGAATTCATTCGACAAGATAATCTAAATATTTTTCTAATTTCATCTTAATCCATTCACTCTAATTCATATTCAAACACTTTAACTAAATCACCTTTTTTAGCACCGCGATTTCTTAGTTGTTCATAAACACCAATTTTTTTCATTTTTTCATTAAAGAGTAATAAGTTATCATGAGTGGCAATTGGGGTTTTTTGGTAAATTCTAAAAACAGTATCCCCAGCAACTTCTCATCGACCATTCCCACGATTAAAGATTTGAATGTCCACAACTGGTTCATCAAGGGTATAAACCTTAACCCCAGGATTTTGGTTTTCACTCATTTCTCATAGAGGAATCATTTGAGCTGTTTTTAATTCTTCAGCAATGATGTTTAATAATTGGTTGGTATTTTGGCGTGTCAATCCAGAAACTTGCACCAATTTTTTGTCTTTAAAATATTTTAAAATTTCTTCATCCATCATATTGATTTGCGCTTCATCAATGTCCATTTTGTTGGCAACAATAATTTCAGTACGTTTGTCTAGATTCATATTGTAATCCAATAATTCTTTACGAATTAATTCGTAGTTTTTAATAATACTTTCTTGACCATAATTTCCTGATCAATCAATCACATGACAAATGATACGACAACGTTCAATATGTTTTAAAAATTCATGGCCAAGTCCTTTACCTAAACTTGCCCCTTCAATTAAACCAGGTAAATCAGCCACTATAAATGTTTGTCCACTTTGTGCTTTTGCCACCCCAAGTTGGGGATTTAAAGTGGTAAATGGGTAGTCTGCCACTTCTGGTTTTGAGTTAGAAATGGCACGTAGTAATGTTGATTTACCAGCATTTGGTAAACCAACAAAACCAACATCAGCTAACACTTTTAATTCAGCACGTACATTAAATTCTTGACCAAGTTCTCCAGCTTCAAAAATAGTGGGAGCTTTGTTACGTGAATTAGCAAAACGAGCATTTCCTTTACCACCATGTCCACCTTTAGCAACAATCACTTTTTTATCATGAGCATCAATATCAGTTAAAATGTTACCTGTTGCTTCATCAATTAAAACAGTTCCCACCGGCACTTTAATGACTTTGTCATCTCCAGCAGCACCATGCATATTTTTGATGCCACCTTTATTCCCATCTTGAGCTTTATAAATTTTTTGCACTTTAAGATCTAACAATGAATGCTTACCACTATCACCAATGAAAATGACATCCCCGCCATTTCCACCATCTCCGCCATTAGGACCACCATTTTCTACATACAATTCATGTAAAAAACTAACAGCACCATCTCCACCTTTTCCGGCTTTAACTAAAAATTTAGCACTATCAATAAATTTCATTATTTTACCTCTTTACGTCTTCTTTTAATTATTATACTTTCTTTTGCTTCAGACTTGATTTTTAAAAGTTCAATTTGCTCAAGATTAATTGGTTTTTTACAAATCAAAATTTCATTTGTGATTCAAACAACAACAAACACACCAAGAACAACTCCAGCCATAATTGGTTTAATGATTTCACTAGAAGAGAAATAATCATAAATTTGAAAAGCAATAATCAAGGAAAGCATTGTCGTGGCAATGATAGCTGAAATTCAAAATAAACCATTCTTCATTTTACTTACTTCAACTTTATTTGTTTTACGATTGACCATCGCTAAAACAACGAGCATTGTATAAATCGTAAAACAAATTGTGGCACCAAAATTGGACATTTGGTCCAACATATAACCTGGTTGTTGACCTTTAGCTAAAGACACAGGAATTCAGACAAATAAATAGATTAAACCAATGCCAGCTTGGATCATTCCTGCATGAGCACGACGAATAAATTTAGAATTCGACCACAAAATCCCTTTTTGAGTATCAGTATAAATATTATTTGTTCCAGTTAACGTATAAGAATTAACACCTAAAAAAGTCACAGAAACTAAAATTAAATTAGAAAATAAAACAGCCATATTTTTGGTTGTGGAACTGACAGTTGCAAGATCATTAAATCCGGAAAATAAATAAGTAAAAAAACTCACCACACTACCATCTTTAGAACCTGTAAATAAAGCAAAAGCAATTAAGACATAAAAAATTCCCGTGAAAAGGACACCAAAGAGAATTCCTTTGGCAACGACATCACGATGTTCAGTTTCAGATTGCATATTAGCAGCATAAATAAAACCATTAAAAGCAAATAAGATGGGGGCAAACCCAGATAAAACTTTAACCCCATTTAAATTTTCAAAACTGGTCGATCACGAATTACCTGTACCAATATCTTGATGAGTACCAAATAAAACACCTCAAGTAGTATCAGGAACAATAAAAGCGACAAAAACTAAGAATAAAGGAATAAATTTAAAAAAGGTGCCAAAAATTTGGATATGTTTTCCAACAGTTCTGGCATATGAGTTAATCGCTCCCATAAATAAAATGAAAATCGCTGGAACAATTAAATATAAAATATATTTTTGAGTGAGATTTAATTCCACTCCTGCTGCTTGCATTAAATATTGGACAATTAAAGTCGAAAAAAAGGCATAGTTCATTGGTAAATAAATAAAAGTAAAAAAGATGCTCACCCCACTAGCAATACGACGATTTCAAAATTTTCTTGCTCAATTGGCCAGTGTGCCATTACCATCTTTAGTTGTCGAACTAGCAATTTCTAAAAACACAATGATTGTAAAAACTAAAACCACAGCCATGATGCCTCATAAAATAATGGCCATAATTGGGTTTTGCACATTTCCTAAAACATGACCATTACCGTTGTCATTTTTGACATAAATTCCAGCCCCAACCATTGTACCAACAACAGCTGTGAAAATCGTTAAGAATTCAAAAAGACGTTTCTTATTTTTCATCATAATCGCTTTCTATGTCAAAACAATTGACACATAAAAATGTTGGAATCATTTGATTAGCATTAGTTTCATCAAATGTTTGTCAATTCAATAAAGGTTTTTCAATTAACTGATCAACTTCTTGATCAGTTAAATTTTTAGCTTGATTTTTAATTAAATTTCCAATTGTTGGTGGGTGATTTTGATAAACATATTCAATTTCTTCGGTTCCACATAATGAACAGCCAATGCCAAAAGCTTGGACCATCACATCTTTAAAATCATAAAATTTTTCATATGCCTGAGCATTGAAATTAACTTTATTCATTTTTCCCTCCTAAAATTAATTTAACAACTTCCACATCAAAAGTAATCATTGTTTGGAGTTGTTCATAAGATAATTCTAACCCTAAAAAATGATAAGCTTGCAAAATCATGGCGGCTGTTAAATTATTTAAAGAAACTTGGTGGGGGGCAGGAAAATTAACTAACATATAAATCAAAGCAGAAGAGCAAGCAATTTGCGAAATACTTGGATTTTCAACCCCAATAATTTGTTCAATAGTCATCGCCACATTGTCAAAATCCTCATTAAAGGCTTGGATTTTTAGTTCAGTTGGTTTAATCAAATAACTTCCGTTATGTTTTTGCATTTTTAATTCTTGGTCAATTTGTTGTGAATATAGTGCAAATAAAATTAAAGTTTTATTTTCATCAGGCATGTTTAAATTCATTAAGTACTGTTCAATTTCTTTTAAAATTGCACGCGCATTAATGTGTTCTAAAGCTTTGATAGCAAGTGCTTGACTAACTAGGTCTTGTTCATCATGTAATAATCCAACAATTTCGTTTAAGTCATATTGTTTTTGATGTTTAGTATCAATTAGATGCAGCGAAATTTCCTTTTTTAAAGTAATTAAATATTGTTCAAAGTCTTGAGGCACATAAGGCATTTGTAATTCTGAATTAATTAAGACTAAAGCTTGGTCGTATTTTTTTTCGACACATAATTTTTCAATTTCACTTTTTAGTTCTTCATAAAACATTATTCAAATTCCTTTCTCATAAAAAAATAAATCATGCCTAAGCATGATTGGATTTCTATTGGTGCCCACGAGAAGGCTCGAACTTCCGACCTCACGCTTAGAAGGCGCGTGCTCTATCCAACTGAGCTACATGGGCAAATAAATTTACATATAGGTTATACCATATTTTAATAGTAAATTTAATAAACAAATTTAAATTTAATGACAGAAAAACTAAATTTGGGAAATATATTTCTTAATCTCGCTAATTGCTCTTTCCGAGAGTAAGGTTTTTTTCTGCACTTTACCATCTTGTTTATTGAAGTTTTCTAGCTCATCAACAATCCCTCAATTAGCTTTCATTGGTTGAAAATCTATCGGCGAAGCATTGTTAATATAATGAATTAAAGCTCCCGATACTGTTGTTGAGGGAGGGGATAATAATTCTAGGCCTTGGGTAAAACGATCCAAATTAATTGCCGCAATCAAACCAACAACACTTGATTCAACATAACCTTCGACCCCAGTAATTTGCCCAGCAAAAAAGATTTTGGGATTAGTTTTTAGTTGTAAACCTAAATTAAGGAGTTTGGGTGAATTAATAAAATTGTTTTTATGCATGACCCCATATCGCACAAACTCAGCATTTTCTAAACCAGGAATCATTTGAAAAATTCTTTTTTGTTCTGGTCATTTTAAATTGGTTTGAAAACCAACAAGATTGTAAAGACTATCTTTGGCATCATCTTGTCTTAATTGGACCACAGCATAATTGTTAGTTCCATCAAGATTTCTTAACCCTTTTGGTTTCATTGGACCAAATAAAAGTGTTTTTGGGCCACGTTTAGCCATAGCTTCCACAGGCATACAGCCTTCAAAATATTTTAATTCTTGTTCACCAGCTAAATGGCTAATCGCCACTTCACCATGAATTAAAGCATCATAAAATTGATCATATTGTGTTTTGTTCATTGGACAATTAATGTAATCAGAAGTATCACCTTTTTCATAACGATTTTTACGAAAGGCAATCTCCATATTAATTGATTCTTTTTTGATGATTGGGGCGACTGCATCAAAAAAGTAAAAATCGTCATTGTCTAATAATTTTTGAATTTGGGTTTGTAAATCTGGGGTAGTTAATGGGCCTGAGGCAATAATTGTGGGAATTGTAAGGTCAAAGTCAACAACTTCTTGTTCAACAACTTTAATGTTCGGGTGTTGCTTAACTTTGCTGGTGATAAATTCAGAAAATTTAACCCGATCGACAGCTAAAGATGCTCCAGCTGGTACTTGAGCAAATTCAGCAGCTTGAATAATTAAAGAATTTAATAAACGCATTTCTGCTTTTAAAGTACCAACAGCATTAGTTAATTCATTACTACGTAAAGAATTAGAACAAACTAATTCAGCAAAACCCTTAGAAACTTGGACAGGGTTTGGTTTGATATTTTTAGATTCAAAAAGAGTTACTGAGTAACCCTTATTAGCAAGATAATAACTTGCTTCGCAACCTGCTAATCCAGCCCCGATGATTTGAACTTGTTTCATGTTAAATCGTTCCTGCTTCATAAAGATTTTTAAAATGACCAGGTTTCTTAATTAATTCAGCAAATGTTCCAACCTGCACAACACCTTTACCCATTCCTAAAACAATAATTTGATCAACATTTTTAATTGTTGATAAACGGTGTGCAATTGTAATTGATGTTTTACCAACGACTAATTTATCTAATTGAGCTTGAATTTCTTTTTCGACAATATTATCTAAAGCTGAAGTTGCTTCATCTAAAATAATTAAATCTGGATCTCTTAAAAACACTCTAGCAATAACTAAACGTTGTTTTTGACCACCACTTAACAAGAATCCACGTTGTCCGATTAGTGTTTCATAACCTTCTGGTAATGACATAATAAAATCATGTAAATCTGCTTTTTTAGCAGCTTCAATCACTTGTTCTTTAGTATCAGCAAAACGTCCATACTTAATATTTTCAATAAAGTTTCCATAAAAAATTTGCGGATCTTGTTCAACATAACCAATATGGTCTAAATATGATGGCAGATTAACATCTTTTAATTGGTGTTGACCATTAATAATAATTTCACCAGTTTTTGGTTCATAGTATCTTAAAAGCATTCTTCCAATCGTTGATTTACCAGAACCAGTTTCACCGACAAAAGCATACGATTTCCCTTTTTCAAATTTAAAATTTAAATTTGGAATAATGATTTTGTCAATTTTTTTAGGATAAGCAAAATCAACATTTTTAAATTCAATGGAATTGATAGCTTTAATTTTTGGACCATCATGATTTGGTTGAATATGTGGGACTGGTTCAGTTAATTCACCAATGCGATTAGCAGCATTAGAAGCACGAGTAGCAGCACGTAGTGATGGGACTAACATAATAATTGATAAAGCCATTGTTGAGGCCATTGGTAATCCAGTTGTTAATTCTTGGAGTAAGTTAGCATTCACAGTTTTTTGAATGCTTCCCACAATCGCTACAATAGTAATCAAAGTGGTTAGGAAAGTAATAGTGGCTGTTAATCAAAGGTTTAAAATTGTTGACAACAACACCCCACGATTTCCTTTTAAATTATATTGATGGTTTTTTTCTTCAATACGGTTCACTTCATAACTTTCTGTTCCAGTTGATTTAATTAAAGTGATGTTATTAATACGGTCTGTAATATCTGCATCAACTTCACGTTTAAAATCAAATTGTCTAATCATTGCTCGACGGAAAAAGACAAAGATAAATGAGGCAATAATTAAAACAAATAAAACATACCCAATTGAAATGCCACCAATAAAGTAATAACCTTCAGAAAATAAGATGACAGCGGCAGCAATAAAGGCGGCAAAACAATAAATTAAGTTACTTAAAAATTGTTGGATTCCTTGCGCTAAGTTTTGGGTATCAGCAACAAATCTTGTCAAAATATTCCCTGAAACATGGTCAAAATAGAAATCGACATCTTGTTTGACAAGTGATTGCACAATTCTAATACGTTCATTGATTTCAATTTTCAAAGAAAATAAACCAATGGTGTAATCAGTAATATATTCAGAAAATAACATAATGACAAAGAAGACGGCAGCCACAATAATTCAACTAGTTCAGATCATCTCCATTCCTAAAAAATCAGTTATTTTAGATGGTAAGTTATGCACTTGTTCAGGAGGAGTAATTAATAAAGTAACTGCTCTTGAGGCAAATAATGGTAAAACTGTGGCAATCACAGCATTTAATGAAGTTGTAAAACACATCGTAATAAAAAGCAATGGGTTCTTTTTAGCAGTTTGCATCGTGATGGCAAAAAATGAACCCATTTTTTTCCAACTAAAAGCAAATTCACTCTCGAATTTCAGCGGATTTTTAAATTTCTTTTTTTCTGTTTTTTGCATAATTACCCCTTTCTATTGTTTTTCTATTAATTTTCCAGCTTCATACAAGCGTTTGAATCGACCTTCAACTTTTTTCAATTCTTGATAAGTTCCTTGTTGAACAATTCCTTTACCTGGTTCTAAAACTAAAATGTGATCGACATTTTTAATTGTTGATAAACGGTGCGCAATTGTAAATGATGTACGCCCTTTCATCAATTTATTTAATTCAGCTTGAATTTCCTTTTCAACAATGTTGTCTAAAGCAGAAGTTGCTTCATCTAAAATTAAAACTTGTGGATTTTTTAAGAAAATTCTTGCAATAACTAATCTTTGTTTTTGCCCACCAGACAGCATGAATCCTCGTTCTCCAAGAGTGGTGTTGTAACCTTCTGGTCAAGTGATAATTAAGTTGTGTAAGTTAGCTTTTTTAGCGGCTTTCACAATTTCTTCATCAGTGGCTTCAAAACTTCCATAACGAATGTTGTCATAAACATTTCCTAAAATAATTGCTGGTTCTTGTTCAACATAACCAACATGTTTTAAATAAGAAAATAAGTTAACATCTTTTAAATCAGTTTTCCCGTTAATTAAAACAGCACCTTGACTTGGGTCATAAAATCTTAATAACAATTTAGCAATTGAAGATTTTCCTGAACCAGTTTCACCAACAAAGGCATATGATTCACCTTTTTTAAAGGTGAAATTAAATTTAGGTAAAATAACTTTTTCTGGTTTTTCTGGATATCTAAATTCTAAGTTTTTAAAAACAATATCCCCATCTAAATGATCAATGTTGATTCCTGCCTGATCTTTATAGTGATTGTTAAATCTAACTGGAGTAGTTAAAATAGCATGTAAACGTTTGGAAGCAGTTGCAACTTGCACCACTCCAATCATGACTCGAATCATTTGCATAATTGGACCAATTAAAATTCCGACAGAAATAATAAACGTTGGAATTAAAGAAATTAATTTTAAAGGATTAGATTGATAAAGAAATCCAGCAGCTAATGTCACAATTACTTGGACTGATGAAACACCAACAAATAAAAAGGCAATCAACAATGCTAAAAAGTAGTTCATATTTTTAAAATCACGATAGTATGTTTCATGAAGTTTTTCTACTCTTTTTGATTCATACCTTTCAGTTCCCATCGCTTTAATTAATTTAATAGTGTTAATACGGTCAATAACATCTCCATTTAACTCAGTTACTTCTCGACGTACTTTAGTCATTTTTTTTCTTAAAGGGACTAAGGTTAATCCCATTGCAGTAATCATAATCGCAAACAAAGCTAAAGAAACTAAAGTTAATGATCAATCAACAATAAACATTGAAACTAAAGCCACTACAAAAGTTAAAATTGAATTTAAAGCAGTAATAATGATGATTGAAATTTGTTCACCAATAATTTGTGTGTCAGAAACAATTTTAGTTAAAATTTCTCCAATTTTTTTATCAGAGTAATAAGACATATCTTCTTCAATTAATTTTTCAACAGCTTGATTCCTTAAATCCACTTCCATTTGTTTCCCTAGCATCCCAGAAATATATTGGGCAAAGAAACTAGCAACAATGTTTGTGACAATGAAACCAACTTGTAAACCAATTAATGCTTCTCAAGTCATTCCTCAACTACCAGTCGCATTAGATATACCTTGAAGACTAGTCACTAATTGAGCAACTTTCATTAGTTCTTGAGTGACTAAAGGGGTTAGGGCAACAGATAGTGATGAAATGATAACGGTTATCAGAACGATTCAAGATTTTAATTTATAACGCATGACAACTTTAGCAGTCATCTTAAGAAATGAACCTTCTTGTTCTCTTAATTCTTCAGCTTTTTCAGCAGCAATTTGTTCTTGAGATTTTTGCATTTCGAAAATGTTATCTTCAATTTTTTTTGCTTTTTTTATCATTTTTTTACCTCACTCATTATTTAATTTTAACATTTTTAAGGTTCAAATGGTGAGGAAAAAAAATGAAATTTTGAAAACAAAAAAAGTGGCATTGCACTTTTTTTGTTGATTAACTAAATTTCATTTAAGATATCTTTACCACTTTCGACGATTTTAGCCCCTTGACGAATAAGCATATTATTTCCTTTAAATCTTGATTTAACTGGTTCAGGAACCACAAAAATATCTTTGCCTTCGTTTAAAGCATATTCACTCATTTGATAATTTTTATCCAATGTGGAAATTTGAATATAAACTAACACTTTCATTAAACCAACCTTTAAACGTGAAGCGTGTTCATTAGTTAAATGATCTAACTGATCATTTTCATAAGTTTCAGAAATAATCAACAAATCAGTATTTTGTTCTAATGCTTTGATTAATTCTTGATGGGTGGTTAAGAAGTTTTTAATCCCTTCTTCAGCCACAATAATTAATTTAGCTTTATTTTCTAAAACCATTTTCACAACTTCGTGTTCAATGCCACTTGCACTACCAGTTAAAATGGTTCTTTTTTCATTGGTCAAATCTTTAATTAAATCTTTGGTATTTTTAGAACCATATTCATCAAAATTTTGATCGCCACTAACCCCAATAATTTGGTAGTGGTTTTGTAATAAAGACACGTTCCCATATGTATATAACAAGAAGGGTGGTTTATGGGTATGTTTTAAATTACTTGGATAGAGTGTATTAATAATTGTGAGATAACTACACTCAATCCTACTTTCAACATTTTCTAAATCGGCATTGGGAATTTTTTCTTTGCGTTCCAATGCTTCATAAATTTTTTCTCAATTACCTTGGTATTTTAATGAGAAGTATAATAAAACTTTATCCATTATTCTAAATACAAAATCTTTAAAGCAATTACTTCATTGACGGGAGTTTTATATTCATCATTGCCAAATGATTGAATACGCCCTTCTACTCCCACATAAGCTTGGTCATGAAGATTATCTTCATCTTCAACTTTTGATGATCAACACTTAATATTGATTAAGTCTTCAATCACACTATCATTCTTTTTGAATGGTCTTGGTACTTTTAAAACAAATTTATATAGTTTGCGAGTACCGTCTGGTGAAGTGTATGCAATTTGTGCATCTCCTTCAATTTGTCCGATAATATTTACATTATTCATTTTTTTCTCCTTGGGTGCTACCCACTATAGATTAGAAAAAAAGTTGTGAAATTTTTCATTTTTTGCAAAATTTATAAAAATTTCTTCACTGGAGAGTATGTTTTTCGGTGTTCTGGGCTAATTCCAAGACTTTTTAAGCATTCTTGATGTCTTTTTGTCACATAACCTTTGTTCTGACTCCATGCATATCCGGGATGCTTTTGATCGAGTTCTTGCATGATTAAATCGCGAGTCACTTTCGCTAAAATTGAAGCTGCAGCAATATTTTGACTTAAATTATCACCCTTAATCAGTTGTAAAGCATTAATTGTCGGATGCTTAATTTTTTCACCATCAATTAAACTTAATTCGGGAGTGATTTGCAATTTTTGAATTGAATTAATCATCCCGACAACACTCGCTTGTTTCGGATTTAATTCATCAACTTGGTTTGCTGGGATAATTTCAATAGCAAAACTCAAAGCAACTTTTTGAATTTCTTCAAAAAGTTGCTTGCGTTTTAATGCGCTAAGCTGTTTAGAATCTTTAATTTCGCCATTTTCATAATCCAGGGGCAAAATAACACTAGCCACCACAATTGGTCCAGCCATCGCCCCTCTTCCAGCTTCATCACTTCCTGAAATGATTTCAACTTGATAATCTTGACGAATTTGCTGGTCAAATAAAATTCTACTTTTCATTTTTCGCACTTTCATGACTAGAAGGATTTAAGGTAAGTTCTTCGAGATCTTCAGGAGTTTCTAATGAGAGATTTAATTTACCATTAGCCAAATCGGCTAAAAAATTGACCATAGCGCGTTCAATATCAAGTAAATCAGTTCTTAATAATCATTTTTTAGCTTTAGCAATTTGTTCAAAAATCAAATAGATTTTTTCAAAAGAAACTGGTGGTTTAATATCTGCTTTAATTTTATAAAACTCTTGAATCACTTGATAATGATGGTCATAAATATTTTTCATTAATAAACCAGCCACTCGTTCTAAAGGAAAGACCCCTTCTTTAATAGAATTAATCGCGCATAAATGCGCAGCCACAAGTTCATTGTTCAAACGTGAAGGTAGCACCCCAGCTGTATCCATTAAAGTAATATTTTGATTTAAGTGTAAAGTTTGAATGCCGCGTGTCACACCTGGTTTGTTTCCCACTTTAACTGATTTGTCACGAATGATTTTATTAATAAATGTTGATTTACCAACATTAGGAATCCCAATCACTAAAACATTAATCAATGAATTGACTAAACCTTTTCTTTTATCTTTAGCTTGTTTTTCAGCAGTAGCCACATTAATTAATTCAATTAAAATTTTAACAATATTCTTATTTTTGTAATCTAAAATATGGGTTAAGCGCCCTTCTTTACTAAAATAGTTAATTCATTGTTTGGTAACCTTAGGATCAGCGACATCCGCTTTAGAAATAACGTATAACACTGGTTTGTTTTCTAATAATTTGCGAAAAGTTAAATTTTGTGATGAAAATGGAGCACGAGCATCAACCACTTCAATCACTAAATCAACAACAGGAATTTTTGCTTCAATATCTTTCAAAGCTTTATTCATATGTCCGGGGAATCAATTAAATTCTGCACTCATAATATCCTTTTTAAATAATATTAATTATAACAATTTTTATACAAAAGAAGCACCTTTTGTTATTGAGTCTGCTAAATGCTATGCCTTTTTCAACTTGAAATCATCAGTTTTATCCTTAATTAAATTCAAAAATTCCTACTAAAAAAGGAGGGGATTAAAATAAGGTAATCGCTTTGGTTGAAAAATCAAGCAACACTTAATTTCTTTTAAGTTTGAGGGGTAACGCTTTCATCAGGTGTTATTTTTAAAACTTCCATAGCTAATTTGATTGTTGTGATAGTCTTTTCAATAACTTCATCACTAACATTTTTTGTTTCCAAAATCACTTGACCCATAGCAACCGCCAATGCCAATGCAGCACGCAATTCTTGTGGTTTATTTGGTTGTTCTTTTAATAATTGTTCTGCTTTTTTCATTTCATTTTTTAAATCATTTAATGCAGAATTTTTGTTGCAGGCAACAACAGATGTTGCTGTTGTTGCCATTAAACCAACCCCACCTAAGATAGTTAAAAATTTTTTCATATTTTGTCTTCTTTCTGATTATTTTTTAATCATCGAACAATTTTAAAGTTTATGCTGTTGGTCATCTAATACTTTATTGAATAAACACTTCTAATTCACTTTAAGCATTTTCAAAAGTCAATCTGGCTACCCCTAATGCAATTTTAGCATCTTCAATTTCTTGGTCAGTAGCATCTTTTTTCTCACTAATTTTTTTAGCTTTATTAATTTCGTTTTGAAAATTTGTTTTTGCTGATTCAGATTTTCCGCTATTAATTGCTAAAAGTTTTTCAGCTTCTTTAATCTGTTCATTGAGAGCACTCATTTTAGAAGGTTGATTACAAGCAACAACAGTTGATGCCGTCATCATCGTGATTGTAAAACCACTTAATAGGATTAACATTTTTTTCATTTTTTCCTTCTTAATGTTTTCTCTATCTTTATTTTAGTGGTTTTTTAATCATTTTTGATCAAAAAACCAATTTAATGATAAAAAAGAAAAAATGCAAAAAGACCAGGTAGCTTTTCTAGCATACAAAAAGCATCACTGCTTAGTGATGCTCAATGTTTGATAAATTAAATTATTTTTTGTTCTTAGTTGGTTTTTCAACTTTTTTAACTTTTGCTGAAGTTGGTAAAATTTCCTTAATACGCGCAGCTTTTCCAGATAGGTTACGGATGTAGTAAATTCTTGAACGACGCACACGTCCTTTTTTGATAATGGTTACTTTATCAATAATTGGTGAGTGTAATGGGAATGTACGTTCAACAAAAATTCCGTTACTCATTTTACGCACAACTGCTGAAAATGAAATTCCTGATCCTTGAGTTTTAATTACCAATCCTTCAAATGATTGAATACGGAATTTTTCCCCTTCTTTAATTTTTACATCAACACAAATTGTGTCTCCTGAGTTAAAGTCTGGTAAGTCTGTTCTTAATTGGTTATTAACAACATCATATTTTGATTTAGTTACTTTTGTTTGTTTTGTACTCATAACTATTCTCCTTTCTTTAGTTTATTTAATATTTCTTTTTGATATTGATTTAATTGCTTTTCATCAATTAAATCTGGTCTTTTTTTCCAAGTGTTAATGACTTGTTGTTCATCTTTAAACTTTTGAATGTTGGCATGATGTCCACTTAATAGGACATCAGGAACTTTACTTCCTCTAAATTCGACAGGTTTAGTATAAACCGGATAATCTAAAAGGTTGTTTTCAAAACTATCTTGGGCAAATGATTCTTCTTTAATCACATGAGGAATTGAACGTGTGATACTATCAACTATCACTAATGCTGCAATTTCTCCTCCTGTTAAAACATAATCACCAATGGAAACTTCTTGATCAACATATTCTAAAACTCGTTCATCAAACCCTTCATAATGACCACAAATAATAATTAAGTGTTCATATTGTTTGGCAAATTGTTTAGCCAAAGTTTGTTGCCAAGTTTGACCTTGGGGAGTTGTCAAAACAACTCACGAATTTTTAGTTTTCACAGCTTCAATAGCACGAACAATTGGTTCGACCATTAAAACCATCCCTTTGCCACCGCCAAATTGATAATCATCAACTTGATTGTGTGCTAAGGTTGTATAATCTCTTAAATCAATAATTTCCACTGCAATTAAGTTGCGCTCTAAAGCTTTTTTAATAATTGATTCTTCGATATAAGCTTGAATTGTTTTTGGAAACAATGTAATAATTGAATATTTCATTACATCAACCCCTTAATGTTTTTTAATTGAATGATTTTAGTTTCATCATTTTGGCAAACAACATATTCATCCACCATTGGAACTCAAAACTGGTGATCTTGGATTTGGATTTTAATTAAATTTTGGATTGAATTGTTCATTCAATCAATAATCTTCCCCTCCCCAAGTTCAGAGGTAATTTTATATTCAGTTCAGATTGGCATCAAACTAAATGCTTGATTAGCTAAAGGAACATATAAAATTAAGTTTTTGAATTTTTGAACATCATTAATATGATTCAAATCATGAAAAGCTATTAATAAAGTATTCTTTTTTAATTCCAAGG
Organism: Williamsoniiplasma lucivorax ATCC 49196; assembly: GCF_000518285.1. Classification (GTDB taxonomy): domain Bacteria; phylum Bacillota_I; class Bacilli_A; order Mycoplasmatales; family Mycoplasmataceae; genus Williamsoniiplasma; species Williamsoniiplasma lucivorax. Next base: position 43,241 of record NZ_JADH01000002.1, on the reverse strand, counting down.
TTTTAATTTGCAATGGGATAAAACTTTTTGCACTTGTTTGATAAAAGCATAATTTCAAATTAGCTAAGTCATTAACCTCTAAATTAGAATCAAGGAGAACTTTCACCATTCCCTTAATCCCAACAGTATTCACAACCTCACCAATTCGCATTAACTTTTCTTGCATAATTCCTCGTTATTTTTTAGCTGCAGCTTTTTTGGGTGCAGCTTTTTTTGGTGCAGCTTGGGCTGGTTTGCTATCTTTATTTGTTTTAGCAAGAGCAACTCTTTCTTCATGATAAGCTTTCATGATTCCTTGTTTACTAAACAAGTCACGCACAGTATCAGTTGGTTGAGCTCCATTTTTTAATCATTTTAAAACTAATTCATCATTAATTTTAACTTCATCTTTTAATGGATCAAATGTTCCAACTAGTTCAATGTATTGGCCGTTACGGTTAACACGAGCATCAGCTGCTACTATTCTGTAGAATGGTGCACGTTTTTTCCCGATTCTTTTTAATCTTAATTTAACCATTATTGTCCTCCTCTTCTTCTTGTAATTAAATACTTGTTAAGTATACATAAAAAAAATAGAAGTGTAAAGGTTTTTTACTTAACACTTCATTATTTATGATATTTTTCATGATTGATAATTTTGAAACTTCGAAAGATTTGTTCTAATAAAATAATTCGAAAAAGTTGGTGGGGTAAAGTAATCTTGCCAAAACTAATTTTATGAGGATATTTATTTTTAAATTCATCACTAAAACCATCACTTGGTCCAATAATAAAAGTTAAATTTGCTCCTTGGAAATCTTTATTAGTTTCAATCATTTTTGCCAACTGTTCACTAGTGACGTCAACCCCTTGAATGTCCGCTAAAATGATTGTCGTATTTTTAAAATTGTTTAACTTTTCTTCGAGTAATTTTTCATTTTTAACTTGTGCTGATTTGAGATCAAGATTAATTTCTTCTTTCAATTCGACAAAATTTAATTTGCTATAAAATTTAATTTTGTTTTGATAATTAAGCAATAAAGCTAAGCTATTTTTATCATCCATTTTGCCAAAACATATTATATTGATATTCATTAAAAACCTCTTTTTAAAATTATAAGCAAAATTAACTCACTTTTAAATTTATAGTTTACAATAACCTAAGTATAGCGAGGAAAACAAAAAAATGATGAAATTTAGACACAACTTAAAAATTCTATTAACCAAAGAAGAAATTCAAGCAAGAATTAAAGCTTTGGCTGACCAATTGAATGCTCAGTACAAAGATAAAGAACTAAGTGTGCTTGTAATTATGAATGGAGGAGTGCTATTTTACGCAGACCTTCTAAAACAATTGGATATGAGAATTAGAGTTGATGCCATTTGTGCTGCGAGTTATGTTGGCCAACAATCAACAAGAGAAATCACTTTTTATAAAAAAGTTAACAAACCAATCGTGACCGATCACGATGTAATTGTGATTGAAGATATTATTGATTCAGGTTTAACATTAACAGCAATTTATGATTATCTCTTAAGTTTAAAACCAAAAAGCTTAAGTTTAATTACTTTATTAGACAAAGAAGGAACTCATCCCGATTTCCAATATCCATACCAATCTTTATTTAATGTACCAAATAAATTTATTGTTGGTTATGGATTAGAATTCGATGATAATTACCGTCAATTAGATCAAATTTATACAGTTGAAGATTAATACTAAAAACATTTAAAACAAAAAATGGGTTCGATAAAAACTCATTTTTTGTTTTAAAGTTTTTTTATCTTATTATAAGATCTAATACTTGATCTACTAATTTATTTTATTATTGTTATTTGTTAATTAATAATAAAATTTCGTTGTTGTAAAATATAAATGTCTTAATAAGACTTTATAATGTTGAAAAACAAGAAAAGAGATAAAAATGCAAAAAAAGAAAAAAATATTTTTTTTATCTGGATTAAGTGAATGTGGGAAATCTCAAGCCGGTGAATGAGCTACAAAAAATGGTATTTTTAGATTAAAAATAATTTATTTTGAAAAAATGATTGCTCAATTAGAAGGTATCTCTATTACAAATAAAATTGAAATGGAAGACGCAATAAAATATATGTATTCTAATGAAAGTGAGATGTGCTTAAAATTTCGTAATTATATTTATGATTTTATGCTAGCTAACAAATGTGAGTCTATTTCATTAGAATCCTTATATAGGGCAAATTTAGCTACATCTTTTTTACATGATTCTAGATTTAATACTAAAATTATTTATATTGATGCTGATATCAACAAAAGAGCACAAAGAGAATTTGAAAAAATTAAAACAATAAATTCAAATATTACAATAGAAAATGTTTTAGAACAAACTAAAAATAAAGATGCATTCAAGATCTCTAAAGGAGTTTTGGAAGTGAAAAAAATAGCAACAAATATCATTGACAATAATGGCTCATTAGAACATTTTAAAAAAAATATTTTAAAAATTTTTAATGATGAGGATTTACAGAATGATTAAATTTAATTCCAAATTATTAGATGGAAAAATACCAGAAGATATTACATCTTTACTAGAAGCATAAGATAACGTAAGTTTACTTTTAGAACAATAATGATTCTTTCGCAAGAAAGAAAAAAACATGAAAGATAAACACTATCGTGAAGATTCAAAAATCGAAGTTGTTGAAGAATATCTTAGTTGAATTAGTTCAAAAGAATTAGTTTGAAAATATAATTTAAACTCTGGTCCACAATTGGTTTACAAATGCAAAAATATGCTGAAAATAACAATCAAAAAAATGATTGTGCCATCAGATCTATGAACAGCTTTTGCTAATAAAAGAGAAATTGACCAGTACAATTCAATGTTAAATGCCGGTTTCAAACACAATGCCCCAATGTTCCAACAGAATCATTAAATGGCTGAGTTAAAAATAAATTTTTCTTATTTTTTGGAAATGTTTATGATTCTCTAGAGCAATTTGCATCAAGTTTTATAGAGTTTGTTAAACTATGGAATGTACAATATATTTTCGATTGGAATAATCATCGAAAGAACAACTTATTTTTACTCTAAATGAGTAAAAATAAGTTGTCGCATTCTTTTTATTCAATTTCTATTCTTATGGGTTCGGTCTACTTTTTTGTTTGTATTAAAAAGAACCAAATCCTTTTCCCCCGCCCATGCCGGGGAAATTAGGCATTTTGCCAGACTTCATCATCTTAGTCATTTCCATCACTTGTTTTTTTCCTTTTTCAAAGTTATTCACTAATTCATTGAATTCTTTTTCATTACGTCCAGAACCTTTAATGATACGGTTTTTACGTGTTAGTGCTTTTAATAAACGTGGATCACGACGTTCTTTTAAAGTCATTGAGTCCATCAAAATTGAAAACACAACTAATTTACGTTGGACGTCAGCTAATTTTTCATCACTCACTTTGTTTTGTCCGCCAAGCATTTTCATAATCCCACCAAGACTATCCATTTTGGCAAGTTGGGCTAATTGATTACGTAAATCTTCCATATCATATTGACCCATAAACATTCTTTTCATAGTTTTTTGAATTGAACGTTCATCAATATTTTCAATTGCTTTTTCATAAAGGGTTTCAATATCACCCATTCCAAGTAAACGGTCGGCCATTCTCTTTGGATAGAATGGAGCTAGTGCTTTGACACCTTCTCCTTCTCCAATGAATTTGATTGGTAGTTTTGTCATATAACTAATTGATAAAGTTGCTCCCCCACGCGCATCTCCATCTAATTTAGTAACCACAACTCCAGTTAGTTTTAATAATTTATTAAATTCATTAGTGACATTAATAATTTCTTGCCCAATCATTCCATCAACAACTAAAAGAATTTCACTTGGCGAAGTTTGCTTACGTAATTCATTTAATTCATCCATTAAATTTTTATCAATTTGTAAACGCCCAGCAGTATCTAAAATCACCACATCATGGTGGTTTTTTTCAGCATATCCAATTGCTTCAAGAGCAGTTTTAATTGGGTCTTGTTTTCCTTTTTCAAAAACCGGAATGTTTGATTGTTGACCTAGTTCAACAAGTTGATCAATCGCTCCTGGTCGATAAATATCTAATCCAACTAATAAAGGATTTTTACTATTTTTCTTACGCACTAAATTAGCCAGTTTATTGGCTGTGGTGGTTTTTCCAGAACCTTGTAACCCCACCATCATAATCACTGTTGGTTTTTTAGCTAAGTCTAAAGGAGCTAATTCTCTTCCTAAAATTTCAATTAATTCTTCATGAACTAATTTCACCATTTGTTGGTGTGCTTTGACACCCTCTTGAATATAGCCACCTTCAGCTTTTGTTTTAATTCTTGAAATCAATTCTTTTACGACATCAACATTGACGTCAGCTTCTAATAAAGCTAAACGAATTTCTTTTAAAGTGTCGGCAATATTATCATTGGTTAAAGTTGATTTCTGAATGTTTTTTTCAATTGAACGCTTCATGCGTTTTGATAAAAAATCACCAAATCCCATAATAGTCTCCTTTATTTCTAAACTTTATTATACCAAATAAAAACCAAGCCTTGGTAAGACTTGGTTTTACTTAATAATTTTAATTTCGCGAGTTTCCCGAATCACTGTGACAGTGATTTCACCAGGAATAATCACATTACTCAAGACATTTTCTTTAACTTCTTCAATTAAATTAGCCATATCATTATCCCCAATTTGGTTGGGATCAACAATCACCCTAATTTGTCTTCCAGATTGTAAAGCATAAGTTTTATCAACCCCAGGAAGTTTATTAATCTCTTTTTCTAATGTGTTCATACGCTTAAAGAACTCATCAATAGTGTTGTTACGAGCACCAGGTCTTGCTGCACTCATTGTATCAGCAATTGCCACAATGACAGCAATTACTGAATTTTTAGGCACTTCTTCGTGGTGAGCAGCAATCGCATTAATTACAACTTCGTTTTCTCCATAAAGTGTTGCTCTCTCGACACCTAGTGCAGTGTGACTACCTTCATTTTCAAAATCCACAGCTTTTCCTATATCATGAAGGAGTCCAGCACGTATCGCATCTTTCACATCTAATCCTAATTCTGCAGCAATGACACCAGCCATTTTTGCAACTTCAAGGGAATGGAGTAAAACACTTTGCCCATAACTGGTACGATATTTTAATTTTCCAATTAATTTAACCAACTGCATATCGATATTCAAAATTCCTAATTCATGAACAACTTTTTGTCCAGTTTCTTCAATAATTTGTTCAATTTCTTTAGCTTGGTTGATTAATTCTTGTTCAATTCTTGATGGTTGAATACGACCATCAAGAATTAATTTTTCTAAAGTTTTCGTTGCAATTTCTCTTCTAACTGGGTTAAAAGATGAAACTGTCACAATTTCAGGAGTCTCATCAATAATGATTTCAACCCCTCCAAATTGTTCAAATGCTTTAATATTGCGACCATCTTTACCAATGATACGACCTTTAACATCATCATTTGGTAAACGCACAATGTTTGTTGTTTTTTCAGCCACAATATTTGTGGCTGATTTTTCCATCGCTTCCACTAAAATTGCTGTTGCAATAGTTTTAGCTTTGCTGTGAGATTCCAATTCAACATTTTTTAAAAAAGTATTTACTTCTTGTTTGCTTCGTTGTTGAACTTGTTGCAGCAAATATTGTTTTGCTTCTTCTTTGGAATATCCAGAAATAGATTCTAAAGCATCAATAACTTCAGAAATTTTATGGTCATATTCTTTGCTTCGTTTTTCTAAAGCAATTTCATAACCATTTAATCTCTCTTGTCTAATTTTTAGAATTTCTTGATCTTTTTCTAAAGCTTCGCACTCTGTTGCCAGACGAGTTTTAGTTAATTCTATTTCATGAATTTTTTGATCTCTTTCACGTTGGAAAGCGATTTTCATCCCACTGATATCTTTATAAGCAGTGGCAACAATCGTTTTACGTTCTTGTTTTGCTTCTTTTTTAATAGTTTCAATAGTTTTTTTTCTACTTTGCGAAAGATACATTCAAAGGAGTCAACCAATCAATGCAACTATCACTAGTAGTAGTAAACCAATTATAATTAATTCAGTCATTTAATTACTCTTTTCTATTCGAAAAGTGTGGACACATACTTTCATATGCTTATTATATAATAATATAAAAAAGGGGAAATTTGTGATTCTCGAGTAAAATTAACAGAAAAAAGCGAGTTAAATTCACTAATGAATATAATTCCCTAAGTATGCAAAATGATAAAAAACATATCATGAATTATATAAGGAGAATTTTTGCATAGCTAATAAAAAAAATACTATAAAAAACTGTCAATAGGTAGATAACAATGTCTCAAAATTAAAGTTGTGTCCTTAACATACTCCAATCTTATATTCATCTATAATTATCTTCTATAATTAATTTTTACCAATTATAAAGTACTATTTTAAGAGGCTTTTTTCATTTTTAATTTAAAAATGAAAAACGATCCAAAAGTTATTAAAATTAATATTAAAGTGTAAACAACAATGGCAATAATTGGATGAAAGACTTTATTTTTAATCTCGAGTTTTACAAAATTGGAAGTCTTTAAATTATTAAATATCTCTTCTTTATTTGGCTTTTCATTGTCAAGTTCGAGAATTACTTCTTTATCTACTCATGATTTATTAAATGCTTCTTGTTCTATTCTATTTCCGATAAGAACATCACCATAATAATTAGCACTCAGTATTTTATTAAACATAGTTCAAGGATTCATGTATAAATCAATTTTTGCTTTGTAATAGTAAGTGCTTAAATTCTGTTCAGTATTATTTGAATTAACTGGATAAGGTAAGTTAATTGCTGAATTAATCGCTTTAATAAAAGCTGTTTGATACATTCTAGCTCCAACTGTAATACTTACTTGTTCTAGTCACTTATTTTCATCTTTACAATTGTCGCCATTTTTAGCAATAATTATATTTCATTTATCTCAAGTTCTCGTATCTAAAAACAGGTGGTCACCATTAAATATTACAAAGGAATTTTTAATAATCCTATCAATAATTTTATAAAATTCTTTCTTTTCTTGATCTTGTTCATTTTCATTTAATTTTTTAAATAAGTTATTAAAACCATACTCTGAATCAAAGGCAAAATCAAATTTTGAATTAGGTATCTTAGGGGTAATTGTGTGATAGAAACTTTTTTCCCAAATTTTTTCTCCATAGTCATTAGATGAGTCATAAACTTGTTTGGGAAAAATGTCTTTAATTGCTGATAAGTGTTCAAAAATTGCGGATTTATTAAATGAATCACTAGATTTGTATTCGCCCTCTTTTCGCAAAATTCCTTCTTTAAACTCTGTTAAAAGACCCGAAATAGCAATATCATAAATTTTTTTTTGTTCCTCGATGGGTTTATATTCATCATTTGGGTTACTTATAGAAGAATCCTCTTTTAATAAAATAGAACCTTTTAAATCGGAGTATGAATTTAACATTTTTTCAGTAAATCCTTTAGGATATTTATTGGCTAAAGTTCTCACATCGTTTGCAATTATATATGATTCATAATTTTTATATGCTTCTCCAGAAGTTGTATATTGGCTAGTTCATGTTTTATCAATCATTTGCCCAATTGATGGAACTAATGGTGTTATGGCACTTAATAAAAAAATTAAAACGCCAAACATTCCTAGAGCGAGATTGAAACCAAAAGTTGACAAAGTAGCTAATACTGCTGTTAAAAATAAATCATACAAGAATACTATGATGAAACCAACTGATAAGTTCATAAGAAAGGTTGAATAAACTAGAGAAGAAGCTGTTAAAGCAAAAATTAAAACAATCATTGTAAAAAAGATATATATTCCAATTGTTCATGCTTTTGATAAAAGTATTCTTTCGAAAAATATTCTAGTTTTAGAAATACCACTTCTAATTTCCAGACTCATAGTCCCATCTTTTATAGAATTTGAAAAATATTTAGAAAAAATATAAAGGTTTAATGCTGTTATTTGAGCTATTGCTATTAAAAATAAAAGAATCATTTCTAAAGAAGACCATTGAGTTAAAACACTCGAATTTCCTTGTAACGCAAATGTGAAAATTGCTAATACAATCAAAAAAGCTAACCCAAATAAAATGGAACTAATCCACAAAAATTTAGATTTTAAAGTTGATCGATAAAAATATTTAAATATTGTTAATTGCATAATTAATCATCATCCTCATTTCGTAAAATATCAACTAATGAAGCTACATTAGATTTGTTCCCTGCTTTTTGTTTATCGACTTTAATTTGTTGTTTTTGATAAGTAACATAATCTTTATATAATACTTCTAATTTTCCGTCTTTGACAAGAGAGTAATTATTATCATAAACAATCACCCCATCTTTAATCAAAACCACTTTATTAATTAAATTCTCCATTTCATCAATAATATGACTTGTAATAATAATTGAAATTTTTAAATCATTTGCTAACGTTTTTAATATTTCTTGAAATTCTATCCTTGCATCAACATCTAAATTAGCTGTTGGTTCATCTAAAGCAATGATTTTTGGATTAGTTATTAAAACACTTAACAATAATGCTCGTTTTTGTTGTCCGGCAGAAAGTTTAGTAAATTTACTTTTTCTGAAGTTTTCTAATTTTAAAAATCTAATTAATTTTTCTAATTTATCAACATAATCTTTAGGTTTTATTCCTTTTAATTCAGCTGAGAATTTTGCAAATTCTATAATATTGAAATGTTTAGGAAAATTATTTTGATCAGGGAAAAAAGCCATTTTTTTCAAATGTTTATTTTCTAATGGTTCACCATTAATTAAAATTTCACCATTTTGTGCAGTATATTCTTTAAAAAGTGTCTTCAATAGAGTTGTTTTACCAGCTCCATTATTGCCTATTAGACCAACAATATTATTTTCTTTTGTTATATCAAAAGAGATGTCTCGAATACCTCTTCCTTCTTTAAATAATTTTGTTATCTCTTTAAATTCAATTACTGGCTCATTAGTTTGCTGGAAGTAACTCAATTGAATCAACCTTTATTTGAATTCCGGCATATGATCAATAGGCATTAATTCATGATGCATATGCTGTTGCACTTACTTTTACTTTTCAAATTACATTATTTTCTCCATGATTAATTGAATTTGATATATTAGATGAATATTTATTTCAATTTACACTCCCTGGGTATTCATCATTTTTTAGGGTCATTTCTTTTTGATTTCAAAGAATTTCTATTGAATCATCAATTGCTTTTTCATTAGATGAATCATAAACATATCCCTTTCCTGAAAATTTAAATTTTGCCCCTTTATAAGCATTCAATAATGCTGATGTCCCAAATTCAGGTTTGTATGTAAAAGTTAAGTCATCTTGATCATTCTGAGTAGAATTATATGCTTCAACTTTTGCATATTTAGTTTCTGTTTTACCATTTTCTGCAATATCTTTAATATTTATAATAATGTTAGAATTAAATGTAACTTTTACCTGACCTTCATATTTTTTAGAGTTATCTTTTGCTTTAATTAAAGCATTTTTATAGTTAGCATTAATTACTTCTACTTCATTTATATCTAAATTTGAATTACATTCTTTAACCTTGTCTAAAATTAACCTACTTGTTGGATTTTGAATTTCTTCTAAATGTTTGGTCTGAATGTGATTTAATAAATCATTAGGACTACCTGAATTAGTTAATGTGACATCAATAGACAAAACTCCAGTAAAAGATGGATTTTTTTTATTAGCCATAAATTTTGCTTTATATTTTATTTCCTTATGTTTGGGTGGTATTTCAAATTGAATTCCTAATATTTTTCATTGATTTTCATTGTAAATAATATCTATCATAGCATCCATAATTTCTGAATTTTTAGAATTTTGGGTTCCTATTTCTAAAAGAATGTATTCTTTTAATTCAATGGGGTTTTGTCCTGTTAAATTTCCTAATTCAATAGATACTGACTCTGATTTAATTTGCGTTAAATTTACTTTATCATTTTCATTTAAATTTGTTAAATGTTGTTTTGTTTCTAAAATAGGATTATTTGGTAATACATTATTGTTTTTTTGTGTTACGGTGTTTGCTCTTGCTAAAACCGGAGAAGCTCCAGACATAGACAACATTGCTAAAAATAATTTAGTCATTTTTTTCCTTTCATAAGTTTATTAATATTTTGAAAATAAACCTTAATACTTATTTTACATTGTTTCGAAAAAAATAAAATTTTCTATTTTCCCAAAAACCAAAGATAATGTCTATTAAATGTATCATTTTAAAGCATGCACATTTTAGCATATTCAATTGAGTCAATATTTTTCAAAAAGAGCATAGACATAATTTTGTTTGAATGCTTTTTATTTTAATATACTGCAAAAATTTTTCATAAGCCTAGTATCAGTTAATTTATCAACTCTCAACATCCTTGGTTTGAGCCCCACAAATTCATATTTTTCTATATTGGTGTAATTAAATTCAAATCATTATTCAAAACAATAATGGAACTAATTTTCAATACACCTGACTGATCAACTTTTAAAAGTGACTTTTTCAAAAATCTCATTTCTTTATATGTTTTAATGTGAAGTCCATCATCTTTTTTAAACTCTAAGAATCCATTTGTGTGCAAACTTTTAAAACACTTAAATCTAACTCTTTAATTATTTGTTTTGCTCCAAGCTTCCCCATAATCTTTAAATTTTCACTTAGTATTCAGTAACATTCATTTTGAATACAACAATGTTCTAGTTTACCTTGATCACTGATTATAAACTATCTTAGAAAACAAAAAAAGTTTAAAGAATCTCTAATTAGAAATTATTTGTTTGGGATATAAAATGCTATCGTTACCATTCAACTTCTACATAATAAAACCTCTTCCGTTACTATAATTTCAATCATTTTTTTTGATTGAAATTATATGCCCCGAAAGAGGAAATCTTACAGTTTTTTAATTTTTAGTCTTGATTGTCTGTTTTGACCTTCAAAATAATCTGATTTTCAATGTCTTGAGCAGTTTCTGGGTTTTGTTTCAGCCATTGTTCAACAGCGCTTTTACCTTGACCAATTTTTTGATCACCAAATGAATACCAAACTCCGGCTTTTTTCAAAATCTCATAAGTCACAGCTAATTCAATGATTTCTGTCATTCGATCAATTCCTTGATTGTAGTTAATTGTAATGACAGCCATTTTAAATGGGGGAGCAACTTTATTTTTGACAACTTTGACTTTGACTTTGTTAGCCACAATTTCACCATTCTCATTAATTGATTCGCCTTTTCTAACTTCTAAACGCACTGAAGAATAGAAACGTAACGCTCTTCCTCCAGTTGTCACTTCTGGATTACCAAAAGTAATCCCGATTTTTTCTCTTAGTTGGTTAATAAAGATGACAATTGTGTTGGTTTTAGCAATAATCCCGTTTAACTTCCGTAAAGCTTTCGACATCAATCTTGCTTGTAAACCAATTGATTGGTCACCCATATCACCCTCCATTTCTGCTTTTGGCGTTAAAGCAGCCACTGAATCTAAGACAACCACACTCATTGCATTTGAACGCACAAGCATTTCTAAAATATCTAAAGCTTGTTCGCCATTGTCTGGTTGACTAACTAATAAGTTGTGAATATCCACCCCGATATTTTTTGCATACTTCGGGTCTAAGGAATGTTCAGTGTCAATAAATGCCACATTCCCATGCAATTTTTGCGCTTCCACAATTGCATGTAAAGCAAGTGTTGTTTTCCCTGATGATTCAGGTCCATAAATTTCGATAATTCTACCTTTTGGAAAACCACCAATTCCAATCGCGTTGTCAATCAGAAAACTCCCCGTTGAAATAGCTTCAACTTTTAAGTTTTGATTATCATCGCCAAGTTTCATGATTGTTCCTTGTCCGAATTGTTTCTCAATTTCTTTTAAGACATCTTTTAAATTTTCGTCTTCTCAAACATTCTTATTTTTAGATGTCATTTTTGTTTCTCCTGGATTTTTAATTAATTCCATTTTTTCTTCCTCCACTATTAGATTAGAAATTTTTTTGGATTTTTTGCAATATTTCTGAAAAAGCGACAGAAATTGCGTTAATTTTGAACTCAATACGGCTTAATTCAGGTTCAACGACCTTAAAACTGGTCATTGAACCTAAATATCACACACAAATATAACCAACCCCAACTTGTTCTTGATTGTTTGTTGTTGGCCCAGCATTACCAGTAAAACTCACCCCAACATGTGCTTTAGTTTGTTTAATTAATTGTTTCACCATTTCTTCAGCCACTTCTTGACTGACAACACCATATTTTTTAATAATTCATTTTTTCACCTTTAAGTGTTTGATTTTAAATTCATTAGAATAAGCAACATATCCACCATAAAAGACTTCACTAGCGCCTGGAATGTTTGTCAATTCATTGGCAAACATGCCACCAGTAAATGATTCTACACTAGCTAATTTTAAATTTTGTGCTTTTAAAATTTCAATAATTTGTTTTCCTAATTTTTCCATAAATAACCTATTAAAAAATACGAGATTTTGCATAACCCACGTTCTGTCCAGTTTCCTGTGTCGACCATCTATCTATCTTTCGATCCTAACTTCAATTCAATTCTTGTCGTTAAGTTCCTCTACCAAAATTTGAGTTTCTTGCTTATGGGGTTTACCGCGTTCCATTTCCAGGTTTCCCTTTACTCGTCTCTGTGGCACCTCAAACCATTCCATAGTTACCCTTAGGTTAGTTTTGCCGTCATCATTTGATGCCTAAATTTATTTTTTCATTTAGCATAATCACTACAATCATCGCAGATTGTGCAAGCGTGGAGTTTCCTCTATATCTTTTTTCAGATATAGCGGTCGACTATCAAAATCTCTTTTTAATTGTATACTTTTTTATTAAAAATCCCATCTTTTTAAGATGGGAGTTGAGAAAATATTTTTATTAATTGCGTTCCTTAAGGAAGGTCGCTTTTCAATAAGTTATATTTATTTGGATTAAATAAATATACTTCAAATATGAGAACAATAAACTTTGAGGAAAGGAAACCCTAACCTCAATAATAGTATTGAATAAATTTCCTAATTTTGCAAGCATTCTTGGAAATTATTTTTATTTTCAAATAAAAAAGTATGTTCATCACATACTTTTGAAATTCAATAATTATTTATCGGCCAATCTTTTTAGAGCATCAACCATTCCTGGATCATTTAAAATTGTTTTTTTTGCATCTTCAAGAGAGTCCATCATATCTTTATATGTTAATGTTCTTGTTTTTTTCATACATTTTATCTCCAATTTCATTTTTATATAGTTAATATAACATATTTATATTCAAATTTTAAACTATTCACCTCATTTAAAAGAAATAGTTATTCCATTTTTTAATGCATTTCTAATTCTCTCTTTTAAAGTTTCACCATCCACACCAGATGAATGATCAACCACTATTCCAGCAGTAAATTCATCTCAATCATTAGGATTTTGTTTTAAAAGATATAAACCACATGCTTTAAGAAAAAACAAAGTAGTAATCAAAGCAGTTCTCTTGTTACCATCTGCAAACTTATGTTTTGTTGCTAAATCATACATTAATTCTGCAGCAACATCAAGAATAGAAAGATTTGGATGATAACTTCATTTTTGCACCAGTGAAGAAATTGTTGCACTTGCCTCTCCTTTTTGTTTTTCAAAATAACTAGAATTTGGCGAACCGAATAATGGTGCAAATTTATTCGCATTAATACAAAATTTAGTTAAACCATTAGCCAATTCTTCATTAAAAACTAATTGATATATTTTTGGTTGAATTTTGATATCTATTTTAGCTGTTTTGTGAATTAAAATAGGTATATAGTCTTTACTTCATAATTTATCAAAATCTTTTGGATTCATAAAATCTAAATAGGGTGTTTTGACCAGACATTCTCGAAACAATTGGATATCTTTATCATTAGCGATGATTCATTTATATGTTTTCATTTTTTTAAAAGCTCCTTAGTCATATTAATTATAAAAAATATTATGTCAAAAATAACTAGCTTTAAAAATGAAAACAATCATTTCAGTAGAAATGATTGTTTCAAAAGGTTATTTTTTATTATTTTCTAAATGGTTCAAAATTTTATTCATCGCTGATTCTAAATTAGAAATCCGTGCATAAATATCAGAATTCGATAAGTTCTCTTTGATTTGTTTATTATGCGTGGTTAAAAAGTCTTTGTTTTGTTCTTTTAAATTAACATTTTCCTCTTTAGTCCGTTTTAACTCTGCTTGTGTTTGACTCAAATCTTGAGCTAATTCGTCAATTTCTGATTGAAAAGCAATGTAATCTTGTTGGATTTCATCCAACAAAACATTTACATCTTCCATTTTATAACCTTGTAATTCAATTGGAAATTCATACGTTTGTAGATCTTCAATTGTAAAATTTTTTATTTTTTTCATATTTTCACCAAAAATATTTTAACATTTTTCTAATCTAATAAGGGGGGATTATGCAACCATTAAACCAACAAGGAATGTTTTTAGAAACAATTTTAAATATTACTCATGAAAAATTTAAAAATGATAACGAGTGTTTAGTCATTAAAATTCCAACAAATTGAATTGTGACAAAAGCCAATGATCATTCATTTTTAAGACATGAAGCTTGTGATTATATTGGTAATTACCAAGGTTTTTATTTTGAATTTGAAGCCAAAGAAACTTATAAAGATTATTTTGACTGAAAAATGATTCGGACAAATCAACTGATTAAAATGAATCAGATTATTCAAAACCAAGGAATTACTTTTTTGATTATTTATTTTGGTAAATACGATGCTTTTTATTATGTGGATTATTTACTCTTAAAAAAATGAGTTGAAGCCAATCAACAGCACATCGCTCATGAGTGATTTGAAATTAATGCTCAACAAATTAATCTCAATAGTCAATTAAAGTTAGACTATTTAAATTGTTTAGACAAAGCTATTCTCAAAAAATAAAAAAGTTACCCAAAGGTAACTTTTTTATTATCATGACGCTTAATTTAAAGATTCTTTTAATTGTTTAGCTTGTTTAAATTTAGCTGAATTTGATGCTGCAATGGTAATTTTTTCTTTTGTTAATGGGTTGATTCCTTGACGTGCTTCACGTTTAGAAACTGAGAATTTTCCAAAGTTAGCAATCGCAACTTCTTCTCCATTTTTTAATCCTTTAGCAATTTCTTCAAACATCAATGTGATAATTCTCTCACTTTGTGCTTTTGATAAATTTTCAGCGTTAATCACTGCTTCAACTAATTCTTTTTTAGTCATTTGTTTTCTCCTCTTTTGTTCTTAAAAAATTGTTGACCAAAATAATTGGTCGTTTGTAATTAAATAGAATTTCATATAAATTTTTAAAAATTTCTGAACTAATATTCAACTCAATACACATATTATAAGCAATTTTCGTAGCATTTACACCCTCAACTGTTAATTTATGATTTTCTAGTGTTTGTTTTGGATTATTTTCCACAGCAATTAGCTTTCCTAATGAATAATTACGAGATTTTGGTGAGGTGGCAGTTAGAATTAAATCCCCTAATCCAGCAAAATTTAAGAAACTTTCAATTTTGGCATTAAATGTTTTGGCAATTGCATACATTTCTTGCACACCCACTGTAATTAGTGATGCACGAGCATTATCACCAATTTCCATACCATCTAAAATTCCAGCTCCAATAGCAATGGAATTTTTTAAAGCTGCAGCAATTTCACAACCGGCAAGATCATCTCAAGGTTCAACAGCAAAATATTCATTTCTGAAGATTTTTGCTAACTCGCGACTAACTTTTAAATCATCACTCACCATCATCACGCCAGTTGGTTTACGATTGGCAACTTCACTAGCAATTGATGGTCCATAAATCGCAGCATAAGTTTCTAATAAATTAGATTGGGCAAATTCTTTTTTCACAAGAGTTGACAATAAGCCCAAACTTTCTTCTTCTAATCCTTTAGCAGTATTCACCACAATCACTTTGTGATTCAACAAAGCAATAATTTGTTGAATCACAGGTTTTAAAGCTTTTGTTGGCACTCCTAAAATTAAAATTTCTGTCTTGGCTAAAGCTGCTGATAAATCAGTGGTTGCTTTAATATTTTTGTTAATTTTTAAATCACCAAAAAACGTTGCATTTTGGTGACGAATTTGAATATCATCAACTTGTTGTTCCATAATTCCATACATCACAACATCATGCCCGTTGTCGGCTAAAACATTAGCTAAACAAGTTCCATAAGCACCTGTTCCAATAATTGTAATTTGTTTTTTCATTATTTTCTCTCCCTAAATAGTAAAGTAATTGGTACACCTTCAAAACCAAATTGTAAACGAATTTGGTTTTCTAAAAAGCGTTTATATGAGAAGTGGACATAACTAGGATTATTAACAAACATCACAAACGTTGGTAAATATGCTTCAACTTGTGATCCATAATAAATTTTTAATCTTCCCCCGTTATGATCTGGGGCTGGGTTCAAGAGTTGCGCACGGTTTAAAATTTCATTAAAAACTGATGTTTTGATTTTTTTCTTTAAAGCTTCATTAATACTATCAACAGCTTCATAAATTTTTCCAATTCTCGTTTTATCATGAGCAGAAATAAAGAGAATTTTAGCATATTGTAAATATTTAAAATAACTTCTGATTTCTTCTTCTTTTTGTAAAATCGCTTTTTCTTTGTTTTGCACTAAATCTCATTTATTTACCACAATAATGATTGGTTTGCGTTCTTCAAATGCTAAACCACCAATATTGGTGTCTTGGTCAGTAATCGTTTGGGTGCCATCAACCATTAAAACAACAACATCAGCATGATTAATTGAACCAAGACTTCTTAAAAAACTATATTTTTCTATCCCTTCATAAATTTTACCTTTTTTTCGAATTCCAGCAGTGTCAATCAAAACATATTTTTTATTATTATATTGGATTGGTGTATCCACCGAATCAAGAGTGGTACCTGCAATATCAGAAACAATCATCCGTTCTTCACCCACTAAAGAATTAATTAATGATGATTTTCCGACATTCGGTTTACCAATAATTGCAATTTTAGGAATGTCATTTTTAGCTGGTACTTCATATTTAGGTAATTGGTGAACAATGCCATCTAGCAAATCTCCAATTCCAATTCCGTGTGTTGAAGAAATCATAATTGGGTTACCTAATCCTAATGACATAAATTCAAACATATCATTTTCAGAACCTTTTTTATCATATTTATTGACTGCTAAAATGATTGGTTTATGTGTTTTATATAAAATTCTGGCCACCATTTTATCTTCATTAGTTAAACCTTCTTTAAAGTTTAAAACAAAAACAATTACATCAGCTTCTTGCATCGCAATTTCAGCTTGAATTTTTACTTCTTTAGCAAATACTTGGTCTTTTAAAGTAATTCCTCCAGTATCAATGACCATGAATTCACGGGTTAATCATTCCGCATCACCATAAATCCGATCACGAGTCACACCAGGTATATCTTCAACAATCGATTTTTTCTCACGAATAACACGATTAAAAAGTGATGATTTTCCGACATTTGGGCGACCAACAATCGCCACAATTCCTTTTTTAGCCATGTTGACCTCTTTCTATTTGTTTGATTCTTTCAACAATTAAATCAACAGTTTGATCTAAAGTTAAGTTTGAATTGTCAATCACTCAAGCATCTTTAACAATTGTTAAAGGACCATCTTGACGATTTTTATCATTGAAATCACGTTCAATAATCATCTTTTCAATTTGTTCGACACTCATGTCTAAAATATTATTTTTCAGATTTTGAACATATCTTCTGACTGCTCTAATTTGTGAAGAACAATCTAAATAAATTTTCAAATCAGCATTCGTTAACACCACACTCGTGATATCACGCCCAATGGCAATTGTGCCCGGGACATTACTAATTTGGCGTTGTTTGACAACCATCATTGCTCTAATTTCACCAATCACTGTTACTTTGTTAATTTCTTTTAAAACATCACTAGTTTGTAATTGGTCATTAACATTTTCACCATTTAAAAAAACAAGATTATTCCTGATTTCATAATTGAAATCAGGAATTAATGCAATGATTTCTTGACGGTTATTAAAATTAATCTTTCTTTTTAAACCAAGTAATGTAAAAGCTCGATACATTAATCCAGTGTCAATAAAATGATAATTAATTTTTTGAGCAACTTGTTGCATTGTTTCGGTTTTGCCAGAACCAGCAGTGCCATCAACGGCAATAATTAATTTTCTCATACATTCCTTTCTAAAAAATAAATGGTAAAGCCAAGGCTAAAATCATCCCAATAAATAAAATTGGTACCAAAATTAAAAACCATTTATATTTAATTTTATATTTATTTTTTTCGTTATTTAACCGTGAAACACGATCATGCATTTGTGCTTTGGTTTCTTTGACTAAAGTTGCAATTTCAACATCTTTATTTTTTTCAATTAGATTCTCTAAAGTTCGTGAATCAGCAAAGGGGTTAGAAGCAATTGTGCGATCATGAATATTTTGTCTTGATCATTCTTCTAAACGATGACTTCTTTCTTCAGTAATCATTTTCATGCGGTCTAAAAGATTTTGCAAAGATAAAGAGGTTAAAACGTCTTGGGAAATTTTACCTTCTGTTTTAGCTTTTAAAAAATTATTCAAATCACTCTCATTAACTTGTTCAGACTTAACTAAAATATTTAAATAATCTTCTAAAATTTGTTGATTCTCAGGGTTAATAATTTTTTTAGAATTGTCATTTTCAATATAAAAATTCACTAATTGGAGAGTTTGATTGATTTCTGCTAAAACTGCAGAAAAATGTTCTTTATCAATTGTGTTTAAAGAATCAGTGATTGAAGTTAAATAACGATTATTTTGGGTTTGAACTTTTAAAATTTCAATTTCTTTATTCGTTGAGGCAATGGTTTCTTTATGAATTTCATTACGTGATATAAATTGATCTGACATAAATTCCCCTTTAACTTATTAATTATACTAAAAAACCACTTTAAAATAATGGTTTTAACGATATCTATGGTTAATTGGGCGCATTCTAATCTCAACTAAAAAGAAGACAGTGTAAGCAATTGCAAACCTTAAGAAGTTCATTCCTAAAACAACTCCAATAACGGTTCAATTAAAATTATCCCAAGTGATTTGTCCTTCTTCATGACCATGGTCATGACGAGCGTGATCATCAACCACCATATTTTTATCTTGAATATATAATACAAAGACAAAGAGAGCTGTAGCAATGATTGAAGCAACAAAGAGCATGATGACTAATGGAGGGGTTCTTTTAAGTAAATCTTTTTTCTTATTTGGTTCTTTATGAATTGGTGAGTTTTTAAAAAGAATATAGAAGACAAATCAAGTAGTGAAAACAACAATTAGATTAGTGATGCTATCAACTAAAATTTGTAATGGTAGATGATGGGGATCGATTAGCAAATGAATTCAAGGTTCAACAAAAGCAATTAACATTGCAAAAACAGGGCCAACAATTGGTAGTGATAAAAAGATAATAATCATATCAAAAAAACGTGTTGGTAATCTTAGCTGACCAATTGGGACAGCTAAGATTTCTAATCCCATATCAATAGCAGCAGCAACAACAGACAATGCTAAAAACACACTGGTCATAGAAATTTTTAAAATGAGATTTTTACGTGAGTATTTAAAATGATTTCTCATTTTAAATTCATCTCTCGTAATATAGTCAACATTTCCTTTAACATCAAAGTGTTTTTGGTCATGATAATGATCTCTGTTTTCTGAATGTTCTACTTGTGATTCTTCAGATTGTAAATCTTTTTTAGTTTCATCTGGATTATTTTTCATTTTAACTTAGCCTCTATTTATAAAAATTATAAATAAGAATAAAAATTTTGCAATGGTTAGAGGCGATAGTTTTTAATTAATAATAAAACTGGTTTATAAATCAAAATGAAAATAAAAACATTAATCGCATATTTAGCAATATTTAAACCAAAAATGATTGGTAAATAACCAGCTCGAGTTTCGACTGGAACTTTATAAGCTGATAATAAAAATCATCAGTTTAATAAAGTTCCAAAACCAGCAGTAATCAAAATAATTAAAATTAAGAGTGGAATTTGCACCCAAAAGATTTTACTTAAGATATTGGAAGTTTGTAATCTGACCATGACAAATTTTGCTCAAAATAAAATGGTAGCTGTCAGTGTTATGAAAAAGCAATCAATTAAATCCATTGCCAACAGTCCAACTCATTCATCTCCAAATAAAACACGAAACCAGGTGGCAATTTGAATAAAAATGATTGTATAAAACAAGTTCGAAAAGAAGAGAAAAATTAAAATTGTAAAAAACGAAACTTCTAAAACAAAGAACCAAAAGTGAAAGTTAACAAATTTAGAAAAAATCGAAACCACCACATTTAAAGCAAGAATCATCGCAATTAAAGAAATCTTTTTCACTGGTAAAGCAAAATAATTACGAATAATTATTTTGCGATTACGTTTATTAATTTCAGCTGTATCTAATTTATATCCTCAAATCACATTTTGCTGGCTTTGGTAATCTTTATAATCTTTTTTCATCAATTTCTAAATATCAACTTTCCAATATGTATATTTTAAAGAAATTAATATAAAATAGTAAATAAAAGAAGAGGAAAAATAAAATGAGTAAAAATGTTATCCCAATGATAGTAGAAATTCCTAAAGGTTCATCAAATAAATATGAAGTTGATGGTGTGACTGGGAAAATTAAATTAGACCGTGTTTTATATGGTGCAAACTTTTATCCTGGTGAATATGGAATGGTTGAAAATACTTTAGACTGAGATGGAGATCCATTAGATGTCATTAGTCTATGTACTTACCCAACCCTTCCAGGAGTGGAAGTTAATGTACGTATCTTAGGTTCAATCAAAATGATTGATGCTGGTGAAATTGATACTAAATTATTTGGCGTTTTTAATGATGACCCAAGATTTAAAGCATATGAAAAATTAGAAGATGTTCCCCAACATTTACGTGATGAAATTGAAAACTTTTTCCTTCAATATAAAGCATTACAAAAGAAAACAGTTCTGATTAATGGTTGAGGAAACCAACAAGAAGCTTTACATGAATTAGAAGAATGTAAAGAAAGATTCATCGAATATAAAGACCGTTTAGCACTTGGGCAAAGAGATTTGATTCTCGAAGAATGAAAAGCCAAAGGTTTAGGACAAGGTTAAAAAACAGAACAAACGTTCTGTTTTTTAATATCTAAATAACTTTTTAGTAATTATTACAAAAATATAAAATACCAAAATTATGGTAGGAATCTTGGTCTGTTTTTTTGTGCTCAGCTATTAAATGATAGTCCAGCATCATACTCAGATGTATCAACTTTAGAAGTAAAAATTCTTCATTTTGATAAATCTTGATTAAAGACTTTAGCATTTTTAAACATTTTAGAAATGCTAGTTACCTTAGAAACACTTCAATTGGTAATATTTCCATTAAACAAATCAGCATCTTCAAACACTGAAGTCATATTTTTAACATTTCTTGTATCTCAGTTTTCAATTCCCTTAATCTCTCGATATTGATTACCTTGAAACATTTGACTGATATTAGTAATTTCTTTAGGTAGAGTTGAAGGAACAATTTTAGCTTTAACACCAATTAAAGTTCCAAAATCATTACCTTTTTGGTGAATTCCCAATTTATAAATTATGTCTGCCTTAATTTCACTAAAATTTTGGCTCTCTGTAATTTCTACTTTACCTTTTGCTTGATAAATTGTTTTGGTTTTTGCAAATGAAGGATCTTCAATATTTTCAATTCAGTGATGTGTTAAAGTTCTAGTGCCATAATAAAGTAATGAATTTGTTGGTTTTGCTTGCCCATTCAATTCATATGTATCAGTATGAATTATAATCTTAGAATCATCAATAGTTTCTGAGTTTCTTACTGGTTCATTAACAATTATTTGGTTTTCTCCGTGATTTTCATTCAACTCTGTTTGAATAATTGAAGTTTCAAGTGATTGAAACATATATTCATGAATAAAATCATCAGAAACAATTTCAACAATCTTATTAATATCTATTAAAATTTTGTGAGTATACTTATGTTTTATTGAAACTGAACCACCATATACATCCAGATTATCTATGTTTCCAAGACCTTGAATTGTAAATGTCGCTTCTTTTTGTTCATCTCCTTCAAGTCAATCATAATCAGTTTTAGTTATTTTTACATTTTCATCGCATATCCCTTGTTTAATAAGTTCAGCTTGGAAAGCTTCGACTGTTCAAGGTTGATATAAGTAGTCTTCCGAATTTAAAATCTCATTAAATTTTTGAATCATTTCATCATCAAAATAAATAGTAGTATCTTCTTTAATTGTGTAAGTATGATCAAGTGAAATCTCATCAAAATAAACATAACTATTACTAATATCAGCATTACCTTTAAAAATTAAACTATCTTTAATTTCTTGGCTATCAAAATTTTTAGTTTGAGATTGTGGTACTCTTCTCACAGTAATTTCACCATCTCCAAATTGAGTATCAATTTGGTTTTGTAATTGGTTTAAATCTCATTGTTCTGATTGTGATGTAAGAATTGTTGTTAATTCACCTTCGATTGAAGAAACAGCAATTAATTGTTTCTCAGAATTATTAATATTTTTTCCACAAGAAACAACAAGTAAAGCACTTGGACTAAATACTGCAAGGCTAAATAATAGACTTAATATTTTTTTCATTTTTTCTCCCAAATAGATGTTTTTATCAACTTGGTTATGATATATTTATTACATTTTTTTGTCAAATCATATAATTACTTAATAAAAAGTTCTAAAAAAAATCATTTTTTTATTAATTTTTCCAATACTTTTTAGATCACAAAGGGACCAAATCACTTTGTTGTTTTTTTACCGAAATTAATTAGTGGGGAACGAATGTTAGTAGCCATTTCTCTAGCGGCAATAAAATCAAAATAATATTCGGATAGGGTATTTTTAAAAATCATGACTGTGTCTTTGTTATATGCCAACTCCATTTGTTCTTTTAATTTTCATGATAATAAATAATTAAAAAGAAAAAAAACGAAAGTTGCTAATAATAAAATTGTACCGATTGAACTTGTTAATAAGAACGCAAAAAAGTTAGAAATCCCAGTCAAATCATTCACAACCATTAAATAAAAGCTAATCACAGTTTGTAAAAGATAAGCTAAAATCGCAATAATCATTAAAGTTCAATTCATTCATTTAATACTAATTTTATAAAAAATGGCACGCGGATTTTTTTTGATTTCTTGAGCACTTAATCAAATTTTAGAAACAATATAATCTAATTCATAACCAACTGAAACAAAAAGATGCTTACTAATTAAAATTTGTTTTTTATGTTTTTTGAGATTGGAAAAAGGTTTGAAATGTGAATGGTGATCAGTGAAAACTACTTCATAATCTTCAAGTTTATATTCTTTTAAAAAAGTATTAATCACTGTTTTGATGCTCTCATTACTAATCACATCATTGGCACTATTAATTTGTGGAATATTTCAATTATTATAAAAACGAATATAAAAAAGATAGGCGACACCCAGGATAGCAATAAAGGTTGTGTCGATAATTCAAAGCACTAAATTTAAATATTGAACTTGTTGCATAAGTAAATTATAAAATAAAAAAACACATTTTTGTGTTTTTACAAATCAACATTATGATAAATATTTTGGACATCTTCTAATTCATCAAGTTTATCTAAAAGCATTTTTAGTTGTTGATGATGCTCATCAGACAACTTAATATTTTCATTAATTGAAATCATTTGGGTTTCAGCCATTAAGTAATCTTTAACCCCAAAAGCATCTAAAGCTTTTTTTACATTAAAAAACTCTTTGAATGGAGCATAAACAATAATTACACCATCTTCTTCTTCAACATCATCAACTTCCACTTCAGCTAGCATTAATGCTTCTAGGACATCATCAATTGTTTTCCCTTCAAAAGCAAAGATTGAACTATCTTTAAAACCAAAAGCAACTTTGCCTTCTGGATTCCCATGATTTTTATTTAATACTTCACGAATGTTGGCTGCTGCTCGATTGACATTTGAAGTTAAGGCATCAATAATCAAAGCACATCCCCCAGGTCCTAATGCTTCATAACGATTAGCAACATAGTTCTCAGCATCCCCGCCTTGAGCACGTTTAATCGCTCTTTGAATAACTTCACTTGGTATTTGATTTTGTTTTGCTTTATCAATTAATGAACGTAACGCTAGATTAGCAGTTGGATCTCCACCTCCAGCTTTTGCTGCCATATAAATTTCTTTAGCAGCTCTTCCATTTGCTGCTGCTTTTTTTGCAGCAGTTTTAGCCATTGAGGCGGCACGAACCTCATGCGCTCTTCCCATATTTATTCTCCTTTAATTAATCTTTAATCTTTATTTATTATATAAGAAAAACTCCTTTTTGTTTTTTAAAATCCATTTGATATGAAAGGTCAACATTGAAAAACCAAATTAATTAAATTTTTTTAATTAATTTGGTTTATATTTCATTATTTATGGAATTAATTGGTTTCTTTTAAATCAAAACTGATTTTTTCACTTAGTTGTTGAGCTGTCATTTTTTCATCATTACTTACAATCCCAATCAATAAACTTTCAAAAAAAGGTCCATGATGAATTAAAACATGTGGGGAAATTTCATTGATCAAAAATGATAATGCCATTTCACTATTCATATATGAAGAACCAATATCACAAATGATTAAAATATCATTTTTAGTATAAATTTTTTCAATTTTTGCAGCGATTAGCATTGGGTCAGAACCAAATGCTTTTTGATCACCATCAATTATGCCTGCACAATAATCTAATTGAAAATTTTCATATTTCATTTCGCTCAAGAACTCAATTGCAGCTTTTGCTAAATTCTCAGAATGAGACACTACTAAAATATCAACCATTAAGCAACCTCAGCAAGTGCTTCAAAAATTAACTTAATAGACATTGCACCTGGATCAATATGGCCAATAGATCTTTCGCCAAGATATGATGCTCTTCCTTTTTTAGCGAGCATGTCTTTAGTTTTTAACATTCCATTTTCAGCTGCTAAATATCCTTGTTTAAAAAAATCTTGGATTGGTAAGTTTATATTTTGATTTAACGCATCAATAGCCGGATTCAAAGCATCGACCATTGTTTTTTCACCTAATTCAGCTTTACCAAATTGTTGCAAACTTTTAGCACCCTGGCTAAAAGCATTAGCAATTTCGGTTTGTGTTACACCTGTTCAATTTTTAGATAATGCAATGAAAAAAGTTCCAACCAAAGGACCTGAAGTACCCCCAATTTTAGACATTAAAATTAATGCAACTTTTTGAAAGAAAATTTTTGGTTCTAAATCTTTTAAGATCTCTGCATCATCAACTACTGCTTGAAAACCTCGCACCATGTTTGTGCCATGATCCCCGTCTCCAATCGCTTGATCAAGACTATTTAGTAAAACTTTGTTTTCGTTTAACTTAAAGAATATTTCTTTAATAACATTTATATAATTCATTTTTACACTCCAACCATCGCACACGTTATAACTGGTGCATTTAAAAATTTTTTTAACTTATCGTCTAACTTAATCACTGAAAATGAAAAACCAACCATATCAATGGCAGTCATAAAATTACCAACCAAAGTTTTACTAATTTTAATTTCACTTGCTTGTAAATTTTTAATTGCTTGACGAGCCAGAATATTTAATTCCATCATTGGTGTTGCACCAAGACCATTAACAATCAAAGCCACTTCATCACCAGCTTTAAGTTTTAAACTTTTTTTGATTTTATTGATCACCATTTCTGCAGATTCATCTGCAGAAAGTTGTTTTTCACGATATAAACCAGGTTCACCATGGATTCCTAAGCCAACTTCCATTTCTCCATTAGGAATGATAAATCCTGGTTGACCATTAGCAGGTACAACACATCCACTTAAACTAATTCCAAATGAAGCAATGTTGTTAATAGCTGTTTGAGCAATCTCTTTTACTTCTTGTAAATTCATACCAGCCTCAGCAGCAGCTCCGGCAATTTTATGAACAAAAATAGTTCCAATAATTCCACGCTTACCAGTTGATGAATTCGAACCTTCTAAAGCAATGTCATCATTCACAATCACGGTTTCAATGTTGTAACCCAAATCTTTTGCCATCTCTGCAGCAATTGCAAAATTCATTACATCTCCAGTATAATTTTTAACAATTAGTAAACCACCAGCTTTTCCAACAACATTTTGAATAGTCTCCAAAATAAGATCTGGTCCTGGTGAAGTAAAAATTTCGCCAAAAATAGCAGCATCAAGCATTCCTGTGCCAACAAAACCAGCATGAGCAGGTTCGTGTCCAGAACCCCCTCCAGAAATCAAAGCAACTTTTTCTTTGTTAATTTCTTTACGAGTAACAAATTTAGAATTTGGGGTGTGTTTTAAGATATTTGGATTTGCTAGAACTAATCCTTCGATCATTTCAATGACAATGTCATCAATTTTGTTAATAAATTTTTTCATTTTATCCTCTTTTTTAGACTCATTAGTCAAAATAATTTTATCTTATAAAAATATTCATTCCAATTTTTCAACTTGTTTTAAAACCTAATAAAAAGTTTTAAAACAAAGAATTATTTGAAAATGAATACTTTTAAAACATCTTTATGTGAAGTTTTGAAATTAATTTCCAACCATTGAGCTAGTGACAACTGGTGCATTTAAGAATTTTTTTAACTCAGCATCTAATTTAATAACTGAAAATGAAAACCCTTTCATATCAATTGCTGTAATAAAACTACCAACAAATGTTTTGTGAATTTTAATATTTTTTGCTTGTAAAATTTTTATTGCTTGGCGAGCAAGAATATTTAATTCCATCATTGGAGTGCCACCCAATCCATTGACAATTAAGGCAACCTCATCCCCTTTTTGAAGTTTTAAATATTGTTCAATATTCTTCATAATCATTTCAGCACATTCATCTGCAGATTTTTGTTGTTCACGTCTTAATCCTGGTTCTCCATGATTTCCTAAACCAACTTCCATTTCTCCTTCTGGAACAATGAAACCGGGTTTACCATTAGCAGGAACAATTGAACCGCTTAAACTAATACCAAACGATGCAGTATGATCAACCGCTTTTTGAGCAATACGTTTGATTTCTAGTAAATTCAAACCAGCCTCAGCAGCTGCCCCGGCAATTTTTTGCACAAATAATGTACCAATAATACCACGTTTACCAGTCGATAGATTTGCACCTTCTAAAGCAATATCATCAGTAATCATCACTTTTTCCAAATTGAATCCAAGGTTTTTTCCTAAATCTAAAGCCATACCAAAATTCATTGCATCGCCAGTATAGTTTTTTACAAGTAACAAACCACCAGGTTCTCCCACAACATTTTGAATAGCATCTAAAATACGATCTGGTCCTGGTGAAGTAAAGACTTCACCAAAAACAGCAGCATCTAACATTCCAACACCAACAAATCCGCCATGACTAGGTTCATGTCCTGAACCTCCTCCAGAAATAATTGCTACTTTATTTTTGTTAATATTTTTACGAGCAATAACTTTTGTATTGGGAATATGTTGCAAAATTTCAGGACTAGCTAACACTTGTCCTTCGATCATTTCGGTTACAATATCTTCAATTTTGTTAATAAATTTTTTCATTTTTTCTCCTTATTTATTTTTAAAGTGGTTACCCGACAAAAACATTCATTTGAATTGCTAACATTGTTCCAAATACCATTCAAATTGGCAAACTAATAAATGAAAGCATTATTGAAAATGAAATACTTTGTGAAACCAACTCAGGTTCTCGTTTATTCAAAATTGCATAACTAATCAGCGCAGTAGCTGTTGGAGATGCAACAATTGACATCACGGCCATATAGGCCATTAATGAAATTGGGTAGCCACCACTAACTTTTCCAATTCAAGCAAAAAAGGCCATAATTAAGAAAAAGATGAATGGTACAATAAAGTTTTTTAATGCAACTACATATCAAACAATTTTTTGTTTTAAAGCAACTTTTCAAGCCACTTTACCAACAGTTACCCCAATTGCCAATCAAGCAAGTGGTGCTGCTAGTGTAGAAACTAGTGATAAAACTTTACCAAATCCAGGAATATATTGATCAAATCTAGTGATTGAAACCAGTTTATTAGGATCGGTTAAACTAGGAACAAAAGCAATTCCGGGAATAAACTGCATAACTCATAAAATGAAACCAATTAATGATGCTCCTAAAACAGGATTGGAAATATAAGGTTTAATACCTTTCCAATTTCAAGTTAATTTATATTTTCTTTTTTCTGCAACCGCTAAATCATCGGTTTTTTCCACAATTGGTTTGGTGAAAACGTGTTGAGCAGCTGTTGCTAAGAAAATCCAAAACGAAATTTGAAATACACCAGTAATGATTTTAATAGTCGCTTCGTCTTTAGGCCCTGGAAATGCTGCATTTAAAATTGGAAACCCAAAGAATAAACCAGCTGGTAGAACCACTACCATACTTAAACTCAATTGTCGTGACATATTAGATTTTAAGAAAAAATATTTTGCTAAAAAAGTCATCGGTAAGTAAAACACAAATCCAGCAAGAATGATAATTAGAATTTCTCCAATATCACGCCCTTCTTTATCAACAAAAAAACTATTTAAAGCTAATGCTGGAATAGCAATAACCAAGTCTAATCTACTTAGAACTTTTTCTCAGCCACTAGGAATAATTTTTTTCTTTTCAATAAAATATCCAATACCAATGATGAGTAAGGCGGCAATTAAGACTGATCAAAATGCGAAGTTTTTAAATGTCGCATCGATTAATTTATCAAATGTCATAATAATTTTATAAAATAGAGATTATTTTATTTCTCCTTCAGCTTTTAATTTGATTTTTAAATTAGTTAACATAATTTCAGTCATTTCATCTAAACCAATTTTTGGATTTAATCCTCATTCTTCTCTTGCTCAACTATCATCCATATGTTGTGGCCATGAGTCAGCAATTTCTTGA
This sequence comes from Williamsoniiplasma lucivorax ATCC 49196, assembly GCF_000518285.1. Lineage (GTDB taxonomy): Bacteria > Bacillota_I > Bacilli_A > Mycoplasmatales > Mycoplasmataceae > Williamsoniiplasma > Williamsoniiplasma lucivorax. The sequence goes on along the minus strand of NZ_JADH01000002.1, from coordinate 14,184 downwards.
CGAACTGGGTCTAATTTATAAGTGATTTTAAAATCTGGCATAATTTTTTTAATTGAATTAGCGATATCTTCTGGAGTGGCATAGAAAGTTGTTAAATTAAATCCATTAAAGTGTTTTAATTGACTTGCAGGTGTATTTAAAAATTTAACAACTTGATCAATTGCATCATCAACATATGTAAAGTCCAACATTGTGTCTGGACGCAAGTAACATTCATAACTACTTTTTAAAACGGCATCAAAATAAATGGCAACAGCATAATCTGTAGCTCCTTGACCAGGTCTCACTTTGTATGAAACTAATCTTCCAAAACGCACAGAACGAGCATCTACTCCATGTTTTCAGTGGTAGTAATTAGCTAACATTTCCCCAGCATATTTACTTGCTCCATAAACTGTAATGGGATGCATAAATGTATCTTGTGGTGTATTAAAACGTGGCATTGCATCAACCCCATAAGCAGCAACTGATGATGGGAAAAAGAATTGTGCTTTTAGTTCTTTAGCAATTTCTAATCCGTTAATAATTGAACCTGTGTTAAGTTGTCATGCGAAAACTGGATCTTTTTCTGAACTCACAGACAATAAAGAAGCTAAATGAATAATCGCATCAACTTGGTATTTGTGAGCTAATTCTCTAAAACGTTTAGCATCACTAACATCTAATTCTTCAAAAATTCCTTCTGTGGCGTTGGCACTACCTTCTTTAATTTTTAGATCAGTGGCAATGACATTGTCTCTTCCTAAATCTTTTCTCAATCTTGCAGTCATTTCATTTCCGACTTGACCGTTTGCTCCTGTAATTAGAACTTTTTTCATTTTTCTACCTTTCAGAATTTACTAATTTATAATTTTTTAGGCTATTAAAGAGAATATAATCTCTCTTACCCATTGTATTTATGTTTTTTAAACGAAAGTCGAGACCTCTTACAAAAAAAAAAAAAAAAGTACTTTCATGACCACGAAAGTACTTTTTTTCATTATTTTTCAGCTTTAACTTCATCAATTTTATTAAAGATAAGTTGCATTTTTGAATTTAAATCATCAGTGTTGGCATCAACAACTAAAAATTTAAAATGTTTACTTCTTAAATTAAAATAATCATCATAACGCTTATTTAAAGTTTCTCAATAGCTTCTTGGTGTATCAATTTCAGCTTTAATCCCGCGTTCATTAATGCGTTCAATGGCTTTGTCAGTTGTGACTTTTAAATAAACCACTAAGTCAAATTCAGTTCGATTAGCCAATGATGGAATAATCACTTGCTCATAAAAATCATTATATGTTTTAAAATCAACATCATTCATTGTTCCTAGGTCATGATTAACTTTCACAAAAATTGGATCTTCTAAAATTGTGCGGTCAAAGATCACGTTTTCTAAAACTTTAGCTGCAGTTAATTGTTGACTGCGGGCAGTCAACATATAAATTTGCATTTTAAACACATGTGCTTTCATATCACGATAATAATCATCAAAATAAGGATTTTGCGCGATTGGTTCTGGGAAAATTTCATACCCATATTTGTCAGAAATTGCTTGAGAAACTGTTGATTTACCTGCTCCAACAGTTCCGAAAATGGCGATTCTCATTATTTATTCCTCTTGTTCTCTCTTTAATTATTTTTTGACTTAATGTTTTGCATGGCACAAGCAATTTGTGCTAATTGCACATTAACATCATCAACATCAGCATCAATAACTACAAAATTAAATTTGTTTTTTAAGATTGTGAAATGCTTGTCGTAATTGCTATTTAATATTTCTCAATATTGATCGGAAAGATTTAGTTCAAATGCTCGATTACGATTTTTAATTCGTGCTAATGCTTTTTTAGTCGAAACTTTTAAATAAACGACTAAATCAAAAGGATTAGTGGCACTAATTTTAGCCATGATGACTGTTTGATAAAAATCAACATAAGTTTTAAAGTCAATATCATTAATATAACCTAATTTATGATTGGTTTCCACAAAAATCAAATTTTCTAAAATAGTGCGGTCAAAAATCACGTTTTGTAAATCTTGCGCTTCATTTAATTGTTGGCTCCGTGCAGTCAACATGTAAATTTGCATTTTAAAAGCATCTTTGGCCATATCATGATAATGTGCAGCAAAATAAGGATTTTGCTCAATTGGTTCTGGAAAAAGCAAATAGCCATATTTAGCAGCTAACGCGTGACTAATAGTTGTTTTACCAGCACCAACAGTGCCAAAAATTGCAATTCTCATGTTGTTCACCTTTTATAAAAATTACCACAATTAGTCACCTTTTCTTTTGACAGAATGATAAATTCCATAAAAACGTTTCACTTCATGTGGAGTCAGCTTACGGTATGCCCCAACTTCTAAGCCTTCATCAGTTAAAAACTCAATTTGGGTTCTTTTTAACTTTAATAAATTAATCTCAGCAGCAGCTAACATTTTTTTAACATGGTGCTTTTTACCTTCAGCAATTGTTAACTCAATAATTGATTGGTTGCGTTCTTTATTGTAATTAGCCATTTTAGCTAAAACTGCACTAGTTTTATAATCTTCATCAATGATCACACCATTTAATAAACTCCGAATTTGGTGTTTGGAAACCACCCCATCACAAAGTGCTTGGTAAGTTTTTAAAAACTCATATCGGGGATGCATCACAAAATTAGCAAAGTCACCATCATTGGTCATAATTAGTAAACCAGAGACGTCATAATCCAATCTTCCGACTGGATAAACTCTGGCATCAACATCTTGAAAGAAATCAGCGACAATTTTGCGTTTTTTAGGGTCATACATCGTTGAAATGACTCTGCGCGGCTTATTGAACAAGAAATAGTATTTTTCTTTGTTATTCAGCATTTCTTGGCCATTAATTTCAATTTTGGCATCAACATCCACTTTTGTGCCTAATTCAGTGATCACAATACCATTAACTTTGACTTGCCCAGCGGCAATTAATTTTTCAGTTGCACGTCGAGAAGCCCCGCCACGATTCGCAATCACTTTTTGCAAACGTTCTTGTTTGGTGCTCATTAGTGATCACCAAACAATTCTTCCATATTCTGATTGTCATCATCAGTTGCAAAAATACTTGAACCAGAACTTTTATGGTGTTCTTTTTTAACTTCCACTTCATGAGCAAGCTCATCATCTGAAATTTGGGGTAGTAATTCTTTACCACCATTTAAATTAAATAATTTAAAGAAGTTTTCAGTAATTGCATAAAGGTTGGCTCGAGTTCCTTCAGTTTTCCCAACACTACGAATTAAATGACGATCTTTTAATTTATAAATTTGATAAGTGGAATCAACACCACGAATATTATCAATTTCAGCTTTCGAAATTGGCCCTTTATAAGCAACAATTGATAAAACTTCAATCGCTGACATCGAAAGCTTAGTTTGAATATTAATATCTTCTAATTTCGCAAATCATTCATGTAAAGTAGTTTTAGTTTGTAAACGGTATTTATTAGTACTAAATTTTTGAATTGAGAAAGCTGAACTTTCATCTTCATAATATTTCTCTTCTAAAGCTTTAATTGCACCTTTAATCTCTGATGGCTTTTCGTTTTCTAAAACATTTTCTAAATCAGTTAAAGCAATTCCTTCATCTCCATAAAGGAAAAGCAATCCTTCAATAATCGCCATTAATTTATTCTTGTGCATCATAATTTCTATTCTCCAATCCTTCGATAATGCTTTGGTCATCCAAAGCTTCTTGAGTAAATTCAACATATAAAGTTTTCTCTTCTTGTTGAATGGTTGCAACTTGATATCTGACAATATCAAGTACTGCTAAAAATGTTGAGATCAGATTTTTTAAATTTAAAATATCTTTAGAAATTAATTCTTCTAATCTTCAACGTTTTTTGGGGTCTGTTCGCATAATCATTAAAATCATGTGAGTAATTTCTTGGGGAGAAATTACATCAGTTGTAATTGTATTAAAATAATCATCGTAATCTTCTAAGAGGTTATCATGTTCTAGTGTCGAACGCGTCATGATGTCTTTAAAAATTTGGGCAAACATGTCCATATCCATTGTTAATGGTTCTACTAATAATTCATCTTCATTGGCTTGAGCAGCAGCTATTGAAAATTTAGTTTTAGATTTATTTTTGGAAAATGATAAAAAGAACTCTTCTTGTTTTTTAAGAAAGTAATCAGCCACACTTCTAATTTGGTCATATTGTGTTAACTGGTATAAGAAATCTTCATATAAATTATTTTCTTCGATAAATTCTTCTTCTTTTGGCAGTAATAAATGTGACTTCATTTCAATCAATTGGGCTGCCATCGTTAAATATTCACTAGCAATCTCAATATCTAATGATTGCTGTTTTTGAATATAGTCGACATATTGATCAGCTAATTCGATTAAATTAATATCCATAATATTAATTTTCTTTTCTCTCACCATTGTTAATAACAAGTCTAGCGGACCAGAAAAACTTCCTATTCTTATTTCGTCTCAATGTTGCATTCTCTCACCTTTTTCTGCTTATTTGATTTTACTATTTTTAGTATGATTTGTTGTTAATAATTCATAGATATCACTATCACGTTTAAAATGAAACTCAATTTCAATAACAATTTTCATTAACATAATAAAGAGTAATTGTGTTTGTAGTGCATAATTGAATCGCAACTCTGGATTAATAAAGTTATGTTCGACGTTATTTCTTAAAATTCGAATGTAGTGAAATGCACTACTGCGATCTAAAGCTTTTAAAAAAACTTCCATTTTGCGAGCCATGATTCCATCTTTAATTAATGGTAATGATGATTTTAAAAAATCAGCACTAAATTGATAATGTTTTTGTTCGGTTAAATTATTTAATTCAAACTTTTGTGTTACATGTAAGTTAACATATAATAATTTATCATAAATTGAGTAAATATATTTAAACAATGCACTTTGCTTATGGTAATAAGTATCTGAAATCTTATGTCTTTTGTTAACTGCTTCAATTTTCGGATCATCTAATGTTTCTTTCACATAAAACATTAACATGTATTTTACTTCTGAATAAATGTAGTAATTGAAGAAATCAGGCAAGTAACTTAATAACATCGCAAAAATAGTTTTTAAATAATAAAGGATTTTTGTCACCTCATGAAATGACATTAAGTTTTTGTTTTTAGCATTCACATTAAAATTTAAATTTAAACCATTTCTTTTATCTTCTTGATCCAATAAAAAAACAAAATCATTAGAATTAATAATTAAAAAATCAACGATTGAACTTAAAGCTTTTTTAATTCTTAAAATTTCCACTTCTTGATATTTTTTAGTTTTTAAATAGTGCACTATTATTTCCAATTGTTCGATTAGTTTGGGTGTCTCTTTATTCATATTTTAATTATAACCTTTTATCTAAAAATAAGGATATGCATTAGCTGATAATACCCTTGGGTTATTTGACTAATTGATCTAATATTCTTCAAGAATTGATTTTATATCAGATCATCAACAAAGAAATCCAACAAATAACAAACTAAGGTGATCATTGCCTTTGTTTTTATTTTTTCTTCGATTTAATTTACTATCTTTTTTAATCAAAAAAGGGCAAAAAAACTCGATTGTTAATCGAGTTTTTTCTAACATTTTCTCAAAATGTTGAAAAATTATTTAACAAATTTATTAAATATTCTTGTTGGCACTGAAGCTTCTTCTTGAAATCAAAAAACAATGTTAATAATTCAAGGAATAATAAAGAAGAAACATGCAAATGTAATTAGTCCAAAAAGAACTTTTTTACGACGTCCTTCTGGTAAAGGAACATTCACTATCATTTCACCAAGTAATGGCATTTCAATCAATAATAAAACAATGTTCACCAAAACTAAGGCTGTATTTAAAAAAGAAGCGATAAATCTTTGTAATTTCATTTTTTACCCTTTCTATATTTTGTAAATAAATTATATTAAAATGCCAAGCTATTAGCAAATAGCTTGGCCTAAAAATTGGGGATTAATACATCATTGTTAATTAATCATTGAACTCAAGCACTTTGTTTTTCATTTTACCAACCATGATTTTTTTCTCAATAGTTGCCATTTTTAAAGTTCCTTTTTGAATATCATTCATTTCAGCCATAAATTGTTTTGCTCAAGTAACAATAAAAATACAGTAGAAAACAATTAAGGTAAAGACAACAGCATAAACAATTGTTAGCACATGATTAATCTTGTCTAAGAAGATCGCAATCGTGGCGGGATTGGCATGCAAAATGTTGTGAATTGAAAATAAAGCAAATGAATCAACAAAATAAGTTGATTTCAAAATAGTTCACATTGTTTCCATTAAAAAGATTCCTAACATGTTAGCTGAAACAACAAAACCAGTGACTAAAACAGCTTTGTTACGATAATTTCACATCATTGAATAACCAATTAATAAATAGAAGGTAATCGAAATAGTAATTCCAAAAATAATGTTGGCAAAAACCATCACTTCTAAATAGTTAGTAAAACTGGCTAAAACAGCCGCAATACCTGAAACCACAAATAAAATAGTTAAAGTTTGCACAACAGTCATTTTTTTGAAAATGACGCGATAAATGAAATAACCAAATAAGAAACCAGGTACAAGGAAGGCATCTTTATTAAATGAGACCATACTATAAATAAATGAATCACTATAATTAGTTTGTTTTAAAGAAGAAGCGATCATAAAATCAAGTAATTGGTTTTGAATTAAACCAGACATAACCCCTAACCAAAAAGCAGCAAGCACAATTAAAATAAGCACTTTAAATCTATAAGGTTGGAGTTGTTTATTAATTGTTTGATCAAAAGAATTAATAAATTTAGTTCTTTCTAAATTAAAAAAAGACATTGCAAAGGAAACACCAATTAATAAGAAGAGAATGGTAATCACAACAGCATAATTAATGTTAGGGAAATTATGCGTGTTTACTTCTTGATAACCAGAAATCGCACCATTAATGGAAAACAAGAATAAACCAATATAAGCTCCTAAACTGGTCACCATCCCCATTTTTAAACTTGTAAAAATAGGGAATAAACGGTAGTAAAACTGTTCGTTGGGTAGTAAGAAGTATAAAGTTTGGGTGGAAATAGAAAAACCAATAAATAAAGTGGAAATGACCAAGACGACAAGTGGTGTTTGTTTGTTCATAAAGATTGTTGCTAAAATCAAAGCCACTAACGTGGTCATGATCCCCATTCACATTCAAATACGACGATTTTGTGCTTTATGAGTCAACCAAATTGCTAATGGTTTTAAAATCATACCAATAAGAAAAGCACTAACAAAAATTGTAAATACAGCAATTGCAGTAATCGACATATTCATTGTTCCGATACCCATTTGGACAAGATTATTACGCATCAAAAAACCATTAACGATTCAAATAGCTAATGTTTCAATATAAAATAATCACCAAAACTTATTTTCTTTTTCTTTTTTAGCAAGTAAAAACAAGAGGAAAATCCCAATAAAAATGAAAATTGGATTGATAATATACAAATCTCAATTAAATAAATGCATTGATGCTCCTGTTACATTTTGCTGACAACTTCAAGACCAATTAAATCAAAAGTATTTTTAAAAACTTGTAAAATACTTTGAATAAATCCTAAACGATATTGGGTTAGTTCTAATTCATTTTCATTAATAATTTTAATCTCAGAATAGTATGAATGGAATTGTTTAGCAATCAGTTGAATGTAATCACAAATTAATTGTGGTGCTTTGTTTTTTGAAGCAATACGGACAAGTTCAGAGAAATTATCTAAAGTGACTAATAATTGAATTTCTTTTTCATGATTCAATAAATGAGTCTTCCCAATTTTAGGTTCAATGTTTTTTTCTTTGGCTTGATTTAAAATTGAATTACATCTCGCTGTGGCATATTGAGCGTAGTAAACTGGGTTAGCACTAGTTTTTTCTTGGACTAAACCAATGTCTAATTCCATATGTGCTGAACTTGATTTTGAAGCTAACATATACCTTAAAGCATCTTTACCAACCATTTCTAGTAAATCAATCATTCAAACAGCTGTTCCTTTACGTTTAGACATTTTAAATTCTTGGCCATCTTTGACTAAACGCACCATTTGGACCATTTCAATATCTAAGATATCTGGTTTTGCCCCTAAAAGTGCTAAACCAGCACGCATACGGTTAATATAACCATGATGATCTCCACCTCAAACGTTAATTAATTTATCAGCTTTGGTTCTTTCAATACGGATGCGGTGAGTTGCTAAATCAGGCACGATGTAAGTATAAGTTCCATCAGATTTAACTAAAACACGGTCTTTATCATCACCAAAATCAGTAGTTCTTAATCAAACTGCGCCATCTTTTTCATATGTCGCATTTTTTTCTTTATATAATGCTAATGTTTTTTCAATCTCATGATGGTCATACATTTCTTGCTCACTAGAATAGTGAGCAATTTCTAGACCAATTTGTTTTAGTTGGTCTTTAATGATTTCCATAAAATATGCAACAGATTTATATCTAAAAATATCATGCACTTGAGGATCCAAAATTTGATTATCAGTAAATTTGATGTCTTTGAATTTATCACCATATTCACTAACAAAACTAGCAGCCACATCATCATAAGCATCACCTTTATAAGCAACACTTGGTAATTCAGCTTCGACACCAATCATATTTAAGTAGTACACAAAAACAGTCACAGCTAAAACATTGACTTGGTTACCAGCATCGTTAGTATAGTATTCGGTTTGCACTTCATAACCATCTTTCTCTCAAATGCGTCTTAATGTATCTCCAGTCACAGCATTTCTTGCATGACCAAGATGTAATCATCCAGTTGGGTTAGCAGAAACTTCTTCTAAATTAATAATATAGTTTTTGTTTTCATTTTGACCATAGCTATCTTTCTCATGCATAATGTTCAAAATAATTGTTGATAAAACTTCTGGTTTGATTTCAACATTAATAAAACCAGGTCCAGCAATTTTAATTGATGAATAATAATCTTTTTCACCTAATTTAGCAGTAATTGTTTTTGCTAATTCAATGGGATTTTTACCAACCTGCTTGGCTGACATTAAAGCAACCGTTGTGGAAAAATGACCATTATCTTTACCTTTGTTGATTTCAACAATTGGTTCAAGATCGATGTTCATCCCTTTCAAAATGGTACTTAAATCATTTTTAAAAATTTCAATAATTTTCATTGTGTCCTCCTTTTTAAAAATATATCAATATTTTAACTCATATAAAGAAAAACATTGCTCTACAATGCTTAATTCTTTAATGCAATCTTAAATTGTTAATAAATCTTTTTCTTTTACTTTAGTTAGTTCATCTAACTCTTTAATAAACTTATCTGTTAAAACTTGAATATCTTTTTCAGTTCCTTTAACTAGATCTTCTGATGATTCTTTATCTTTTTTCACAACATCAATCGCATCTCTTCTTGAGTTTCTGATTCTGACTTTGTAGCTTTCTAATTCTTTAGAAACTTTTTTGACAAGTTCTTTTCTAATGTCTTCAGTTAGGGCTGGAATTTTAAGACGCACAACTTCTGCATCAGCAATTGGATTTAAACCTAAATCAGCTTTGTTAATTGCTCCAACAATTTCTCCAACCATGTTACGATCATATGGTTTTACGACAATTAAGTGGTGTTCTGGAGTAGTAATTTGTCCAGTTTGGTTGATTGGGGTTGGTGTTCCATAATAATTCACCATCACTCCATCCAACATATTAGCATTAGCACGTCCAGTTCTGACTTTTGCTAAATGCTCAACTCATGCTTGCACAGTTTTGTTCATTTCTTGTTCTGCATCATTTAAAACTTTTTTAATATCAATCATTTTTTCTCTCCTATTTAATTATTGTTGATTCTAATTCATTGTTCATTACTTTAACAATATTATTTTCGCCTTGCATATCAAACACTTCAATTTGCAAATTAGCATCTTTTGCTAAAGTAGCCGCTGTTAAGTCCATCACACGTAAGTTTTTATCAGCCACTTCTTTGTGGGTTAAAACTTGATACATTTTTGCATTGGGGTGAGTTTTTGGATCTTTGTCATAAACTCCAGCCACACCATTTTTAGCCATTAATAAAGCATCAGCATCAATTTCAATTGCTCGAATTGTTGAGGCTGTATCAGTTGTGAAGTAACTAAATCCAGTTCCTCCCACAAAAATTAACACATAGCCTTCTTGTAATTTTTGACGAGCTTCTTTGAAGTTGTATGAAAGTGTGACAGTTTTTAATTCTAAAGAAGCATATACTTCCACTTTAGTAAAACCAAGACGATTTAATGTTCCAGCCAAAGCTAAACCATTCATATATGTGGCCATCATCCCCATATAATCACCTTCAATTTGTGGTAAACCGAGATCAGTTCCTAACTTCCCTCTTCAGATATTACCTCCACCGATGACAATCCCAACTTCTAAACCTTGTTTTGTTAGTTCAATAATTTGTTGGCTGACAGATTCTAAAGCTTGTTTATCATAAATTTCATCATTGCTTTTTAAAGCTTCTCCACTTAACTTAAGTAAAATTCTTTTGTATTTTAAACTCATTTTACTCCTTTTCATCTTATTAATTATATCAATTATTCATTATATTAAATATATAACTTAATATTCCATCACACATCTAATCAACGTTCAAGTACTCGAAAATCATTATTCAAGTGATCAAGATATTAAATTTTTATTTTCAAAAATATTTTTTGAAAATAAAAAGGGCAATGCCCTGATTATTTTGCTCTGATTAAAGTTTTGAAGTATTCGTCTTCATCACCAATTTCAACTGGATGTCCACTTAAATCAGCATGTTTCACAACTCAAGCCCCAATTGAAGAATTTAGACTAAATTTTTGTCTGCGGTAACTTCTTTTCCCTTGCGCAAAATTAATATAAACTGCGTTTTTAGTATTATCTTGAACAATTTTAGTAATTTTTGCATATTCAATTTTTTCACCAAGAAACATAATTTCATCATCTGTGAAGGAAATGGCAAATTTATTTAAACCAAATCAAATAAAGACCATTACCCCAAATAAACCAATATATCCAAACACATAAACAACAATTAAAGCAATTACTGCAGTATCAGCTCCATAATTTGTATCTGGTTTTAATTGATCATAGAAAATTGCATGAGATTGTGTGAATAAAACAACCCCGATGATTCCTAAAATTAAAACCACTGCTAAAATTGCAATCACAATATAAATCATTATGGGGTTTTTAATTTTTACTTTTGCTTTTCTTTGCTTAAATTGATATAAGTAATAAACAAACATTCCTAAAATAATAATTGAAGCAACCATTAAAATGATTCCTAAAATTAAGAGCGGCGTGTTACCATCAAGACCATTTGATGATAAAACATCATCTGGATTTCAGCTTGCTATGCGTTGGGTTAAGTTCATATTAGTTTCCTCCGTTTAATTGAGCAGCAACTTCACTAGCGAAGTCAGTGACAATTTTTTCGATTCCTTCTCCAACTTCGTAACGAATCATTGTTTTTAATGAAACATTTTTTGATTTTAAGAATTCACCAACTTTGAATTTTTCATCAATTACAAATTGTTGATCTAATAAGTTAACATCAGCTAAACGTTTTGATAATTTACCTTGTAAAATTCCAGTTAAAACATTTTCTGGTTTTCCTTGTAATTTTGGATCTTCTTTAGCATTTTCACTAATCACATGTAATTCGGCTTCTTTGAATTCGACTGGAATTTCATTAATTGAACGGTATTTTGGTGCCATTGCAGCAACATGCATTGCCACATTGTAAGCATCATTGTTATCAAGATTCCCTTCGAAATCTAATAAAACTGAAATACGACTGTTTGCATGGTTGTAAAAAGCCGCTGTGTGGTTTGGTTTAAGTTCAATTAGTTCAAATCTTCTTAATTCAATTTTTTCACCAATTGTTGCTGTGGCATGAATTAGCGCTTCTTTAATTGTAATTCCTTTCACAGTTTCAATACCATGGGCTTCTTCAACAGTTTGGACATTAGCAGCCAATAAAGCATCAGCGATTTCATCGATTAATGCTAAGAAATCTTTGTTCTTAGCAACAAAATCAGTTTCAGAGTTGACTTCAAGAATAATTGCATATTTATCATTTTGTTTTGCTAATGTTACTCCTTCAGCAGCCACTCGATCAGATTTTTTAGCAGCTTTGGCTAAACCATTTTCTCTTAATCAAATGATTGCAGCATCAATATCATTGTTTGTTTCTTCTAAAGCTTTTTTAGCGTCCATCATCCCTGCTTGAGTGATTTCACGCAATTCTTTAATTTTATTTACATCAATTGCCATCTTTAATATCTCCTTAATTATTCTTTATTAGTTGGTTTGTGAAAACCTTGATTTGGTTTTTTTCATTGTTTTTTGAATTCACCATCTCTTTTGAATTCACCATCTTTTTTGAAGTAAGGTCTTCTTTCACCTTCTTCTCCTTCTTCTCTTGTTTTAAAAGTTGCCACAACTTTTAAAGCCGAAGGCACAAGTGTTAAGTTAGTCGCTGCTGCAAATGTATCAACAAAGTTGTTAATTAGAATATTCACAGATTCAGCCATATCATCATTTGCTGGTACTGGAATATCAACTGTATCTGGGTCCATGTTTGTATCAACTAAAGCAATCACGGGAATACCTAATTTTCTTGCTTCTTTAACTGCAATTTCGTCTTGTTTTGGATCAACAACAACTAAGACTGCTGGTAATTTACGCATTTGTTTAATTCCACCAAGAGTTCTTTCTAATTTTGCTTTTTCCTTCAAAATCATAATTTGCTCTTTTTTAGTTCTTAAAGCTAATTTTCCATCAGCCTCATCTTTTTCAATCATTCATAAAGCTTTAATTCTTGATGAAATTGTTTTCATGTTAGTTAAAGTTCCACCTAATCAACGTTCATTAACATAAAAATTTCCTGAACGTAAAGCGGCTTCTTTAACTGCTAATTTAGCAGTTTTTTTAGTTCCAACAAATAAAATTTTTCCATCTTTTTTGGCAAGGTCTTCAATTAGAGCATTAGCAACAGCTAATTGATCCATTGTTTTTTGTAAATCAATAATATGATTTTTTTTGTTTGAACCAAAAATGTATGGTGCCATTTTTGGGTTTCAACGTTTAGTTTGGTGTCCGTATTGAACACCTGCTTGAGATAATTCATCTCTTGTTAAAATTTGTGACATATAATGTCCCCTTTCGTTATTCTTCCAAATAGTTCGAACATCAATCACCCTTTTTATTGAATTCGGGCACTGGATTAATGAATCCCTAAGTGTGTCTTGTATATAGTTTGTAAGTCATACACAATAAAACCATTATACCTTAATTCTCAAAAAAACCCTCGTTTTGGAAGGTTTTTTTGAGAATTTTAGTGTCTTACACCAAGCTTTTTCATCTCTTCGAAAAGCTCTTGATTTTTATTCTTATACCAACCTAGTGGTTGATTGTACACAAAAGAAGTTAATAAGTTTTCTGAAAAATTTCAATCAACTAGTCTTTTGATGCATTTTAAATAATCATTTTTATGTGGCAAAACCATTTCAATAACTTTTTGTTTTCATGGCTGTTTATATTTGATTCCTGAATAAATATCATTTAATTCAGGAACAATAAAGGTATATATTCCACCAATTCCCAAATGGCAATTTTCATACACCCCAACCAAAACAAGAGATTATGCACTTTTAACTTTCATTTTCTTAGCAGCTTTAGTTCTTGCCGCCCACATGTGCAATTCAAATATTTTTATATGCAAAACTAGATGCTCTAAAAGATTACAATAAACCAATCGTTCTGCTTTTTGCCAATCATAGGGGTTTTCTTGTGCAAAAGCAGAAGTTGATAACATAATAGCTTTGTCTTCATCTAAATGGTGAATATTTAAACCATCTTTGCCCCTTGTTATTTTTGTATTTTTTTTAGTTCATTCTTGATCTAAAAAGTAATTACCAAGCACTGAACATCTAAAATAAAGTAGACACAAAAAAACAACATTTTTTGTAATAAAATACTTTAGAAAGGATGTTTTTTATATGGCAAAACAATGAACAAAAGAAGAAAAAATTAAAATATTATCTGAATTATCAAGTTCTAATGCTTCTACTATTGCTAAAAAATACAATATTAGCAGAGATAGTATTCTACGTTGAAACCGTCAAGTAAAAAAAATTGGTTATGATAGTCTTGTTTGAGGAT
>NZ_JADH01000001.1 GCF_000518285.1 Williamsoniiplasma lucivorax ATCC 49196 | reverse complement strand
ACAACAATTTGGTTTTGGAAATTTATAATTTAATTCTGGGGATTGTTGGTCAATTATTTACTATAGTTATTGTTTCACTATTTTTTATTCATATAACCGGATTTATGGTTTGAAATTGGCATATAGGTCAAACATTAAAACAAAGCAGATTTTATTAAAGGATTAAATAAAATACAAAGAATAATTATTGAAATTAATATGATTAAACACATCAATATTAAGCAATATTTAAAAATTTTGTTTGTATTATTGTTTAAAATTTTTCTTTTTTCTAGATCGCTTCTTAATTCATTTTCATTAAAGTCTGATTCTTTATCTAATTTTTTTATTTTTTTTCTTATAATTAGGTGAAAATAAGTTGTTGTTCCTATCAAATAAATAAACAAAAGGACCAAACCTATAATTAATGTAATTTGTTCAAATTTCATAAATTCTCCTATTAGTTTATTTAAAATGTGTAAGCTGTTTTTGTTTGTTTTGATCAATTAGCATTTGCAATCGATTGGCAGTATATTGAGCATCAGCCTTTGCTTTATCTAAAGCTTTATTAACAACGTAATTCAATTGGTTTTGTTTTCATTTTTCATAGTCAAATGAATTATTGTAATTATTTGAAATAAATCTATTTAATTTAGAACTAGAATTATTTTCTTTAGGAATTGATATTTCGTCAATATCTTCTAAAAGAGCATTGGCAATTGAGGGAATAACTCCTTCAAATTCATTGTCTTCATTTTTTGATAAAATATTTCTAAAATAAAAATCATGTCTTTTGAATTTTAAATATTCAATAGGATTTGATAAATCAAATTTAGCATCTCAAATTAATTCGTCATTTGATAATTTTGTTCTTTTTTTGATTTCTTCAAAAGTTAAACCTTTCAACTCATCTATAACATTGCTTGATTTTGAATAACCATTTCAAAACAATTCTAATTCTAATTCACTATTTTTTTCACAAGCTCGTAAAAACATAGCATATTTTTCTTGAGTTTCAGGATTATTTTTTAAATAAAAATCAGATATATTATATAAGTCAGTTCGAAGTTTACTACTAATTTTTTTGTTCCCAAAAGAAACTTCTGGATTGTTAAGTTTTACCTGTTTCAAAATTTTTAATCTCTTAAATAATTTTTTATCAATTGCAGGTAATGAATGAATCAAATCTTGTAAAATCTCTTTGTTATTGTGGTGTGTTGTTTTAAATGAATTTCTCAAATCATCTCTTGATTGGAATATATCATCATAATTTACATGTTGGTTTTGAATATCAAAAGCAATAGAATTTTCAAAATTACGTAAGCTATCTTTATTTAACATATACTCTTTTCTGTATTCTGCTTGTTGAGTTTGCTTGTTATATTTTGTTGGATATTTTTCAAAAAAAGCAAAATGAAAATGTGTATTGTCAGTATTTTTGTGAAAAGAAAACACCGTTTCTAAATTTTTATGATTAAACCCATTTAATGCCATAAATTCCTTTAGGTTTTTACTGATAATTTTTTGGAAATCTTCACCTGAATGGATTTGATGTTCATCCATAAATTCCTTAGAAAACGAAAGGACACCAGATCATACTAATTGTTCATCTTTAATTTTATTAAATGATTTTTCTTTAGCATACAATTGTTTTTTGGTCAATTCACCATTTAAATCAAAAACCCCTGTGTGAAATTCTTTTGTTGAAGTTATTTGATTTAATGTTGAATAATAATCTTTATAAGCCGTTGCTTTTAGTGTTTCGCATTGTTCTTTAGAAATTGAGTTAGATTGTTCTAATAATTCATGATGTAAAAAAAGCTCTTGATATTTTTTATTTGCTTCTTTTTTGGCTTTACCTAATAAAATAATTTCTTCATTAGTAAAACTGATTCCTTGTGTGGCTTCTTCACGAGCAATATATTTTAAATATTTACCTGATTGATACCATCTTGCTTTAGTGCTTGGTTTGGGGATTAAATTTGAAACAGAACGAATATCTAATAACACAGGTGTTTCTTGATTTTGTTGCATATTATAATAACTCTCTTTCATAGATCTCAAAAATTGAATCTGTTTCATAAAAATAACTGGATCAACAATTTCTAATATAATCAAATTCTCAATTAAGAGATTTATTAAATATATTTTTGAGTGTTTGTAGATCGTAACTTACCTCAAAGATAATTGGATTTATATTTCTTTCTATCAATATATAGATTTTGCGTTCTCACAAAAAGAATTTTTTCAGTGTTGTTGGAAAACATATGGTTTCATCCTTTTTATTTTTCAACATTGAAGTTTCATTAGTTAAACTCTCCATTTTCTAATCTTTGCTTGATTTCTCGGGCTTGTTCTTT
The DNA here is from genome assembly GCF_000518285.1 of Williamsoniiplasma lucivorax ATCC 49196. GTDB lineage: Bacteria > Bacillota_I > Bacilli_A > Mycoplasmatales > Mycoplasmataceae > Williamsoniiplasma > Williamsoniiplasma lucivorax. The sequence continues at coordinate 153,499 of NZ_JADH01000001.1, read as the reverse complement.
TGTTAATTTAATTTCATTTAAATTGGCGTCCCTTAAATCTGCATGTGTTAAATCTGCTCTTCTTAAATCTGCATATCATAAATCTGCATATCATAAATCTGCGTTTCTTAAATCAGCTTTATATAAACTTGCTTCACTTAAATTTGCTCCCATTAAATTTGCTCTTGATAAATTTGCTTCTTTTAAATTTGTTTCTGATAAATCTAAACGATTATTTTCTAAATATTGTTTAATTTCTTGATCGCTAACTTCTAATCCTGTTAGTTTTTTAATTAAATTTTTCATTTTTTTATCTCCTTTTAATAATTATTTATTGGCCAATCTTTTTAAAGCACTAACCATTCCTGGATCATTTAAAATTGTTTTTTTTGCATCTTCAAGAGAATCCATCATATCTTTATATGTTAATATTCTTGGTTGTTTCATCTCTGTAATTAAATCAATAATTGAATTTTCTAAATATTCATAACTTAACCACAAGTTTTTACCAAAAATGCTTTTTTTAATTTCATTGCAATTTGGCAATTCTTTTATCAAACGTTTTGCTTCAAAAACTAATTTATCTGCTTCTTCTAACTTTTTTAATAAAATATTTTGTTGGTCTTGGTTCATTTTTTATTTATCTCCTATTTAACTTTCATTTTTTATTTTTTGTAATTCAACTTTCAGAAGTTAATGATTTATGGTTATTTAATGTTCAAAACAGTGAATTAAAGCACTTCTCACATTCTGAATGAATTTTATAATGATGGTCTTCATTTGTTGAAATCTCCACTTTATTGTATTTTGGTGAATCACAATTGCATTTTCAAAACAAATTTTCCATTGTTGTTGGGAAACATATATTTTCATGTTTTTTAATTTTTCAAAATTTTTTCATTTTTATTCCTTTCTATAAATAACACTTATTACATAATATCCTGTCATTTTTTTCGTGCTCGTTCTCACATTCACCTAAATCACAATATTCGCCAATTTCTAACTCACAAAGTGTATAAGTTTGAGTTAAACAATCTTCACAAAAGTTATCAACACACTTATCACAAGTGTATAAAATGCCTTCTGCTAAACAATTGTCGCAAGATAGCACGTTGCTTTTAAAATCTTGATTAACTTTTAAATCTGTGTGTCTTAAATCTGCTTTACTTAAATTTGCTTGAAGTAAATTCACTCCCCTTAAATCTGCACATTTTAAATTTACATCTCTTAAATCTAAACGATTCTTTTTTAAATATTCTTTTAGTTTTTGATCGCTAACTCCAACACCTGTTAGTGCTTTAATTAATTTTTTCATACTACTCCATCTCCAATTCGTTGTCTGAATTAGCTTCTAATTCAAACTCTCCATTTTCTAATCTTTGCTTGATTTCTCGGGCTTGTTCTTTTGTTATAATTTCTACTAAATTGTTTTTGTCTTTCATTGTTTTATCCTTTTTCAAAATAATTTCTTTTGAAGAGTCCAGCTTCATTAATCACATTGATTCATCTTGTTTTTTTATCAAAATGGCACCTTAACCAAATTGAATCTTTTCTTAGTTTGCATTCTTTAAAAAGACAATTAACAAACAAACAGCTAGAAAATGTTGAATCAAAAACAACTTGTTCAAATTTACAATTAATAAATTTAATTTGGTTCATTTTTATTTGCTTTTCAAAACAAATTGATTTAAAAAATCTGTCTTCAATATTTACGTTTTGATGAAAATTATTTTCATTAGATTTAACATCTTTTTTTGGTTTCAGTTTTGTTTTATTCATATTTTTATTTATCCCTTTTTTAGTCATAACCACATATTCAATAGTCTTGTTTTTCGTCACATTTACACAAACAAGCATTTGGCTCGTCATCTGTTTCTCCACAAACAGAGTAGTCTATTCACTCATCATTTTCTCGTTTATAGTGGCAGATACACTTTTTGTATTCATATCAACTAGCGCCTACTCTTTCAAAACAAGCGATACACCACTCTGCATTTCAACAAATAGCACAATCTCCTACTCATTTTCTTTTCTCACAAAGTCCGCAAACACCATTGTGGCCACCATTAAAAAATTTTGTTCTATTTATAATTACTCCTTAATCTCATAATTTGTTATGATCAATTCTTTGCCTATCTTTATTGGACAGTTTTTAGTATTTGAGCTTGTATATTTTCAAGCAGCTTCATAGATATTAAATTCTTTAAACATTTCCCTTACTTCAGGGCAATCATTTAATGAAATACAAAACTTGGCTCCATAATTATTAATTTCTCTTATTCAACCTTTAAACTTTTTTCATTGTTTTTGAGACATTGAATATTCATATAAATTTTTAATTTCAAAATATGGTGGGTCTATGTAATAAAAGGTGTTTTTCATTCAAGTTTTTGAATTATATTTCCCAAAAAACATTGAACCTTGTGCTGGATTGTTTTCAAAATGAACAAGAGGTAAAGTTGATCAATATTTTTTATTTAATAATTTAGAAGTCTCTAATACTCTTTCGAACTTATTATGGTTTCAGTTTTGCTCTAATCTTTGTTGAGTCCATGTTCCTTTTACACTTCCATTAAAAGTTAGATTGTTTTTTAATAAGAACAATAATCAATGATTTGGTGTTTCTCTTTCAATCTCAGCATAAATGGATTTAATTTCATCTAAGGTTTTGACTTTGGGGTGGAAGATTAATTTTAAGATTGGTTTATACATTTCCAAAAAATTTTTATCTGACATAATTCCTTTTCAAAAATTAATTAAATCTGTATTGATATCATTAAAAGTATAATCCCTAAATAAATCTTCTCTTAAAGCATTTAATCCAATACTGCCCCCTCCAAAAAATGGTTCTATATATCTCATTCTTTCAGTGTTTTTTGGAAAATAACTTTTAATTAAATTTCACTGCTTTGCTTTGCCGCCAGGTCAAGTTAAGGGGCTTATAAATTTATTCATTATATGCTGCTTTCAATTGACTTAAAATATTTTCATTTTCGTTAGTTGTTCCATATTTTTGAAAACGTTCTAAAGTTTCGTTATAAGCATTTGGATATACTTCATATGCCAAATATTTAACATTATCTTTCCAAATTTCATTATCTTCAATAATATCTCTTAAGTCATATCCATAATGTTCTAAAACCCATTCTCTATTTCCATCATTAGTTTTTTCCATTAAATTTTCTTCTTTATTAAAATCTTTAATTTTAATATTTTTATCTAAATCTAATTTTTTATCTCAATTGTTAGTGGTTACTCCAAATGGCATATCACAAATAATTGCATCTACCTTAATATTTTTATCAATTAATTCTTGCATAACTTCATAACAAGATCCTTGATAAATTTGATGATCTTCATTTCCTAAATTTTTTAAATTCATAACTTTAATTATTCCGATCTATTTTTTTAATTTTAATAACACTTCTTTGTTGTTTTTAAACTTTGGCAAGGATAGTAAGACTTGAACTCACAACACTCGGTTTTGAAGACCGATGTTCTACCAATTGAACTATATCCTTATTTAGTTTGTTTTATCTATTCTTTTTAGGAGGACGAGTGTTTTGCCGAAACGCAGTTTGCCCTTATCTGGACAAACTGTTTATCTACTTTTCAGTGTGGACTGAGAATTGCGTCAACAGCATCACCAAGTTTAAGACTCAAAGCCCCTTGTCTCCTAATTAACTAGCTTTAATTAATTAGGATTTGGTGTTGCACAAACTTCTTCCTAGATTTCTAATCTACTACCCCCAATTTGCTGAATTGGATGTGAACTGCTCGCAAAACAGAACTGCCTTCTTTTAAAGCTAAGAAATAACTACAGCTTACGTATTTGCTGCAACCGAGATCATTTTCTTGCTGGTTTTCACCAACACATAACCCGACCTTAGGCGATCCTAAATTTTGTTAGGATCATAGACTTCCCTAATTTTTAATAAAAAACAATTCATAAATAAAAAGCTACAAAGTGAATTATTTAAAAATTGTTTTCAGATTAAAAGCCATGAAAGCTATTAAAGAAAAGACAATAACTAGTTGTCAAAATTTTTACCAATAAAAAAAGTAGTTTTTTAACTACCTTTCTTAAATTTCATGATTTTCTTATTCACCCTAATAATTATAACATTATGTTTAATTTTGGCACTTTTTTGTGCATTGTTGACGTGAATTTATAGTTGAAGAAAAAAACTAATCTACAAAATTTTTAGGGAACAAATAAACTTTCAAAAGTTTCCTTTGTTTCTAAGAAATGAAGAATTTAAATTATTAATATTTAATGTTTTCTGTATTTGGATAATCCTGATGCTTAATTTCTTAGTGGTCTTTTTGGTTATAAAATGGTTAGATTTTCAAGATAAGGAAAATGTCCAATTTTTGTGAATAATTGTTTTAGAACCTACCATTAATATTTCACTGATTTTAGGAATTTATTGGAAAGCAAAAATGTCTATGAAAAACCAAACTTCATATGCAAATAATGATCCTGAATTAAAAAATAAATGAGATCAAGAAAATTTTTTTATCAAAATAGATAAAAATCTAATCAAGGAAATAAATTTGATTCAATCAACTATATTAATAAGATATTTTCAAAAACGATTAAAAGTAAAATTAAAAAAATATGAACAAAAGAATGCTAAAATGCAAAATTTACACAAACCAGATAAACAAATTGAATCATTTCTTTGTTATTTAAGAATTTATGCAGTATTTATTAATTTTATGGGATGAAATTCAATTAATACAATTTATATTAACCAAAAAGAAGTTAATATAGACCAAATGAAACAAGCTATAATTGAAAATTTTTTCTACTTTAAAAACTATAATAGTGAGAAAAAAATAATCTAATTTGTATGCATATTCAACAGTTTTATTGTTGAGTGCATATCCAAAATAAAAAGGAGAAAACTATGTATTGATGAATTTTTACAACTGTATTCGTGCTCGGATGCCTTCTTTGTACAATGTTCGGAACATATGCTTCATATGTTTATAAACAGGTAAAGAAAGTGTTGATTTATGATATTTTCAAGAAAGAAATTAATTTTTCTTCTTTTCCATTATGTTTTAAACGTGGAAAAAATCAAGTTTTAATGATTAATTTGTTTTTTACATTAATAATGCTTGGTTATTATATATGAACTAGCTATGAAACTTTAACATGATCTGTCTTAACTGGTGGTGATCTTGCTTTGTATTTTTCTATAAGTTCTATATTTTTAGTGATACATTTTGTTTTGGTTATAGGATGTATTTTATGAACCAATAAAATAGTTTGAACTAAACATACATTATATTCTAAACATGATACTAGAGTGATAAATTGAGCTTCTCAAGAAAATTTCAGTTTTGATATCAGTCAAAACCAATTTTCTGAAATTGATACCACAGGACAAGGTTGAAAAATAAATTTATTTAAAAACATTTTTCAACCACAAATAAACTCATGTAATAAAAAGATTCAAAAGTTAACAAACACAACCCCACCAAATAAGGAAATAAAACTTTTACATAAATACTTAAGAATATATGGATTATTTATTTGAAGAATGGAAAGAGAATTTTCAATTACAGTTTTAATAAATCAAGTTCCAGCAGACATTAATGAATTAAAAAAAGTTGCCATACAAAATTTCTTTTATTTTAAAAATTTAAACCAAACAAAAGAATAAGTTTTTAATGTAAAAAATCTTTAGGTTTTTGCCTAAAGATTTTTATATACTTAAATTTTTGATTTCCATATTTATTTTTAATGAATGCAATAATTAATTTTACTTGTAAGAAATATTTCGAGATCATTTACTATCTGGCAATGCTTATTGCATATTCAAAGTAGTATTAAAATTTAATTTTTGGTATTTTTGGAACATAAAAATACTTATAGGAATAAAACTAATTATCCCAACTATACTTCAAAATGATCATAGGTTTTCTAAAATCAAATAGTGTAAAAATGGATTTTGATTATTAGTTAATTGGAAATTGTTCATAAGTAATGAACAAACCCCAATATTAATGGCACATTGAATAATGATTAGTAATGCAAGCATTAAAACTAAAATTAAAACTCAAGTTGACACTAAGATGGTTTTACTCAAATTATTTTGGTATCAAAGAATTTGACCCGTAAAAAGCAAACCAGTAAGAGAGTAGTAAATAAATATACAAGAAATGAATAAAATTAATAAAGTTAAAAGCCCGATTTGATTTAATGATTTAATTTCTAAGACTTTTTCATCCTTTTTAAATAAATATATTTTTTGTTCTAAATCCAATGTTTTGTAAAGCAATAAATTAATTGCCAATAAAATTAAATATCATGGTCATGTATAAAATGCAGTTATATTAATCAAAATCATGATTTTGATTAATTTTCGACAAGAATCTAAATCATCTCGATTTTTCAAAAAAACTGAACAACAAATAATATTAAGAACACTTAAAATCAAAATGGATTGTGTAACGATTCCTAATAAAATGACAAAATAAGTTTCATAAATAATTTTGCCTGGTTTTTTAATTGATAAATTTAGAATGGAAAGAATCAAACTATTAAAAAATACACAAAGTAAAAAAATAATGATTGATAAAATTAAAAAAGTAATAATTCAAAAAAGAGAATTTTGATAGAATTTTGTTTGCTTCACCATAAGATTAAAACTCCAATATGTTTTCTGGTATAAACCAACTTTATTTTACTTAAAAACTCTCGATTTTAAAAAGATTTTCATGATTTTTTGCATTTTTTGCATATTTTTTTATTATTTGTTTTAAAAAATCTAAAATTAGATTGGGGAAAACCCACAAAGGAGAAATTATAATATGCAAACAGCATTAATTTTATTAGGTTCTATTTCAATTTCGACAACACCTGTAATTAATTTTACTGCAGCCAATACTATAAAAAATGGTGTTGCCGAGGAAAGTACCACACAAAGAAATAATTTTAATTCTTTTTTAACATTAACCTCAAAAGACATTAAAGAATTAGACAAAATTCAAAATACATCATTTTTTAAAAATCTTATATTTATAAAGGAAAATAATTCATACAAATTTGATTCAAATTTTATTCAAAAAAACAATTTTTCCAATAAAATAAAAAAATTTTTAAGCGAAATTTTAATAGACACAAATATGTATTCATTAATTCGCAGTCACACTTCTTTTTATAGAAATTTAATTGTCGCTGATGGAAATATTATTTTTGAATCACCAAGAATTTGATATGAGTGAATAGGCGGTGTTTGAAGATTGCATTTGAGTGCGTATTATAGTCAAGGAATAGTAGATGGTACACTTTTACTTTCAGACTTAGCAGGAATCATTAGTGAAAATGTATCTAGCAATCCTTGATTATCTGCTATTGCAAATATCGGAAAACTAGCTGCCGATATAATTGCACTATTGGCTTCAAATTTAATGGATACGCAACACGGAACCAGAATACGTTTTTTGTTTTGAATTATGCCTACAAGTGTAGATACTTCTGACTATAATTGATAAAATATTTATTAAATAATATACAAAATATTAATAACAATTAAATAGAATAAAATGAACAAAAGCAATTTTGTTCATTTTATTCTATGAAACTTTCTTAGTCGTTAGTACATGCATCATTTCTCTGAAATGAACTTTGCAATAATATAACGATACTTTCTTATATGTTGGTTCTTCTGTGACTCATTTATTTTCAGATGCATTAACATCTAAAATATCTTCTTTAATTTGAGCACTAGCTTGGTTATTACAATTTTCTTTGATACAAACCATAAATTTCTCCTTAAACTTTTTTAAACTAATAAACTATAATAAGTTTACCATTCCATCAAAAATTAATTGTTCATTTCAAATTCATTTTTCTTTTTGAATACCAGTTTCCATTAAATTGGCATTCCCACCAGTAATAATAATGTCGTATTCCCCACTAATTTTAATTTGAGAAACTAAGCCTTTAATCATTTCGAAATGCCCGTTAATTGCTCCAATGCTAATCGCTGTTTTGGTATCAAAACCAACCATTTCTTCACTTCATTTGAAGTCGCCTTTACCAAGTAAAGAAGCAGATTTAATTAATCATTTCAAACTAATTCTAATCCCCGGAGCAATAATGCTTCCATCAAATTTAAAATCTTTAACTTTCATAATTGTTGTTGTTGTACCAACACTAATTACAATGGCATTCGGTTTTTTTAAAGCATGGAGATTTGCAATAAAATCTGATCCTAATTCTGTAATGTGTCTGACCCCTAATTTATCCAAATCAAGTTTTTCTGCTTTTTTAATATCTAAAGCATCAATGTTTAAATTTTCAATAAATTCTGTAAATTCTGGAACGACACTTGTGAATAAAATTTGATCATAAATAATCTCTTTTGCTCACTTTGCATCTTTTCAATCGTTTGAATATGTAAAACAACGATATTTCTTTCTAATTTTTTTATCTTTAGAGTCATAAACTCTAAAATCAATAGTTGTATTGCCTGCGTCAATCAATAGTGTCTTCATTTTATCACCAATTTCTATAAATATATTTTACTTGCTATTGTATTCAAAATGATAAAAAAATAAAATTAAACCAATGGAGAACAAAAAATGCAAAAAATAAAAGAAATAACAGCGGATATCAAAAGTGTCAATTTGATTGCGCGAATTGAAAAGGTCGCTACTTTAACTGGGGCTAGTGGACAAAATTATATGATTGTTCATTTAGTTGATAGTACTGGAAGAATGGAAGCGAGAAAATGAACTGTTAATGAAGCTGATAAACAAAATATTCAGCCCAACAACTTTATTGAGTTAATTGATGCTGCAACTTCTGAATATCGTGGACAATTACAAGTTAAAATCAATAGTTATCAGATTTTAGATAAAGATGAATTAATTAAAAAAAATATTGATATTAAAGAATTTGTGGTTGTTGCCCCAATTGATGTCGAAAAAGATTTTATCGAATTAATGAATATTTTAAATGCTTTAGAAAATGAAGTTTACAAAAACATTACGATGGCTTTAATTAAAAAATATGAAAATAGTTTTAAATATTATCCAGCAGCAATGACAATTCATCATAATGTGGAATCTGGTTTATTCTGACATAGTTACACTTTGGTTAAAAATGCTTTAGCAATTAAACCACTTTATAAATATGCAAATGTTGATTGAGAACTTTTAATTTGTGGTTCGATTTTGCATGATATTGGAAAAATATCAGAATTAACTGATGAAAATGGCAGCGATTATTCTTTAGAAGGAAAATTGCTTGGACATATCTCGATAGGGAATGCTGAAATTGCTCAAATTGCCGAACAATTGGATTACACTAATTCAGCAAAAGGTGTGACAAATAAATTTGTCACATTACTACAACACATGGTGTTAGCTAGTCATGGCAAAAATGAATTTGGTTCTCCAACTGAACCAGTAATCATTGAAGCTATTATCTTATCAACTTTTGATAATTTAGATGCTCGAATTTACCGAGTAAATGAAGAAGTCAACAAAGTTGATTTGGATAGCTGGACTGGTCGCTTACCAAGTGAAGATGGAAAAATGTTTTTAAAACACAAAAAGTAAACTCAAAAATAAAAATGAACTCTTCATTTAAGATTGGATATTTTCTCTAAAACGATGGTTATATAATAAGAATAATACTTTTAAAATGCCATTAAGGTTATTCACTAAAGAGTTATTTTTAAAATGCATTAAACTTAAACAAGAACCAATTAAGCCCAACATTGCATTAATTGATGAAGCTGATGCCGGGAGATTCTTGATGATTCTAAAACAAAAACAACTAATCCAAATGGTTAACTCTAGAACCTTTATCTAAAATAAAATGAAAAACAACTTTGCTTTGTTTTTCATTTTATTTGATTATTTATTCAGGTTTTCCTAAAAGTTTAAACATGTTTTTTTTGTAAACTTCCACTCCGGGTTGGTTAAAGGGGTTGACTTCTAATAAGTAAGCACTCATAGCGACTGCTAATTCAAATCAGTAAACTAAATATCCAAACATTTCTTCATTCATTTTTTCAAATTCTAAAACGATATTTGGCATTTTTCCAACATTGACATGTGCATCTAAAACACCTTCGATCGCGATCGAATTAATTTCGTGTAATGTTTTGGTAGTTAAGTAATTTAGCTCATCAAAGTTATCTTTATCTTTTGGTACTTTGACATCAGCTAGTGGTTTAGCGACACGAATCACTGTTTCAAACATCACTTTTCTTGTACCTTCTTGCACTCATTGTCCTAATGAGTGCAAGTCTGTTGAAAAGATCATTGAAGTTGGAAATAATGATTTACCATTTTTTCCTTCTGATTCACCAAATAATTGTTTTCATCATTCAGTTAATAATTGCATTTGTAGTTCATAAGAAACTAATGCTTCCATTTTATAACCATGTTTAGTGTTTAAGATGTAACGTGCAGCAGCATATTGATATGCTGAGTTAGATAGATCATGTTGTTTAGCTAATTTTTTCATCGCTTTTTTAGCACCATCTAAAATTTTATCAGTGTTCACCCCAGCGACCATTAAAGGGAAAATTCCCACAGGAGTTAAAACTGAGAAACGTCCTCCAATATCATCAGGAATAACAAATGTTTGATATCCTTTTTGGTCAGCTAAAGTTTTTAATGCCCCTTTTGCTTTATCAGTGACAGCCACAATTAATTCTTTTGCTGCTTCTAAACCAAATTGTTGGATTAATTGGTTCTCTAAAAGACGAAAAGCAATTCCTGGTTCTGTTGTTGTTCCAGATTTAGAAACAACAACAATCCCAAATTTTTTATTTTTTAAATACTTAGTTAGTTGGTCAGTATAAGTCGAACTCATGGTGTGTCCGGCATAAATCACTTCGACCTTGTCAGTGTGGTTTAAACCACGTAGCATTTCATCAGCAGCTCTGGTTCCTAAATATGAACCTCCAATTCCGATCACGATTAGTGTATCAATCTTAGCACGTAGTTGCTTAGCAACTTTTTTCATCGCATTGAATTCTTTGGTATCATAATTTTTTGGTCAATCTAATCAACCTAAAAAGTCGGCACCCTCACCAGTTTTGTTGCGAATCATTGCATCTATTTTTTGAATATCACCATCTTTAATCTCTTTTGCTAGATCAACACTAGCATATTCTAAATTTACTTTAATCATATTTTATCTCCATCTCTTTTTTATTTTATGCTTGCTTATTTTACTTTGCAAACTAATCAAGCTCATCTTCATTTAATCTTCAGTAAGTGACTTCTAAATCATTTTGTAATTCTTCTTGGTCTTCAAAGGGGATGTGTACTTGTTTCTCGGTAATCACAAAGTTTAATTTAATATCTGTTTCATCAGCATCAATAATTTTATTTGTGAATTGACTTGATTGAGAAATCCCAATTTTGTAGTTATTAAAAGCATTGTCTTTAATTCAACGGTCATAATATCCCCCGCCCATACCAATGCGGTTTAAATTTTTATCAAAGACAACTAAGGGCATAAATAAAGCTTCTAAATCATTGACATTTTTTAAATCCGCTTTGTCATCTAGTGGTTCTAAAATATCTCATTTGTCATTTTTGACAATATCTGAACTCAAATTTTTAATTTGTTTAAATTGCATTTTGTTTGTTTTAATTTGTGCTTTAGGGACATAAACTTCAATTTCATTAGTTAAACAAAATTTCACAATTTCTTTAGTATCAACTTCTTTTTTAGCACCTAAATAAATTCCGATTTTTTTTAAATGATATTTTTTAATAAATCAAATCACTTTTCTGGTTAAATTTTTGTTAGCAAAATCAACAAAATCATCAGATAACATATTACGGATTTGCAAATAACTTTCACGTAGTTGGGTTTTATTATTTTTCATTTTTCTCTCCTTTAATGATTGTTCATAAGCCATTACTAAATAAAGTGGCACATTTTTTTCTGGCACGTTGTTTGTAGATGTTTTTCAAAACAATCAACTCACCTAAAATCTTGGTGTCAATTTCTTGGTCATGATTAATTAAATGATCATATGCTTCTAAAAGCAATGTTGCTTTTTTAAAATCTTGACCAACAAGCATTTCACATAAAATGTCAGCACTGGCAGTTGAAATGGCACATCCACTACCATTAAATTTTAGCTCTTTAATTAAATGACCATCAGTTTTAATTAATAAATTAAGTTGATCAGAACATGTGTCTAACCTTAAATTAATTTCAGCATAAGTTTGGTTTTCGTTTTTAAAAAAATGCTTTGGTTTTGAATAACGTTCGACAATGATTTGGCGCATTTCTTGTTCAGTGTATGTTTTCATTACGTCACCTCATTAAAATAAATATCTAAAAATTCATCTTGTTTTGTTAAAGCTTTTAACAAAATATCAATATCTGCTTTAGTGGTATAAATCCCAAAACTCGCACGTAGGGAGTTTTGAGCATAAACTTTACCAGTTAATCTTGCACAATGCTCACCCATTCTTACGGCAATATGATGTTTAGCATCTAAATAATTGGCCACATCTTGACCATTTCACCCCTTAACGTTAAAAGTTAAAATTGGTGCTAAATTATTTAAATTATAAAAATCAATTTGTGCTTCTAAGCCTAATTTTTTGATTTGGGCAACAGCATATTGTTTTAGTTCAGTTTCATATTGATGAATTTGCTCCATGCCAATCTTACTCATTCAAGTAATTGCTTCACCAAAACCTTGAATAGCTGGTGGATTTTGTGTCCCTGCTTCAAATTTAAAAGGAACGTCGGCTAATTGATATGTTTGGTAATCATCAGTGATGTTTTTACTCATTCCGCCACCATAAACTAAAGGTGGCATTTGTTGGAGTCAGGCCATTTTTCCTCATAAAACCCCAACCCCAAACGGCCCATAAATTTTATGAGCCGAAAAAGCTAAGAAATCAATGTCTCATGTTTGGAGATTAATTGGGCAATGAGCAATTGATTGGGCGGCATCAATTGCAATAATAATCTTGGCATTAATTTGTTTAATTTTTTCGGCAATCAATTGCACATCATTTAAATAACCAATGGTGTTTGTTGCATGTGCAAAAGCCACTATTTTAGTTTTATCGGTGATCACTTTATCTAATTGATAAGGATCAACTCCCATTGTTAATGAATCTAAGATTAAGTTTTTAATAATTGCCCCAGTTTCTTTGGCAACAACCATTCAAGGTAAAAGGTTGGCTGTATGCTCTAAATCAGTAATTAAAATTTCATCCCCAGGTTGTAATAAATGTTTTAAACCATAAGCGATTTGGTTAATTGACATGGTAGTCCCACTAGTTAAAACAATTTCATTGGCATTAGTAACACCAATGAAATTGGCAATAGTTTTTCTCGTTTTTTCGATCATTTCTGTGGCAATAATTGCATTTTCAAAAGCATCAGTATGGGGGTTAGCTCCATTTTTAATTAAAAATTCAACTTCAGCATCAATCACATTTTGCGGTTTTAAAGTTGTTGAAGCACTATCTAAATAAATTAAATCAGAGTTATTTTTTAAAACGGGAAATAAATTTTTGTCAAACATTTTCAAGACCACTTTCTCAACAAATTATATATTTTTTAGTAGTTATAAAGCAAGAATTTGTTTATAATTATTTATATTGAAATTTTTTTGGAGGAAATATGAAAAAATTATTGTCGATATTGAGTGGAGTGAGCATGGTAGCAACAACAGCTTTAACAGTTGTTGCTTGTTCAGGTTCAACAGAAGAAGACACGACAGGCTCAACATTTATTGATGGAGATGGTGACCTAAAAATCACAGCAGAAAGCTTATTAAACTGAGTTAGAGAGAATTCAATTGGGGTAAATAATATTGCCAAAATGAAAGAGTTCTTTCAATTTTTTGCAGTTGGTCTTTTAAGTGATCCAAGTTTTTTAGCAAACATTGAACCAACAACAAGTGCACATCAATATGCTTTAGAAGGAATGCAAGCTAAATTGCAAGAACTTTGAGGAACTCCTGGTAGTGGTGATTCTAGTTCTGTGAATGGAAAAGTGCAAAATGCTTGAATAGCTAAAGAAAAAAAATATAAAGATGACCATGGTGAAAAGAAATATAAAGAAACACTCCAAAAAGACTTACACAAACAATTTCCTTGAGTAAAAAATAATTACGATGACTTAGCTAAAGCTTGAAAAAATAATGAAATTTTAACCAATACAGAATATGGTGCATATGCTATGCTGACTAACACACTTTTAGTCAATAGTTCTAAAAGTGTTAATACAAATTTAGTAAATGAAACAAATATTGGTACAGCATTAACCGCATTTAAAACAGCATTTGGCGGTATTCAAGTTAAAGATTTGTCTGCTAGTTTAACAAGCGCAACACTTGACCAAAAAAATATTATTTTAAATTTAATTAATATGACTGGTGGAACTGCAATAATTGCTCCAAAAACTAGTGGAAGCAGAACTCAAACACCAACAACTCAATCTTGATCTTTAAATAACATCAAATTTGCAAATAAAGACACAGAAATTACTTCGCCAATGGCCGAAGATTTAATTAATAGGCTTTTTAAAGAACCAAAATCAACTCAGAAAGTTGAAGAGATTAATTTTAATCAAGGACGTGGAACTGGTGTTGAACAACACTGAACTTTTAAATCAAGCAAAACACCATTTTTAACTGAAAATTCTTCATATTTTGATTTGATTTCTGAATACCCTAATTTAGATGAAGAACAAATCAAAACTAATGATGATTCTTATGTTTATGGTTTATTAACTAATTCGCAAAGATTTTTAATGGACGAATATTTTAAAAAGGAAAAACCGGTTTCAGTTAGTGAAGTTGTTTTTAAATCAACTAAAGGTGAATCAGACAAAAACATTACTGGATCTAATTTTTTGAATGCGACAACAATTGATCCTAAAAACTGACAACAATATTATGGATTAATTAACTTTTTAGAAAACTATGTCATAGAAGGTTTAAATAAAAACGATGATAAAATACCTGGCTCAAGTTTATATAAATTTGATGCAATTTTTGCTAATTCAGACTCAGGAAAAAAAGACAAAATTTGAACTAATAAAGCAAAAACCTCAGAAGCTGCTAAGGGATATCTTCCCGAAACATGAGATTCAAACAATTTTGAACTTAAAGCACCAAATACATTAATTAGTATGAATAATCCTGGAGCATCAAGCATTCAAAAATATGCAGTGTATGACTTTATTGGGAGTGGAACTAAAGCACATGCTGATTTAGATGCAACAGGAGATTTTAAAGACTTACCAGGTAAATATGAATTTACTGATCCAGTAGTAACAAGTAGTTTAGAAACCGCAATAGGAAACATTAATGATCCAACTTTAAATAATGAAGTTAAACAAAGTTTGTTTAAAACCCTAAACTTAATTAAATCCCTTGATCGTCGTGATCCAAGTAAAGATCCGTCACCTAAACGAACTTCAGGTGGTGAAAGAGCTGGAGACCCAGCAACAACCAAACCGGTTTATCAAGTTTTAAATGCAAAGCAAGGAATTATTGCTTTTGTTGATAAAGATGGTTTACATATTACTAAAATCAATGGATTCGAATTAATCAACAAAGATTTAATCAAAGAACAAACATCATTCTTTTTTAATAATAATAAAGAAAAATATTTGCAGGAAGTTTCTCAACTTAAGCAATTACTTGAACTAAACGATGCCAAAGATGCTAAAGGATTAAGACGTTTTGTTTTTCAAGATTATAGTGATGCCATTTGACCAAAACCAGGAGAAGGGCAACAATCTAGAACTGAAGAATCTGGAAACGGTCAAACGCCAACAAAACCTGATGATTTTGTTGAACAAATTATCGATCTACAAGATATTAAAGCAGCTAAAGATATTGGTGTTGGTTATTCTTCAATCAATTCTGCAATCACTAATCCTTATGAAAAATTTTTAGTAAATAACTCAATCTTAAATGGAACTGGTGACACCACCAAATCTTTTTATGGTTTTGATATTTTTGCTGAAATGAAAAAAGAAATGACTGAGAATGATAAAGATGCTAATAAGTTGAGCAAAAATAACATTTGATTATGAAACTACATTAAAGCTATTACTGGTATTGAACACAATAACAAATTAATGGATAAAATGTTTAAGTTTGATGCAACTAATAAAGAGAGTCAAAGAGTTAAAAAAAGAATTACAGATTTACTTGTGACATTAGATGATGCTTCAATGAATAATCCACGAAATGCATATTTCGATGGTAAAACTAAGTGAGACCAAGATATTGATGACACTGTTAATGCAATGAAAGATCCTGTTGAAAAAGGACGAGCACCAATTTCTAAATTGCCTATTCCAAAAGCTGATAAAGATTATTGGTATCAGGTTGCTTTTTCAGAGGCATTTGAGCCATTCAAATCACAACCAAAAACTGCAATGGCCTTGGTTTTTGACATTGATTCTAAATACATGCCAAAAGAGCATGATGGGGGGGCGATATAATGAAAAAGATATTAGCAATCCTATCTACAATAGGTTTAATTTCAACAACTAGTTTAACTGTTGTTGCATGTACAGGGAACACCCAAGTTAAACGTTTTGATACTCCAACTTTAGAAGAAAAACTTAGAGATTTAATTATGTGAGAATTAGCAAAAGACAAAAATTTTGCAATTACTAACGGAAAAGAATTTAACAGTATTGATTTTAAAGATGCAGTTCTAAAAATGGTGCAAGAAACCACTTCTAAACTAGCTAATAATTATTTTAATGAACAAAATTCAAGAGACTTAAAAGCTCAACCAAAATCTAAAGAAGAATCATTTGCAGAAACTAAGGACCGTTTAAGTAAAATTTCACAAAATGAGTTTTATATTCAATATACAACTAGATTATTGGATAAAAACAATCCAGTTTCTTTAGATAGTGAAATAGCATCATCAGAATCAAGTTTATTCTTGTTAAATCCTCAAAATTTATTAGAAACAGAAAAAGAAATAGATCCTTATCATTATTTTATTTATATTCAAAGCAGACCAGGGGAAGATTGAAAACGTTGAAACTATAATGGTGAAAACCAAAACACAACTGAATACATTCCAACTATTCAAGATCTTGAAGAGGGAAGATTTGTTATTAGAAATAAAGGCACAGATGAAAAAATTACTAATGCTTCACTTGACAAACTTCATAGAATTTATATTGATGCAGATGGGCAAAGACAAGGACCAGATGATGGAATTTATTCAAAAGATGAAGGAAAATCTGTTTTTGAAATGAATGGTAAAACCGCTTTAGAATATAGATTTCAAGAATACTTTAATGCAACAATTAAAAGTAAGGCATTTCAAAATCTATTAACTTCAACTTTCTTATCAAGTGATACATTTATTAGAAGATTTGGGGCACCCAAAACTCTTGATAATAAAGTGACAACAATTGAAAAAGATTTATACTATAAATCATCATCAAATCTCTTAAAATATCTCCAATCATGAAATAAAGATGAAGGATACAAATCAAATCTAAAAATGATTTGAACAGCAACATATAATGAACAAGAAGATCTTAATAATGTAAGAAAAACACTTCGTAAGGATAATATTATTGATGATGGAACTGGGGTCTTGATAAACTCTAATCGTCAAACACTGAAAGCGTTATATAATGGTGTTATTTCAAAAGATGAAAAAAACGTCACTAACATCGGAACTGATCCATTCTTCGGTTTAAAAGGATTTAATGGTTTTGTTGAAAATGATGGCGACTCAATTAAATCTGTTGATGGTAATTTTCAAGTTGATGATAGTACAAAAGCGGTTATAGCAAAAACTAATGCACCAGCCATTTTAACAAATTCTGGTCAAGGATTTACTTCTAAACAAATTGGTAAATATGATATTGTCATTGTCTTACCAATTTATGCAATTGATTTATTAAGTGATAAAGATAGTGCATTTGATTATGGACAATCAACAACTTTCTATAAAACAGCTGGTGTTGCTGAACTTTGATCTTCTTTAGAAGATGCTAATGAAAACAAGGCCGAAATTTCAGACACTAAAAAAACTTGAATTACTAACAATCATGCTAATAATTTACAAAATATTTTATTGATTGATCAAAATGATGCTTCATTTACAATTGATGCATTTAATACAAAATACGGTACCCAATACGAACCTAAACAGATTTGGGATTTACCAGCTATAGCACCTTTAAAAGGGTTCCAAGCTAACATCAAAAACACACTAGGAACAACTTATGGAAACGTGGCTTTAGGACAAGATAAAGTTTTATTAGCAGAAGATTTCAAAGGTGTAAAACCAATTGAAAAAGATGGCTTCGTATTTACTGTTGAAGATAGTAATCTATATGTTAAAACACCAAAAGAAACATCAACTTTAAAATATGGTGATGTTAAAGACTTTGGTTCAATAAAATTATCATTTGATAAAGGTTCAACAGGAAATGTTTATACCAAAGATGAAATTAGTAACTATGGAAGAACTGTTTCTTACAAAATTAATTTAGGTTCTGGTTCAGACCATCCAAATGACATGGTGAAAGATGGAGGGTTTGATTTCTATTCAAATAATGTAACTAGTTTAGATGTGACAAACTTAAATAAAACTAAAAAAGCCGAATTACTAGCACAAGTTGAATATATTACATCGAAAAAAGATGGTATGTCTAAAAATGCTGAAGCTGCGATTTATCCACTCTTCTTAACTAATGATAAAATCTTATATAAACCTTTATATGAAGCATTAAAAGAATACTTAGAAGATAAATCAGGAGGGACATCAGACTAATGAAAGATTGTTTATTTTGTCAAATTATTGCTCGCGATATTCCAGCACATGTGATTTATGAAGATGAACATGCGATTGCTTTTCTAGACATCTTCCCAAATAGTGAAGGACACACCTTAGTCATTCCTAAAGAACATTCAGAAGATTTTAGTTCTACAACATTAGAAAACATTGCTTATGTGAATGTTGCTAAAAAAGCTGTGATTAAATTATTAAGTGATAAATTACAACCAAAAGGCTTTAATTTCATTTCTAATAATGGAGCAGAGGCATTTCAAGTTGTGTTCCATTATCATGAACACATTATTCCTAAATATGTCAAAAGTGAAGGTTATATTCCAAGTAAAAATAAAGTGGAACACCGCACAAATGAACAAGTTTATGAATTACTAACTAAATAAAAGAAAATTGAACCAAAAAGTTTTAACTTTTATAGGTTCAATTTTCTTTTAGTTTTTCTGAAATTTGCTTAATTTGGTAATGTTATAATTGAAATGTAATTAACTTACCAGACACAATTGTCAATAAAGGAGAGGAGAAATTAAGATGGGCATGGTCGAAACAATTGTTTTATTATTTTTTCTCACATTATTAATTTCTTTTTTAGGTTCATTATCTGGAGTTGGTGGGGGAATTTTATATGTTCCGTTACTTTTATTAGTTGTTGGTGATTATTATGGCATTGATCAAATCAAATTTATTTCCACTTTTTTAGTTTTCACTTCAGCTCTATTTAATGTTCTTTTAGAAGCTTATAAAAAAAATATTAATTATTGAATTATTCTTTTAGCAATTATTTTTGCTACACCAGCAATTTTTCTTGGTCAGTATTTAAATACTGTCTTTAATGCTTTGATCATTAAAATTATTATTATTGTCTTTTTAGGAATTGTCACTCTTCTTTTGCTTCTGTCAGAATATGTTTTCAAACAAAAAACATATTCTAAAAAACCACCACAAAATAAATTTTGAATTGTCCCATTAAATAAAAATGATCAAACTCAAATTAATCTTTTAATTATTCCGGTTGTGGCTTTTTGCTCAGGGATTATTACTGCATTAACTGGTATGGGGGGTGGACCTGTGATTATGCCAGCCTTAATTTTATTGTGTTATTTAAATATGAAACAAGCTACCCCAATTAGCCACACAATTATTATGGTGTCAAGTTTTGTGAGTTTGATGTTAAATTATCAAACATTTACTAACCAAACTATTACTTTAAATTATCTACTACCTTTATCAGTAGCAGCAATTGGGTCAACAACGCTGGCTTTTGTTTTAAAAAAACATTTTCACAAAGAGATTTATATTAAATGATTGTTGATTATTTTAATTTGAGCTTCCATCATAAAAATGATTGTGGATATTGTCTAGAAAAATCCAGATTGCTCCTTTTTATTTTCCAAAAATTGTCTGTTTTGATAAAATATAATTAATTTATTTTTAAGGAGAAACAATGATTTCACAACAAACATTAATTTGATTAAGCCAACAACAACAAAAACTCGATGATTATATTTTAAAAAAAATTAATTTAGCAACAGACCAAAATTATATCAACAAAAAAATCATTGCTTTTTTTGTTGAACTAGGAGAATATGCCAACGAAGAGCGTAGTTTTAAATTTTGATCCAAAAAACAAGCCAGCGATTTAGATATTCAATTAGATGAATATATTGATGGGTTGCATTTCTTGATTAGTTTAGGTAATGATCTTAATTTTGATTTCAAACACTTTCAATTTGAAACTTTAAATGTTGAAAATAACATTGAAACTTACTTTTGTATTCTAGAACACTTAAATAGTTTTATTAAACAACAAACTAGTCAAACTTATGAGCAACTTTTAAATGCTTTCTTAATGATTGCTCACATTCAAAACTATTCAGAAGCTGCAATTTTAAATGCTTATAAAATCAAAAATGAAGTGAATTTTGAACGTCAAAATTCTAATTACTAAATTTAAGATAAAATTATTACAAAGGAATATATGAAAAAAATCACATCAGTCACTAACCAAACTATTAAAGACATTTTGCAATTAAAAGATAAAGCTGTGCGTAAAGAACGCCAAGAATTTCTTTTAGAAGGACAACACTTAATTTTAGAAGCATTTCGTAAAGGGTTAGTTTTAATTTTATTAGGAACCTCAGAAGCTTTAAAACATGGTGCGATTCAAAAACATCTTGATGAAGCCAAAGAAGTTTTTGAAATTAGTCCTAGTGTAGCTGAGAAGTTAAGTGATGTGGTGACTAGTCAAAGTATTTTTGCTGTTTGTGCGATGAAAAAACCAGCCATTGATTTAGACCACAACATTTTACTTTTAGACCAATTACAAGATCCAGGTAATTTAGGAACTTTAATTAGAAGTGCTGCTAGTTTTAATTTCAAAACAATTATTGCTTCGCCAAATACAATTGGTTTTTATAATAGTAAAGTTTTACGTTCAACACAAGGTAACTTTTTCCAAGTCAACTTAATTAATGAATATTTAATGAAAACAATTAATGATTTAAAAAATGAAGATTACATTATTTTAGGAACTTCTTTACACCAACATGCCAAAACTTTGGAAAAAGTTAAATTTGATGACAAAGAAAAATATGCCTTAATTCTTGGTAATGAAAACAAAGGGATTTCTCCTGAACTCTTAGATATGATTGACATTAATATTAATGTGGAAATGAATGACCAAGTTGAATCATTAAATGCAGCGATTGCTGGTTCAATTATTATGCACAAGATTTATGTCGAAGGCGAATAGCCTTTTTTGTTTGGTGAGTTGTCACCCCCACCAAAAAAGGCTAATTTTATGGTTAAATAATAAGTAAGAAAGAATGTTTTAATTTATAAAACATTTGATGAGGTATGGATATGTACAAAATGCAAGCTTTGATTAATGGTCAATTAATTGAGAGAAAAGAAGTCGTGGAAATTTTAAATCCAACTAGTTTAACTATTGCTGGGGTAGTGCCGGCTTTAAGTGCTGAAGATATTAAAAATGCTTACCAGGCAGCTAAAAATGCTCAAAAATCATGAGAGCATTTACAACTTTTAGAAAGAATTAAAATTCTCAATCAATGAAGAGATTTAATTTGAAAAAACAAGGAAGAATTAGCAACAATCATTATGCATGAAGTTGCTAAAGCTTATAAAGATGCTTTAAGTGAAGTGGAAAGAACTATTGAATATATCGATTACACTTTCCAAGAAGCAATGCGTCTTGAACCAATGGCTTTAACTGGAGCTGGGATGGGTGTCAAAAATAAATACGGTATTTTTGAAAGAGTTGCTAAAGGAGTTGGTTTAGCAATTTCCCCATTTAACTATCCAATCAATTTAGCACTAGCTAAAATTGCCCCAGCTTTAGTGATGGGAAACACTTTAGTTTTTAAACCAGCAACAGCAGGAAGTCTCATTGGGGCCAAGCTGGGACAATTAGCTCACGAAGCCCAAATTCCAGCAGGTGTCTTTAATGTGGTAACTGGTCGTGGAAGAGATATTGGTGATGACTTAACTAATAATCCGCATTTAAACTTTATTTCTTTTACTGGTTCAACAAAAACTGGTCAACATATTTTACAAACTGCCTCAACAAAAGATGTGGTTTTAGAATTGGGTGGCAAAGATCCAGCAATTGTTTTAGATGATTTAAAACTAGATTTTTATGCTAATGAAATTATTAGTGGAGCCTTTTCTTATTCAGGGCAAAGATGTACTGCAATTAAACGTGTGATCACGACTGATGCAATTGCTGACAAGATTGTCCCAATCTTAAAAGAAAAAGTGGAAAAACTAAAAGTTGGTACTCCACAAGACAACGCCCAAATTACCCCAATGATTGATCAAGTGTCTGCTGATTTTGTTTTAGAGTTAATCCAAGATGCCAAAAAGCAAGGGGCGGAAATTGTGACTGGTGATCGTCATGAAAAAAATTTACTTTGACCAACTTTAATTGATCATGTGACACCAGCAATGAAAATCGCTTGAGAAGAACCATTCGGACCAGTCCTACCAGTATTGCGCATTAATGATCTTGACCAAATGATTAAAGTGGCTAATGATTCAAATTATGGATTACAAGCTTCAATTTATACCCAAAATTTAAATCAAGCTATTCACATTGCTAAAACTTTAGAAGTGGGAACAATTAATATTAATGGTAAATCACAACGTGGACCAGATTCGTTCCCATTTTTAGGAATTAAAGATTCTGGGGTTGGGGCACAAGGAATTCATGAAACACTTTTAAGCGTCACACGCTTAAAAGGAATTGTGATTAATTACTAAACTAATTAAAAAGAACCAAAAAATGAGTGCTAACTCATTTTTTTGTTTTCAGATGGAAGGAAGGTAGTAATTTCAATACACCAAACTGATAGGGCAAAGCTAATTAATGAAAGAGAAAAGCTTGAAATTCGTGAAAAATAAATTTATCACCGGTTTTTGGCAAAAATTTTCAAAAAAACAGCATTTTTTTCACCTATTAAAAATAAAGCATGTAAAATAATGCTCAGGGACATAATTACCATTAAAAGATGGAACATTTGCTTTCCTGTGCATTTAATTTAAAAACTCGTTCTTCATTTTCCGATCAATGATTTAAAAATGAAGATGAAGTTAACGTTAAACGTAAAGAACTTCATTAAGGAATAAAATTTTAAAAGCTAAAAGAAGAATTTTAGCCAGTTAAAAATTTAATCTACAACTTTGAAAACAAAAGCATGCTTTTTTCCACCTGAGACGTTCAAAAAAGCGAAATTATTTGTTTAAAAGTGAAACGAATGACAAAAACCAACAAAAGATATTTTAAAAAAAATAATTTTCCAAAACTTTTTTAAAAAAAGGGTTGCAAAGTTATCTCATTATGTTATTATCTCTTTGTTGCTTCTTTGGAAACGGCTTAATTTTCACCAGAAAATGGGTCAAAAGAATGCACAAATGATCTTTGAAAACTAAATAGAACAATTATTGTACAAACTTGTTAATTCAATAAAATTGAGTAATAAAAAAACAAATACTTTATACAAATATATAAACAAACAGTCAGAATCAAAACACATTAAATTTTAAATGAGAGTTTGATCCTGGCTCAGGATAAACGCTGGCGGCATGCCTAATACATGCAAGTCGAACGGGGGTGCTTGCACCCTAGTGGCGAACGGGTGAGTAACACGTATCTAATCTACCTTAAAGCGGGGGATAGCCTTTGGAAACGAAGGGTAATACCGCATGTGAACTTCATTATCGCATGAGAAGAAGTTGAAAGTTCCGTTTGGAACACTTTAAGATGAGGATGCGGCGTATTAGCTAGTAGGCGGGGTAATGGCCCACCTAGGCAATGATACGTAGCCGAACTGAGAGGTTGATCGGCCACATTGGGACTGAGATACGGCCCAGACTCCTACGGGAGGCAGCAGTAGGGAATTTTTCACAATGGACGAAAGTCTGATGAAGCAATGCCGCGTGAGTGATGACGGTCTTCGGATTGTAAAGCTCTGTTGTAAGGGAAGAACACTTAAAAGAGGAAATGCTTTTAAGCTGACGGTACCTTACCAGAAAGCCACGGCTAACTATGTGCCAGCAGCCGCGGTAATACATAGGTGGCAAGCGTTATCCGGAATTATTGGGCGTATAGGGTGCGTAGGCGGTTTTGTAAGTTTGAGGTTAAAGCCCGGAGCTCAACTCCGGTTCGCCTTGAAAACTACATCACTAGAATACAAGAGAGGTAAGCGGAATTCCATGTGTAGCGGTGAAATGCGTAGATATATGGAAGAACACCTGTGGCGAAAGCGGCTTACTGGCTTGTTATTGACGCTGAGGCACGAAAGCGTGGGGAGCAAATAGGATTAGATACCCTAGTAGTCCACGCCGTAAACGATGAGTACTAAGTGTCGGGGATTTCCTCGGTGCTGCAGCTAACGCATTAAGTACTCCGCCTGAGTAGTATGCTCGCAAGAGTGAAACTCAAAGGAATTGACGGGGACCCGCACAAGTGGTGGAGCATGTGGTTTAATTCGAAGCAACACGAAGAACCTTACCAGGGCTTGACATCCAGTGCAAAGCTATAGAGATATAGTGGAGGTTAACATTGAGACAGGTGGTGCATGGTTGTCGTCAGTTCGTGCCGTGAGGTGTTGGGTTAAGTCCCGCAACGAACGCAACCCTTGTTGTTAGTTACTACCATTAAGTTGAGGACTCTAACAAGACTGCTAGTGTAAACTAGAGGAAGGTGGGGATGACGTCAAATCATCATGCCCCTTATGTCCTGGGCTACACACGTGCTACAATGGCCGATACAAAGAGTCGCAAATCCGCAAGGACTAGCTAATCTCAAAAAGTCGGTCTCAGTTCGGATTGGAGTCTGCAACTCGACTCCATGAAGCCGGAATCACTAGTAATCGCGAATCAGCTATGTCGCGGTGAATACGTTCTCGGGTCTTGTACACACCGCCCGTCAAACCACGAGAGTTGGTAATACCAGAAGTAGGTAGCTTAACCGTAAGGAGAGCGCTTCCCAAGGTAGGATTAGCGATTGGGGTTAAGTCGTAACAAGGTATCCGTACGGGAACGTGCGGATGGATCACCTCCTTTCTATGGAGATTAATTATTAACACATAGTGGTGTCTATGTGGACTGTTTGGTTCTATTTAGTTTTCAGAGGTTATTTTTAATAATCTCTGGCAAAACAGAATTGTTCTTTGAAAACTGAATATTAGATGAAATATAATTTTCTTACTTGTTATTAGCAATAATAACAATTAAAAAACAAATTTCAGATCGTTGTTTTAAACAACGATCTTGAAAGACATCAGTAATAAAACTAAAATTACAAAACAAAAATAAATAAATATATTTATATGCCAAATAGATTTTTTCTAAAAAATAGTAAGGGCGTATGGTGAATGCCTTGGAAAATGGAGCCGAAGAAGGTCGTGACTACCTGCGAAAAGCATCGGGGAGCTGGAAGTGAGCTTTGATCCGGTGATGACCGAATGGGGAAACCCAACATGTTTACATGTTATCTGAGTAGTGAATACATAGCTACCATGAAGGGAACCTTGGGAACTGAAACATCTTAGTACCAAGAGGAAAAGAAAATAAATAATGATTCCCCTAGTAGCGGCGAGCGAACGGGGAAGAGGCCAAACCATCCTACGGGATGGGGTTGTAGGACTTTTGTTAGAGTTACAAAATTAACGTATAGTAGAACAGATTGGGAAATCTGAGCACAGAGGGTGATACTCCCGTATATGAAATGCGTTAATCTCGAAGAAGTATCCTGAGTACGGCGAAGCACGTGAAACTTTGTCGGAATCCGCCGAGACCACTCGGCAAGCCTAAATACTACCATTTTACCGATAGTGAACCAGTACCGTGAGGGAAAGGTGAAAAGTACCCCGAGAGGGGAGTGAAATAGTTCCTGAAACCATATGCCTACAAGAAGGTGGAGCCCGTTAAGGGGTGACACCGTGCTTTTTGTAGAAAGAGCCGGCGAGTTACTGTTGTATGCAAGGTTAAGCAGATAAATGTGGAGCCGTAGTGAAAGCGAGCCTTAATAGGGCGATAGTATGCAGCAGTAGACACGAAACCGGGTGATCTAGCCATGAGCAGGTTGAAGTTAGGGTAAAACCTAATGGAGGACCGAACCAACGTTCGTTGAAAAGACCGTGGATGACTTGTGGCTAGCGGTGAAATTCCAATCGAACCCGGAGATAGCTAGTTCTCCCCGATATATCTTTAAGGATAGCGTCGTACGTACAGTTATGGAGGTAGAGCACTGAATTTATGATGGCCGCACCTAGCGGTACTGAATAAAATTAAACTCCGAATGCCATAACCAATTATACGGCAGTCAGAACATGGGTGATAAGGTCCATGCTCGTGAGGGAAACAGCCCAGATCGTCAGCTAAGGTCCCAAAATGTATGCTAAGTGTGTAAGGATGTGGAATTGCATAGACAGCTAGGATGTTGGCTCAGAAGCAGCCATCATTTAAAGAGTGCGTAACAGCTCACTAGTCGAGTGATTCTGCGCCGAAAATGTACCGGGGCTTAAGCATACTACCGAAGCTACGGATTGTACAATTTGTACAGTGGTAGGGGAGCGTTCTAAGGGCAATGAAGTTGGACCGTGAGGACCAGTGGAGCGCTTAGAAGTGATTATGCCGGCATGAGTAACGTTTGAGAGTGAGAATCTCTCATGCTATTTGAATAAGGTTTCCTGGGCAAGGTTCGTCCACCCAGGGTTAGTCAGGACCTAAGGCGAGGCCGATAGGCGTAGTCGATGGACAACAGGTTGATATTCCTGTACTGAATAGTTTGTGATGGAGTGACGGAGAAGGATAGTGGATCCCGCTTAATGGATTGCGGGCTAAGCGCAAAGGGGTGTATGTTGGCAAATCCGCATACTTTAACTCTGAAGCGTTATGGGGAGTGAACGGTACGCCTAGTAACGAAGACCATGACTCCATGCTTCCAAGAAAAGCTTCTAACTTAAGAACTATTTACCTGTACCTAGAACGAACACACGTATTCAAGGAGAAAATCCTAAGGCAAGCGAGAAAACTATAGCTAAGGAACTCTGCAAAATGACTCCGTAACTTCGGAAGAAGGAGTGCTCACTTTATGTGAGCCGCAGTGAAGAGGGAGGGGCAACTGTTTAACAAAAACACAGCTCTCTGCTAAGTCGTAAGACGATGTATAGGGGGTGACACCTGCCCAGTGCCGGAAGGTTAAAAGGAGAAGTCAGCGCAAGCGAAGCTTTGAATTGAAGCCCCGGTGAACGGCGGCCGTAACTATAACGGTCCTAAGGTAGCGAAATTCCTTGTCAGGTAAGTTCTGACCCGCACGAAAGGTGTAATGATCCCTTCGCTGTCTCGGCTATAGACTCGGTGAAATTTTAGTACCAGTGAAGATGCTGGTTACCCGCAACTAGACGGAAAGACCCCGTGGAGCTTTACTATAACTTGATATTGAAATTTGGTGTAACGTGTAGAGGATAGGTGGGAGACTTTGAAGCAGGAACGCTAGTTCTTGTGGAGTCAACCTTGGAATACCACCCTCGTTACTTCGAATTTCTAACCTCGGCCCATTATCTGGGTCAGGGACAGTGTCTGGTGGGTAGTTTGACTGGGGCGGTCGCCTCCTAAAATGTAACGGAGGCGCTCAAAGGTATTCTCAGTATGGTTGGAAATCATACATAGAGCGCAAAGGTAGAAGAATGCTTAACTGCGAGACTTACAAGTCGAACAGATTCGAAAGAAGGACTTAGTGATCCGGCGGTCCCGAGTGGAAGGGCCGTCGCTCAACGGATAAAAGTTACCCCGGGGATAACAGGCTGATCTCCCCCAAGAGTTCATATCGACGGGGAGGTTTGGCACCTCGATGTCGGCTCATCGCATCCTGGAGCTGTAGTCGGTTCCAAGGGTTGGGCTGTTCGCCCATTAAAGCGGTACGTGAGCTGGGTTCAGAACGTCGTGAGACAGTTTGGTCCCTATCTGTTGTGGGCGTAGGAAAATTGAAGAGAGCTGACTCTAGTACGAGAGGACCGAGTTGGACACATCCCTGGTGCTCCAGTTGTCCTGCCAAGGGCACAGCTGGGTAGCTATATGTGGAAAGGATAATCGCTGAAGGCATCTAAGCGAGAAGCCTCCTTTAAGATGAATTTTCCCATTCGTAAGAAGTAAGAATCCATGTAGACCACATGGTTGATAGGTTGGGTGTGTAAGTGCTGCGAGGCATTGAGCTAACCAATACTAATAATTCGAGAGACTTTTAGAAATAAAAATCTATTTAACAACGCTTATAAATATAAGTATTTCAATCTAGTATTCAGTTTTCAAAGAATAATTCAAAAACACGATCTGGTGTCTATGGCGTAGAGGTCACACCTGTTCCCATACCGAACACAGAAGTTAAGCTCTACTGCGGCGATGATATTGCATTGCGAGAAAGTAGCACGATGCCAGTTCACAAAAATCTTTTCCAGTGTATAATTAGCAATAATTGGCACTTTGGAAAAGATTTTTTTATTTTTTTAAAAATTTTTTATTTTTTTAAAAAAATATTGTTTTTAATTTGGAAAGTGTTTTAATAAAGGTAGGGAGTAAATACTTCAAAGGAGTTGATAGTCTAGAATGATAAAGATAGATCAGACAAAATTATGCAACTTAAAGTTACATATAAAAGCATAAATACTTTAGGAGATTAGACCAATGTTTTCTTAGAAAAGTTAGACTGATAAAAGTACATTTAATGCAAAATTAAATGCAAATAGAATGAGGTGTTAAGATGATTTTTGCTAACAAAAATTGAATTATCAAGAATTCACTAATTGCTTTATTGCCCTGGTGAACTCGAACACGGTAAAGATATGTAATCTTTTCAGTCATTTAAGTATGACATAACTAATATTTATATACATCAAAAAACGATTTAAAAATCGCGTTTAAAACCATAACTATGGCTTTCGAAATAGTGCTTGTACCACTTAAAATTTTGAAAATATATTACATCAACTTGCTACCTCGCAAATTGGTGTAATTTTTCATGTAAAATTATATAATTAAAGTTGGAAGACTGATTGCAATTTAATGAAAATGTCAATGAAGATCAAAAATGCAGCACAAAGGAGGACAAATGTTTAAAGAATTAATGCAAACTTTTAATAAAAACAGAAAAAAAGATTTTTTTAGCACCAAATTTAATGACTTAACTCTCAAATGAAAATTTAGTGATTTACCGATTTTTTTGAATAAAACTGAATTTGTTGCTTGCCTAGAAATCACTGCTAATTTTCAGTTTTCGTCCTTGACCAAGCAAGCAATTTTCAATCGCATCACTAAGATAACTGCCCTATATGACCAGGTTAATGATGTCACTGTTCGTTATTTAGGCGAACTAAATAATGATAGTTTGAAAATTAATGGGTATAATGCCTTTTTAAAAAACACCTATGCTTTATTGAAAATTTACATTAATGATGCTTTAATTCCGTGAATTTTTCAATCAGCTTTGAATTTAAATTGTATTAAACAAAAAGTTGATTATGATCGTGATTTGTACATCGCTTATGCCGATGAATTAGTCAGCTATGAATTGCAAAAATTTTTAAAAGTCATTTTAAAAATTTTAATTACTGCTGTTCCAACTGACCAAACATTTGCTTTATTGAATGAAGCATATGAACAAGATTTGATTAGTAAGAGTGCTAAATTGAAAATAATGAAGCAAAATGCCCGAATAAATGAAAAAAATACACAATAGCTTTATTTTATTCAATACTATTTGCTAAATTTTATATAATAAATAATAAATGATGGAGGAAACATGTTAGAACAAATAAAAAACATTAAAAAAGATTTTGAAACCAAACTAAAACAAGTAACAACTTTAGCTGAAGTGCAAAATCTACGAAAAGAATTTTCAGGAAAAGATGCTCCATTAACCAGCATTTTAAAATCAATGCGGGATGCTGATGAACAAACCAAACAAGAAGTTGGTAAACAAGCAAATCTTGTTTTTGTTGAAATTGCCAACAAATTAAATGCTTTAACCGAAAGTTTACAAGAACAAATTTTGCATGAACAATTAAAAGTTGAAAAAATTGATGTTTCCTTACCAGGAATGAATTTGCAATTTGGAACTAAACATCCATTAAATCTTGTGATTGAAGAAATTGGTCAAATTTTTTCTGAAATTGGCTTTGATTTAGTTGATGGTACAGAAATTGATAATGATGAATTTAACTTTCAAAAATTAAATTTACCAAAAGATCATCCTGCTCGTGATATGCAAGATACTTTTTACATTGAAGATGATCATGTGATGAGAACACATTGTACTAATATGACTTCAAGATTGCTGACTAAATTGGCTGAACAAAAACACAAAGACCAAAATCTCGCTGCCATTTCTTATGGCAATGTTTATCGTCGTGATGATGACGATGCCACACATTCACACCAATTTATGCAAGTGGATGGTTTTGCCATTGGTAAAAATATTTCCTTTGCTAATTTAAAATGAGTTTTAAAATATATGGCTAAAAGATTGTTTGATGAAAGTGTCAACATCCGTTTACGTCCAAGTTTTTTTCCATTCACTGAACCAAGTATTGAAGTGGATATTTCATGTTTCAAATGTGCCGGAACTGGATGTGGATTATGTAAATTTTCAGGATGAATTGAAATTTTAGGGGCTGGAATGATTAATCAACAAGTGATGGAAGTTAATGGGTTAGATCCAAAAAAACTGACTGGATTAGCTTTTGGAATTGGCATCGAAAGAATTGCGATGTTAAAATTTGGCATTAATAATATTCGATTATTTTATGAAAACAATGTGGAGTTTTTAGAACAATTCCCATTTTATGGAAAGTAGGTAAAAATGATTTTAACAAGAAAATGATTGTCTAAATTTTTAGATTTAAACAAAATAACCAATACCCAAATTTCTCATGCTTTAAATGCTTTAGGATTTGAAGTGGAATCAGAAACTGACTTTGCCAAATTAAACACCAAATTACTAATTGGTTATGTTGAACAAATAGAAAAAATCCCTGATACACACCTAAGTTTTTGTCATGTTAATATTGGGACTAAACAACCTTTAGAAATTGTTTGTGGAGCAAGTAATGTGGCTGCCGGACAATTTGTTGTCGTTGCTCCAGTTGGAGCAACGATTGCTAATGGTTTAACGATGGGTGAAAGAAAAATTAAAGGTTATAATTCGCAAGGAATGATTTGTGCTTTGAACGAAATTGGGATGCCCAAAACATCATTATGAGAAGAAGAAAATGACATGATTTATGTCATTCATTCTGATATTGATTTAATTCATTTAATTGGTAAAACTGTTGATGAAATTAAATATAATGATTACGTTTGAGAAGTTGACTTAACTTTAAATCGTAGTGATGCTTTAGCAAGTTTACAACTTTTAAAAGAGGTGGCAAACTACTTTGCTTTAAAGATTCAAAAACCTTATACTAAAAATTTAGACGTTAAAACAATTTCTAACCCGAAATTAGATATTCACATTGCTAAACATATTCAACAAGAAATTAATTCATTCACTTACCAAAGCTATCAAATTAAGGAAAATATTTCCAATTTACATGCGAGAGATGATTTATGATTAAAACTTAATGGTCACAAAAGTTTGCCTAACCAAATGGAAAATATGGCCATGCTTGCGACTGTGCAAACTGGACAACCAATTATTTTAATTGACCAAGCTAAATTGCAAGATCCATTGCATTTAGAAATCATTAAACATGAAGACAAAGATGTTTTAGCTTTAATAGCAAAAAAACAAATTGTCCAAATTATTGGTTTAGAAACCACACCAGAATTTTGTGTTGATAACAACACAAAAACAATGTTGGCCATACGTTTAAATTTCAAATCTTCATTAATGAGAAAACAACAAAAAAATTTAAACCTTTCGAATTTAAATTTACAAAGATATATGAAACCTTTAAATCCAAATCTTTTTGAACTTTCGGATCAAGTTTTTATGCACATCTTAAATGATTACAAAATTTTAGAAGCTAAATCTGCTCATGTTTTTGAAGCGAAAGATGCCAATGCCAAAAACAAATTTGTCTTAACTTTAGGAGAGATTAAAAACATTTTAGGTTTTGAAATCAAAGCACACCACATTGCTTCATTATTTAAAACATTAGATTTTAAAATTAAACATAATGGTGATAAATTGACTTTTTATCCTGACCTGAACCGTGTTGATTTATATGGTAAAAATGATATTTGTGAAGAAATTGCTCGTTTATATGGATATGACAATATTCCAGAAGCACCATTGATTATTCAATCTAACCATCATGAAGATAAATTAAAAGCAAACCTTGAAAGCAAACTAGGTAATTACTTAATTGGGGTTGGATTTAATAACATTAAAACTTACTCCTTAATTAGTAAAGAAGCTAATGATGAATGAAACTTATTTGCTTTAAAACGACCAATTGTTTTAAATTCACCATTATCACAAATGCGTGAAGTATATCGTATGAATTTAACTAATTCAATCATTGAAACTGCTGTTTATAATTCATTAAACAATAACAAACGTCTAAAACTTTGAGAAATTGGTGATGTTTATACTCGTGAAGTACGTCAAAGACATTTAGGTGTTTTAGTGACTGGGGATGTTGTTCAAGAGCCAATTGTCAAAAACAATTTGGAAAATAATTATTTCTACTTAAAAGGTGTAGTTGATGCTATTTTGGCATTCTATCAAATTGACCCTTTACGAATTAGTTTTAATGAGGTTAAACCAATCAATAAACAAATCCACCCATTTATTAATGCGGAAATTAAAATTGATCAAAAAATTATTGGTTTTATTTTTAAACTAAACCCTAAATTTGAAATCAACCAAAAAATAAAACCAACTTTTGTAACTGAATTAAACTTAGATTTATTGTTTGAGATGGCTGAAAAAACCATTATAGTTAAACCGATTGCTAAATTCCAACCTTCATCACGAGATGTTTCTTTAATCTTGCCAGAGTTTATCACTTATCAAGAATTAACCCAAAACATTTTAAATGATGTTTCCAAAGTGATGTCTTATAAATTAATGGGCGAGTACGAAAATGATGAGATGAAAGCTAAACAAGAAAAATCAATTACTTTGTCATTTGTTTTTAATGATTGAGATAAACAATTAACTGAAGCCGAAATTACTGCTGAATGAGATAAGGTGTTAAATAACATTAAAAAAATGAATTTAACAATTAGATAACATGAATTTACAAGATTTTAAAAATCAACCCTCTCAGCGTTTGGTTGGTCAAATTGATGATCTAACCAAAATTCAACTAGCAAACCCTTTGATTAAAAAGATTAACACAATTAATTATGATATAGATTTAACTTACATAGCAGATTTTGCCACTGTTGAAATTGATGGCATGATTGAATTTAGCTTAGAAGTGACTGATGCCAATGATGGACACACATTCACTTCGACTCAACAAATTGATTGAAATGATGAATATTCTTTTGATGAAGAGTACAATGATCAAACAAATTTAATTTTAGAAAACAACTTCGATTTAACTGCATATATTATTGAACAAATAAACCTAAATATCCCTGTTAACATCTCAGAAAAACATGATATAATCTATAAGGTTGGTTCCAACTGGGAACTTTTGAGTGAAAATGATTACTTAAAAGAACAAGAAACAAATGCAGAATTGGATCCCAGATGAGACAAATTAAACAACTTTAAGACTGACAAATAGGAGGTGAGATTATGGCAGTACCATTTAGAAAAACCAGTAAAGCGGCTAAAAACAAACGTCGCTCACACTTAGCATTAACACCAGATACTTTAATGTCATGTACAAACTGTGGTGCAATAATCAAACCTCACCGTGTTTGCCGTGAATGTGGATTTTACAAAGGAAAAGAAGCAATTAAAGTAGAAGCTTAATTTATAAATTAAGTGATCTAGGATTAAATAATTGAAAAAATACAAACAAATGTTTGTATTTTTTTTGTTTTTTGATGCACAAAAAACACATCTGCGGGAGAAAAAATATGAAAAAAACCAACTTAATTAGGTTGTTAAAATTCATTATAAAGATAATTGTCGTACTCTTATCTATATAGTTTTTACCATAACCACCATATTTTTGGCAGTTTTTCCACCAAAAGAAGCAATATTTCCATTTTATTTTTGCTTAATTGCCAATTAGATAATGCTTTTTTTATATTTTTATGCTTGTTTTTACTACTGAATAATGTAATAATAACTACAAAGTGGGAGAAAGTGGGGCAAAGTGTTATGTTTTTGGGTTTATTTGAACATTCATTAGACAACAAAGGTCGTTTGACTTTGCCGTCTAAACTTAGAACCAAGATGAACCCAGTGGTTTATCTTTCTCGTGGTTTTGAAGGAAGTTTAGAAATTAGAAATGAACAAGAATTCCTAATTTGAAAAGAAGAATTAGAAATGCTTGAACCATTTAAAAAAGATACCCGTGCTTTAATGCGTTATATCTTTGCTAATTCTGCTGATCTTGAGCTTGATGCTACAGGAAGAATTAAAATTCCTGCCAATTTATTGCAAGTGGCTAAAATCGATAAAGATGTTTACATTCTTGGTGTTGGTTCCAAAATTGAAGTTTGAGACCGAGCTTCTTATGACCAATATGAAAAAGATAACTTCGCAAACATTGAAGCAATTGCAGAAAAAATAGACAATGTGGGTGAATAAAATTGGAAAAACACAAACCCGTTTTATTAGACGAAGCAATTAAATATTTAAAGCTTAAACCCGATGGTGTTTATGTTGATTGTACATTAGGGCGGGGAGGACATGCATCTGCAATCCTTAGTCATCTAAAAGATGGTGTACTCTATGCTATTGATCAAGATTTAACAGCAATTGAAGAATCACAAGCTAAATTAAGTCAAACCGGGAAAAACTTTCATATTTTAAATGGAAATTTTTCAAACATTGCTTCACTGTTAGCTTTAGAAAATATTTTTGCGGTTGATGGAATTTTATATGATTTAGGAGTTTCATCCCCGCAATTTGATGTTGCGCAAAGAGGGTTTAGTTATCGCTTTGATGGACCATTAGATATGCGTATGGACACAACGAATAACAAACTAACAGCAGCAGATGTGCTTAATCACAAAACTCAAGAAGAGTTAGCACAAATCTTTTGACAATATGCTGATGAAAAATTCGCCAAACAAATTGCAGCAGCAATTGTCAAAACTCGACCGCTCAACACCACTTTCCAATTAGTGGATGTGATTAAAAAAACATTACCAGCGAAAGTTTTGAGTCAAAAAGGTCATCCGGCTAAAAAAGTTTTCCAAGCTTTAAGAATTTATGTCAATGATGAAATCAATGTCTTGCAATCTTCAATTGAACAAAGTTTAAAACTTTTAAAACCAGGAGGAAGAATTGTTGTTATTACTTTCCACTCTTTAGAAGAAAAACACATTAAACAAATTTTTAAAGCAGTCACGATTAAAGAAATTGATGCCATTGCTCAAAAATTACCAATAACGATTCCAACTGATAAAGAATATGAATTAGTTATTAGAAAGCCAATTACCCCATCAAGTCTAGAACTTGAAAATAATAATCGCGCCCATAGTGCAAAGATGTGAGTCATCGAAAAAAAATAAGAAAGGATGTGAGATTATGTCAGTAAGTGTACCAGCAAGAATTTATGCTACTCTAGAAATTCGCCCCCACAAATTATTGTTTACAGTTTTAAAAGTGGTTGGACATAAAACAATGGTTGTTTTTCAAAAAACAGAGAATAAAAAAGATTTTTTAAACCATAACTTCGTTGTGAATAATGTGCAACAAACAGCAAACAAAGTTAAAGAATTTGTTGATCAATATGAACGCACACATGAAGGTTTTCAAATTTGCAAAGTGGCATTAATCTTGCCATCTGAAAAAATTCAAATCAAAGAAGCTTATGAAAAAATTAATATTGCTCTTGATGATCAACCAACACCAGTGACCAAAGACAAAATTAAACAATTAAAAAATGTTGCCTCAGCCAAACCATCAACTAACCAAAATGTAATCTTACAATCACGTAGTCTATCATGATCAGTTGACCATATGTCTGCACCTCTCAACCGGATTTGTCAGTTTTCTGGAAAAGAGCTTTCAGCAATTTTCCAGAATTATGAAATGAATAATGCGATTGTGAATAGTCATCATGAAGTTGTGGAAAAAGCAAATTTGACAATCTTATTTCTCACTCATGCGATTAATGAACTCTATCGTGTTTCGGTCAATCCGATTTCAAAAAATGCTTCAACTTTAATTATTAATTGAGGTGAAAAACAAATTGAAGCAGGGATGTTTATTGAAGGGATTATGAAAAAACATTCAGTGATTCCTTTTGGTTTAAATCAGGTATTAGAAACCGTTGCTAAACAATTAAAAATCAAAGAAACAATCGCGGAAACTTACTTGTTTAACCTCTTAAATTTTGCAAGTAATAATTTCAATGATAGTTTGGTCTTACAAACATTTTCCAAAATTGAAACATATAAAAAATTAGTTAAATACACAGGTGAAGAACTCAAAAATATTGTCACTCAAACCTTAAATACACAGTATGAAGAAATTAAAAGTATTTTTGAAATTTTTAGCAATGCTCACGAAATTATAACTTATAATTTCGGAAGTATTCAAAAAATCATTGGTGCTGAAGAAGTGTTAAAAAAAGGTAACGCGATTGCTAGTGATTATGTCTTTAACGAATTTTTTATGGGAGCAAACAATAATTATCATTTAAATATTGCTTTGGGAACAGTAAAAAGTTTAGAACAATTAAACAACATGAAAAAAGAAGATGAGGATTTGCAAACCTCGGTGGGAATTATTCCAAAACAATATGCAAAACCAAAAAATGAAAATACAATTTTCAAAAGCCCTTTGACTTTGGGCGGGGCCCAAATTCAACAACAAGGATATTTCCTGATGGATGAAGGGATCTTAATTGACAAGAAACCAATTTATAAAAAGAAAAGGATAGGATAAAAATATGGAACAAAAATTTGACCAAATCGCGAAAATTAAAGTGATTGGAGTCGGTGGTGGTGGAAACAACGCTGTCAATAGAATGATCAACGAAGGTGTGCAAGGTGTGGATTTCATTGTTGCCAATACTGATGCGCAAGTATTATCAGTTTCAAAAGCGCCCACAAAATTAATTTTAGGAGAAAAAATTTCTAAAGGACTAGGAGCAGGGGCAAATCCTGAAATCGGGAAACAAGCTGCTTTAGAATCAATTGATCAAATTAAAGAATCATTAGAAGGTGCAGATTTAGTGTTTGTCGCTGCTGGAATGGGTGGGGGTACTGGAACTGGTGCTGCGCCAATCATTGCCAAAGTTGCGCAAGAATCTGGTGCCTTGGTTGTGGCAATTGTTACAAAACCATTCCGCTTTGAAGGAAAAAATCGTAATAAATTTGCGATTGAAGGACTAACGGAGTTAAAAAAACATGTTGATTCAGTGATCGTGATTTCCAATGATAAATTATTAGAATACATTGGTGGATTACCAATTGAAGATTCATTTAAAGAAGCAGATTCAATTTTAAAACAAGGTGTACAAACAATTACTGATTTAATTGCTGTGCCTGCCGTGATTAACTTAGACTTTGCTGATGTCAGAACTGTGATGTCTAAAAAAGGCAATGCTTTATTCGGAATTGGAATTGCTGAAGGACCAGATAAAGCTGTACAAGCAGCAAATAAAGCCATCTCTTCTTCATTATTAGAAGCTTCAATTTTTGGATCAAAAGATGTGATTGTTAATATTACTGGTGGTAAAACTGTTTCCTTAAATGATGCTTATGATGCTGTTGATATTATTCAACAAGCAGCTGGTAGTGAAGATGTGAATATTGTGTTTGGAATTGCAATTAATAGTCAATTAAATGATGAATTAATTGTGACTGTGATTGCAACTGGTTTTGACCAAGCCGACGTGCAACAGCAACAACAAAACACTATTTTGGAATCACAAAGAAGACAAGTGATTAATACAAATAATTTTGATATTGAATCATTGAAACAAAAAGAAAAAGTTTTTGAAAATAAACAAATGGTTGACCGCACAATCAAATTAAAACAACAATTAAATAATGAAGTGGATGAAGAGGATGATGACTTCCCAACATTCTTGAAGTAAGGTGTATATGAAAAAATTTCTTAATCTTTTTAAACATAAAACAGAACAACCAATTGTTCATAACCAATTTTCATCAAATTCAATTCATGACAATGAAGATTTTGCAACTTTTCGTGAAGGTGTGCAAACTCAAGAACAACAAGCAGCTTCAACAATTCAAAAAGATGTTAAACGTAAAACTCCCATCTTTACTCCCACATCTTTTTCAACAATCAGACCGATTGTTGATGAATTAATTGAATATAAAATTGTTTTAGTGGATCTTTCACGCTTATCACCAACTGATAAAGTGCGCACCATTGATTTTATCACTGGTGTAATGTACGGATTAGATGGCGAATATAGCAAAGTTGAAAATAAAATCTACAAATTCATTACAAGAAAATAATTTAAAAAACCATCTAAATATCGATGGTTTTTTATTGTGTAAAAAATTCTTCAATTTTTTTCCCACATTTCCACAAAAGATGTATTACAATGTATATACATGAAAAAACACTCATGAAAAACTGAGCAAACGATGTTTTTGCTTTATTTTCTATCGGTATTTACTAATTAAAAATGAAAAAAAATGTGTTTTAACATGCAAATATGGAGGAAAGCAAAAATGTATAATGTAAATCAAATTACAGAATTAAATGCAGACATTAAAAAGAATTTTAAAAACATTTTTCCGATTGAAGAAGGATTTAAACTACACTTTGAAGGTGTTTCAAGAATGGTCATGTTAGACCGCTATTCACAAAAAGATGACACTTTAAAAACTTTAAAAGTCGGAGATTTAGTGATTACTATTATTAAAAATGATCCCAATTTTCCAACTCGTGGAATTGGTCAAGTGATTGAAAAAAAAGAAGATGGTAAATACTTAATTAAGATTGAAGATCAATATGTTGGTTTTATTTCTAATGAATTTAAAGTGGATCCAAAAATTAATAATTTAATCATTAAAGACAAAGGGTCTTTAATGAAACCTTTAGAATTGTATTTTGAACAAATTGCTCGTCGTGTGGCAAAATATCTTGGACAAGAAGAAACTGAGGCGATTCAAAAAGCATTTGCCTACGAATTAGAAACATTGAACTTTATTCCAGCTGGAAGAGTTTTATATGGAGCTGGTTCAAATAAACAAGTGACATTTTTCAACTGTTATGTAATGCCATATATTCACGATAGTCGTGAAGGAATTGCTCACCACCGTGAAAAAGTGGCAGAAATTATGAGTCGTGGGGGAGGAGTTGGAACTAATGGTTCAACTTTAAGACCAAAAGGAGCTGCTGCTTTATCAGTGGGAGGTTCTTCATCAGGAGCTGTTTCTTGATTAAATGACTTGTCTCAATTAACACACTTAATTGAACAAGGTGGATCAAGACGTGGAGCACAAATGATTATGCTTGCTGATTGACACCCAGACATTATTGAATTCATTATTTCTAAAATGCAAAATGTGCGTTCATTACTTTTTGTCAAAAAACATTTTAAATCTGAACATATTCAAAATGAAGTTAATAAAAAATTAAAATTCAAAAGTTTTGATGAAACACAAAGAAAAATTTATGAAAATGTTTTACAACATAGTTATTCATTTGACCAAGCATTTGTCAATGAAGTCAAAGAAAAATTGTTAAGTGGTGGAGAATATGAAGTTGTTCATCCAGAATTTTTAACTGGAGCAAACATTTCAGTCGCTATTTCTAACAAATTCATGGAAGCTATTGAAAAAGGTCAAGAATGAGAATTGAAATTCCCAGATAACTTAGCATTTGATGCTGATCAAAAAAAAGTTTATGAAACAGAATGAGAAAAAATTGGGAATGTTTTTGAATGAGAAGCAATGGGTTTACCAACCAAAACATTTAGAACAATTCCAGCTAAAGAATTATGAGAGTTAATTAACTTCTGTTCAACTTATTCAGCAGAACCAGGAATTTTCTTCATTGACAAAGCTAACGAAATGACTAATGCTCGTGGTTATGAGCAAAGAGTTGTCGCCACTAATCCTTGTGGTGAACAACC
The DNA here is from genome assembly GCF_000518285.1 of Williamsoniiplasma lucivorax ATCC 49196. GTDB lineage: Bacteria > Bacillota_I > Bacilli_A > Mycoplasmatales > Mycoplasmataceae > Williamsoniiplasma > Williamsoniiplasma lucivorax. The sequence goes on along the minus strand of NZ_JADH01000001.1, from coordinate 112,991 downwards.
ACTAGCACCATATTCAGTATGTAATTTAGGGGCAATTAATTTAGCTAACTTTGTTGATAAAAAAACGGGTGAAATCTTAGAAGATAAATTGAAACAAACTGTCACAACTTGTGTCCGCTTACAAGATAATATTATTGATGCTACGCCATACTTCTTAGAAGAAAATCAAAAACAAGCACTTGGTGAGAGACGTGTCGGAATGGGTGTGATGGGCTTACATGACATGCTAATTTGAGCTGGTGTCAGATATGGAAGTCCAGAAGGAAATGCAATTGTGGATCGTGTTTTTGAAATTATTACCACAACTGCTTATCGTGCTTCAATTGCTTTAGCTAAAGAAAAAGGGAGTTTCCCATTCTTAGGCGACCGCCAAAAATTTGTTCAATCAGGATTTATCAAAACCTTACCAAAAGATATTGCTGCAGATATTGTGCAATACGGAATTAGAAACTCGCACTTAATTACAGTTGCACCAACCGGATCAACTGGAACAATGGTTGGGGGTTCAACTGGATTAGAACCATACTTTGCCTTCTCATATTTCAGAAGTGGAAGATTAGGTAAATTTATGGAAGTAAAAGTCCCTTTGGTTGATAAATGATTAGACGTGCATCCAGAATACAAAAATAAAAACTTACCAGATATTTTTGCAACAGCGATGAATTTAAGTCCCGTTGAACATGCTGATGTACAATGTATTATTCAACGTTGAGTTGATTCATCAATTTCAAAAACAGTTAATGCTCCCAAAGGATATCGTGTTGCTGATGTTGAACAAATCTATATGTATTTATATAAACATGGTGCTAAAGGTGGAACAGTTTATGTTGATGGAAGTCGTGATACGCAAGTCTTATCTTTAGAAAAAGAAGAAAACTTATTTAGTGAAGAATTCACTAAATCAGGAACTGGAGTTGTTGTTGACAATGAAGATTTTAAAGATGAAGACACAATTAGAATTGGGACAGAAATTGGTGATACTTGTCCAGTTTGTCAATTAGGAACTTTAATTGATAGTGGTGGATGTGTCACTTGCAACAACTGTAATGTCCAATTAAAATGTGGTCTTTAATTAAATTAACCAATTAAAGAAACATAATTTATAAATAAAACAAAAAAACCAATTTTTGGTTTTTTTGTTGGCTTTTATAAAAAAATAAATTAAAAAAAAGAATATAATAAACAAAGTAAGGGAGAAATAATTAATGGCTGAAAATTCATCATTTGCAAGAACTATGATCAATATGTTGAATTCCCATTATTCTCCGACAGTTTATCGCCGTGAAGATGGTCGTGATATTAGATTAAACATTATTAAAATGTTTAATCTAAATCCTGTGAATTTTAATTCCAATAAAAAATTAAATATTGATTATTGAAAGCTAACAAATAATGTAACTTTTGCCTCGAAAGATGGAATTAAAATTGCAGCTTCTGTTTGTTTAAATGAAAAACCTTCCAACAAATGAATTGTCGCAATGCATGGTTATAATTCTTCGCGATTTGAAGTGCTATATTTAGTCTGACACTATCGTGAATTGGGTTATAATATTATTACTTTTGACTTTAGAAATCATGGTGCTAGTGAAAATGATGCTGTCACTTGAGGATTTAAAGAAAAATGGGATATGATTGCAACTATTGAATGGTTGATCAGTGCATATCAAGTTGATGAAATGGGACTAATCGGCACTAGCATGGGTGGTTTTACCTTAAATTATTTTAGTTTAACTGAACCAGAATTAATCAAAAAAGCCAATATTAGATGGGGAATTTCTGATTCGGCTTATATGTCTGCTCCAAAACAATTAGAAAAAATAGTTTATGAGAATTCACCAAAAATTTTAAAAAATTTTGGTAAAGAAACTTTAAAAAATATGATGAAGATTTATGAAAAAGAATATGGTGCCGATTTAACTAATCTAGATTACCTATCCATGATCAAACCAAAAGAAAAACATTTTCCAATTTTGTACATTCATAATCGTGGTGATCGAATCACCAACTATTTAGATAGTTTTAGGATGTGAAACACAAAAAATAATTTGGAAGAAACAACGATTAATGAATTAATCATTTTTGATGGAACCCATCATACAAAAGCTATGATTGAACACACAAAAGAATATAAAGAGAAAAGCCTACTTTTTGTTAGAAAACACGAGAAAAAATAAATATGGAAAAAACAATTGATCAAAATAATCATGCAGATGATAATACTTTAGTTGTGGTACATAACCTTTCTAAAAGTTTTTTACATGGAGTTTGGTCGATTAAAAAAGTCAATTTTAAAGTTAATCGTGGTGAAGCGATTGCTTTGGTTGGAAATAATGGTGCTGGGAAAACAGTTTTAGGAAAATTGATTGGGAATGTGATTCAACAAACAAGTGGCATTATTGATTACTTTTTTAAAGAACCAAATATTTTTAAAGCGATTGGTTATCAATCAAGAGAACAATCATGACCAATTGGTTTCAAAGTTAAGGATGTGATTGATTTATACAAGGCCATTTATGATGTTCAGGACAAAGCTTGAATCGCCAAATTAATTGATACTTTTGGTTTTGAACAAATTATGGACAAAAAATTATCGAAGTTAAACATTTTAAGTTTACAAATGTTTGCTTTATTTTTAGCATTTTTATATAAACCTGAATTAATTGTGATTGATGAGTTTTCTTCATCTGTTGATTTCGAACATAAAATGAAAATTCTTAATTTATTAAAAGAATATAAAAATCAAGGCGGAACCATTATTATCATCCAACCTGAAGACTTTATTTTGAATGCATTATGTAATCGCATTATCACTTTAAATAAAGGTGAAATGCAAGACGATTCCTCATTACGTGGAATCGTCAAAGAACATGGTTCAACTTTTGAATATATTCGTAAATTAGCTGAAGAAGCTAAAGAAAATAAACGCCGTGTGGCTACTAACCGTAGCTTTCAAATTTTATTAAAAAAATTCCGCACAGCTTTTAAAGAATTAGAAGCTGTTTATAAAAATAATTTCCCTGATCATGAAGGTGACAAAATTAATATTCAAATTAAAAACACTTTTTATCAACTTCAATTAACTGAAGAGCAACTAGCTAAAACATTTAGTGAAATTTTAATTCAAAAAAATATTAATCAAGCAATCAAAGAATTAAAACAAGCTTTAAAAGAATTAACCCAAACAATTTATACAGTTAAAAAACATATTAAAAATAATCCCAAAGAGAAAAAGTATAAAAACATTGTTTTAGAATTAGAAAAAATGGCAACTTTTATTGAAAAGAAAGTTTTATTGATTTTTGAAAATGATGAGTTATTCAGCATTGAAGAAACTGAAGAAGAAGTATCATCATTGGAAAAAAAACAATTGCGAATTTTGAAAAAAAAGTACATCAAAGAAGAAATCAAAATTATTAAACTAGAACGTAAATTAATCAAGAAAAATAAAATTGTTGGTCAACGTTTAGAAACCCTAAATCATGTGGAACATAAAGATGTTTTAAGTGCTTTACAACAAAGTGTCGATGAAGAAACGATCATTTTAAACAACGATGAAGAAATTAAAATTCTTAAAAATCCAACCGCTGAAGATTTACAATCAACAGTGACTCTGAACACCATTAAAACTAAACCATTACCTAAAGATGATGATGAAGGTGATGACTAATGAAAAATAACTTTTCCTTAATTGCGATCTTTTGAAAAATCCAATGAAATAATTACAAAAATGATTATGCATCAATTACTTTAGGTTTTGTTTTAACAACAATTATGGTTTTTTGTTGATTAATGTTTAAACCAAAAAATGGGTTGTTCACAGCCGACCCATTTATTTTAGCTTCAGGAATTGGGATTACCACAATTAGGAATGCTCAATACAATTTATCTAATGTTCTTGGTGATTGGCGATTTAAAGGGACGTTAACTAAGCTGAAACAAACACCATTATCTAAAGGTATTGCTTTCTTTTCTATTTTAGCTTTTAATTGAGCAATCAACTTTGTTATTATCACTTTAATTTTTATTATGGGAATGATGTTTCCAGAACAACGACGCTTAATTCAATTTGTTGATTGAACCGTTTTTCTTTCGGGACTTTTTTTGCATATTATTATGTGTTCTTTACTAGGGATGCTTTTACAATTTTGAATAAAAAGTCGTGATTGAAAACAAGTTTTTTGTTTAGTTTGTTATTTTGGAGCAATGTATTTATTAGGTTTAGGAATTCCATGAAAAGTAGTTGGCAATGTGCCTTGATTAAATTATTTACTTTACATTGCCCCACAAAGATATACCATCACTTTAATGCAAAGCGGTTGAATCGGGAAAGCTTATCCTAATTTAGGCATGCCGGTTGTTGGGGATGGTAAGTGGCATATGGGGGATGGTCATGATTTTCCTGGCAGTGTTGATCCTGATTCTTTTTTAGCTAGTGCTGGGTTTGGATTTGGCCACCATTTATGATTAGTTTATCTGGCTATTTTTGCTTGATTTGCTTTAATTTGTTTAATCATTTATTGAGGGTATCGTCGACAAAATATTTTTAATTCCCGCGGAATTAAAAGTTATCAAGGTGTGAATAAAAGAATTCTTTATATCAATCAAATCAAAAAAACCCAAAGTTTAACTGAGTTAAACCAAGTGATTAATCAAATTAATTTAGAAGCTAAAAATGAAAAAGAAAAATTAAAAATTAAAAATGCGCGATATAAAAAACCTAAAAAGGTGGTGCGGTAATGGAGAATAAATCATTTTTAAAAAATTGCAGAATCTTAGGTTTGCTTTTAAAGATTGAATGTAAAAATTGGTTTGAAGGACCAATGAATTTAATTCTTGGTTTTGGGATTGCTTTGTATACAATGGTCATCTGATTAGTTTTTAAAGATGCTGATCCATTTTTATTAGTTTCCGGGATTTCAATTGGAATTATTCGTAATGGCATGTTTATTTACACGAGACATTATAATGAGTATCGTGATGCTGGGATGGTTAATCGTTTAAATCAAACTTCGATTCCGAATTATATTCGAGCCTTAGCTTCCATTTTCTTTAATTTAATTACGACTTTAGGTGTTTCGATCATTATGTTTTTAGTCGGAATCACTTTCTTCTCGGCTCAACGAGAATTGGTTAGTCGAGCTAATTGGGGTGTGGTTTTAACAGCATTGCTTTTTGTTTGAATGACATCTTTTGCAGTGGGATTATTTATTTTTACATTTATTAAAAATTCGATTCTTTCGCAAATGATTGTCATTCTAATTTATGCCACATCAACATACTTTTTAGGTTTAGGATTTCCGATCGATGTTATTTTAAATCCTGATTATCATTGATTTGGTTATATTCTCTATTTATGGCCACATCGCTATGCCATCAACCTTGCCCAAGCTGGCTTTGCTAATGATGCAAGTAGTGGTTCCATATTAATTATTAAAGATATGGTTGTGACTCATGAACGAACCATTTCTGTTGATTTTGGCTTTGATGGTAAGTTGTGACTAGCTTATTTAGGGGCTGTGATTGTGCTTGTGATGTATTTATCAATGTCAGTCATCAAAATTATGAAAGAACTCCAATTCCATCGTAAAAATCAATATGGATTATTTGTGATGACAGAATCTTCATCAAAATATATTCACCAAATTAAAACAGCCACAACAGTCGCTGAACTAAAAGCTATTCATCGAGAACATACCGATGAAATTAAAACAATTTTCCCAGCATTAACTCAACATTATAATGGAAATATGCATAAATTTAAGTTAACTAAAAAATTGTTTAAAAGCAAAACCACTAAATAGCAACCAGATGTTTTTCTTGTTGTTAATTTTATAAAAAACCCATATGTTATAATATTTTAAATGTTAATGAGAGGACACCTATGAATAATAAATATAAAGACACCTTAATCCTTGGTTCAACTAGTTTTGATATGCGAGCTGGTCTGAAAGATAAAGAACCAACAATTCAAAAATTTTGAGCTGAACACCAAATTTATCAGCAAAAAATTAAGAGTAATCAAGACAAGCCTTTATTTATGCTTCATGATGGTCCGCCATATGCCAATGGTGATTTACATATTGGTCATGCTTTGAATAAATCATTGAAAGATTTTATTGTGCGTTGAAAAAATGCTAGTGGATATCATGCTCCTTTTATTATGGGTTGAGATACTCATGGTTTACCAATTGAAACAGCTGTCACTAAGACTGGGGTTGATCGTAAAAGCATGGATGCGGCTAGTTTTAGAGAACTTTGTCATCAATACGCTTTAGAACAAATCCAAAACCAAATCAATCAATTTACACGTTTAGGAATGTTTACCGATTATGCGACTAATTATTTAACATTGCGTCCAGATTATGAAGTTTCAGAATTAAAACTTTTTGCCAAAATGTTTAATGATGGTTTAATTTACAAAGCGCTAAAACCAATTTATTGATCACCATCATCTGAATCAGCCTTAGCTGAATCAGAAATTGAATATCGTGATATTAAATCACCAACGATTTTTGTGGCCACAAAAATCGTTGAAAATGCACAATTACCTCAAGATACACATTTAATTATTTGAACAACCACTCCATGAACAATTCCTGCAAACCAATTAATTGCTGTTGGTGAACAGATGAATTATGCAATTGTGAAACCAGCAAATGACACTCGTCATTTTATTGTTGCAACAAGTCTTGTTCAGCAAGTTGCTGAACAAATTGGTTGAACTAATGTCCAAGTTGTTAGCCATTTGCAAGGTCATGACTTAATTAATTTGCAATATGAACACCCTTGATATGAAAATCAGTTTTCAAAAATTGTTGCTGGACATCATGTAACTGATGAAGCTGGATCTGGAATTGTCCATGTTGCTGGTGGATTTGGTGAAGATGATTATATGATTGCTAAAGCTCATGGCTTAGAACCATTTGCCCCAATTGATAACCAAGGTAAATTTACCCCAGAAGTTGCTGATGCGACTTTAGAAGGTCAATTTTATGAAGATGCCAACAAAATTGTGGGAATGAAATTACAAGCTAACAACAAGTTATTAAAATTAAAATTTGTCACGCATTCATATCCACATGATTGAAGAACTAAAAAACCAGTTATTTATCGCGCCACTTTACAATGATTTGTTGGTTTAAACAAAGCTAAAAAACAAATTTTAAAACACGTTGATGAAATTCAAACTAGACCTAAATGAGCCAAAGAAAGACTTTACCAAGTCTTAGATGATCGTACTGATTGAACAATTTCTCGTCAAAGATTATGAGGGGTACCAATTTTAGGGTTTTATGATCAAAAAGATGAGTTAGTTTTAAATGTTGAAATTTTAAATCACACAATCGCAACCATTGAAAAATTAGGCATTAATGCTTGATTTTCAGAACCAGCCGACACTTTCTTACCTGATGCTTATCAAAACAAAGGTTTAAAAAAGGAAAAGGATATTTTAGATGTTTGGTTTGACTCTGGAAGTAGTGCGATTGCTTTAGAAGAAAGATTCCCTGAATTCAAACGTCCATACGATATTTATTTAGAAGGAAATGATCAATATCGTGGTTGATTTAATGCATCGATGATTAATTCGGTTGTTTATGATGATAAAGCACCATACAAAACTTTAATTTCTCATGGAATGACCACTGATGAAAAAGGTGGAAAAATGTCTAAATCACTTGGTAATGGGATTGATCCTATTGAATTTTCAAATGATTTAGGAGCTGATATTCTCCGTTTATGAGTTGCATCAACTGATTATACTGACGACCAAAAAATTGGTCCAGAAATCATCAAGCAAGTTAGTGAAACTTACCGAAAAATTCGTAACACCATGCGTTTTATCTTAGCTAATTTAGCAGATTTTAATCCAGCAACAGATTATCAAAAAGAATTAAGTAGTGTTGATAAATTTGCTCTGCATAATGCCACAATCTTTAAAAATCAAGCAGCACAAGCTTATGATCATTACCAATTTAACTCAGTTTATAATTTAACCATTAATTATGTGACTCGTGATTTATCTTCATTTTATTTAGATTTTATTAAAGATATTTTATATGTTGAAGGTAAAAATAGTCTTCGAAGAAGACAAGTACAAACTGTTTTATTTGAACAACTATGAGTTTTAATTGATATATTAAGACCAATTTTAGTTCATACGATTGAAGAAGTTTATCAAGCATTACCTTGAATAAAAACTGCAGCATCTGTTCATTTATTAGATAATAAAAAATTAGACCAAAGCCAAACCGATGATTTTATTGAGATGTGAACTAAAATTTTAGATTTAAAAACTGATATTAATAAAGCTTTAGAAGAAGCTAAAAACAACCAAGTAGTTTCAAAAAGCTTTGAAGCACTAGTTGAATTAGAGTTAAAAGATGATTTAAAAACCATCTTAAATTTTATTAGCATCGAAGAATTAGCCCAAGTTTTAATTGTTTCAAAAATAGTGTTAACTCCCAAAACCAATGATTTTGTCGAACACAAACATGCTTGAATTAAAATTCAAGCAAGAAAAGGTGAGAAGTGTCAAAGATGTTGAGCGATTTTTGAAACATTAAAAGATGCTGAAATTTGTCAACGTTGTTTTGATGTTGTAACTAAATAAAAAGGAGAATTATGTGATTAAACTTTGTTGAAAGAATCAAACACCACGAGTATAAGTGAAAATTTAAGTTGGTAGCTTGCCTACCGCTATTTTCTGTTTTAGTGGCCATTGATTGAATTTCTAAATGGTTAATTAATGCTTATATGCATCAAGGTGAATCAATTACGATTATTAAAGGTCTTTTAACTTTTGATTATGTAATTAATCCTGGTGCTGCCAAAGGGATGATGGATGGCAATCCAACATTCGTCATCACGATGGCCACCATTTTGACAATTTTAATTTTTACAGCAATCATTTTTATCAATGATAAAAAATGATTGATTGGTTTAACAATTTTTATTTCTGGAAGTTTTGCTAATCTATTAGCACGTGCTTGAGCACCGATGGTCACAGTTGGTACACATCTTGGTGTGATGGGAGGAGTTGTCGATTTTATTAAAATTGAGCTACCGATTTTTGGACTTGATAATTTTATTTTAAATATTGCTGACATTTGAGTTAGTCTCGCAATTGCTTACTTGGTAGTTTGTGTCTTGATTGATATTGTCAAAATGTTTGTCCAAAAATCACATAGTAAAAAATCTAAATCACATCAAGATCAAGCTTCAGACCAACCTGAAGCTCCGACCCCCAATAAAGAAGGATAATTATGGAAAAAATTGAAATTATTAAAGCCGAAGAAAATCACAAAAGATTAGATATCTTTTTAACAGAAGTGTTAAAAGGTTCTTTTGATTTTTCACGTTCAATGATTCAAAAAATCATTGAAAAAGGCAATGTCAGCATTAATGATCAAGTGGTTGTGATTGCTAAAAAACCAATTGAAGCTCATGATGTCATTCAAATTGTCATTCCTAAACCAGATCAAACTGATCTTCAACCAGAGCAACTAAATTTAAAAGTTGTTTATGAAGATGAACATTTATTAGTGATTGATAAAGCTAATAATATGGTTGTCCATCCTGGAGCTGGCAATCAAAGCGGGACTGTGGTCAATGGTTTATTAAGCCAAATGAAAAATTTAAGTTCAATTGGGGGTGTGGAAAGACCAGGGATTGTTCATCGTTTAGACAAACAAACCACAGGGCTTTTAATTGTAGCTAAAAATGATAAAACACATCGTTTATTAACTAACATGCTTGTTGATCACCAAATTTATAAAGAATATATTGCCTTAGTTTGGGGTGAGTTTGAAGAAAATGAAGGAATTATCGAAGCACCAATTGGACGTCATGAAAATGACCGTAAAAAAATGGCTGTCACCCATACTAATTCCAAATATGCCAAAACTAATTTTAAAGTTTTAGAAAGATATACCAATGCCACTTTATTGCAATTATCAATTGAAACTGGGAGAACTCATCAAATTCGTGTGCATTTAAATTTTATTAAACACCCCGTGATGAATGACCCACTTTATGGTCGTAAAACTGAAAAGCCAACCGCTTTTGGACAATACTTACACGCAGCTAAATTAGTGTTTATTCACCCAATTACAAAAAAGGAAATCCTAGTAGAATCACCACTACCAAGTGAATTTAATGATATGATTAATAAGATAAAAAGGGATGGTGCATAATGGATATAAATTACAAAGATATTAAACATGCCTTTAAGAATTTTTTTATTCGCGAAGAGAGATATAAAAAAATTACTAAAAATAGTCAGAATGCAATTTATTTTTATTCTTCAACAAATGATATTAATGTGATTAAATTATCAAATATCAAACTAGAACCTGGAACAACTGATTTCTTTTTAGAAAAATTATTGTTGAAAATGAAAATTTCTGAACACCACAAACCAAAATTTTTAAACTTAATTGTGAATGCTGAATTAGCTAATAATTTTGTTAAAGATGACAATGGTAACATCGAAATTGTTGGAAGTTTTGACTTTGTCAAAACTACTTTACGTGATTTTTTTCCAAAAATTACTAATCTAACCATGGAAAAATCAACTAGCTTTTTTAACCAACAAAATATGGTGAAAAACCAAGAAGAAAATGAAGATATTGGTGAACTTGATTTGGAAAAAATCACTAAATCTGTTTCTTCTTTAATTGCCAGAACTTCACCAAATAAATTAATTTTTACTTGATTTGTTTTAGCAGCTGCAGTTTTAACTCCGATTGTTTGGTTATCATTATCAATTATGTATAATTTAAACAACTATACTTTAGATGGCATTTTTGGAGTGCATAGTTTATTTTCTGGTGGAACCACTTTATCTTTAACAATTGATGGTGGTCAATGATGACGAATTTTTACATATGGATTTGCCTTACCAACATCACAAATGTTTTCTAACATTTTTGTGATTGGATTTGGAGGGATTGCACTTTATACAGCTTTAAAATTTTCAGAAGCAACAATTAAAGCTTGAAAATTATTATTGGTGATGTTAATGGCTTATATCATGACTGGACTATTTGTTTCTGTGATGTTCCCAATGCAAATCACTGCAGGAATTTCTAACATCACAGCTATTGCAGTCGGGACCTTAATTATGAGTGTCGCTGCTGATAGTAAAGTCACTTCTAAATTTATTAAATTAAAAATGATTTGACCAGTTCTAATTCTAATTTTAATCACTATGATGAGTGGTGGAGGTAAAGAAGACTTCATCGCTATGGGAGTTGGATTAGCAAGTGGTTCTGCTTTAATGGCTTTAATGCCATTAAAAATTGAACAATCAATGATTACTAAAATTGGTGCGTTAGTTATTTTGCTTGCTTTAATTATTGTCCCAATTATCTTTATCTTTATTAGAGAATTCACTCCAGCTACAGATATTAGAGTACTTGACACACTAGAGGCTTATATTAGAAATGGATTAATGTCTAAAAAAACAGCAGCAGACATTGTTGCTAGAATCGGTTGGGTTTATTATTTCCCTGGTAATCTTTAAAATAGTGATCAAACAAAGTCAGAAAAGAGTAGGTTGCAAATGAAACGTAAAGAATATTTAGATTGAAAAACATATTTTATGACAGTTGCTAAAGCATCTGCCATGCGTAGTAAAGACCCATCAACTCAAGTTGGGGCCGTTGTTGTTAATCGTTTGCAACAAATTGTTTCGACTGGGTATAATGGTTTTCCACGTGGTATTAGTGATGATGATTTTCCATGAGAACGTGAGGGGGATTTTGTTAATACAAAATATCCTTATGTGGCTCATGCTGAATTAAATGCTGTTGTTGCTTCACGAACTGATTTAACTGGTTGTGAATTATATGTGACTTTATTCCCTTGTAATGAATGTGCTAAAATTTTAATCCAAGCCGGAATTAGCAAAATTTATTTTATGGATAATAAATATGACAACGAGCCAAATGTGATTGCTTCTAAACGCATGTTAGATGCCGCCCAGATCAGTTATGAATTATTACCTGATTTAAAGATTGAAATTTTAATTAATGACATAAAAATGGACTAAAGTCCTTTTTTTATTATTCCTTTTTAAGGGTATAATTAAAAATATAAAAGAATAGTTAAGGAATAAAATATGATTTTTGACAAACAAAATAAACATTTTTTAGAATGAAGTACTAATCCAACTATGGATCCAGAACTGCAAGATTTGTTAGCCAATGCTAGTGATGAAGAATTAAATGCTGCTTTTAATTTGGAATTAGAATTTGGCACAGCTGGAATTAGAGGAATTTTGGGAGCAGGCCCAGGTCGCTTTAATGTCTATACAATTAAAAAAGTAACAATTTGCTTAAGCAAATTGTTATTGAGTAAATACCCTGACAGATTAAATGATGGTGTCGTAATTGGTCATGATAATCGTCATAATTCTAAAGAATTTGCTCAGTTAGTTGCTGAAATTTTAACTAGTTTTAATATTAAAGCTTATTTATTTGCAAACAATGCCATGAAACCAACCCCGTTGGTTTCATATGCTACTAAAAAATTAAATGCCATTGCTGGGGTTGTGATTACTGCTAGTCATAATCCAGCTGAATATAATGGATACAAAATTTATGATCCGTTTGGATGCCAATTAATGCCAGAAGATACTGATGTCATTGCGACAGAAATGGATAAAATTACTGATATTTTAAATTGAAATTATCAAACTAATCCTGCTTTAATGACCACAGTGGCTAATGAAATTACCAAAGCATATGAACAAATGATTGCTGATTTACAATTTTATCCAAATGAAACTGCTTCCAAAAAACAAACTAAAATAATTTTTTCAGCAGTGAATGGAACTGGAACTGAATTTACCCCAGTTTTATTAAGAAAGTTTGGCTATGATGTCATTGAAGTGGCAGAACATGCTTTTGAAGATGAAACATTTAAAAATGTTGGAAATCCCAATCCAGAATTTGCACCAGCCTGAATCATCCCTTTACAATATGGAGAAAAACATGATGCAGATATCATCATTATTAATGATCCAGATGCTGATCGCATCGGGATTGCTGTCAAACATGATAAGCAATGAGTTCGCTTAAATGGGAATGAAACAGGACCATTGTTAATTCAATGAAAATTATCTCAACAAAAGAAATTTAATAAATTACCAGTTAATCCTGCTTTATATTCAAGCTTTGTGACTTCAGATTTAGGAGATCGTATTGCTCATGAAACTTATGGAGTAGAAATTATTAAAACCCTCACTGGTTTTAAATGAATGGGTGATGAAATTGCTAAAGAAGCAAGTCGTGGTTTAAACTTTGTTTTTGCCTATGAAGAATCATTTGGTTATGTTTTAGATGCCTCAACTAGAGATAAAGATGGGATTCAAGCTAGTGTGGTCATTGCTGAAGCTTGTTGGTATGCCAAAACCAAACACAACAAAACACTAATTGATGTTTTAGATGATATTTATGATGAATATGGTTTTTATTTCACTGACACTGTCAATTTGAATGTTAAACCAGAAGAAAAAGCAATTAAACTAGATCCAATCATGAAACAATTAAGAACTCATGGTCTTAAAGAACTAGCTGGTTTAAAAGTTGTGAAAGTCGAAGATTACATTGACGGACTATATAATATGCCAGGACAAAATTTGCTAAAATTTTATTTTGAAGATGGATCATGATTTGCTGCTCGTCCATCGGGAACTGAACCAAAATTAAAAATTTACTTTGTTGTTGTTGATAAAAATCAAATTTCATCAAAAGACAAACAAATTAAAATGTGACAAGATTTAAAAAATCAATTAAAATTAGAAATGTAACAAAAAAGGAGAAAAAATGGGAACACCACATATTGAAGCGCAAGTTGGCCAAATTGCCAAATTTGTCTTAATGCCAGGAGATCCATTACGCGCTAAAGTAATGGCTGAAAAATATTTAACAAATCCAAAATTAGTTAATCGTGTGCGTAACATGTTTATGTATACAGGAACATATAAAGGAGTACCAATTACAATTGCTGCTTCAGGGATGGGGAATGCATCTATGGGAATTTATTCATATGAATTATTTAATGATTATGATGTTGATTACATTTTACGTGTTGGAACTTGTGGGGCATATAACAAAGATTACCGCCCCTATTCAGTTTTTAACACTAAAGATTCTTATGGCGAATCACAATTTGCTAAAATTGTGACTAGAACACATCAAGAGATTTTACCAGCTGCCAAAGAAATGTTTGACACTATTGCTGAAACTGCCAAGGAACTAAATATTCCTTTGATTAGTGGTCGTGCTCATGCCAGTGATGTATTCTACCGTAGTGATAATTCTTTAGCTCTTGCTAAAGAAAAACATTTAGATGTTGTTGAAATGGAAACATATGCTTTATTTGCCAATGCCATTAAGTTAAATAAAAAAGCTGCCGCTTTATTTACTGTGTCAGATAACTTAGTGACTGGAGAAGTGACAACGAGTCAAGAACGTGAAAGCAAATTCACCACCATGTTTGAATTAGCTTTAGAAACAGCTTTAAAATTCGTGAAATAAAAAATTGGATTAAACATCCAATTTTTTTAATATTTTTCTTGGTGTTCTTGACCATTGACAATGGCCACTCCCCCACTAGTTCCTAAACGAGTTGCTCCAGCTTTGATCATCTCTAAAGCATCTTGATAAGTTCTTACTCCCCCACTAGCTTTAACTTGACAAACATCACCAACAGTTTGTTTCATTAATTCAACCACATGGACATTAGCCCCAGCAGTACTAAATCCAGTTGAGGTTTTAACAAAATCAACTTGAGCTTCGACACATAATTGACAAGCTTTGACGATTTCTTCATCAGTTAATAAACAAGTTTCTAAAATCACTTTTAAGACATGATTTTGTGCTGCTTGTCTCACGATTTTTAGATCGTTTAAAACATCCGCATAATTACGGTCTTTCATGGCTCCAATATTAAGTACCATATCAATTTCACTGGCCCCTTGCTGAAGCGCATTTTTTGTTTCACAAGCTTTAACTTCACTTGTTGAAGCTCCTAATGGAAAACCAATAACAGTGGTAATTCCGACATTACTTCCTTTTAAAAGTTCTTTAGCTTGGGCAACGCGACTTGGATTCACACAAACTGTGGCAAAGTCATATTCTTTAGCTTCCTGGCAAATTTTGATCACATCTTGAGCAGTGGCTTCTGGTTTTAAAATCGTGTGGTCAATATATTTATTTAATAACATTATGTTTCTCCTTCATTTTTGAATTTTAAAATTTTTTAAAATTCAAATGTTAGTTGTTCATCATTTGATAATGAATCAACAATTTTTAGTTCCTCAAAAATTTTCATTTGAGTTTGGGTAATTTGGGTTCTTGTTTTTAGGTCTTTGATTGAACTGAACTGTTGCACTTCACGAGCATCAACAATTGATTGGGCAGCAGTTTCGCCTAATGAATCAATGACATTGAATGGTGGATATAAAATTTTCTCACCTTTTTCATTACTTTCAACTAAGAACTTAGTTGAAAGTGATTTGTTAAAATCGATGTTCGCAATTTTCACCCCTCGCGACATCATTTCAATTAAAACCTCAAAAGTTGTAATTAAATCATTTTCTTTAGCTGTTGTTTCTTTTCTGGCAGCTTTTGATTCGTATTCTCTTAGTTTGCTTAAAATGGCATCATAACCTTGCAATGTCGTCTTTAAATCAAAAGCATTGGCTCTTGTTGAGAAAAAGACTGCATAGTATTCTTCTGGATAATAAATTTTATATCAAGCAATGCGATAGGCCATTAACACATAAGCAGTGGCATGCGCTTTGGGAAACATATATTTAATTTTTTGACAAGATTCAATATACCATTCCGGAATTTTGAAAGCACGCATTTCTTCAATTCATTGCGTTTTTAAACCTTTACCTTTACGGACAGATTCCATAATATTGAAAGCTAGTGATGGTTCTAAACCAATGTTCATTAAGTAAACCATAATATCATCACGACAACCAATAACAGTTGAAATATTGGCTAAACCATTTTTAATTAAAAGTTGGGCATTGCCTAACCAAACATCAGTTCCGTGGGATAATCCTGAAATTTGCACTAAATCAGCAAATGATCTTGGTTTTGTATCTTTTAACATCCCACGGACAAATTGAGTGCCAAATTCAGGAATACCAATCGCTCCTGTCACTTCATTATTAATTTGATCGGCAGTAATATTTAAAGCACTTAAATTAGAAAATAAAGTATAAACTTTTTTATCGTTTGTGGGAATGTTGACAGGATCAACCCCAGTTAAATCACGCAACATTTTTAAAGCAGTCGGATCGACATGACCTAAAATATCCATTTTTAATAAGTTGTCATGAATTGAGTGAAAATCAAAATGAGTCGTTTTTCAAGCACTTTTGACATCATCAGCTGGATAATTGACAGGGGTAAAATCTTCAATTTCAAATTCACTTGGTAGAATAATAATCCCCCCAGGGTGTTGACCAGTTGTGCGTTTCACCCCACTAGCAAGTGTTGCTAAACGTTCAATTTCAACTTTGCGCGGTTGTTCTAATTCGGTGTGTGATTCTAAGAAGTTTTTCACATAACCAAAAGCGGTTTTATCAGCGACTGTTGAAATGGTTCCAGCACGGAAAACATTATTTTCACCAAACATTTCTTTGGTAAAGTTGTGTGCTTTGGGTTGATATTCACCAGAAAAGTTTAAGTCAATATCAGGCACCTTATCTCCATCAAAACCTAAGAATGTTTCGAAAGGAATATCGTGACCATCACCAATTAATTGCTGATGACAATTTGGACAATTTTTAATCGGTAAATCATATCCGCAATTAAATTCTGGTGGTGTTTCAAAATCAGAATATTGACAGTTTAAACAACGATAATGAGCTTTTAAAGGGTTAACTTCAGTAATATTACTGGTTCTTGCAACAAAGCTAGAACCAACACTTCCACGGCTTCCAACAAGATAACCATCGTTTAAACTTTTCTCGACTAATTTATGGGAAATTCAATAAACGACAGCAAATCCATGTTTAATAATTGAATTCAATTCTAGTTCTAAACGTTTGCTGACAATCTCGGGCAGTTTTTCACCATACATTTGATGAGCAATTTCATAACACTTTTGTTTTAAGAGTTGATCAACATCTTTAATTTGTGGGTCAAATGTGCCAGTTTTCACAGCTTCAATACCATGTTCAATCATCTCAGCAATTTTATTGGTATTGGTGATAACAATTTCTTCGACAAGTTTCTCATCATTTAATCAACTGAACTCATCAAGCATTTCTTTAGTTGTTCTAAGATGTTGATCGGGATAATCAGTTACCCGTTTTTTGAAATCAAATAACGGGTGATTAGACCCACCTAAACCTTTGGAATTAATATAAATTTCACGAATAATTTTTAATTCAGGGTCAACATAGTGAGCATCACTTGAAGCCACAATTAATTTATTGTTGGCTTGTGCAATTTTAATAATTAGTTTAATTGTGCGTTTTAATTCATCTAAATCTAAACTATCATTTTGTAATAAGTTTTTATAAACACTTAATGGTTGAATTTCGACATAATCATAATCTTGAATTTTGGTATTTAAAGCATTTAAAGTTCCGGTTCTCGCTAGTTCAAAAATTTCTCCATTGACGCAACTTGTCCCAATTAATAAATTTCCTTTATTTCTTCAACTTAATAATTCTGATTTAAAAATTTTTGGTGAACCTAGCAAGGAATCTGTATGAGTGTAAGAAATGATTTTATACAAATCTTTTAAACCAGCTTGGTTTTTGGCCAACACTGTGGTGTGAAAACCACGTGTTTTTGTAAAGTTAACATTGATTTTTTTGTTCTCAGGATGAATTTTCTTTCAATCTTCATCATAAATAATGTCGTGATTTTTTTTAGCATCACTTCACATATGTTCATAAACATCAATTAAAATATCGGCATCATAATCCGCACGGTGAGCAATTTTGTCGTCATAAATGATGCCGGTTTTTTTAGCAACTGTCCCTAAACGGTGATTTTTTAATTCAGGATAAATTGCTCTGGCAATTGTTAATGTATCTAAAGCTGTATTGGTTAATTCGGGATAACCTAATTTTTTAGCATTACAGTTTAAAAAACCTAAGTCAAAATTAGCATTGTGGGCAATTAAAATCGTATCTTTAATTAATTCATAAATGGTAGGGAAGATTTCTTCGATTGTTGGTTTATCTTCTAACATTTCATCAGTAATGTTGGTCAATTCTTTAGTAAATGTTTTTAATGGTTTGGTTGGTTTGATTAAATAATCAACGCGTTTACGTTCACCAGTTTTAACATCATAAACAATTGCTCCAAATTCAATAATTTCATCAAATTCAGGACTTAGTCCTGTTGTTTCTAAGTCAAAAACAGTTAGTTTAGCTTGATTTAATTTAATTCCTGTTGGATTTTTAACATATCAAAGTTCATCATTTAAAACAGTCACTTCTGCCCCATAGATTAGTTTTAAAAGATTTTGATTTTTTTCTTGGCGTTTTTTATTAACCGCTTTAATTGCTTTGAAAGCATCAGGAAATGACTGAACATTAGTATGTTCAGTAATTGCAATTGCTGGCCAATCTCATTTATCAGCACGATTGATATAATCACTAACTTCACTCACACCATCCATAACAGACATTTTTGAGTGGGTATGTAGTTCAACACGTTTTTGTTCAGCATTGTCTTCTCTAGTATTAATTTCACGATTGATTTTTTGGAAATTCTCCACAATAAAAATAATTTCATTATCATATTGCGAAAAATTTGTTTTTCCTTTTAAAGCAATTCAATCCCCAACACCAATGCGATTTTGTTTATAAATTGCCACATTATCACTCATTGCCTCATCTTCAGTTAAAGGATCTAATAAATTAATTCCTTCGTCTTTGCCAAAATAAATTGCTTTGATTGAAGAGTTGTGATCAGTCACGTCTAAAGAATAAATTTTTCGCCCAGTTTTCGAATTACGAATGTTTAATTTTAAAATTTGGGCATGAATAACAACGTTATTAGCATTTTCTTCAATATCTAATAAAGATTTATAACTTGCTTGGTCAAGTTTTGGACCAGCATAAGTTCTAAAGTTATTGTTATTAACTGGCTTAGTTTCTTCAACACGATTTTGTTGAACTTTTTTTTCTTGTTCAGCCATTGCCATTTTTTTAAATGTGTCTTCTTGTTGTGAAATAAAATCTTCAACAGGGGTGATTAATGTTGAAGTAATTTTTAAATCATGAAAACCATATTGTTGTAGTTTAGCTAACAAATATTTAATTTCTTCATCAACCACTTTTTGTTTGCTCACTGATTCAACAACAAATTCAATTAACTTTTGTTCTGCATCAAAATTAGCATGCGCTTGATCAATAGCTTCTCAAGTTGAAGTTTTGTTGGTTGCTTTTTCATTTTTAATAAAATCGATATATTGTCAAATTGTTTCTAAATGATAATTAACTATTGTTGGGCAAATAGTAATTTTAGTTTGAATTTTCGCATTTTTAAATTTATGATCCAATTTTTTAATAACTGTGATTGGTAAAGTTTGTGAAACTTGAATTGTCAAATAAGCTTTTTCTTTAACTTCAGATACAGCAATTTGCCCAACCACACAAGCACCATTAAAACAAACCAAGTCTTCTTGGTCGATTTCGATATTTAATTTTTCAAAAATTAATTTTAATCTTTGTTCCATGCAAATCTCCTCCCACTAAATGATTTGAATAATAATAAAAAGAAAGAAAGTAACAAAGATCAATGAATCAAAACGATCTAATACTCCCCCATGTCCAGGGAAACAATTGGCAAAATCTTTAATTCCCACCATTCTTTTTAATCCACTAAATAATAAGTCGCCCAATTGACCTAAAATAGAAATTAATAAAGTTAATAAAGTTAATAAAAGTCCTGGTATAACTTTTGGCATGGTTGCTTGGACGGTTCCTAAATTCCAACTTAATGGTCCAAAGTTAGGTACTAAATAAAAACTTAAATTAGCAACCAATGCTCCAATTAAGGTTGCGCCCACAGTTCCGATTAAAGCCCCTTCACAACTTTTTTTAGGACTGATTGTTGGAGCAAGTGGAGTTTTACCGAACTTAGTTCCGCCTAAATAAGCAAATGTATCAGTTAAAATAACTGTTCCTCAAACTCAAATAATTGTCATGAAACCATATTTAGGATTATGGTCCAAATGATTACCAATAGTATTCATGGTTAAAGCAATTTCACTTAAACCTTTAAAACCAATAATAATAATTAAAGAATAAGCAAATAAAACAATCATTTTTCTTTTGGCATGCTCTTCTTTAGAAGCAAAACTTAAAGCAAGCAATAATAAGAAATAACAACTAACCATAATCAAGGTAAATCATCAGTCAAATCATAAATGAATTTGTGCATCAACATCAATAATCGACAGATTATTGGCTTTAAAAAATGGGAAGTAGAAAATGGCTAATGGAAGAATAACAATTAAGATTTGCATTCAGATTTTTTTATAACCTAAACTATTAGCTAATTCATGAATTGAGATTACTAGTAAAACCATTGTGCAACCATAAAAAACATAACTAGTTATTCTTGGGTCGATTTTTCATCCTTGTCTTTGTGCTTCAGTTGAAAAGACAACTAAAAGAAGATAAACCGCTAAAAAACACAGCATAATCATCGCTGAAAGTGTTCTGATTTTTAAGTTATTATTTTTTTGTTTATCTAGTTTTGTTTGTAAATTCTTATTCTCACTCATGAATTCCCCTTAAACTATTTTAATTTTATCATTAAATAGGATTTTTCTTAGGTCAAAAGGGAATGTTTTGTCACCAAATTAAATTTTTTCGGATTGAAAAAGAGGACAAAAATTAAAATTGAAAGCACGAAGACTTTCAATTTTAATTATTTTACTTGTTGTAATTTATGGCGATGTTTTTTAGATAATTTCTTAAAAATAAACTTATCTGATTGACGATAAAGAACAATATATAAAATAATTCCTGAAATTAAACCAAATAAGCCCATTCCAATAGCAACAACTAAGATCAGTTGATTACCTAACTGGTCAGCCACTTGGGTGACTTGTCCAGTGGTAGGGTCAACTAGTGGCATATTATGTTTTGCTTCAATCGCTGATTTAACTTGTTTGAAGAAAGCATCTGGAGTGAAAGCAATGACAGAAATAACATTAACTCCAGCTGCATAATTTTGATTTTCAATTTTTAATTCAGCTCCTAATGGTGATCATCTAATTGTGACCAAACATCAAGTTAAAGCACCTAATAATACTAAATTTAAACAAGCCACAACTTGGACAATTGTCCCAACGGTTGGGTCATCTTTAGGATTAAAATTATTTTTAAAGCCAGGTAAAACAACTCCAATAAAAATTAAAACAATTCCCACAATTAATCCAAGACAAATTCAAATAATGTAAGAATGGGCTTTATCAGCTTTTTTACCAAACCAACCAGAGACCATAAAGCGCATGACATAAGTTCTAAAAATTCCTAAAATCATGACAGCTATCGATGGGATTAAAAAGATATTTGATAAATAATTAACATAAGAACTTAATCCCATTTGTAACATATAAACACCTAAAACTAAGAATGCTAATAATCAAATCTGTAGATTTTTTAAAACATGATAAATTGCTTTTAGAGAAAAACTCGCCTCTCCTTCTTCTTTGATTGATTTAATATATTTCAATGCTAAAACAGCTGAAAGCACAATTAAAGCAGTATAGATAGTGACAAGGATGAAAAATCCAGAATCAATGGGACGTCCATTAATCATAATATTTGGTAAAATTTTACTTTGTGAAAGTTCTAATAATAAGGTTCCAAATAATGCTAAAGTTAGTCCAATTAAACCGTTCATCATCCCTTGATAACCATTGTTTTGACCAACTTTTCTTTCTTTCATTTCTCCAACAATGTGTTCAGTGCTGTGGTTCTTAACTGCTTTTCATAATGGACCTCAAAATAGTCCGCAACATGAAAAGGCAAAACCAGCAAAAATAATATCTAATTGAATGGCAGTAACCATTGAGTTTGTGGCAAATGTTGAAGTGATTGGTAAAGAAATATACCAACCACCTAAAAGACAAGTAATAATTAAACTCACCACAATTAAGGTTTTGGTTTTGAATTTATCACCAATATAAGAACCTAAAAGGTATGATGGGATTGCCACATAACCATAAATTGCTGAAGCTTGTGAATATTCTGAGGCACTTAAACCAATATTTTTATAAATATTAGGAATAAAGTTTTCCATATAAAAAGGAATTGCCATCACAACAACATCAGCTAAAGCTAGAATAATTAGCGGGAAGTTCTGTTTAAACCCACTAAAAAATGTTTTGAAATCAATTTTTTTTAAATTAAATTTTTTCATATTTTATCCTTTCTGAATAAATTATTTTATTTGTTGTAAGCGATCTTTAGAGTGCTTACTGAATTTTTTGAAAATAAACTTGTCTGACTTACGATAAAGAATAATGTAGAGAATAATGCCTGAAATTAAACCAAATAATCCTAAGCCAATAGCTACAGTCAATATTAATTGGTTTCCTAATTGGTCAGCAACTTTAGTCACTTGACCAGTGGTTGGATTAATTAATGGCATATTATGGTTGGCTTCAATTGCTGATTTAATTTGTTTGAAAAAAGCATCTGGAGTGAAAGCAATAACAGAAATGATATTCACCCCAGTCGCATAATCTTTATTAGAAACATTTAATTCAGCTCCAATGGGTGATCATCTAATTGTAACTAAGCATCAAGTTAAAGCACCTAGTAAAATTAGATTTAAACAAGCCACAACTTGGACAATTGTCCCAATGGTTGGATCATCTTTAGGATTAAAATTATTTTTAAATCCAGGTAAAACAACCCCAATTAAAATTAAAAGAATTCCAATAAATAAACCAATGCAAATTCATAAAATATATGAATGTGATTTATCAGCCCTTTTGCCAAACCAACCAGACATCACAAAACGCATGACATAAGTTCGAAAAATACCAATAATCATCACAGCTAATGCTGGGATTAAAAAGATGTTAGATAGGTAATTGATATATGAGCCTAAACCCATTTGCAACATATAAACACCCAAAACTAAAAAAGCCATTAATCAGATTTGATAATTTTTTAAAGTATTGTAAATAGATTTAAGTGAAAAACTCATTTCTCCAGGTTTGTTTTGCACTGCTTTAATATATTTTAATAAAAGCAAGCAAGCAACAACCATTAAACTGACATAAACAGAAACAAGAATAAAGAATCCTGAGTCAACTGCTCGACCATTAATCATGACATTTGGTAAAAGTTGATGGTCAGAAAGTTGGAAAAGTAATGTTCCAAATAAAGCTAAAGTCAGTCCAATCAGTCCATTCATCATCCCTTCATAACCATTGTTTTGGCCAACTTTCTTTTCTCTAGCAATTCCTTCTAGGTCTTCAGTGCGATGATTTTTCACCACTTTTCATAAAGGACCTCAAAATAAACCAGATTTAGAAAAAGCAAAACCAGCAAAAATAACATTTAATTGAATGGCAGTTATTGAAGCATCAGAACTATATGTTGAAGTTATTGGTAAGGTAATGTATCAACCCCCTAAAAGAAAGGTTAAAATCAAACTTAAAATAATTAAGTTTTTACTTTTAAATTTGTCCCCAACATAAGAACCGATTAAAAAACAAGGAATACTAACAAAACCATATGTGGCACTAGCTTGAGAATAATCCGAAGCATTTAAACCAAGGTATTTGTAAATATTAGGAATGAAATTTTCCATATACAATGGAATTGCAAAAACAACCACATCAGCTAAAGCTAAAATAATTAATGGAAAGTTTTGTTTCAAACCTGAAAAAAAGGATTTAAAGTTTATTTTTTTAGTATGAAATTTATTCATAAATTTACCTTTCTAAATTTTTAGATTTGGATTATCACTAATATAGGCATGAATTTGGTCTTCACCATAAAATTTTTTAACTCTTGCAACTTGATCATCTGTTTTGAATGTTCAAATGTTCATTGGTAAATTAATATCCTTAAAAAGTCTTTTATTACTTCTTTTAGCAACAGTTCCAACATATGGATGAACATAATCAAATTGACGAATTAAATCTCAATTAATTTCATGAGCCTTTTCAAATAAATAACCTTTTTTAAATTGTGTTGCATCCAAAGTAACAATTCATGCTAAAACTTTGACACTAAATGAAGACACAATAATTTCAGCATCAGTTGTTTTCCTTAATAAAGTTAAAGCTTCATGAATTTGTGCAAATTCTTGCTCATTGTACCGGTCAGGTTTGATTTCGACATTAATCATGTCATATTGATCACTAATTTGATGAACAAAATCCTCAATAAATAATGGTGGTAAAAAATCTTTATGACTTTTAAAAAATGGTAATTTTTTAATTTCAGGATAAGTAATTTTTCTTAATGTGACATTTTCATTAGCGATCCTTTTTAAATTGTGATCATGAAAAATAATGATTTTTTTATCTTTAGTCATGCGAATATCAAATTCGACAGCTTTACATGTTTTTAAAGCTCTTTTAAAATCGACCATGCGATTTTCTTGACCATTAGGTTTTCTAAAACCTCGATGTGCGACAAGCATGCGACCTCCTTGATGGGTTTTTTATTGTCCCTATCTATAATATAAAAGTTATTGGTTAAATTTTCCGACTTTTATGCTAAAAAAAAGAAATTTTTCCACAAAAGTCAAAAAAAATAGAAACCTGGGCGGTTTCTATTTGCAAATTGAGCATTTTATTTTACTTTAATTAATTCTCGTGGTGAAGAAGTTAACATTTCATAACCAGTTTCAGTGACAAGTAAGTCATCTTCAATTCTTACTCCACCAAAACCTGGAATATAAATTCCGGGTTCCACAGTAATTGTCATGCCAGGTTTTAAGATTGATTGTGACAAAGGACTTTCATAAGGTTCTTCATGAATTTCAATCCCTAACCCATGTCCAAGTCCATGGTCGAAATATTCACCATATCCTTTTTGATCAATAAATTTAGCAACAGCACGATGAATATCCCCAGCATTCACCCCAGCCTTAACCATGCTTATCCCTAAACTTTGGGCTTCATAAACAATATGGTAAATATCTTCTAATTTCGCGATATTACACTCATCACCAATTAAAAAGGTTCTTGTTTGATCAGAAGCATACCCATTGTAAAAACAACCCATATCTAAAGTAATTAATTCGCCAACTTCAATAACTTTGTCAGTTGGCACGGCATGTGGTTTACTGCCATTTGCCCCACTAGCAACAATTGTGTCAAAACTTAATTTATCTGCGCCATATTTGAGAAAAGCATCTGAAACAAATCTAGCTAATTCTTTTTCAGTCACACGTGGTTTAATTCACTTTAAAACATCTTGATAAACTTGATTGGTAATGTCGCAAGCTTTTTTAATTTGTTTAATTTCTCATTCATCTTTGACCATTCTTCATTTGCTAGTATCAACAGGGATAAAATCTTTGCTATGTAATACTTTTTTGAAATTCAGCATTTCTTGATATTTTAATCAATCAGCTTCAAAGCCGATTGTTTGAATGTTTTCTTTTTGACAAATTTCATTGATTTTTGTTCAAACACTTTTTCCACAATAATCTAAAAGATCAATGTTTTGTAAATCTTTTTGTTCTCTAGCCATGGTAATATAGCGTGAATCTAAAAATAAATAAGTTTTATTTTTAGTGACTAAAAGATAACCTAATGAAGATCTAAATCTCGAAAATCAATAACGATTTTCAGGAGAATAAATTAGCATCGCATCTAATTTATGTTCTGTCATCGTTTGCTTAATAATTGCTTTTTTCATCATTTTAAAAATTCCTCTTTTCAATTTTAAGTAAATTAAAACAAAAAAAATAGTTAGAAACAATCGTTCTAACTATTTTTTTTGTTTATGAGTTGTGTGTTTGTTGCAATTTGGGCAATATTTGCTTGTTTCAATTTTTTCTTTTTTCTTGTCGTTCTTACCAACATAGTTTTCATGTTTGCAATCAGCACATCTTAAAATTATTCCTTCACGCATGTTATTCACCTCTCTATTACATTAAGTATTTAATACTTTATTGATAATAACATAATTATTAAAAATTTGAGATGTTAATTATTAATTTTCTCTTCTTGGGAAATAATATAGTAAAATATTAATTATACGTGGAAGGAATGGCTATGAGAAAATTATTAAGCTTTATTGGAACCGTTGGAATTGCTGTCTCAGCAACACTCACTGTTGTGGCGTGTTCTGGGGGTAATCCGGAAGATAAAATTGTTACTTTAATTGAAAAAACGAAAAATTCTGCTGGGGTAATTTACCTGGGAGCAAAAGATAATGCTTCTTCGCGTTCCTTTGAATATGGGTTTAAAAAAGCGATGGATGTTGATTCAATGGATGAAGTTTCCAGAAAATTAAGTGCCGAGTTTACACCTGGGCATCTAGCATCACCAAGTAATTGATATGTTGATAGTTGGCAAACCGTTTTTAACCAAACATGAAAAGATACTGATCTTCCAGAAGCTAATGTTAATTTAGATACTAATAGTAAAAAATATGGACAAATTACTGGTGCCAAAGATCATAATTTATTCACCAAACCAACAGGACCAACAAATTTCTTCTTTGATTACATCAGCTATGATAAGGTTGAAGATTTAAGTAAGGCGACTTCTGATTTAGCTGATAAATTTATTCGCAAGGATTTAATGATTCAATTAGCATCAGTCCAACAATTTTATGATAATCCAAATGGGAAAGATCTAGTCACTAAAAGAAAAACGGCTATTGATAATGCTATTAATGACATTAAAACAAATATTACCAAAGGACCGGTTTTCTTAGTTGTTAAAAATGGTCATATTGTTTCAATCAATAATGGTTGATTCAGATATGGTGATGAATTTTTAAAAAATGGTTCAACAAAAGAATTACCAAGTGGTTTTGAACGTTGATATCATCAATTCATATATGCAATTCAACCAATAATGTATAACTCTTTATCAGAAAATAATTTTAAATCATTATTTAATAAAGAGGCTCCTAGTGGCTTGGTTAAATCAATTATTGCTAAACTGGATAGTTGAGATCAAGGTGCTTCAAACTGAGATACTAAAAATGATCATGCTAAAGATTCTGGAGTAAGCCAAACCCCAACTCCACCACCAACTGAACCAGAAGAACCAAAAGATCCAAAACCAACACCACCAGGTGGAGGCGAAGGAACTACTCAAAAAGCTGAAAAGAATCCAAAATCACAATCTAACAACAATGCTGATTTAAAAAAGAGAAAATAAATAATATAAAAGATGCTTCTAAGCATCTTTTTTCATCTTCAGTTAGGCAATAAAAAAAACACTCGAAAGTGTTTTTTACATTTATAATGGTCCCCAAGGCCGGACTTGAACCGGCACGAGATATAAAGCTCGGTGGATTTTAAGTCCACTGCGTCTACCATTCCGCCACTTGGGGAAGAATAAAATAAATGGTGACTCGTCGGAGATTCGAACTCCGGACCCACTGGTTAAAAGCCAGTTGCTCTACCTGCTGAGCTAACGAGTCGTATTGGCTGGGCTAGCAGGATTCGAACCGGCGCATGAGGGAGTCAAAGTCCCTTGCCTTACCGCTTGGCTATAGCCCAAAAAAAATGGTGGAAGGGGAGGGATTCGAACCCCCGAACCGAAAGGAAGTGGGTTACAGCCACCCGCGTTTAGCCACTTCGCTACCCTTCCATGAATCTGGTGCTGACTATAGGAGTTGAACCTACGACCTATTGATTACTAGTCAATTGCTCTACCAACTGAGCTAAGTCAGCATGAATACTCATAAAGTATATGTTGATTTATGTAGTAAAGTCAATATCTTAATAAAAACAATACTTATTAATTATCTTTTAATTTTTAAAAAAATCAAGTCTAAAAAACAAAAAAATCAAAAAGAAAAACCCAAAAGGGTTTTAAATTAATCAACTATCTTGAAAAGATCCTTAAATGATTTTTTTTGTTTAGGTTTATCTTTTTTAAGAGCTTGAGCTTTTTTTTGTTTTTTTGGTTTTTTCAATGCTTTTAATTCATAAGTCATTTCTTTATCTAATCATTCATCCATTCCAGATTGCACAGCCTTACGCACATTTTTAGTTAAATCTTCAGTTTTTAAAGAAAGATGTTTTTGAGGCATGATTGGTTTTCCAAAGACAACTTTAACTTCGATGCGTTTTGGACGATTTGGGTCAGTGACTAAATATGAATTCATAATTGTCACTGGCACAATTGGAGCATTAGCCATTTGAGCAATTTTCATTGATGCTGGTAAGAATTCGCCAATTTCTTGTCCTCCAGATCTAGTTCCTTCTGGGAAGATCACTAAACTACGTTTGAAATCAACGATTAATTGTCTTGCTTCTTTAAAAGCTTCAATAGCACTTCTAGGACTTTTACGGTCTAAGGGGATTAAATCAATCAAATCAACAAAACGGGCAAAACTTTTGTCATCCCATAATTCTTTTTTGGCAATAAAAGCAATTGGTTGTTGTTTTGAAAAGTCATTAATTGCTAGTAAAACTAAAGCATCAAAGTTTGATTGGTGATTTGGTGCTAAAACAATACCACGATCTAATCAGTTTTCAATTCCTTCTACTTTAACATCAACATTCATTGCAGTAATCATCCTGTTAGCGACTTTTTTAACTCAGTTATAACGGTATTCTTCATTGTAAGAATCAGGATGTTTTCTATTTTTACGAGCAATTTTTTTTGCTTTCATCTTAATGTTTAATAAAGATGGTCACATTAAAAATACTTTACCTTTATTTAGAATAAACTTTCCTTCTTTTTCTTCTTTAGTTTCTGCTACTTGATGGTCGTTAGCTTCTATCTCAACTTTTGGTGCTTCAACTTCTACAGCTTTGTTTTCTTTAGCAGGTTCGTTAAAACATTCAATCGGTTCTGCTGTCTTTGTTTCAACTTCAGCAATTTTTGGTGTTTCTTTTTGAGCATTTTGTTTAACTGGTGCTTTTGTTGTTGTTGCTTTTTTTGCAACTGGTTTAGTTGTTTTGACTTCACCTTTTTCAGTCTTTTTAACTGTTGTTTTATTTGCTGTTTTTGTTGCTGCTTTTACAGTTACTGTTTCAGTCTTTTTAACTGCAACTTTAGCTGTTGTTGTTTTTTTCGTAACTGGTTTAGTTGTTTTTACTTCAACTTTTTCAGTCTTTTTAACAGGTGCTTTTTTAGCAGTTGTTTCAGTTTTTTTAGTTGTTGGTTTTTTTGCAACTGGTTTAGTTTTTGTTGTTTCTTTTGGTGCCATTATTCTTTCCTTTTAAAATATTCGATTTCGAATTCATCCTCTTTAATAATATTTGTTTTTTCAAATTTTTCAAAATCGTAATTTGAGATTTTGATGTTACCTGGATAATTTTCATAGACCGTTGTTCTAATTATCTCATCTGCATAATCAAAAAATAATTCAAAAATTTCATTTCCACCAATCACATATAAATTATTTGTTTTTGTGTGTTGATATTTTTTGACAATCGCTTCGACATCACTTGTAAACATTAAGTTATCAGCTTTGATCTCGTTAAATTTTTTTGGATTTCTGGTGATGACGATGTTGAAGCGATTTTTTAAGGGACGATTTTTCATCGAAACAAAAGTTTTGCTTCCCATTAAAACTGTGTGATTTAGTGTTGTTGCTTGAAAATGTTTCATTTCGGCTGGAATGTTTCAAGGAAGGCGATCGTCATTTCCAATCACCCCTTCTTTGGTCTGAGCATAAATTAAAATAATCATTAAACTGCAACCTCGCCTTTAATGGCTGGTCATGAATCATAATTTTCAATTTTAATATCTTCGAATTTCACATCAAAAATTGATGTGAAATTATTAATTACTAAAGTTGGTAATTTTTTTGGTTCACGAGTTAGTTGTAAATCAACTTGTTCAAGATGATTAACATAAATATGAGCATCCCCAATTGTATGAATAAATTCACCAGCTTCTAAGTTACATTCTTGAGCGACCATTGCTAATAATAAAGCATAACTAGCAATATTAAATGGCACTCCTAAAAATAAATCACCACTTCTTTGGTAAAGTTGGAGGTTTAAAGTTTTATGATCTGGTGACACATAAAATTGAAACATAGTGTGACATGGAGGTAAGGCCATCGAATCAACAAGGGGAGGATTTCAAGCTGAAATAATCAATCTTCTTGAATCTGGATTAGTTTTAATTTCTTGAATAATTTTTTTTAATTGATCAACCCCACCAAAATCTCTTCATTGTTTTCCATAAACTGGTCCTAAATCACCATGAACGCGGGCAAAATCAGCATTAGTTTTAATTAAATCAATAAATTCAGCTAATGTTTCGCCTTGAAAATCTGAACTTTTTTTGAATTTTTCATAAGGTCATTCATTTCAAATTTTGACATCATGGTCAACTAAATATTTAATATTAGTATCTCCAGCAATAAATCATAAAAGTTCATGAGTAATCCCTTTCATAAACACTTTTTTAGTAGTGACCAACGGAAAACCATGACGTAAATCATAACGAGATTGAGCACCGAAATAAGAAATTGTATCAATTCCTGTACGATTAGAACGATGTTCACCTTTTGCCTTCACTAACTTTAATAAATCTAAATATTGTTGCATTTTATAACCTCTACTCTATTTTTTAAGATGTTCTCATCTTTCATTATTTTAATTATAAACTTAAATATTTACATTTGTTTTTTCGCAATCAATTAAGTTTTCAACAATTAAATTGCTTAGTTTTGCATCGCAACAGCGACAGAAAAATGTCTCTCGTGAGAAATGGAAATCGCAATGTTCGCTAGTTCAGAATTGAGAATAATTGGACATTTTTCTGCATCATAAGCAATTTCAATTTGGTTAAAAGCAAGATGTTCTGTTTTGGTTAAGACTTTAAAAATGGCTTCTTTGACAGCTCATCGTCCAGCGGCAAATTCAATTTGACGCTGGGTGCTTTGGACACTTTTTAGATAAGTCATTTCTTGCTTTGTTAAAAACTTCTTTAAAAACTCATCATTTAATTTTATTCTGGTATTTTCAACAATATCAATGCCAATTTTCTTCATTTTAACTCCATTTTATCTTCCACATCTCCCAATATGCTATATATGTATTATAATCATTCTAGAGTTATTTTTTACATTTAGCTCTGCATATTATAGAAGAGGTTTTTGCATATGACTAAAAATACATATGTTCTTAATCTACTTAAGACTCGCCGTTCAACAAAAAGAATGTTGCCTGATTATGTCATATCTGATGAAGATTTAAGAACAATTACTGAATCAATCAGATGAACATCAATGAGTTACGGAGTTTGAAATTATCGTCTTATTGTTGTGCCAAGAGGACAACTAAGAGATGAATTAGCCCCAGCCATGATGAATCAACCATCATTTATCAACTCAAGTCACGTTATCTTTTTTATTTCTAAAAAAGAAGATTTCATTAAATCAACAGCACTTGCTTATAGTTATGAACAAACAATTCCTGAAGAAGCAATCGATGTGCGTGGGATTATGATCAATGCTGTTCTTGATAACTGAAAAATGAATCAAGTGATTCCTGAAGAATGAGCATCTAAACAAACTTACATTGGTTTAGGAAGTGCCATGATTGCTGCTGCTGATTTAGAAATTGATTCAGCACCTTATGAAGGGTTCAACCGTTTTGAAGTAGATAAAATTTTTGCTAAACACAATTTAATTGATCCAACCAACGAAAGATTATCAGTGGTAATTGGGTTTGGAAAAGCAGATTTACAAGATCCAATGGTTCATTTTTTTGACAAAATCAGAATGAATGAAGACGAATTTACCACAATTGTGAAGTAGATAAGAAATTAAAGCAATATTTTTATTGCTTTTTTCTTTGTTTAAAAATAAAATCTTTTTGAGATTAAAAAAGTAAAAACATAAGATGCTTTTTTATTATTGCATAATAAAAAACTCACATGAATTTAAACCTTTAATCCAGAAATAGAGGAGAATGTATGAAAAATACTAATTTTAAATGTCCAAAATGTGGACAAGAATTTAGCTTGGATGAATTATTTGATCATA
Organism: Williamsoniiplasma lucivorax ATCC 49196; assembly: GCF_000518285.1. GTDB lineage: Bacteria > Bacillota_I > Bacilli_A > Mycoplasmatales > Mycoplasmataceae > Williamsoniiplasma > Williamsoniiplasma lucivorax. The sequence goes on along the minus strand of NZ_JADH01000001.1, from coordinate 80,818 downwards.
ATAAAGAGCAATTTAATGAATTCATTAATCACCAAGTGCAATTAAAAATGGCTGACGAAATCGCCAAAGAAAAAGCGATTATTTTACGTGAACAGGACGCTATTCAGACTAAGCAAAAAGCAGATTTAGAAGCTAGCTTTAATCAAAAACAACTAGAATTTGCCAAAATTATTGAGCAATTAAAAAATCAATTAGAATCAATTGAAAAAAATAAAGATTTAGAAAAACAAAATGAGTTAATTGCCCAAAAGATGAAAATCGAAGAACTTAATCATCAAGAAAAAACACGTTTAAGTTTAGAAGCTTCCAAAACTATTGAGCAATTAAAAAACCAAGTGGAATCAATTGCTAAAAATCTAGATTTGGAAAAACAAAACGAGTTAATTGTTCAAAAGATGAAAATCGAAGAATTGAACCAGCAAGAAAAAACACGTTTAAGTTTAGAAATGGTGAAATTACAAGACAAAATTAATCAAGTTGAATTCCAAAAAACAGCTGACATTGAGCACCAAGTGTTGCTTAAAGAAAAAGAAATGCAGCAAATTATTGAAAAACAACAAAACGAAATCAATGAATTGAACTTGAAAAATTCACAATTTAAAATTATTCATTCGAAAGCCAAAGGTGAAAATTTTGAAAATGAAGTCGAATCAGAATTAAGAAAAGGTTTTGGATATTTTGATAGTATTCAAAAAATCAATGATTCAATTGATGGAGTTAAGGCAGACTTTTTACAAATTGTGAAAAATGCTAATAATGAAACAATGGGTAAAATTGTTTATGAAGTAAAAAATGCTGAATGAAAAGATTCTTGAGTTGGTAAATTAGCAATTGATACAGCTAACCAACAAGCGAAATATGGAATTTTAATTGCAACATCATTTAATGATAAATATAAAGGTGACCTTTCATTTATTAAATCTGAAGAATATGCAAATATTTGAATTACTGATCCAAACAGCTTTGTTTTTGTTGGCCAAGTTATTCGAAAATTAATTGAAATGGAAAATAAATTTGAAACTGAACGTAAAAAAATGGCAAGCGCTTTTGAAGATAATGGAATCCAAAAGTTGTATGAAAAACAACAAGAAGAAATTAGAAAATTTATGGAAGTCAAACTGCCATCAATTTGAAAAAAATTTAAAAAACAATTTGATGATTTAGAGAATGTTCAAAAAGCATTAGGTAGAAGTGCTGAAACAATTGGAAAATCTAAAGATATTTTAGAAAAAAACATCAAAACACAAATTATTGGTTTCCTAGAAAAAATTTCCGGAATCAATATCGATACCACTACAGAAGAGGAATAAGATGAAATATATTGAAAAAATCATGACTCAAAGAATGTCACCAAGACGATTTGATGAAAACCACGAAATTAAACCAGAAGATATGGATTCCATTATTGAAGCAATGCGCATGAGTCCAGCAGCTTATGGGTTATTTAATACTCGATTAATTAGAATGCCAAGAAGTGAATTTAGAGATAGTTTAACGCCTTTATTTTTTAATCAACCAAACTTTTATCAAGCGAGTGAATATTTATTATTTGTTGTTGATAAAGTTGAAAAATTAGTTAGTGAAACAATTGTTAAATCAGCAGCTGACATGTTTGGGGCAGATTTAACTAAACGCGATAATTATATTTTAAGTTTTCAACAACGCTTCCCAACATATTTTGCTAGTGACTCATCAGCTAATGATTGAAGTGCTAAACAAGCTTACATTATGCTTGGGGTGGGAATTGTTGCTGCTGCTGATTTAAATATTGATGTTGTCCCACAAGAAGGTTTTGATCATGAAAAATTAAATAAGTTAATGGTTGAACAAAAGTTAATCGAACATAATGAAATGATTGTTCTTGGGTTAGCTTTAGGAAAATTAACTAATGGAGATTTTAATCATGAACACAAAACTAAAGTGCGCAGACACCAAGATGAATTCATCAAAATAGTTAAATAAACAAGAAAAACACGATGTTAATCGTGTTTTTTTAAAATATGTTATCTTTTAATTTTTTCATAAAAAGTTTTGACTAATGGAGAAGGGACGCTTTCTGTATAATAATTGTCATAACGATTTAATTTTTTCATAGTTGCTAATTCTTCTTCAGTTAATTTGAAATCAAGAGGTTTTATATTTTCTTGCATGTGTGCAAAATTTGTTGATTTTAAAACACGGTTAATTTTATAGTGGTTCAATCAAGCTAAGATGACTTGATTGTTTGTGGCTTTATGGTTTTTAGCAATTTGACTAATTTCTTCAGAATCATAAGCTCCCTTGAATGAACCATAAGCTTGAATTTCAATGTTATATTTTTGAGCAAATAAAATTCGATCTCAACGTTGGTTATGAATATTTAATTCAAATTGATGGAATTCTGGTTTGACTGTTGTGCTTGCTCATAAATAAAGAATTTGTTCTTTTTCAAAGTTGGAAACTCCGACATGTTTAACAATCCCTTTTTCTTTTCATTCCAGAAGTTTTTTATAAGCCTCTAGAGAATTTTCTAAATTGAATGATGGACGATGAACCAATAAAGAATCAATATATTCAAGTTTTAAATCTTGTAAAATTTTTTCAATGGCCTGGTCAACATCATGCTTATCAATGTCTTCCACCCAAACTTTTGATTGAAAGAAATAGCTTTCTCTTTTAAGATTTGGGTTTTGTTTAAACCAATCAGTAATGGCTCTGCCAATTTCTGATTGGTTATGATAGACTTCGGCAAAATCGAATTTTTGATAACCTGCTTGAAATGCATGCATCACTGCTTCATAAGTATCTTCTAGTTTTGTCATGGTCCCGAAATATGTTTTTTGCATAATATCACCTCACTAATATTTTATATCAAAGCTGTGCAATTGATGACTTTGTGGTTTTTATTGTGGATAAATCTAATTAAGATTCAGTTTTTGAAATTTCTAATTTGAAAGCTGATCAACCATGAATAAATCTTAATAAAGGAAGTTGATCTGGATCAATTTTGCCAATCAAATTATAGAAGTTGTCTTGGTGTTCATAATTATCTTGTAAAATAATGTGCATTTCTCCTTGATAACTTCCCCCCTGTTCATTAATCACAACAACATCACCTTGATTGAATTTTGTTGGTGTTTTTTTTGGTTTAATTGCTTCTTTTTTAAAGTAATATCTCGACATACTTGAACGAATCAAAAGATCTGTGCTTTCTTCTCTTCTAGCATGTTTTTTAAAATCTAAAATTTTCATTTCCACTTCACTATTATCATCACACGGATGAACTTTTAAGATGATTTCATATTTATCAATTTCAGCAACTGCTTTTAGTTCTGCTTCAGTCGCAAAAGCGTTACCAAAAATAACATTATCAATTTCATTAGTATAGAAAAGAAATTTAGCTTGCGTAGCACAAGATAAATATCTTAACTCTTCTAGTGTTGTCATGTCTTTATTAGTTGATGATGGACCTTGATTACCAACATGCGAACCAATAAAAGCAGTGGTTTCTAATTTTCTAGTAATATATTTTTGATTACATTTTTGAAAAAAATCAAAAGTTAAACCAGTATTTTTTTGAGCATAAAAATTATGACAACCACTTAATCTTGGGATAATTGGTTGATAAGATAAAATATCATCAACTAAATAATCATTACCTGACATATTCAACTGCACATCAAGACCATACTGATTGTGGGTTAAATTAGCCAGTGTCATCGCTGATGCTGGTGAATCAAAGCGAATGCAAGCGACTCCCATTTCTTTGATTTTTTTCAAATCAGTGATTTTAATATCAAGCATTTTTAAAGTACGCAAACTAATATCAGTAATCACATAAAAACCTAATTCATGTGCATATTTAATAGCTTGAATGGTTTCATTGATTTGAATTGTGTTATCTTTTGTACTATCTTCAGCAAAATGCACAAAACTCACAAAAAGAATTTCATATTCATATTTGTGTGCTAATTTTAAATATTCATAAATTTCTGCAAGTGGTGCATGTTCTGGATAAATGCTAATGCCTAATTTTCTTTTTAACATACAATACCTCCTTATTGCTGTTTCACAGTTTAATTAGCTTAAGCTGTGACTGTGTAGTTTTTGAAAACCACACTTATATTTTATAAATTTCTTGCTTGGTTTTGTTGGTTCACACCTAAAATCCTCAGGTATTTTTTAGTTTTAAACAGTAACCCCTTTTATTTTTTTGTGTGGTATTTTTACTTAAAGAACCATTAAGATCAACAAAAAAACAAAACACATCATTTGATGATGTGTTAGTTAACACTTTATTTGTACTCTTGCTTAATTTTGGCATAAAAGTCTTCTACTAAATCTGAAGTGAAGCTATCAGGATAAAAATTATCAAAACGATTTAATTTTTTAATCATCTCTAATTCTGCATTTGTTAATTGAAAAGCAATTGGTTTGAGATTCTCTTTGATGTGATCGGGATTAGTTGATTTTAAAATGACATCTAGATCATAATGTTTTAACCAAGCAATGACAACTTGAGCATTGGTTGCATGATACTTGTGAGCAATTTCACTTAGTTCAGGACAATCATTAATCCCCTTAAAAGAACCATAAGCTTGAATTTCAATTTTGAACTTTTGAGCAAACAAAATGCGATCTCATCTTTGGTTAAAAACACTCATTTCAAATTGATTGAATTCTGGTTTGACTGATGTTGTTGCTCACAACAACATCAATTGTTCTTTTTCAAAATTTGAAACCCCAACATGTTTTACTTTACCCTTCGCTTTTCACACCAGCAATTTTTGATAAGCTGCAATTGAATTGGCCATTGTCATTGATGGACGATGCAAGAGTAATGAATCAATGTAAGTTAAATTTAAATCTTTTAAGATTTTTTCAACTTCTTGATCAACTAAATGATTATCAATATCTTCTGTTCAAATTTTTGATTGGAAAAAATAATCTTCTCTTTTTAAATGGGGATTATCTTTAAATCAAGCAGTGATTGCTTGCCCAATCACATGTTGATTACTATAAGTATCAGCGAAATCAAAGATTTGATAACCAGCTTTGAAAGCCTGGATCATTGCATCATAAGTTTCTTCTAATTTGGTCATAGTTCCGAAATATATTTTTTGCATAATATCACCTCACTATTATTTTATCTCAAGCACAAAATGATTAATCATGATAACTAGAAAATAAAAAAGCAAAACTTTGCTTTTTTAAAATATTAGATAACACATGAATCACATTCGTAGTTTTCAGAATCTTCTAAAATATCTTGACGAATACGAACATAATAAAGTGCAGCACAACCTTTAGTAAAGGCACGAATATAAGCTTTATTTAAGTCACGTGTAGTCACATTATCATTCATAAATAAAGTTAGAGAAATGGCTTGATCAATATGTTGTTGAGCAGCTGCTGCAATATCAATAATTGGTTCTGGACCTAATTCATAAGCCCCTAGAGCATAATATCCCATATTATCAAAATTGATGTTATATGCTGGCACATAAACTCGCCCAATCTTGCCTTCTTTGCGGACTTCGACACTAGAAACAATTGGTTGTAAACTTGGTGTACAACTTGATAAATAACTAATTGATCCAGTGGGAGCAATTGCCATTAAGTGTGAATTGGCCAAACCAGTTTGCTTAATTTTAACCACCAATTCAATTCAATCTTCTTGAGTTGGCAGAGTAATTTGATATTGGGCAAAGATTTCTTGAATTTTTGCAGTCGCAAAAGTTCATTTATTGGCTTCACATTGCGTATATTTATCAAAATATGAACCATCAGCAAATTTGGTTTGTTCAAAGTTATGAAATGTTCCATAAAGATTGGCTAATTTATTCGAAGCTTTAAAAGCATAATAAGCCATTGTATAAAAAAACATGTTGGTAAAATCAATTGCTTCTTGTGAGTTGTAATAAATTTTATGAGTTGCTAAAAACCCATGTAAATTCATTGCCCCCAATCCAATAGCATGGTTATTTTGATTACCTTTTTCAACACTGGGAGCTGATTGTAAATTAGTTTTACGAGAAATATGATCCAAAGCATAAACAGCATGATAAATCATTTCTTCAAAATCAGTTTCTGCTTTCATCGCTTTATCAATATTTAAGCTGCCTAAATTACAACAAATATCTTCGCCAATTTTGGCAAAAGTTAAATCATCATTGAACTCACTTGGAGTAGAAGATTGGGCAATTTCAGTACATAAATTTGACATTATAATACGATTTGGGTGAGCATTACGATTATTGACAGTATCATCAAATAATAAATATGGATAACCACTTTCAAAATGTAATTCGGCAATCATTTGAAATAGTTTTCTGGCATTAATATAAGTTTTTTTAATCGCTGGATTGTGGACCATTTTGTCATATTCTTTAGTAATTGCAATATCACTTAATGGTTTACCATAAACTTTAAAAACATCATATGGACTAAACAAAGCCATTTCTTTATTGTGTTTAGCTAATTCAAATGTGATATCTGGAACAACAACACCAAGTGATAAAGATTTAATCCGAATTTTTTCATCAGCATTTTCCCGTTTAGTATCTAAGAAAGTTAAGATTTCTGGGTGATGAGCAGATAAATAAACAGCCCCAGCTCCTTGACGTTGTCCTAATTGGTTAGCATATGAAAAACTATCTTCTAATAATTTCATAATCGGTACAATTCCAGTTGCTTGATGTTCGATGTTTTTAATAGGAGCACCGAATTCTCTTAAGTTAGTCAAACATAAAGCAACTCCGCCCCCACGTTTTGATAATTGGAGAGAAGTGGCAATAGCTCTTCCGATTGACTCCATATTATCTTCAACACGTAATAAATAACAACTTGTATATTCGCCACGTTGTTTTTTACCGGCATTTAAAAATGTTGGAGTGGCTGGTTGATAACGCCCTAACATCATTTCTTTAATCATTTTTTCAGCGATATTGACATTGCCATCACCAAATAAAAGAGCATTCATTACAACCCGATCTTCATAATGTTCTAAGAAATATTTGTTATCAAAAGTTTTCAAAGCATAAGCATTATAAAACTTTAAAATTCCCATAAAACTTGGAAACTTATGATTAAAACTTAAAGCGTATTCAGTTAAACTTTCTAAATCTTCAATTGTATATTTCTCAATTAAGTCTTTTTCATAGTATGCATTTTCCACCAGAAAATGCATACGCTCAGCAAAGTTTTTAAATTCCATCATTTTTGGATTAGCATGATTTTGGCGATATAAAATTGCTGCTTCTTGATCTAAGTGATAATTTGTTTGACTACTTGAAAACACTTTTGATTTAGCATTTAAATTAATATATTCATCATTTTGAAATAATGCATTAGTTGTTTTTTCCATTTTCTTCTCCTTCTTTCTTTCAGAAATTCTTAATAATATTTTGGATTTTCTCAACATCTTCTTTTGTTCCTAAAAGCTCAAATTGATAGAGTAAAGGAACATTTAATTTTTTAGACAAAATTGGTCCAGCAATGGCAAAGGTATTACCAAAATTAGTATTACCCGATGCGATCACTCCGCGACAATAATCACGATTTTGTTTTTGGTTTAAAAATTTAACTACTTGTTTGGGCACGGCTCCACTAGTATGCTCGCCTCCCCCACTATAAGTGGGGCAAATTAGAATATAATCTTGTGCAACTAAAAGTTGTTCATCCTCTTCAAAGGGAATACGTAAATTAGTAAAATTTAATTTTTGTATAAAACGATGGGTGTTATTTGAGGGTGATGAAAAATAAACGACGCAGATTTCACCAGTTGGTTTTACGATATCTTGAGCGTCGACTTTAATGACGTCTTTGTGCATGGTTTTTAAAACTCTCAATCTTCATCTTCGGTTTCTTCGTTAACACCCATGATATAACTTGAACCATTTCCAGAAAAGAAATCATGATTTTCATCAGCTCTGGCTGATAATTGGGCAAAAATTTCTGATTTAATTGTGGTTTCTTCTTCTGAAAAAGGTGAATCATAACCTAAATTTTGTAAGAACTTACCAGCATTATATAAACTAAATTTAATTGCATCATCAACAATATCAAACCCAGCATACAACTCTCTTAAATAAGTTTTTTCTAAATCAATCAATTCATACATTAAATCAAAAACAAATTTTTTCATATCGGCTTGTTTTTGGAGTGATAGGAGTTTTAATTTTTGCTGGTACTTATACCCGCTATAATAATTATGAATCACTTTATCACGCAAAATTAAACGTACAATATCAGAAGTATTTGGTAATTTTGCACGAGCTGATAAATAGAATGGTAAATAAAACCCGCCATATAATAAGAACCCAGGCATTAAAGCAGCAGCAACTTTTGATTTTAATGGATCATTGCCAACATAATAAGGAATTAAAGCTTTAGCACGTTTTTGCAAAGCTTCACACCCAACCACTCATTCATGAGCTTCTTCAATTTGTTCACTTGAACATAATGTTGAGAAAATTGTTCCATAACTACGAGCATGAACTCCAACCATAAAAGCAAAATTGGTATAAATCACTTGCTCATGATCAGTTAAAGCATTTTCCATTTGGCTAGTATCACCAATTGTTGCTTGGACAGTGTCTAATAAGGTGAGACCAGTAAAAGTTCTGGTCACCAAATCTTGTCATTCTTGGGGTAAGGTTTTTCATGATGGTAAATCATTTGATACAGGAATTTTTTCTGGCAATCAAAAATTTTGGGTAATCCGATTTCAGACTTCTAAATCTTTGGGATCATTAATTACATTTCAATTGACTGAACGAATGTTCCCTTCAAAACCATTTAGTGCATATGCTAATGGGGAAACCGACTCTTCATAGTATTGGTTTTTCTTATTGTTTTTCATACTCTCTCCTTGATGTTTATTTAGAAAATTTGTGCCAAATTTTCATTTTTTTCGATAACAAAAACTTTTAGTGATTCCTAAATGTATTTTGCTAAAAATTAGTTTTTGAAATAAAAACACGATTTAGCTAGCAAGTAAATCGTGGTCGTATTTGGCAAAAGGTGATTTAACCAACTTTTTCTGACCAGGAAAAAGAATAATTGAGAAAAGTAGTAGGTATCCTGACTCAGATTCACTTCGATTATCACCTTCTCGGTTGCCCAATGGTTTTGATAATCAATCCTCTTTACAGTTGCTGGTACAGTTTTGGCTTTAAACCAAATTCCCTGGACTATCTTTCTGTTTTTATTTCAATAACATTTTCCCACATTTCCACTTATAAACTTTTTTTAAATATCAAAACCAAAAGTTATACACAGGTTTTTGAAAATTGTCTTCTTTATCTTCATCATTGCTTTTCTCATAGTTTTATATAAACTTAATAAAGTTATTAAAATAGCAATGACATCATAAGGAGTTAAGTTATGCAAATTTTAGAATATCTTTTTGGTTTTGGTGTGAGTATCTTGGTCATTGCCAGCTTTTTTATTTTTCATAAATTCTGAGCAAAAACAACCAAAACCTATTGAGTGAGAATCATTGTTGCTGGTTGGATGATTGGGAATCAAATTTGATTAGGAACTTATGAAGGTCATTGAATTAATTTTGAAATTTGTCATATTTTAGCTTGGTCCACTGTTGTGTTGATGTTTATCCCCAATAAATTACAAGTGGAACTTTTCCTTCCATTAGTGATGGTTGGTCCTGTCCTATCGATTGCAGGAGGGATTGTTGCTGCTCCTGCTGATGCTGGTTTTGCACATTTTAGATATTGAAATTATTATTTTGCCCATTTAGGAATTATGGTTGGTTATTTATATATTTATTTATTTGATTTTACCGGTGCCTGTTTAAATTGAAAAATGCTCAAAAGATCTGGCTTATTTGCAGTTTGTTTATTAACTTTTATTATGGTTTGAAATATGGCCCATGTTCCAGCTGGACATAACCCTTTAAAACCAGTGCCAGTTGGTGAAGATGTTGCTACTTGATGAGGATCAAATGATACTTATAAACATATTTTTGGTAACATTGGTCTTGGCTATTTAAGTTTACTAGTCCAATACTTTTTAATGATGTTTGTTTTTGGGCCAGCCATTCTTGTGCTTTGTTGAACAGCGATCTTTTTTGCCAGACCAATTTATGCTTATAAAGGCACTGAAAAACTTAAGTTCAACATTCATGATGAAGTTTTAGGCATTAAAAAACATTTAACCAAAAAGAATTTTAAAAACCTTTTAAAATTCTCTCGACAAAAACAATAAAACATAACGTAAGTTTATTTTCAAAACAATAATGATTCTTTCACAAACAAGGAAACAACATGAAATATAAACACAGATTTAGTATTATCCATATAGATACGTCTATTAAATGTTAAGGTTCCAAATTTTGTAGAGATTGTTCTTGGTGCAACTTTTATTAGTATGTATCTTTTTTTATCTCTATTTTTTAATAACTTATAATCTAATTCTTCTAGTTCCAATTTCTTTTGGTCTAGAATTTTTTTATATTCGAGTTTTTCATTAATTCACATTTTTTGATACCTCAAAATTGACTATACTAAATAACCTATGTAGTATGTAGTGTTTAGTATGTACTATGTAGGTTGTAAAAAATAAAAAATCGGTATTAATCGATCCAAGTTATATATTTAGTTTTGGTTTGATACTTAAAAGTAATTATATAACTCAAAATCTTGAGCAAAAAATAAGCTTTAGTTTTTGGTTGTTATCTCTTTCTGGATTTTGTTTATTTTTGGGTTTCTGATTCTTGCTTATTAGGTTTGAGAATTTTATCTGCTTCATTCAAGAATTTTGTTGAATTAAATTCTTGTTCCCCTTTTGTTTTATATAAAGATTTTTTTTCTATGTTCACAATTTTGTTTTGGTTCATTTGTTCAATGAGTTTCATTCTTTCCTTTTTACATTTTATTCTATGTGCTTGTTCTTTAAGCGAGAATTGGTTTATTGTTCTTTCGTATTCTTGTGCTTTGGGTGAAAGTAAGGCATATTGACCTATGATAATGGTTTGTTCAAAAGCTAATTTAGTTTTTTCTTGTTTTCATGCATGTTCATGAGATTGTTTTAATTGTTCAAACATTTTATAGATTTTAAGATATTCACGTAAATCTAATAACTTTTTTTTCAAGTTTATTTCAGAAATAATCATAATTTCATATTTATCAAATGTAAAATGTAATTTTTTTTCGGGAATATTTATTTCAAATATGTATTTTGATTGTAATTGTGTTGAAGATAATCCCACTCTAACTAATTTTTCCTCTGGGTATACTTTCTCAATGATTAAGGGCCTAAATTTATATTTTCCATTATCTTTATAATAAATCTCCAGGTGCTTCTGATCAACCCATGTAGATTTCCCCAATTTTGGCAGTCATATTATCCTCATGTTTCTTTTCTTATCATAAATTAATTTAAGAACTAAAAAAAGAGCATAAGCTCTTTTTTTAGAGAGGCACTTGCCTACATACTTGAGCACCAAAGTCACCTTTGATTAATTTTAGTATACACCAAACCTTGTTAAGGGTATATACTTTAAAAAAAATTAGGAAATTGTTAATTCTTGAAAAACAAAATAAACTTTAAGCTTCCCTGCTATTTGAAATTCTGCCAAATTTGCTTCGGTTACGTCGGGTTGAGAAAGAAACCATTTTTTATTATTTTCCTTTAAAGCTCGTTGGCCTTCTGGGGTTAAAGAAACTGTATAATACCCCACATTCAATGTTAAATGCTAGTTGCAAACACAATGCTCCAACAGAATTATTAAATGGCTGAGTTAGAAATATTTTTTTTACTTTTTGGCAACATTTATGATTCTATAGAGCATTTTGTATCAAGCTTTGCAAAGTTTGTTAAACTATGAAATGCACAACATATTTTCAATTATAACAATAATTGAAAAAGCCAATTATTTGTACTCTAAATGAATACACTTATGTTATCGGATTCTGATTTTTTATCAAGAAAAATGGAAAGATGAACATTAAACTTAGGAAATTACAATTTAATTTGGATTACATCCATTTACTTATTGGTGAAAATAAAGATCAAAAATGTAAAGTGTAAACATAGGAATATCTTTGCTAAATAGAAAGTACTTTCATTTGGTTAGTAATTCTAATTTGAAAAATTTAATAAATATAATAATTATAGGAGGCATCATATGGAACTTCGATTCAACATTTTATCAATAATTATTTTTAATATTGAAGAGCAAAAAATACCTATTAAAAATCATTATATTTTATTATTTCTTAGAATATTTTTATATTCAAAAGTTAAGGTAAAAAGTCGGTGATTAACATTTTTATATTTATAAATAATAATATGCAAAAGGAGAAGTTTATATGAAAAAATTATTAATCTCACTATTGTCTTTGACTTTAATGGGGTCAACTAGTTTAGTTTGTGTTTCTAGTAGTAAGGTTGTATCAAAAATACAAGATGAAAAAATACAAGCAATTGAAGACAATTTAGAAAAGAACGCAATTAAAATATCTAAAACAGATAAGCAAAAATATAATATAAATATTGATAAGTATAAGAAAAAACTTTTTAAAAAAAGAAGTTTATCAACAAAATCTACTTTGGAAGAAAAATCTAACAATCATATTGAATTATTTGACATCAAAAATAATGTAGGAACACAAAGAATATATGTATATGATAGGGATAAAATTGAAAATGAAATCTATTCTTTTATTGATACTGAATTAAACGAAATGCAAAACAATGATTATAATTTTGATGAAGAAGTAAAATTTATTAATAAATACTTACACATTAATACATTGCATTATGACAATAAATTTAAAAGTAAAATGAGTGAGTTGTTTTTATATAAAATAGAATCTTCAAAAGATGAAGAAAAACAATATCTTTCAAATTATGCATGAAAACAATATGAAAAACCTATCCGAGAAGAAGATAAACCAAATTATTTTTATCAATCAATAAATGGATTTAGTCAAGTATATTCTCCATCAGATGACTTTATATTAATGGGAATGGAAACGCTTTTCATATTAACTGTATCTAAAGCTCTAGGACCAATAAAAGATCTGGCATTACCTATGGTGGTACCGATAGTCACAAAAGCATTGTTAAGTATTGGCATAAAAATACCTGATACAATTACTAAAATGATAATAAAATCAGTGATAAATAATGCTGTTAGTACCCCTTTAAAAAAAATACTTGGTTGATCATCTCTTACAGGAATAATAAAATCAATTTTGCAATATGATAAATTACGTAAAATTTTATTTGAAAATAAAAAAGTTTTAACAGAAGAATATAATGAAGACATTTGAGATCGATATTTTGAATTTTTTATGAAAGGTTTTGAAAATGGATTCTGGGGAAAATGAAATTCAACATTTGGAGGTACTAGTGTAAAAGATAGAGCTGTTATTATTTTTGATGAGGTTAAAAATCCTCTTTGAAATTTAAAATCTATTACATCACACTCCACAGCAAAATTTAGAAAATGAATTCCATGATTAACTTATACAAATCAAAAAACAGTAGAGCACAATATTGATAAAAACAAAAAATTAACATTTTTTACAGCAACATTAGCAGTTAAGGGAACATGAACAGGAACATTTTATGGGCCTGTTGACAATGATAAAAGTGGAGATTATGATTTAGATTGATCTGCAAATTTTTTAGAAAAAACCACATTAGAGTTAAAACCCAACATTAATAAAAAAAGCACACCAATAGCAAAAATTTTATTTGTATCTGAAAATTTAAAATATACCAAAAATAAAGCTAAGATTTACCAAAATAACAAACAAGAATTTAATGATGCAATTAGTCCAAAAACAAAAGACATTTTATCAAAATATCCAATTGAGTCTACTACTAATAATTATAAATTTTTAAGTTTTGGGCATGTATTTGATTAAAATAAAGATAATATTTGGATCAAATATTAATAATCAGAAGGGAGAAAATGCATATTATGAAATCTGTCAAAAACAATTTTGAAAAAATTATTCCTAAATTTGAAAAATTCAAAAAACTAACTAAAATTTATTTACTTGCAACATTTTTAATATTTTTAAGTTTTAGTGGGATTGAAGCCTTTTTATGAATCAAACACAATGAAGTATTTGTTCCTCAAGTATTTTTGTTTTTATCTCTTTGTTCATTGGTAATTATTATGGCTGATCTTATATTCATTCTATTAAAAACATCCTTCTTTAAAAAAAGAGGCGAAGACATCTCTTCTTTTAGAATTATTTCCACTCTTTTTATAAGCAAGGAAACTTATTATGAAATTTTTAAAGATATTACAAACAATTTTGAAAAGGATCTTTCTTCTGATGAACAAAAAAAGCAAATGAAGCCTAGTCCTATACTCTTTTTGTTAACTGCACGTTCATTTTTTGATGAAGACGAAGATACAAAAGCTTCACACCATTTTTGGTACGACCTTCTTTATTGAACTGTTTTTGTGTCTTTAATATGATTTCTTTTTTGTACTATAACATTTTTATTTATTTTATTATTTAAATTGCTTTTTCATTGAAAGTTATCTAATAATGGTAAAAAAATACTGACAATTTTAAAAGGAAATTAACAAATATTTAAAATTAAAATATGTTAACTTAAGAATGCTACTTTAAAATTTTATTGTTCCATTTACGATAATTGCAGTATACATTTAGATTTTGATACATTCCAAGAATTTATGAATTCTTGGAATGTGTTTTTAAATTCCCCTAAAAAATTAAAATGCTTGCCATATTATTCTAAAAAAGAGTGTTTAAATCACTTATTTAAAAATTTGGTTGAAGAATTATGTTCGAATCCCGCCTTTGACATGAATCAGTGTAATTGTTGGCCTCTTTTTAGAAAAAATTAATAAATTCACAAACAAGGACTGGTCCTACAATTAGTTTGAATTATCAAATTTTATACGTCATTTGCTTTTATAAACCTGATGTCTTCATAAAAAATGATAAGTTAAATTTGATGCTTCACTAAATTCTACACGGAGGTCAATCTCATTTTTTAAGGTGTCGTTTTTAACATAATCTAGTCTTAATAAAATTTATCTAATTTCTATAATTTTTTCTTTTATTTTATCTAAAAACAATCATTTGTTTGTTGGCGGATATTGTTCTTTATTTGTTTGACTCAAATAATAATTTTTAATTTTATTATTTAAAACTATTTGCCTGATAATCAAAAATGGTAAACAAAAGATGATATAAACATTTAAAATCACAATGGAAAGAATTAATTGTCAATGCCAAAAATTTTCTTTTATCAACAATTGTGAAATAAACAAAATTATTAAAATTAACAAACCAAAGAAATCAAATGATAAATATTTTATATTAACAAATTTAACTGTTTCTTCATTTTTAGTTTTGCAAAAATCATTACTTTTAATTATTTTTTGAATATTGTAATTGATGTTTTTATATTCATTACTTAAAACAAATAGATAGCTTCTTGTTTTTTTTCAATCAACAAATTTATTATTAATAATCTTACTTGAGATCTTTTTTATGATTTTACGTCCAAGAAATAATTGGGTTAATCTTTGCAATGAATATATTAAGAAAAAAGAACTTAAACAAATTATTAAGATGCCTGTTGGTGCCTTTACTTTATCACCAAATATAAACAATAAAATAGGTAAAATAATACCAAAACAAGCTAGTATAAGGACATCAACTCAATATACTATCTTTTTTGTCAATGAAACTATTTCTTTTTTAATAGTAATTTTTCAAAAATCATGCTTTTCCATATAACCCCATATAAGAATCTTAAGTTTTTAATTTCTTCTTAAATTATAAATGAAAATTACTTAAGTTATCTAGAATTTATTTTCACTTTCTATTTTCAAGATGGTGCTTTTGATGTTCTATTCTTTTTATCATAGAAACAAAAATCATTTTTCATAACTTTTTAGGTCCTACAATTACTTTAAAAATTTATTCTAAAAACTCACCAATGCTGTTTTATTTTAGAACATTTTTATTTTACAATTAGTCATCCCAGAATAACTTTTTAATTTTACTTATTGAAAAAGAAAACAAAATACTTTATAAAAATATTAGTTATTTCTTAAAATAAAATGGAGGGTTTTAAAAAAATGAGTCATATTGCAGAGTATCTTGTTGGAATGATTGTGAGCATACTAGTTATAACTAGTATGTTTGTTTTTCATAAATTTTGAGCAAAAACAACCAAAACTTATTGAGTGCGAATTATCCTTTTTGCTTGAATGCTTGGTAACCAAATTTATATTGTTATTTTTGAAAACATCACTTTCGATTGGGAATTGTGCTACATCCTTGCTTGAAGTGCTGTAATCCTAATGGCTTGCCCAACTAAACTACAAATCGATTTATTTATGCCACTAGTGATGGTTGGTCCTATTTTAGCTATTGGAGGTGGTTTCGTTGGAACTGCCAAAGAATTTGGTTTTGATCATTTTAGATATTGAAATTATTACTTTGCGCATTTAGGAATTATTGTTAGTTATTTATATATTTATTTATATGATTTCACAGGCGCTCGTTTAAGCTGACAATCAATTCGTCGTTCAGCCATTTTCTCGGTTTTACTTTTAACATTTGTGATGGTTTGAAATATGGCTTATATTCCAGTCGGAACTAATCCCTTAGAATCTTTACCAGTTGGAACAAAACCAAATGGTCATTGAGGGAAAAATTATATTTATAAATTTATTTTTGATAATCTTGGCTTAGGATATCTTAATTTATTAGCACAATACTTTATTATGATTTTTGGGTTTAGTTGAATTCTCTTTCCACTTTGCTACACAATGATGTTTTTTGCTAGACCAATTTATGCCAACCAAGGCACTGAAAAATTAAAATTTGATATTCATGAAGAAATTTTAGGTATTAAAAAAATTGTGACTAAACAAAACTTGCAAAAAGTTTATGCGACTATTGCCCTAAAAATTAAAGGTTAGTTGATAAAAACCAATAATATTCTGTGTTGGTTTTTTATTTTAATTTTTCTTAGTTTTAAAAACATATTCGTTTGAAATATGTTATTATGTATATGCAAGTTAGTAAAAAAATTAGCAAGCGTCACCGCTTGCTTTCTTATTTAAATTTAGGGGGACTATGAAAAACTTTACCAGCTTTAAAACACAAATTACAGATTTAGCAAATCAGATTTTAGATCAACACCACTTAAAAGTGTATGAAATTAATAATTTCCAAGAGTTTGATAGTGATGTGATTCAAATTTTAGTTGAGGATAAAACAGAAGCAAATAAAGCATTAAGTTTTGATACATTACTTTTGGTCAATGAAGCATTATCCAATATGATGGATGATATTCCAGAAATTGATGATCAATATTTATTAGAGGTTGCTAGTGCAGGGATTGAAAAAGCAATTCGCAATGAAGATGAATTAATTAAAGCGATTGGTCAATATATTCATGTTGAGTTTCATGACCCAATAAATAAAATTCAAAAAACAGATGGCACACTAACTGGCTATGAGCAGGAAACAAAAACATTTGATATTGAGTTTTTTGTCAAAGGGCAAAAAAAGAAACTTGCTTTCACTTGACCAATAATCAAGCAAGCAAGATATGCGGTTAAATTTTAAGAGGAGAAGAGAAAATGATTAACGGAGCAGTATTATTAGCAGCAATTAACGAAATTGCGACTGAAAAAAAAATTGAAAAAGAAGTTGTATTACAAGGAATTAAAGAAGGATTTAAAAAAGCCTATGAAAGGTTTTTTGACACTGAAGCAAATGTTGATGTGCAAATCGATGAACAAGCAGGAACATTAAAAATGTTTCAACTTTTAGAAGTTGTTCAAAAAGTTGAAGATGACTGATTAGAAATCAGTTTAGAAGATGCTCATAAAATCAACAAAGATTTTAAAATTGGTGACATTGTGAAAAAAGAAGTGCATTTTGGTGAAGAATTTTCTCGTTTAGCAGTTATTCAAGTGCGTCAAATTTTGCAACAAAAAATTAAAGGAGCAGAACGTGCTAATGTTTACTCAAAATTTATTGATTTAGAACACACCATTTCACCAGCTAAAGTTACTGGGATGAATGAACAAGGAAATTCTTATTTATTAGACATTAATGGTGCACAAGCTTCATTATGAAAACAAAAAGTGATTCCTGGGGAAAAATTTGAAGTGAACCAAATTATTGATGTTTATATTGAAGAAGTTGCTAAAGAAGACAAATTTTCACAAATTAAAGTTTCAAGAACAACCCCTGCTTTTCTTGAGAAATTATTAGTTAGAGAAGTGCCAGAGATTAGAAATGGTTTAATTGAAATTAAAGCAATTAGTCGTGAACCAGGAGTTAGAGCGAAAGTGGCTGTCATGTCTCACGACCAAGCAATTGATCCCAAAGGATCAATTATTGGGGAAAATTCTGCCAGAATTGATGCTGTTAGAAAAGCGTTAAAAGATGAACGTATTGATATTATTAAATGAGATGAAGATTTAACTCGATTCATTATAGAAACAATGGCTCCAGTGCGTGTGATTTCTATTAACTTTGTCGAAGGTACTGAAGAAATCGATATTGTGGTTCCCAACGAACAATTATCATTAGCGATTGGAAAAAAAGGAGTGGCTGCGAGATTAGTGGCTAACTTAATCCGTAAACGTATCAATATATACTCATATGATGATGCACAACAATTTTCAATTGATATTAATTGAAATGGAAACATTACTTTAACTGAATTAACTAGTCCTGAATTTATTGAAAGCACCATGCGTCGTCGTCAACCAATGGCTAACAAACCATTTACTCGTTACCAAGACCAACCACGTAACAATAATTTTAGAAACAATGAATATCGTAATAACAACTACAAAAATAATGACAATAGTTTAAATAGTTTCCAAAATAATTACAACTTGATTAATGAAGATGAGTTATTAGCTTTACAAGAAGAAATTAAAGAAATTCAAGCAATTGATCAATTATCAAAACAAGAAGATGATTTTGAAGAAAACATTGATTTTGCAACACCAACATTAGAGTTGGATGAAATTCGTGAAAACATTGAAGCATTTAATAATTTAGAAGAAGATGAAAATGTCATCGATGATGAAGATGATGAAGATTTTGAAGATGAAAGTTATGACAAATATTACAACTAAGAATCTGCGTAAAGATTTATTTTCTAAAACATTAATTGATCGCCAAAACTTGATTCGTATTGTTAAAACCAAAGACAACCAAATCATCATTGACCTTGATCAAAAGATGTCGGGTCGTGGTGCTTACATGCAAAAAAGTTACGAAGCGATTATCGCTGTGAAAAAACATAATGGTCTGGCTCGTAGTTTAAAAACTAAAATTGATGAAGCAATTTATGATAAACTTTTAGGATTATTAGATGAATAACAAGAAATTAATTAATGGTTTAGGACTAGCCAGAAGGTCAGGGAAAATTGTTTTTGGGTTTCGTTTAATCGAAGCAATCAAAAATAACCAAGTTAATCTTGTAATTATCGCAACAGATATGGGCGAAACCCAAAAAAAGAAATTTATTGATAAAAGCAATTTTTACAATATTGAGCAATGAACAGATATGATGAGTATCGAAGAATTATCACAAGCAACAGGTTTAAAAAAAGTTGTTGCTATTGGTATTAAAGACAAAAATATTATTACACTATTAAAACAAAGTAAAGAAAAGGAGTAGGAATATGGCAAAAAACACCAATCATAATCACAATAAAAACAACAAGTTGGCACAAAAAAAACGTGCTCAGCAACACACAAAAAACATTAAACAACAGTTGAAAGAAACTGTTGAAACGGGGTTAATTAATGGTGTTTTTGTCTATACAAAACCTTTAACTATTTTTGAATTTGCTAAAGAAATTCAAAAACCAACTACAGAAATCATTAAATATTATTTTGCTCAAGGAATGATGTTAAACCAAAACACCACCTTAAATGAAGACCAAATGGGGGAGCTGGCTTTACATTTTGGTTTTGACTTTAAAAAAGAAAATGTTTTAACTAAAGAAAATATTTTTGAACAACTGCAAGAAGTTGACAAACCAGAAGATTTAATAACTCGCCCCCCAGTTGTGACAATTATGGGACACGTTGATCATGGGAAAACTACATTATTAGATTCGATGCGTGATTCTAATGTGGTTTCTGGAGAAGCTGGGGGAATTACTCAAGCGATTGGGGCTTACCAAGTGACAAGTAAAAGTGGTAAAAAAATTACTTTCATTGATACACCAGGTCACGAAGCATTTACAGAAATGAGAAGTCGTGGAGCAAATGTCACTGATATTGTTATTTTGATTGTGGCAGCTGATGATGGAGTGATGCCACAAACTGAAGAAGCGATTGACCATGCTAAACATGCCAATGTTCCAATCATTGTTTTTGTGAACAAAATGGATAAACCAGATGCCAATCCCGAACGTGTCAAAACTGAATTAATGCAACATGGCATTTTAGCTGAAGAATTTGGTGGCGATGTTCCATTCATTTATGGTTCAGCTAAGCAAAAACAAGGTTTAGATGACTTACAAGAAACTATCTTATTCATTGCTGAACTACGTGATTACAAAGCTAATCCGAATAAGTTTGCTAGTGGAATTGTTTTAGAAGCCCACTTAGATAAATCAAAAGGACCAGTTGCGTCAGTTTTAATTCAACAAGGAACTTTAAATATTCGTGATGTCGTGATTGCTGGACCAACTTATGGAACAATTAAAGATATGGAAAATGAAAATGGTCGCAAATTAAAAACGGCCGTGCCTTCACAACCAGTTGTGATTATTGGTTTAAATGAAGTGCCAAATGCGGGAGATAAATTCTTAGTCATGAATGATGCAACAGTTGCGCGTTCAATTGCTGAAGCACAATACGAAAAACATTTAGCAATGGAACGTTCAAACAAACAATCATTTACTTTAGATTCAATTAAAACGCATATTGATGATGGGGAATTAAAATTGGTCAACTTAATTATTAAAGCTGACACACAAGGAAGTGTCGAAGCTTTAAAATCATCATTAGCAAAATTAGATATTAATGGTGTGAGAATTAACATTATTCGTGCCAGTGTTGGGGCGATTTCCAATTCAGATATTACCTTAGCAGCAGCTGGACAAGCTTTAGTTTATGGATTTAATGTCCGCCCAAGTGCTGTGGTGCATAAAAAAGCAGAAGAAGATGGTGTGGAAATTCGTTTACATAACGTTATTTATAAACTAATTGAAGAACTTGAAGCTGCTGCTAAAGGAATGCTTGATCCAGTTTTTGAAGAACAAATTTTAGGACAAGCTGAAATTCGTGCCTTATTTAGACATACAGATATTGGTGTGATTGGTGGGTTCCATGTGGTCAGTGGTTCAATTCCAAGAAATGCTAAAATCCGTGTCATTCGTAATGGAGTGGTGATATACACTAGTGAAATTTTAACTTTAAAACATCAAAAAGATGATATTAAAGAAGCTAAAATTGATTCTGAAGGTGGAATGACAATTAAAAACTTCAAAGACCTTAAAGAAGGCGATGTTGTTGAAGCATACGCTGTTAAAGAAGTTAAACAAAGCTAAATTAGTTATAATATTAGTGAGAATGAAAGAAGGTAAATCATATGGGATTTAACAAAATATCAGCTCGTAAAGAATCAACTATTTTACGTGAATTAACTTTAATTTTAACAAGAGAGTTTCAAAATAAATGCTTAAATGCAATTTCAATTAGTGAAGTGAGATTATCCAAAGATAATGAAAATGCCAAAATTTTCTATTCATTTATTGCTTTTGATCCAAGTATTAATGAAGCGAGTGTGGCTGAAGAATTAGCCATTAATCATAAAAAAATTCGTCATCTTTTAGCTGGTAAAATTCAAGTGCGCGCCGTACCAGAACTACAATTTGTTTATGATACTTCCTTAGCAAATGCTAATCATATTGAAGAAATTTTAAAAAAAGTAAATAAAAACTAGAACTCAAAAAAGTCCAGTTGGACTTTTTTGATAGAAAGAAACTTATGAAAGACGGAATTATTGTTATTGATAAAGAACTAAATTTGAGTTCCAATAAAGTTATTCAGCAATTAAAACGTAAATTAAATATTAAAAAAATTGGTCATGCTGGCACATTGGACCCACTTGCTAGTGGTGTTTTAATTGCTTTAATTGGAAATGGAACTAAAGTTAGTGATTACTTATTAAATGATCAAAAAAGTTATCAATTTACAATTCAATTATTTTCAACCACTTCTACATTAGATGCTGAAGGTGAAGTGATTGAACAACAAGAACCATTCACAATTAGTTTAGCAGAAGTTCAAAAAGCAGTGCAATATTTTTCAGGTTTAACTTATGACCAAGTTCCCCCAATTTATTCAGCGATTAAAGTTGATGGGCAAAAACTTTATGAATATGCTTTAAAAAAAGAAGCAGTGACAATTAAATCACGCACAATTACCATTAACTCAATGCAATTATTAGAGTTTGAAAATGATAAAATTAAATTGGTTGTTGATGTAAGTAAAGGGACTTATATTCGTAGTTTAGCGCTTGATTTTGCTAAACAATTAAAAACCATTGGTTTTGTTTCAAAATTAAGAAGAATCTCATCGGGATCTTTTAATTTGGACTATGCGAAAAAAATAGCTGAAATCACAGCACAAGATATTATTCCTTTAAACAAGGCAATCCAAATTGCCCAAAAACCAATTATTAAATTTCAAAATACAATTTTATTTGAACAAGGAAAAAAAGTTAGCTTAGATTTGCCAACTCCAGAACCAATCATTTTCATTGCTAATGAAAATGATGAACTAGTGGCAATTTATGAACTTGATCAATTTCCGATTTATAAATCAAGAAGAGGTGGGTTAAATAATTAATGCAAATTATCCAAGATACAATTCAAAATTTACAACAATGAGATGATTTTAAAAACAGTGTGGTTGTTATTGGTTATTTTGATGGTGTCCATAAATATCATCAACAAATTCTGAACCAAGCAAAAAATCTGGCACTTAAAAAAAATCAACCATTTGTTTTCATTACTTTTGACCAAAAGATTTCGGCTTTTTTACAAAAAACAAGTCAAGATTTGATTTCCCCAGCCACTAAACAAGCTTTGATTGCCCAATATCAACCAAGTGCTTACCTGGAATTAAAAGTCAATCAAGCTTTAACTAATTATCATTCTTTAGATTTTATTCACTGATTGAAAAATGTGATTCAAGCTGACATTTTAGTGGTTGGTGAAGATTTTCGTTTTGGGTCAAAAGCAATGGGAGATGTTAAACTTTTAATTGAACATTTTTCTAAAGAAAAAGTGATTGTCTTTAAACGTCATAACAAAATTAGTTCTGGTAAATTACGTCAATTAGTGCTTGATGGTGAGATTAAAAAAGTAAATAAAGATTTAAAACGCAGATTAGAAATTGAATTTGTGATTAAAAATAAACAAGTGAAAATAAAATATCCAGAGTTAAATTTACCAAATGGCATTTATGAAATTATTAATGATCAAGATGAAATTAAAGAGTTAATTATTGAAGAACAAAAATTAATTCTCGAGAATTTAAATTCACGAGAATTAATTACTAAAAAATGGCAAATAATTTGTCAAAAATAGTGATAATTTAGTGATTAACTATGTTATTATATATAGGATGATTGTTTACCTGAGTTCTCATTTGACCCCAAATATTACTTAGATAAACGTTTTAAATCACAAGAAGGGGAAAATATGGTTTCAAAAGCAAGAAAAGCTGAATTAATTAAAGAATTCGGTGGCACTGAAAAAAACACTGGTTTGTCTGAAGTACAAATCGCAATCTTAACTGAAGATATTAAAAATATGACTGAACACTTAAAAATTCATACTAAAGATGTTCCAACTCGTCGTACTTTATTAAAAAAAGTTGCTCAACGTCGTCACTTATTAGAATATTTAACTCGTAACGATGTTAAACGTTACAAAGATATTATTGAAAAACTAGGAATTAGAAAATAATAACTTGACACTCTATAAATAATTATTTATTATTTATAGAGTAATCATGCAGGTGTAGTTTAATGGTAGAACTTCAGCCTTCCAAGCTGACTGTGAGGGTTCGATTCCCTTCACCTGCTCCATTATAAAACAAACAAATACCAATTAGGGTATTTTTTTTATGAAAAAAATAATAAAATTAAATAATGATTAAAAAGGAAAACATGAGTGAGAGCAAGCAAAAAGTAAATACTATCCGGTCATTTAATTTATCAAGAACTAACTTTTGAATTAGTGCACTTTTTCAATTACTTTTTGCAATTGTGCCATTTCTCTTTATTTGGTTTTTCTTATTAGCTGATTTTAAAAATTTATCTTTAAATATCTATCATTGAATTCCTGAACCAAAACTTGGTTATTTAGTTCTTATTTGTTTAGGATATATTTTACTGGCTTTACTATTAACTTTGATCACTTGAATTTTTAAATGGCAAAAAGCAGATGGTTTTACTTTTGTTGTTGGTTTAACATTTTTATTAAGTTCGATCATTGTTAATCAAACTTGATTAGATGCCTGACAATTTGATAAAACAATTATCAAATTGTTAATTCGTTTTATTCTGGCAATTATGTTTGGTTTGTTAGGCATTGTGCTTGGACTTTTTATCTCCACCTTTGCGAGAAATTTTGAGTATAAACAAGAAGACAAACAAAATGCTATTTTAGAGGCTTATCAAGAAAACCAGTTAGGTGATAAAACAACTTGACCAAGAAAAACCCAGAAAATTATTCAAGCATTTGAGAAAAAACAAATTCAAGCAAAAAGTATTCAAGAAAAACAAGCGATCTTAAATGAGAAACTGATTAATTATCATGATCAACACTATTTAAAAATGCAAAACAAAAAAACCAAGACCAACCAAAAACTGAATGCTAAAGAAGCAAAACAAAGAAATAAAGCAAAATAAATTCCGCAGAACAAAAAAGTGCTGCGGAATTTATTTTTTGAATTAAAAAGGGATATTTTCTTGTTTCTTGAAAAATTTTTCCAAAAACGTTTGATTTTTCGGAAAATTATGTAAAAATTTGCTTTTAAAAGCTTATCTTCTTTGTATAATAAAATTAAGCTAAAATCAATAAAATGACATAAAGCTAGAAAATAGTTTTCCTTAAATGTGGAAAAGTAGAAAACTTTTCGATTATTTATAGGAATAAAGAAAGGATAAAAAATGAAAAAAATACTCACATCTTTAAGCGCATTTTCTTCAGTTGGACTAACAGCAGCAACAGTTGTTGCTTGTATTCCAGCCAAATTTGCTGAAGGTCCAATTGGACAAAGAGTAGTCATCGTCACTGATGGTGGAAACATTCGGGATCGTTCTTTCAATGAAAGCGCCTGAGAAGGTGTCATTGAATATGGTGCTCAAGTTCATCAAAATATTTATGAAGATGCTGCAAGAACAAAAAAAGTTGATGTGAAAACTAAAGAAGAAGCATTAAAATTTGATTATGCTTCGTCATTAATGGGACGACAATTCGATCCCGAACATCCTGGTGTTGATAAAGTTAAAGGTCAGACATATGATCTACCTAAAAAATATTCAAGTAACTATGTGGAAACTGCGGGTCATAATACAAATGATTTCTATGCAGGATATAAAATGGGATTATATAAAAATGCGGATGCTATTTTATTAGCCGGATTTGGACATCTTGCTTCAATTAGTAAACTAATTGAATGAATGGAAGAAGATGAAAAAACATTGGTGCTTTTAGATTCATCTGTGGATTATGATTATGTTAAAAATGCTGATGGAACTGATAAAATAGATCCAATAACTAAGAAAAAAATTCCGCAAAAAAATAAGAATGTAATTTCTGTGCAATACAATTCAGAATTAAGTGGATTTAATGCAGCATGAGATACTGCTCTTTGAGCGAACATGCCAAAAATTGACATGGCAACTGGAAGATGAGATTCAAAAGGTGGATTAAATGGAGATGCTAGTGGAAATGACAAGATTTCAATGGGGACATTTGGTGGAATTTCAGCCAAAAACTCTGTTGATAACTCAATGTGAGGTTATTTAGTAGCGATTAATTTATTTAATGACACAATGGCTGGAAAAACATATACTTTAAAAGATGCAGCGGGAGTTGCAAAAGAATTTACTCCGAAAAAAATTGATTTTGGAAATGTTGGTTCTGATAATGTCGATAAAGTTAAGGCTTCTGGAAACTCAGATCAAACATGATTCTCAAATAGTTTCGGATTAGGAGATGCTAATAAAACTGTTCTCCCTCACTTGATTGAAAACAAAACAGATATTATTATGGGTGTGGCTGGACCACAAACAAATGATATTGTGACACCTGTGGGAGCAAAATATAGTCCATTTATTGTGGGAATTGATACTGATCAAATTACTAGTGTTGGAAAAGATACTAATAGTACTGATCGTTTTATTACTTCTTCAATTAAAGGTTTAATGCCAGCGGCTGTTGAAGAATTCAAAAAAAGTAAATCTTTAAAACACATTTATAAAGATGAGAAGAAAAAAGAAATTGAATATTATGTCAATGGTAATGATATTGATGATGGACAATTAGCAGAACAAAAACCAGACTGAGTTATTTCTTCTTCAAGAGATGCCAAAGAAAAATGAGCACCTGGTAAAAACCTGGCAATTAATGCTGTTAAGTATAGTGAAGGAATTGGTGCAACTATGTTTGCAAAACTTCCAGGTATTTATGCAGCAGCGGGAAAAGCACCGGAAAATTATTTCCAACCAGCTTCAATTAAAGCGGCTACAGAAATGATTATGAAAGCGTCAGCAGATAAACCAGAAACTTGAACTATTGAGCAAAATGGAATTAGTGGTTATATGGATTATTTTCAAAAATTCATTGCATCATTAACCATAACTCCGAATGGAGGTAACTCATAATGAGCAAATATGCAGTTGAATTACAAAAAATTACCAAAACATTTTTAAATGGAACATTAGTGGCTAATGATCAAATTGATTTGAATGTGAAAAAAGGTGAAATTCATGCTTTAGTTGGTGAAAACGGAGCTGGAAAATCAACGTTGATGTCAATTCTTTTTGGGTTATATCAACCAACAAGTGGAACGATTAAAATTAATGGTAAAGAGGTGATTATTTCTAATCCGATTAAAGCAAATAAGCTAGGGATTGGAATGGTGCACCAACACTTCAAATTAGTTGAAGTGTCAACAGTTTGAGAAAATATTGCTCTTGGTGTGGAACACACCAAATCAAATATTTTATTAGATAAAAATAAAATCAAAACAGAAATTACTCAAATTATGAATGAATATAATTTACATGTTGATTTAGATGCCAAAATTCAAAATATTTCTGTCGGAATGCAACAACGTGTCGAAATTTTAAAAATTTTATATCGTAATGTGGATATTTTGGTTTTTGATGAACCAACAGCGATTTTAACCCCTGAACAAATTGAGGGATTATTAAAAGTTATGATCAATCTGCAAAAAGCAGGTAAAACAATTATTTTTATTTCTCACAAAATTGATGAAATTAAAAAAGTAGCAAATACAGCAACCGTGATTCGTCATGGTAAAAAAATCATTGATTTGGATGTAAGTAAAATTAGTGTGAGCGAAATTGGAGAAGCAATGGTTGGTCATAAAATAGTCGAAGTCAAAAACGATTATAAAAAACCAGTGAGTGATGAACCAGTTTTACAAATCTTAAACTTAACTGTGAAAAAAGAAACTAATAATAAAATTAATGGTTTAGAAACTTTTAATTTAGATGTCAAAGCCGGAGAAATCGTGGCGATTGCTGGGGTTGAAGGTAATGGTCAAAAAGAATTAATTGAAGCAATTACTGGATTAACTAAAGCAAGTTCAGGAGCGATTATTTTTAAAAACTTAAACCTATTAGAACAAAATATTGGGACAAGATACAAACTAGGAATGTCACACATTCCAGAAGATCGTCATAAATATGGAATGTTATTAGATTTTACAGTCCAAGATAATATGATTTCCCAAGAAATTGATTATTATCCATTTTCTAAATATGGTTGAATTAACAAAAAAGCAATTTATCGTTATTCACAAGGAATTATCAAAGATTTTGATATACGTGGTTCAAGACATGGTCTTGCACTTGCCAGAGGGCTATCTGGAGGGAATCAACAAAAAGTTGTTGTTGGACGTGAATTACGCAAACAACATGATCTCTTAATTGTTGTTCAACCAACACGTGGGTTAGATATTGGTGCAATTGAATATATTCATTCGCAAATTCTTCACGAAAAAGCTCAAGGTAAAGCAATCTTATTAGTTTCATATGAATTAAATGAAGTTTTAGCATTAGCTGACCGTATTGTTGTCATCAATGAAGGAAAACTCATTGGTGAATTACCAGCTCAAGGCACTAAAAAAGAAGAAATTGGTATTTTAATGACCGGAAGACAGAAAGGAGACAGTACTCATGAAATGAAAATTTAAAAGACATAGTTGATTCATCACTAGTAAAACAAAAGAAGTCATGTTTTCTAGTGAAGCTAGTCACAAAATGAAATATTTAAAAGGATCTATTTTTGCTATTTTAGCTGGATTTATCATTTCAGGTTTATTAATCTCTATTTTGAATGTTAACCCTTTCGAATATTTCTTTAGAATGTTTGATGTGGCATATAGCAAACTATACTTTAATGAATCATTTAACTGAATGGCATTCTACATTATTGGTGGATTAGCCATGGCTGTGGGATTTAAATCTGGAGTGTTCAATATTGGGGCCCCGGGACAAATTATTGCAGCAACCGGAATGTCAACTGTTGTTTTATTTAGTATTATCCCTAGAGAGCAAACACAAGTTGATGGTGGAGTTGTCTTCTTATTATTTTTAGTCTCAGTTTTGTTTGGGGCATTAATGGCATTTATTGCTGGAATTTTAAAAGCACTCTTTAACATTCATGAAGTTGTGACAACAATTCTCTTGAATTGATTTGTTTGATACTTCTTCAAATGAATTTTTACATCACAATTTGCTAATCAATTTGGTTCAAATAGTTTACCTGGAGCTTCAATGAATATTCCTTCAGGATTATTAGCAATTGGTGGTAATCAAGTGATTGCACCATTATTAATTGCTTTAGGTTGTGTGGTTATTGTTGGAATCTTATTTGCTAAAACAACTTTTGGATTTAAATTAAAAGTTGTTGGTAGCTCACCAAGTGTGGCAAAATATTCTGGAATTAATGTTAAACAAAAAATTGTTTTATCAATGGTGATTTCTGGAGCACTTGTGGGTGTGGCTAGTTTTGTTTTGATGACAACACTAAACCCGAATATCTATTTTGGAAATGATAACTTACCAGTTTATGGATTTGATATTATTGCGATTTCCTTAGTTGCATTTAATAACCCAATTGGAGTGATTGGTGTTGGCTGATTATGAGGAATTATTCAAAATGCTGGGGCACCAATCTCATCACTTTATGGAATTCCAACCCAAATTGCTGGATTGGTTTCAGGAATTATTATTTACTTTGCAGCCATTAGTGCGATCTTCATTATGTTTAATCCAATTCAACTATTGAAAATGTCTTACTACATTTTGAAATCCAAACATGAAAAGAAATTGTTATGGTTGTTGTACAAAAAGAAAACAAAAGCATTATTGCGAAAAAAATTCTTGTTCTTCACTAAAGATTACAAAGCTGCAATTCAAGAATCAACAACTAAATTTGATAAACAAATTGTCAGATTAGATTTCAAGAGTTTATATGATATGGAAATTAATCACACTAACCAAGCGATTAAAGAACTGAAAAAAACAATTTTAGACAAAAACACTATTTATGGTTTTGATGGAATTACTACTCGTAAAAATAAATCTATTAAAAATACTAATAAACAAGTAATTAAAAATATTGAGCAAATCAAATTAGCTTTACAAACATTTAAAGTTGATGTTAAAGTTAGAAAATACGAACAAGCTAACTGATTAAATATTCAAAAAAAACAAGCTAAAAAAGATTTCAAAAAAGCTTTAAAAGCAAACAAAGAATTTGAAGAAGGACAAGTTGGATATTTAAAAGGAACTTTTACATATCGTGATCAAATGCTTTCACTAAAATCAGAATTTGCTAAACAAAAATTAGTGCTTAAAGAATTGATCCAAAACTTAAAATCAGATGCAAGTATGAAAATTAATATTATTAAACATGATAATAATTTGAACCCATCTGAAAAGCGTTCATCAATTAAAACCCTGAGAGCTGAATTGCGTTTAAAACTGCAAGATGAAAGAAAGCAAATTAACATTTTACAATCAGAAGTGAATACTCAACTACAAGAGTTAAAAACGCAACATCAAGCTCAAATTGCTCATCTAGAAATGGACAAAATTCAATTAGAAACAATTCATAGAAAAGCTCAAGAAGCAAAAATTCAAATTGAAAAAACATATCAAGAAAAATTATCAAGTCTATCTCAACAAGAAATTGAGCGCAAAAACCAAATTGATATGAAGCTAAGTGACCAAAAAATTGTCGAAGCCAAGAAAGTGCTCTTGCAATTACAAAATGATTTAGCCCAATTCAACAGTGAAAGTAACGAAATTTATATTGATGCCTTTACATTATTTGATCAAGCAATTGTGAAAATGAATCAGATTTTAACAAATGAAACAATTGAAGCATATGATGCTGAAGAAAAAATGGTTGATCGAATTAAATTAGCTTTAAAAATTCGTCGTTTACAATACCATTGAATTGCTTGTTATGAAATCTTTGCTAGCAAAAAAGCAAATCAATTAGAACTAGCAAAATATCAACAAGTCATGACTAATTTAGATGCTTTAAAAGCACAAACCAAAACTGAAATTTGTGCATTAGACACTTCAAAAACTAAACACAATATTGAACAATTAGAAGCACTAATTATTGCTGAAAATATGATTTATCAAAAATTAGAAGGCTTAATTAGTGCTGAAGAAGCAAAATACTACGAAATAAAGGGGGCACAATAATATGACAAATCTTATCGCATGAACTATTGCCTTATTTATCATCTTAACTTTTGCTTCAGTCTCTGGGCTGATGTCTGAAAAAGCTGGAGTGACGAATGTGGCTGTTGAAGGCTTCATGATTATTGGGGCACTTGTTGTTTCGATAATCGGAACATTTGTAAACGAAAAAGGAGATAATAACTTATCACAATTATGAGCATTACCAATTGCTGGACTTGTAGCTGGAGTATTTGCCCTCCTGCATGCCTTCCCGTCTGTTTCACTAAGATCTAATCAAGTTGTTTCTGGGGTGGCAATTAACATCTTAGCTTTAGGAATTGGTTTATTCTTATCAACTTCTGGTTACTTTGGTGAACAATCAATGGTGATTGCTTCAAAATATGTACCAATTAACATGGATAGTGTTAAAGGGGGAGTTGTTCCTGTTGCTCTAATCTTAGCGATTGTTTTAGCAATTGGGGTGTTTATCTTCTTTAAATTCACTAAACCAGGAATGCGTTATGCGATGGTTGGTGAAAATCCTAACGCCATTGATGCTGCTGGAATTAGTGTCAAAAAATACCGTTACCTTGCTGTCTTTTCAGCTGGAGTGATTGGTGGACTTGGTGGAGGACTATTTGTGCTAACAGCTGTTGGAAATGGTAACTTTACTGGGAACATTCTAGGGTATGGTTTTTTAGGAGTTGCGATCATGATCTTTGGTCAATGAAAAATGCACTTCATTCTCCCAGGAACAATTGTTTTTGCCTTCTTGTTTGCTCTTGGTCAACAATTAGGAACTATGACAGATAATGATACTGTCAAACAAGCAGCCATCTTATTTAAAGTGTTGCCATTTGCCTTTACTATTATCGGAATGATAATTTTTTCCAAATCATCGCGAGCCCCAGCTGCTGTTGGTGTGCCATTTGATAAGGCAAAAAGATAACTGGACAAAGAAATTAAACTTTGTAAACTAAAATGAAACAAATTGCCTCGACAATTTGTTTCATTTTTTTGTATTTTTTCAATGAGTTTTTAATGACTTTTTGATCTGGTTTTTGAAACTAAAAAATTTGTTTCCATTCTTTTTTAGAATAATGGAAATTTTTGTTTTTTTGCTTTTCAAAAGCCTACTTACTATATATAATGAATTTCGACTTAATTACAAACAAGAATTAAGAGAAAAAAAATTTATTAGAAAAATGGAAATGTGGATAAAATTTTCCATTTTTCAAAACGAAGGAAGGACAATGAAAAAATTAATAACTGGTCTCAGTTTATTTGTTTCATTAGGGGTAACAACAGCAACTGTTGTCAGTTGCATTCCTGCTAAATTTGCAGAAGGTTTAGTTGGGCAAAGGATTGTTTTTATCACTGATGGTGGAAATATTCGGGACAAATCATTTAATGAAAGTGGATGAGATAGCATTATTCAATATGGTGCACAAATCCACCAAAATTTATATCAAAATAATAATCGCCAAGAAGGTGATAAAGTGACTTTTACTGAAGATCAAAAAGACAAAGCCCAAAGCTTTGATTACGCATCTTCTTGAGCTGGGAGAGAATTTAGATTGGATCAGCCAATGGTTGATCCAAGCAAAAGTGAAAGTTGGGAACCGGCTAAAAAAGCATCAAGTAATTATGTGGAAACAGCTGGGCATGCGATGACTGATTACTATGCTAGTTACAAAATGGGATTATACAAAAAAGCTGATGCAATTTTAATTGCTGGGTTTGCTCATGCTGGTTCGGTCAACAAATTAATCAAGTGAACAGAAAAAGAAGGAAAAACTCTCATCTTTTTAGATGGTGTGATTGATTATGCTTATAAAAAAAATGCTCAACAACAATTTGAATTAGATCAAGATGGCCGTAAAATTCCAACCAAAAATAAGAACACCATTTCTGTTCAATTTGATTCAGAATTAAGTGGGTTCAATGCCGCATGAGATGCTGCACTTTGAGCAAATATGCCCAAAATTGACATGACAACTGGCCAATGAGTTCCTGGAAATCAATTAAATGGTGATGCTAGTGGAGATGGCAGAATTTCGATGGGAGCATTTGGGGGAATTTCTGCAAAAACGGCTGTTGATAATACCATTTGAGGTTATTTGGTGGCGGTTCAATTATTTAACACGATTATTGCTGGGCAAAATTTCCAATTAACAGATGCTACTGGGGTGGTAAAAAACTTTACACCACAAAAAATCCAATTTGGAAATGTTGGTAGTGATGAACTTAGTCAAGTGAAAGTGATTAATAAAGCTGATCCAACTTGATACACTCATAGTTTTAGCATCGGAGATGCTAATCGTTCTGGGCTTTTACCAAATTTAATTAAAAATCAAACTGACATTATTATGGGGGTTGCTGGACCACAAACCAATGATATTGCTAAAGAGATTACTGGTGCGACATATCGTCCATTTGTGATTGGAGTTGATACTGATCAAGTGCTAACTGTGGGAAAAGATACTAAAGCTGAAGACCGCTTTATTACTTCATCAACTAAAGGGTTAACGCAAGCAGCGTTTGCATTATTCAAAAAAAGTCGTTCTTTAAAATACATTTATAAAGATGAGAGTAAAAAAGAAATTGTCGGTTATGTTAATGGTCCAGAAATTGAAGATGGTTTTTTAGCTAAACAAGAACCAGATTGAACCATTTCTTCATCACGAGCTAGTGATGATAAATGAATGCTTGGGAAAAACTTAGCGATTAATGCTTTAGATTTTAGAAAAGGCATTGGGAAAAAGATTTTTGATCAGCTTCCTAAAGTTTATCAACAAGCTGGAGACACACCAGAACAATATATTTCGGCACATGCAATTAGCGAAGCAATTAGGATGATTATGGAAGAAAATAATGTTCCATCATCACATTGAACAATGACTAGAGATGGAATTGATGGATATGAGAGTTATTTCACAAGATTGCTAGCTTCTTTGAATAGAGCAGGAGGACAAAAATAATGAGTAAATATGCTGTAGAATTTGAAAAAATTACTAAAAGCTTTTTAAATGGGGCAATCATCGCCAATCAAAATATTGACTTGCAAATTAAAAAAGGAGAAATCCATGCTTTAGTTGGAGAGAATGGTGCTGGAAAATCAACTTTGATGTCAATCCTTTTTGGGTTGTATCAACCAACAAGTGGTGTCATTAAAATTAACGGTCAAGAAGTTGTGATCTCTAACCCAATCAAAGCGAATAAATTAGGAATTGGAATGGTTCATCAACATTTTAAATTAGTTGATGTGGCAACCGTTTGAGAAAATATTGCCCTTGGTGTAGAACACACCCGCGGAAACATCTTTTTAGATAAAAATAGAATCAAAGCTGAATTAACTGTGATTATGAATAAATATCATTTATATGTTGATTTAAATGCCAAAATTCAAGACATTTCTGTCGGGATGCAACAACGTGTTGAAATTTTAAAAATCTTATACCGTCAAGCTGATATTCTTGTTTTTGATGAACCGACTGCTGTCTTAACCCCACAACAAATTGAGGGATTGTTAAAAGTGATGTTGAATTTACAAAAAGCAGGTAAAACAATTATTTTCATTTCCCACAAAATTGATGAAATTAAAAAAGTTGCCAATACTGCAACTGTCATTCGTCATGGTAAAAAAATTATTGATTTAGATGTCAAAACAATGTCAGTTAGTGATATTGCCCAAGCAATGGTCGGACGTAAAATTGTTGAAGTTAAAAATGATTATGCACCACGATGCAGTGACCAACCGATTTTACAAATTATTAATTTGAGTGTTGGTAAAGAAACTAATCATAAAATTAATGCTTTAGAAACATTTAATCTTGATCTTTATCCTGGTGAAATTGTGGCGATTGCCGGGGTGGAAGGGAATGGTCAAAAAGAATTAGTGGAAGCTGTGACTGGTTTAATCAAAACCCAATCAGGAGCTGTTATTTTTAAAAATCTTAACTTATTAGTTGAAACGATTAAAAAACGCTATGAGCTAGGAATGTCACACATTCCTGAAGATCGTCATAAATATGGGATGCTCTTAGATTTCTCTGTTCAAGATAACATCGTATCACAAGAAATTGATCATTATCCTTTTTCTAAAAAAGGTTTAATTAATAAAAAAGCAATTACTCATTATGCCCAAGCAATCATTAAAGATTTTGATGTGCGTGGTTCAAGAAACGGAATTGCGATGGCACGTGGATTGTCTGGGGGGAACCAACAAAAAGTTGTGGTTGGGCGTGAATTACGTAAACAACATGACCTTTTAATTGTCGCCCAACCAACACGTGGATTAGATGTTGGAGCGATTGAATATATTCATGCCCAAATTCTGGCAGAAAAAGCAAAAGGCAAAGGTGTTTTATTAATTTCTTATGAACTTAATGAAATCATGGCTTTAGCTGACCGTATTGTCGTCATTAACGATGGTAAAAAAGTTGGTGAAGTAGCTGGTAAAGGTGCTAGCAAAGCTGAAATCGGTGCTTTAATGACTGGAAAACAAACGCTAGAAAAGGAGTTAAATTATGAATAAATTTAAGCAACAAAAATGATTTTTCACCTCAAAATTGAGAGATGTCACACAATCAAATGAATTCCAAAAACGTCAAAAATATTTAAAAGGATCAATTTTAGCAATTATTGCTGGATTTGTTGTATCAGGAATTTTACTCGCTACTTTAAATGTTAATCCTTTTGATTATTTCTACCGTATGTTTAATGTTGCATTTAGCGAATTATACATTTCTCAAACTTTTAATTGAATGGCCATCTTCATTGTTGGTGGTGTGGCTGTGGCAATTGGTTTTAAAACAGGAGTCTTTAACATTGGAGCTCCTGGACAAATTTTAGCAGCGACTAGTGTCTCAACAATTGTTTTGTTTAGTCTTGTTCCGAAAGACACGACTAGTGTCGAACCAAGTATGATTTTATTATTGTTCTTGGTTTCGGTGGTGTCTGGGGCGTTCATGGCTTTTATTGCCGGAATTTTAAAAGCCATGTGCAACATTCATGAAGTTGTCACAACTATTTTGCTGAACTGATTTATTTGATACTTGTTTAAATGAATCTTTGTATCTGGTTATCCAAACCAATTTGGTTCGACTTCACTACCTGGAGCATCAATGGAGATTCCGTCAGGGATGTTGAACATTGGGGAAAATGAAATTATCATCCCATTATTAATTGCAGGAGGAATTGTTGTTATTGCGACTTTATTGTTCTTAAAAACAACTTTCGGATTTAAATTAAAAGCTGTTGGTAATTCTTCAAATGCAGCGAAATATTCAGGGATTAATGTTAAGCAAAAAATTATTATAGCGATGACTATGTCAGGAGCTATTGCTGGGGTAGCGGGATTTATTTCAATGGCCACACTTAATCCCAATACATTTTTTGCGAATGACAATTTACCAACAATGGGATTTGATGTAATTGCAATTTCCTTAATTGCTTTTAATAATCCAGTCGGAATGATTTTTATCGGAGGATTGTGAGGTGTGATTCAAAATGCAGGAGCACCTATTTCATCACTTTATGGAATCCCAACACAAATTGCTGGTTTAGTCACAGGAATCATCCTTTACTTTGCAGCAATTAGTGTCATCTTTATGATGTTCAAACCTCAACAATTTTTCAAAATGTGGATTTATCTTTTAAAAGCAAAAACAGAAAGAAAAGCATTGTGATTACTTTACTGTAAAAAATATCGCTTAAGCTTGCGAAAAACTTTCATTAAATTTGATAAAGAATATCGTCAGGCTATTAAAACCACCCAAACTTTAATTGATGAAAAAATTGTGAAAATGGATTTTCAAGGCATTATTAAATTAGAGTTAAATCAAATTAGTGCCATAATTAAGGCGTTGAAAAAACAACTGAATGAAAAAAACACAACCCAAGGTTTTGCCGGCATTAGAAATCGCTACTTAAAAAATGTACAACAAATTCATCAACAAACTAGAACAATGATTGAGGATGAAAAATTTAAATTGAACTTGTTTAAAACTGAACTTGGTGAGTATCAAAAGCAACAAATCAATTGATTAGCAATGCAAAATAAACAAGCTAAAAAAACATACAAAAAAGCAGTTAAACAAGCACAAGAATTTTATAAAGGAGAATTGGGAAATATTAGTTTTGCTTTCCAATATCGCGATCATAAAACAACTTTAAAATCTACATTAGCAAAACAGCATTTTAACATTCGTGAAAACATTATTAATTTAAAATCCAATGCTAAAATGCAAATCAATGCAACCAAACATGATCAAACATTAAGTAAAAATAGTCAATTTGATTGCATTAAAATGATTAAAAAACAATTAAAAGCACAAGTTAAAATTGAAAATATTCAAATTAAAACTTTGCAATTTGAAACCAAATTAGCTATGAGAGCTGCTAAAAAACAAGCAAGTGAGCAAATGCAATTATTAAAAAAAGAAGCAGTGAAATTAAAACAGCTTAAACAAAAATTGCTAGCAGATCAAATGGAGGCAAAAACTATTTACAAAACTTGTCTAAATCAAAATAAACAAGAAAATCACAAACGAAATCAACAAGTTGATCTGTTATTAAGTGATGAAAAAATTAATCAAGCATCTAAAATTATCATGAATTTAGAAACTGAACTTGCCCAATTCAATGTCCAAGATTTGCAAACTTACACAATGATTTTCAAAAAAATTGAACAAGCAAACAAAAAAATTAATTTACTTTTAACAAATAAAGCAATTGAGATTTATGATGCTCCGGAAAAAATGGTGGATCGTATTGAATTAGTTGTCAAATTACATCAAATGAAATATCAAGCTTTTGTTGGTTATGAAATTTTAAAAGCGCAACTAGCAATGGCATTAGAAAAACATAAATATCAAACAACTTGTCGAAATTTAAAACTTTTAAAACAAGAAACTAAGCAAAAATTATCTGTGTTACATAAAACAAATAAACGTTGTACTTTTGAACAATTAAAAGAAATAATGCATCAAAAAGATGCTTTACATCTTAGTTTAGAAGCGACAATTCGCATTGAAGAACAAAAAAATATGGCTTTAAAGGAGGTTAAGTAAGATGATAAATTTATTTGCATTAACAATTGCGTTATTCATTG
Source organism: Williamsoniiplasma lucivorax ATCC 49196 (assembly GCF_000518285.1). Classification (GTDB taxonomy): domain Bacteria; phylum Bacillota_I; class Bacilli_A; order Mycoplasmatales; family Mycoplasmataceae; genus Williamsoniiplasma; species Williamsoniiplasma lucivorax. The sequence goes on along the minus strand of NZ_JADH01000001.1, from coordinate 42,732 downwards.
TGTTAACATTTGCCTCAGTTTCAGGTTTAATGGCAGAAAAAGCTGGTGTGACCAATATTGCTGTTGAAGGGATGATGATTATTGGGGCATTAGTTGTAGCTATCATGGGAACTATCGTCAATAAAAATGGTGATAACAACTGTTCGCAATTATGAGTCCTACCATTAGGGGGACTGGTGGCTGGAGTGTTTGCTTTCCTTCATGCCTTCCCTTCAATTACTTTAAAATCAAATCAAATTATTTCTGGAGTAGCAATTAATATTTTAGCTTTAGGGATTGCTTTATTCTTAGTTACATCAGGTTATTTTGGAGAACAAACAATGGTTATCCTTTCCAATTACACCCCAATTAATATTGATAAAGCCTGTGGAGGGATTGTGCCTATGGCATTAATTTTGGCCATCGTTTTAGGAATCGGAGTGTTCTTATTCTTTAAAATAACAAAACAAGGAATGCGTTATGCAATGGTTGGCGAAAACCCCCATGCGATTGATGCGGCAGGAATTAGTGTGCATAAATATCGTTACCTAGCAGTGTTCTTATCTGGGGTCATTGCTGGGATTGGGGGAGGACTATTCGTCCTAACAGCTGTTGGTAATGGTCAATTTACTGGTAATGTTTTAGGATATGGATTTTTAGGAATTGCCATTATGATTTTTGGACAATGAAAAATTCATTACATGATTCTAGGAGCAATTGGTTTCTCATTCTTATTTGCTCTGGGTCAAAACTTAGGGTTCTTAACCACAAGTGAAGAAATCAAAAAAATTGCCCCATTTTTTAGAGTGTTACCTTTTGGGTGTACAATTATTACAATGATTATCTTTTCTAAATCATCACGAGCACCAGCTGCTGTGGGGATTCCATTTTATAAAGACAAAAGGTAAAAACTATTACCTAAGCATTTGGATTGAATAAAAAATAATCCAAAATTAAAATCCCATTCGCGAGATGAATGGGATTTTAATTTGCTAAAATATATATATGAAAAAAATATTTAATGGTTTGAAAAACGTTTTACTTATTTCATTTTTGTTTCCTTTGATTTTTAAACAAGGCCACAAAAATTTCACTTCAATCAAAACAATGGTTGTTTTTTGAAGTGAAATTATTTTAGCGATTTGCTTGAATACTGGCATTTTTTTATATTTCTTGAAAGTTAAATCTTGAATTTGGTTATTTTCAGAATCAGCTAAATATTTATCATGAACCAATATTGTTTTTTTAATTATCAGTTTGCTGATCATGACCATCTTGTTAATCACTTGTTTAATTTATAGTTATTTAACAATGAATATCAAAGCTTGCTTTCAAATCTATAAAATTAAAATGTTAGTTTGAAAAAAACCCAAACCGACCAAAAATGCTTTTCACATTTTATTTCTTGCTCTTTTAATGGTCATTGAGCAGTTTGTTAAAACTTCACAAATTAATTATCAAATCATTAGGAATAAATGATTTGATAATTTTGAAATCACCAATTCTTCACCGCCAATGTAATGATTTTTTCAAAAAAACAAATGGAGGTTATTATGAATGAAAAAATTAAATTAGAAAATTTAACCATGATTTATCCTAACTCGGAAAAAGGAGTTTTTGATATTAATATCACAATCAAACCAGGACAAATCTTTGGTTTTATGGGTCCATCAGGATCTGGAAAAACAACATTAATTCGCATTATTCTTGGTTTTATTAAACAACAACAAGGTAATGCATTAATTAATGGTCATGAAATTTGAAACAATATTGAATTAGTCAATGGGACTATTAGTTACATTTCAGGAGAACCAATTATTCCTAATGAAGGAACAGGTTTATCTTATTTGCAATTTTATGCCAAACTAAGAGAGATTAAAGACTTAACTCGTATGTATCAATTGATTGATTATTTTGAATTAGATGCTAAATCTTTAATTAAAAAAATGTCGAAAGGAATGAAACAAAAAGTTGCGATTATTGCTTGCTTAATGGGTGATTTTGACATTTATGTTTTAGATGAGCCAACAGCTGGTTTAGACCCAGTGATGCAAGCCAAATTTTTAGAAACGATTTTAGAAATGAAAAATCAAGGTAAAACAATTATTCTTTCATCGCACATTATGGATGAAGTTGAAAAACTATGTGATCAAGTTTTAATTTTAAAAAAGGGTCACATTATGTTTAACGACACAATGCAAAGCATAGTGGAACAAAATATTAAATTAGAGAAAATCTTTTGAGAAATTTATAATGTAAAGGGGTTCAATGAAACTATCAACTACAAAAATTAATTGAACAATTGTCAAACGTTCTATTAAAAGCAATTTAAGCTTTTTAATTGTGATTACAATTTGTATTGCCATTTTATTTATTCTAGGTTTAACAGCTGAAATTGTTAAACAAGATAAAGCAACTGCTGAGAAACCTTATGGTAATACGATTGCTGGTTTTAATCAAACCGTTTATCAACCATTAGGAATTATTATTTTTGGTTTACTAGCTATTTTATTACCAACAAAACTAGTGAGCAACGAAATTGAAAATACAAGTTTAGCAATTCTAATGGTGTCGAAAAATTCTCGCTACACAATTTTATTAAGTAAATATATGGCAGTCTTTTTCACAATTTTCGGATTATTTATTTTTCAAATGATTTTCGGGATGACGCTTTTAACTAAATTTTTCAAAGTCGAAGATTATGGAAAATTTATTAATTTAAATTGAACATATTTCTTAGGAACATGAACATTAGCATCAATTAGTTTTATTTTTAATGTCTTTTGTAAAAAAAGAATGAATGCTTTATTAATTAGTGGAGGGATTTTAGTTGGATCACTAGCGATGTTTACAATTTCATTTATTTTTAACGAATATGAAGTAATTAGTAAATTTCGTTATGTTTCAGTGTTTGGTTTTTCAGACCTAGAAACAATTTTGAAAGGTGATTGAACAATGGTCTTTGCTTATTTAGTAGGTCTTCCAATTAATATTGGTTTATTGTTTGGTTCACTATTTATATTTAAAAATAAAAATTTATTACTTTAAAGCAAAAAATTATTTTCAACAAACAAAAAGCAACCAATTAACGTTGCTTTTTGTTTGTTTTCACTTTCTCATTTTCTGTTTTTTTAGAATCTAAAAGTTGTTTAGTTTTGCTGCTTTTTAAACGCTTTCCATTTTTTCAAATTATTCAATTATAAAAATTGCTAGCTCCAAAATAAATCCCTAAAATGGCAATAATTGTAATGATAAATCATGCTCATCCAGGCATTCCTAAAATATCTGGATTATGAATATCAAAAAAGAAATAAGGATATCTTGTTGTGCCAAGATTAGCATCTTGGAAACGTGTTTCACCACGAATAAGAATAAAAATAGTATAGATTGTTAAAATTAATGGACCACCTCAAAGTTTTTTCTTGACATATTTTTTGGGATTATATTGAGCTTTCATTGGATCAAAAAAGACTTGATAAATAATAAACATTCAAGGGAAAACAGCATGCAACATTCCAGAGAAAAGTAAACTTCTTATTGTTAATTTTTCGACTTGTTGAGCAGTATCTAAAAAATAAACGGGCGCTAAAATAGTCAAATAAACAAGTGAGGTCAAAGTAATAAAAGTAATCACGACTAAACTTCAATTATAAGTTAAAAAGACATGATCTCTTCTTGGTCAAATTCTTGCAAAAGCTTTTGCCAGTAATCAAATGGCTACTAAAATATTTGAATCATGAGTGAAAAAACTAAATCAATAAAAAATATAAGAACCAACTGCTGCTGAAGCAATAATGCCATCCCCTTCATAACCAAAACCAATTGTTACTCAAATCGCGCTAGTGCGATCAAATTCAGCAGTTTTTCTAAAATAATCTAAAATGTGTTCCAAATCCATTGTGGGATGTTTTTTAATATAATCATTCATCTTAGTTTGAACATCTCAAATACTTCAAATCCCATATAAAATTTGTAAAAGTAATAAAACGACAATCGCAAAACCAAGGATAGTTTCAAATCAAAACTTTCATTCTTTATGAAAGTTACGATTAATTTTATTTTTTATTGAAAACATAAAAACCCCCTCTGTTTAGTTCATTATTGCAAGCCAAATTAAATATTTGTTTTGCTTCATTTTTTTCATTTTTCATACAAAATCATTATAATATAAATATGAATTTCAAAATTAATAATAACCTAAATAAAGAAAAAGTTTTCACAGATTTAACTAAGCTAGCAAAAAAATCATATTCCCCATATTCTCATTTTCGCGTGAGTTGTATTTTATATTTAAAAAATGGCCAACAAATTTCGGGAGTAAATGTAGAAAATGCTGCTTATTCACCAAGTATTTGTGCTGAGAGGGTCGCTTTACCACAATTGATTGTTCAAGATTACACTAAACAAGACGTTGAATTAGTGGCAATTTATACAGATGCCACTGATTTCGGCTCACCTTGTGGGGTTTGTCGCCAGGTGATGATTGAATTATTAAACCCTAACCAACTAGTGTGAATTTATAGTCAAAAAGGTTATCAAGGTGAATTTATGGTTAAAGATTTTCTCCCATATGCTTTTGAACAAAATAATTTAACAAAAGTCTAGTTTTTTGTTCAAAAAAGATAGATAATTTAATTGGTACATATGCTTTATTTACCAGTATATGTACTAAATAATTAATTAAATTAGTTTGTATTCATAATGGATACATCCTTTCGATGTGTACTCCCGAAAGGGAGTTTTTTTATTATTAAAGCCCAAAAATCAACCTTTATTTTTGGGATTTAATTTAAACGGGCAATTTTATTTTCCATAATTGCTAAAAATATTTCATTTTTAGAATTTTGATACATATATTTAGCTCAATGAGCCCAAAGATAATTTTGGTATTGCATTAATTCTGTTAATTTAATTAATTCTTGATTATTTAAATTCAACAATTTTAAAAAAGTGGGATTTTGCTCTTTTTTTAATGATTCAGTCATGAAACTAGCATAATCAAATAAATAATGGTTTAAACTTACATATTCAAAATCGATTAAATACATCTGTTGATCTTTAATTAAGAAGTTTTCTGGAATTAAATCATTATGACTAACCACCGGAGAAACATCATCATAATAGTTTTTGATAATCGCATCGATTTTTGCTGTTCATGGTTTTAATTGTTCAATTACCCCAACTTTATTAGTAAATAATTCAAGAAAAGCTTGCGGATCGAAAAGTTTTAGGTCAAGTTTTTGAGCATGCAATTGTTTAATTAAGTCGATTACTTTTTCCATGCCTTGCTCATTTAAGGTTTGAATGTCTAAGGTTTTGGTATTTGGATAATAAGGCATTTGGGAAATTCAATAATTTCACTTTTTAATTATTTTAGTTGGAACTAAAATAAAAACTACATTCTGGACTTGTTGGTAAAAATGGTTTTCATTTTGACGATCAAGAAAATAATCCACTTGGCGATTGGATTTTTTAATGAATTTCTTTTTTTTAACAATAATCTTATTAGTTAATCCACTTGGTTTTATTTGATACATATAATAATTTTACAACATGATAGTTTTATTTGTTTGCTTCAACTTCTTCTCATCAACAAAATCACTAATCATTAAATCTTTTTTTATATGAAAATTTAGTCATCATATTTTATTCTGACCAAAATAAAGCACTAATTAATTGTTCAATTTTGTTCTTCATTAATTTTCAATAGATTTTTTGTTTAGTTTCATGATACATATATTTTGCTCAATGAGCTCACAAATAATCTTGATATTGCATTAATTGTTTTAATTTAACTAATTCTTGGTGAGTTAAATTTAATAACTCCACAAATTCTTGTCTTTTAGTACCAGTTAATGAATCATTGATAAAACTAGCATAGTCAAACAAGTAATGATTCAAACTCACATATTCAAAATCAATTAAAAAGATGTTTCCATCTTTAATTAAAAAGTTTTCTGGAATTAAATCATTATGACTGACAACTGGAGTAGACATAGCATAATAATTTTTAATGATTAAATTAATTTTTTTAGTTCAAGGTTTGAGTTGCTCAATGACTCCAACTTTACTTGTAAATAATTTTAAAAATGTTTGTGGATTGAAAACTTTAAGATCATATTTTTGCAAATGTAATTCTTCAATGAGACTAATAATAGTTTTCATTTTTTCAGAATTAATTCTTTTAATCGATAAGGTTTTAGTATTTGGGTAATAATGCATTTTAGAAACTCAACGATTCTTTTTCTTTACAATTTTAGTTGGGGTTAAAATAAAAGATAAATTTTGTGATTGTTGGTAAAAATTATTTTCATTTTGACGATCAAGAAAATAATCTATGGGTGCACTAGATTTTTTGACTACTTTATTTTTAATAACAAAAGTTTCATTTGTTAATCCTTCTAATTTAATCTTTTTCATACTTTGATTTTACAATAAAATAACTTTACTATGCTTTGAATGAGCTTTTAATTAACAATAAAAATAGGTGTAATGATCGACTAAAATGTGCCTTTTAATTAAATTACATTGGTGAAGACTGTTATTTGGTTTTGTTATTTTGGTTTTTTAAAACCAAAAATTCTTAACATTTGGTTAAGAATTTTTGAATGTCATAAAAATGTTTTCCACTAATTAAATGCAGTTATTTTGAAATAAAAGTTGGTTTTTTATTAATTGCTCATTCATCATGGGTATATTCATCAAACCTTTCATGATTTAAAACTGATGATACATCCCATCTTGAAATATCTTGATTAAAGGCAGCTGCTTGGGAAAACATAAAAAGCATACGCACTACTTTTGATGTATCTCAATTGGCAAGATTTTGATTAAATGCTTGAGCATTACAAAACATTCCTGCCATATTAGTTACTCTTGAAGTATCTCAATTTGATAAATCTTGATTAAATGCATGAGCATTATGAAACATATCCCCCATATTAGTTACTCTTGAAGTATCTCAGCTAGAAATATCTTGATTAAATGTTCGGGCATCCATAAACATTCCACACATATTTGCCACACTTGATGTATCTCAATTTGATAAATCCTGATTAAAAGCATGAGCATTACAAAACATTCCATACATACTTGTCACTTTACCAACATTTCAGTTAGAAATGTCTTGGTTAAATGTTCGAGCATCAAGAAACATTAAGCTCATATCAGTCACTTCTGCAGTATCTCAATTGGCAAGATCTTGATTAAATACTCAAGTATCTTTGAACATGCTACCCATATTAGTTACTTTTGATGTATCTCATTTACCAAGGTTTTGGTTAAATGCTCGGGCATCCAAAAACATTGAATTCATATTAGTTACTTGTGAAGTATCTCAGTTGGCAAGATCTTGATTAAATAAAAAGGCATTCATAAATAAAGCACTCATATCAGTGACTTGTGAAGTATCTCATTGTGAAAGATCTTGGTTGAAAGCACTCGCCTTTCAAAATAAACCACTTAGTCTAGTAATTTTTGGATTAATGGAGTTGGGAACTTTTTCTACAGTGGTTGGCATTTGGTGAGCTTGAAAATATTTATCTCACCCAATATGAATAATTTCAGTTGTTCCAGCAGGAGCTGAACCTTCGGCAATTTTATGATCTTGAGTATTGACATCTTGATAAACTGTATTGGTTAAAGTAACATCAACTGAACCAAATAATTTTTCTGAAAATGCACTTGCAGTTAAAGTTAAACCAAATTCGGTACCGACAAAATCAAATTCTGTTGGATCAATAACTTCTCCGATGCGTACCATTTTTTGTAAAGTACGAACAATTGCTTGTTTGTCGCTTTCTCCATCGTTTTTGACGATAGTTCTTAAATCCCTTAGATTGTCTGTAATAACATCTGAAATTAATTTTAAATTCATTCCTGCATTAAATGTTTTGATTGCATTTTGTAAAGTAATTAGTCCTTCATTTGCCTCGCGTGCATTTTCTGCGGTGACTAATTGTTGAGCATTATCAATTGCTGTTTTAAAAGCATCTCTTGGCTCTGAATCTCTTCTTTGTCCAATCGCTGAATCTCATAATGCATGAGCATCTTTAATTTTATTTCTCAAACTTTCAAAACATGCTTCTTCTGACTGATCAAAAGTGGTCATTGCTAAACCTAAGCTTGCTTCCATGGCATCAATAATTATTTGTTGATTAACAGCTAATCCTTTTTTAATTAGACGTTCAGCTTTTTGAATTGCTTTTTGTAAAACTGCAAAAGCTTTTGCAGTTTTACTCCCTTGTTTTTGTTGTTGAGCTTCTAAAACTTTGTTAGATAAACTTGTTAAATGAGCTGGTTGTTGGATGATTGTTTTACCTTTTTGAACAATAGTTCTTGTTTGTAATTTTGTGTCTTTATTACAAGCAATGACATTGAGAGCCATTGAACCACCAACAAGTGTCGCGCCCATAATCGTTAAGATTGATAATAATTTTTTCATTTTTTTAATTATTCCTTTGCATTTTTATTATTATTTAGTTAATGTTTCATTCAAAAAAAGAAAAATGCTGTTTATTTTAGTAAAATTATTCACTTTTAAATGGTAAAGAAATGTTAACCCACAAATAAAAATACATTATTCTTTTTCTTTGTAAAGTCATTTATTAAAAAAACCAAAACTTTTGTTTGAGAAGTTAAAAAACAACCAACATCAAATTTTATGCTTATCTTTTTGACTTTTGAGTTTATCTAAAACTTAAAAGTCAAAAATGCATCAATCTTGAAGAAATTATTTTAACTCAACCCTTATTTACCTATAAAATAATAAGTATGAATAAACAAAAAATTTGAATTGCTACCTCTAATCAAGATAAAGTCACTGAATTTAGTGTTTTTCTTGCTAACTATCAAATAAAAACACTCAATGATTTACCAGATTATCAAGAACCAGAAGAAACTGGCTTAACTTTTGTTGATAACGCGATTGAAAAAGCACGAGCACTTTCAGCATTTGTGAATGGTGTTGTGATTGCTGATGATAGTGGAATTGAGATTGAAGCGCTTAATAATTTCCCAGGGATTTATTCCAAACGTTGAGCATATCCGACAACTGATTGAGTGCAAATTAACCAAATGTTGATTGATAAAATTAATAAAGAAACTGATCAAAGCAATTGAAATGCACAAATGGTTAGTGTGATTGCCATTGTCGATGTCAAACATCAGATTATTAAAACTTTTACAGGGATTGTGCCAGGAAAAATTAGTCGCGAAGTAAAAATCACTGGTAATGGTTTTGGCTATGATTTAACCTTTATTCCCAATGGAAGTGGATTAACTTATTCAGAAATGGGAGCTGACGAGAAGAATAAGTATTCTTCTCGTCAAATTGCTAGTCAAAAATTAAAAGCTTATTTAGGAGGTCATAATGAGAAAAATTAACATTGTTTTATATGAACCAGAAATCGCTCAAAATGTCGGAGCAATTATGCGGACTTGTGTCGCAATTGATGCGCGTTTACATATTATTGAACCGCTAGGTTTTATTTATGATGATCGCCATTTAGCACGCCCAAGTGCCAACGAGCATCAATTTGTTGACGTTATTAGATATGATGATTGAAATGATTTTCTTACCAAACATCCTCACCAAAAATTGTTTTGTTTAACTAGATATGGACAAGCTCCAATTAGTGATTTTAATTTTCAAAACTTAGATGAAGAAGTTTATTTAATGTTTGGCAAAGAATCAACTGGCATTCCCAAACAAATTTTAATTGATCACATTGAGACGATTTTTAGAATTCCTATGGTTGAAGCTGCTCGCAGTATCAACATTGCAAACAGTGTGGGCATTGCTAGTTATGAAGTTTTAAGACAATGAGATTATTTAAATTTATCGAAGTTTGAAACTCAAAAAGGCCGTGATTATTTACTAAGCGGCGCATGAAAAGGAAAAGAAAAATAATGCTATTTGATCAACCTTATGAATATTGTTTAAGTGATTGTGATGGGACACTTGTTGGGAGTAATCTTGAACTGGCTAAAGAGACCCAAAAAGCAATTAAAAAATACCAAAGAATGAGTGGTTATCGTTTTGGCTTAATCACTGGTAGACATCCTTTAGCTAATTTAAAATTAGCTCATGAATTAAATGTCCAATTACCAATTGTTGCTTGTAATGGAGCTGTTGTGATGGATTTAAAGTTAAAACAAGTTTTGTTTGCTGAAAGCATTAAAAATGCTTTAGCTTTAAAATTTTTTGATGATGCAATTAAACTTGGCTTGGAAGTGACTGTTTATTCACCAACCCAAATGCTCACCACAATTCATAACCAAAGAATTAAAACTTGAGTCACATATCAAAAAAAAGTTAAAAAGAAATATCGCTGAGACATTATTCTTTTTGCTAATAATGCAGAATTACGTGCAGCCATTGCTTCAGAACAATTTGCAGTTGTGGAATTCATTTTAAGAACTAGTGGTCAACAAGAAACTTCCATTCAAAAACTTTTTACCAAATATGCTAAATTAACGCAAAATGTCCAATCATTACCACATCTTTATAATGTGACTGCAATTGGGGTGAATAAACTTTTCGGGATGCAAAAATGAGCAGAAATTGTCAAGACAGATTATAAGAAAATTATCACTTTTGGTGATAATTACAATGATCTAGAAATGATTAGTCAAGTTGAACAGGGAATTGCTGTTGGGAATGCTGTTGAAGCTTTAAAACAAGTGGCTTTTAAAGTCATTGAACCAATGAGTGAGAATGGTGTTGGCTTAGAACTAGAACGCATGATTAAAGCTAAAGAATAAATGATGATTTTAAAAAGACAATTCCCAAGAATTGTCTTTTTAAGTTTGTTAACCTTTAATTCCTTTCGAAGAAACAATTCCACGGACTAAATATTTCTTACTAAAAATAAAAACAAGGAACATTGGAATTGTTGAAACAATGGCGGCTGCCATTTTTAAATTTTGTGGATCTAATGAGCCATTGACATCTCAAATATCGCCTGTGGTTGCTGATGAAGTGACAATTTGTCATAAAATCATCGGCATTGTAATTCATTTAGAATCTTGTTTAATAATCATTGTTGGTCATAAAATAGAATTTCATGATGAGATGAAAGCAATTAAACAACAAGTGATAATTATGCCTTTAATATAAGGAATGGCAATTTTAATAAAAAATCTTCAACGGTTCATCCCATCAATTTTGGCTGAAGATTCAACACTTGGCGGAATTGAATCAAAAGCATTTTTAAATAAGAAAATAGTAAAGGCATTCCCAATAAAAGGAATGATTAAAGCTAGGGTTGAATTTTCTAAATTCAAGTGACTAGCAACAATAAATTGCCCAACCATTAATGCTTCTCCAGGAATCATTAAGGTTGCTAATAAAACGATAATGATTAATTCTTTTCAACGGGAATTAATCCGACTTAAACCATATCCACCAACTAAAGAAACAAAAATTTGGGTGATTGTGGAAATTACTGCCACTAATAAGGAAACTCCAATGGCATTCACAATGGAAGGAGCAGTTCCATTTCTCCCCCCAGTAAATAAAAATTTATAAGCTTCTAAACTTCATTGACCTGGGAGTAATTCAAACCCACCAGTAATCCCATTTTGGACTTCTTCAAAACTACGGAAAGACATGGAAATCATTCAGAAAAACGGAAAGATAAAAACGAGTGCCATAACTCCTAAAAAGATGGCGCGGGTAATTCTTCCCCCAAGCATTTGTCAAAATTTTTCCCCAGCCATTTTATTAGTGAAAGTTGCTTGTTGACGATTTTTTCTTGTAAATCATCAATTAGCGAAATGCTTGCTTTTCATTTTTAAAATGAAAAGCAAGAACAAGCATTTGAAAAAAGTGGCAAGTGATTTTTGCAGATTTTCTTTGCTAGCTCAATAACGTTGCTCATCTAAGCGATGAATCTCATCTCACAAAAGTTTTTTCTTCTCCATAAATGACAAAGTTTCTCCAACTTGTTGAGTTAAATTTTTATGCTTGGCAATAATTTGTTGTTTTGCAATTTTGTATTCTTGTTTATTCATATAACTCCTAACTAAATTTCTTTCACAATTTATTTGAGATGACACGATTAATAATTGTAATGATTAAAATAATGAACATTAAGATTAATGAAGCCGCCCCAGCTTTGGAATAAGAAATAATTTTTGACCCTTGTCCAGTAATGCGTTCATAAATTCAAAAAACAATAGTTTGAGCATTGACAGCTTCTGCTTTGGTTTCATTTTCAAAAAGTCCCATTGGTACATATTGAAATGATCAAATGAAAATCATAGTGATTAAATACATTAAAGTTGGTGTCAGTTGAGGGAGAGTAATTTTTCAAAATTGTCTCAATTTACTCATCCCATCAATACTTGCAGCAGCATAATATTGACGATCAATACGCATAAAACCAGTTGTTAACATAATGATTTGAAATGGTAACATAATTCAAATCCCATTGAAAATGACAACAGCAAAAGCAGTTTTAGGATTGGCTAATCAAGCAACTGGATCAGCCCCAAATAGACTAATTATTGAATTCATAATCCCAGTTTTAGCACCACTAAACATGACAGCGAATGATAAGGAAATCGCTAAAGTACTAGTTACATAGGGCAAGAAAAAGAGCCCTTGCATAAAGGAAAAGAAACGTTGGTTTAATAGCATTGATAAACAACGAGCAATGGCAACTGATAAAACTAAACCAATTGGAATAGCAATTAAAGCAAATAAAAAGGTATTGGATAAAGCCTTGGTAAATGTTTGATCACTAAAAATCACTTTGAAGTTTCAGAAGGTAAATTGAAATTCACTTTGATTAGTTGCTCCATTAACAGCATTTTGAATTACAAAAAAAAGTGCAATAAAAATAAAGATAGTAATAAAGAGCATTCCCGGAATCACCCAAATAGCTTGGGTATAAAATTTATCAAATCGCTTTGGACTGCGATGGTTTTTAGTTGCTCATTTTTGGTTTAAGTTGGCAAATTTTAAGTTAAAATTTTGTTTTTTACGGTTATTTAAATTGTTCATTAAATGACCTCCAATAATGCTTGTTCACCATGAGCATCAAAAACATAAACTTTACCTTTTAAGAAATTAAACTTCACTTCTTGACTAATTTGAGGCGAAGAAATTGATGTGTCATAAACAGTAGCAATTTCTTCGTCATGGGCAAATAATTTTAAATAATTATATTTTCCTAATTGTTCAGTTAACATCACTTTACCATCAAAATCATTTGCACTAGCTGGAGTAAATTCTTGCATCCCAACAATAATGGTGTGTTCAGGACGAATGCCAATAATGACATCTTTATTAGGAATTTTCTTAGTTAATTTACCAAGTTTATGACCATGTAAAACCACTTCATTGGAACTATTGATTGTTGCTTGATGAAAAAAGTTCATTGATGGATTACCAATAAATTCTGCAACAAATTTATTAGCAGGTTGATTATAAACTTGCATTGGTGAATCACCTTGTTGTTGAATAATTCCATTATGCATAATGAAAACTTTATCAGAAATACTCATCGCTTCTTCTTGGTCATGAGTTACAAAAATCGTTGTAATATTAGTTTCTTTTTGAAACATTTTAATCCATTGACGAGTCGAAACTCTAAGATTGGCATCAAGATTAGAAAAAGGTTCATCTAAAAGTAGCACAGTTGGTTTTTTAATCACAGCCCGAGCAATTGCAACACGTTGTTGTTGCCCTCCAGATAATTGGCTGACTTTTTTCTTCAAATGTGTTTCAATTTGTACTTTTTGGGCAATTGTTTCAACTTCTTTTTTGATTTCATCTTTCAGTTTTTTCAATTGTGCTTTTTGCTTTAAAATTTTTTGTTCAAATTCTGCTTGTGACATTTGCAGATTTTGTTCCATGTTAGTTTTGTAAGCCTCAACAATTTTTTGAAACTCAAGATCATCATGCATTTGTTTTTTAATTGTTTTAAATAACTTATCTTGTTCAATCATAAAATGGATTTTTAAATTGTCCCAATTCAAATCAAAAGGATCGGGGATATCATTCTCCTGGTTTGTTTTCAACAATGTTTTAATTTCTTTTTTCATTTCTAAACGTTGGGTTTTAATGATTTTTTCACATTCTGAGATTTTTGCTTGAGTTTTTGCTCCATAATTTCAAACTAATTTTTGTTGTCAATTTTTAAGTAAAAATTGACCAGTTTCATCAGTTGTAAGTTGTGAACATTCTTCAAAAAGTTGGCTAAAAAACTCATATGCTCCCAGCATTTGACCAGCTTTAAATAATTCATATTCATTTTGGTTCATCACAAAACATCTTGAACCAAGATATTTAAATTGTTCACGGTTATAAACATCAGCAATATAATTACTTAAATCTTCTTTAAATATTGCATCATATTGTGCATAAATTTTTGTAAAACCATCATGATAAAAAGTTAAATATTTGTTATACAACACATCCAGTCCATTAAACAAAGCATCTTTAGCAAGACTAGTACCATGCTTTTTCATGACTGCTAAATTTAATTTGATATTTAAATTATGCAATTGAAGATTGTCAGCAAAAGTTTTACTTTCTTTTAATGGTAAAGCAATATTTTCAAAAACATTTAAATGTGGATAAAGTGCATAGTTTTGAAAAACAAAACCAATATGACGTTTTTGGGGTGGAAGATTAGTGACATCAATGTCATTAAAGATAATTTGTCCTTTGGAAAGCTGCAATAAACCAGCAATCGCATTTAAAGTTGTAGTTTTACCACAACCAGATGGTCCAAGTAAAGAAACTAATTCTCCTTGTTCAACAACCATGTTTAAGTTTTTAACAGCAACAGCATCACCATAATCAATCACCATATTTTTAATTTTTATACTCATCTTGTGCTCCTATTTTTTCTCTCATTCTTTTCATTTTGCATCAACTCCAAAAATAGCTTCAATACTACTTTGCAATTGGGGAGTCATTTCAGTTCAGAAATGTCCTAATAACTGTTTGGTATCCAGATCCCAATCATTTGATGTGGTTGTTCCATAAAATTTACTCATGTACTTGTCAATGATGCCACCACCAGTAGTGATTTCTCCAAAAGGGGAAATTGGACTAGCAACAACACTCATTGTTGGTGTAATAATTTGGCCATCAATGTTACCACCAATATAAGTTTCATAGATTAATTTATTAATTTGGCGAGAACCATCTTTTGGTCATTGTTTTCAATAAATTGGTTTAGGGTCTAAGGGATTTGATGTTCCATCTAATCAATCATGTTTGAAAATACCTAATCTATCACCAGCATCTAAATTGTAAGCAAACTTATTGACTGGTAAGTAAGCAGAACCCATTAAAGATTCACTCTGAATCGCTGGGGTAAGGAGATAATTTAATAACTTAGCAGCCACACGATTTTTCTTGACACTTTTTTGCTTGAACATTCCAATTCTTTGGCCACGATAAATTGATGAACTATTTAAGGGATTGTCAGGATTGGTGTTGTTTTTACCAGCTGTATCTTCTTTAGCAACTGACCCATGTAAAATCACATCATCATAATGGACATAAGTTGTTAAATACCTTCTTGAAAAATATGGCTTATTATTTTTGTTTGTCACAGCTCCTTGATAACCAACAGATTGTACTAAGTAATCAGAAGCTGCACTAGTGACTGAATAACCCATCATACTTCCTTTACCAAAATATGATGACCCATAACCACCAGCTGCGCCAAAAATAGTTCCTGGATGCCCACCTTTTCCACCATGTGAAGTACCATTAAATTCACTGATTTTTCTGGCAGTTTGGTATAACTGCAAGCCATTTAATAAACCTTGTGATTTTTTATCAAGATAAACTGTTTTGGGATCATCATTTTGATAATGCAATAAACTTTCTCCGACTGACAAAGCATTAGCATTGAAAAAGTCTGGTAAAAAATCTCACCCAAAACTATAGAAGTTATTGTAGTAATACATATGTTGCATTAAATTTTTATCAGTTGTATCAACAGGTAAGATATTTTTGCCGATTTGACTATAAATGTAAGTAAATAATTCCACATTATCAACATCAGTAAAAATATTTCTAAGCATATTTTTTTGTTTTCGCAGATTCGAAGCACTATTTGCTCTTGGATTAGGTGTTTCTTTGTTAATTCCAGCAAATAATTCTTCCACAAGAGATTGAATTGTTCGCTCTTTAAAAGGCTCTTGTTTTCATTTATTGTTTGCTGATAAAACTGTAATATTTCGCATTTTGGTATTAGCAACTGGTGCAATTTTTGAATGAATTGCTTGATATTGCTCTTGAATTTGCTGAGTTTTGTTTCATTCTTGCCTTCACTTAAGATATTTGGCATCATCAAAAATTGTTTTTTCTTGGCCAGTTCTTAAATCACGCACTTGTTTGGTGTAACCAGACACATCAATTAAATCTTCTTCTGGACTTAGTGGTGGAATGAAAAACTCACTCATGGGAAACATTGTTTGATCAAATAATTTTCCAGTTAAAACATAATAAAATTCAGAAATAATTTTAGTATTTAAATAACCAATATTCATTGAGAATTCTCAAGGGGCAGCATATAATTTGTTATTAAACAAACCACCTTCAACAACGACATCATGAAATGGAGCAAAGTGATTATAGTAGTTAAGTTCTTTGTTTAGATGAGGTTGTTCTGCTAGTGATGTCGGGATTGGTGAATTTTGTGCTGGGTTGTTTGGAATGTCATAACCCATTAATTGGTCCAAACTCATTTTGTCATCACCACTACTAATAAAATCATTAACGTTTTGATTAGCTTGACTAGCTCAACTTTTAATCATTTCGTGATCAAACTTAGGATCGCTTAATTTCTCTGTTAAATAGTCCTGATTTCAATTCAAAACTTGACCAACATCAACAACAGTTTGACTACCTTTAGCTTTTGGTAAAGTTTTTTCATATTTAACTGGTGTATTAGAATAAGAAATATATAAACTTGGCAATTCAATATCACGATAGATTTTATTATCTAAATTATTTTCACTAGTAAAAACTAATTCCGCATCAATGCCCTCATAGTTGGCTTGTTTTTTATTTCATTCGTTGAATTTTTCAACTTGTTTTTTTAATCTTTGGGGAGATTCGTGAGTTGCTTTCATCACATTGGCATCTAATTGTAAAATAACATTTTTATCAGATGTATCACGCAGCATCACTGCTAAAGTTGCTCCAAAACCACCTAAAATAATTACGATTAAAAAAACTGGGACAACCATTCTTTTTAATATAAATTTGCTAAACATTTTTCTCCTTTTGTTTATTGCATAGAGTATTCAAAGTACTCAAAAGTTATTATATTTTATTTTTAAATGATGTTGGTTGTTTTGCTTGAAATTAAAAAAATAATGCCCAAAGACATTATTTTTTAGCATTTTCTTGTTCAATTTTGTGGATAAATCCCAAAGTACGATCAACATAGTCTTGTTTATGATCGATGCTGTAATAACAATGTTCAGAACCACTAGGTGTTCACAACTCACTTCAATTTGGTTGAGTTTCAAATTTAATTTTTTCAGCATACATTTCTTTACCCATTCAAACTGGGACTCAGGTATCTTCAAGCATGTGGATAAAAAAGATTGGTGTTTGAGCATTGAAAGACATTCTTTTGTTTAAATCATAATCTTTTAAAGGTGTTTGCGTAATTTTACTTAATTTTGCGGTCAATCTAAAAGTGATTAACCATCAAGGTTGTTGATATTTTTGTTGTAAAGACCAACGGTTTTGAATTGTGAAATGACTTGGAGCACAATCTTCAATAATTCAAGTAATGCCAGCTTTATGCTGACCAATTTGTGAATAAAGGATAGCACTGGTTGCTCCCATACTTAAACCAATCAAACCAATCACTTGAGCTTGATGATCTTGTAGCAAATAGGCAACAAGATCATCAAGCATTGGAATTGTTGAATAACCAGAATCATGAAACTCTCCATAACTTAACCCATGACCATAAGCATCAAAAGTTAAAATGTTATAACCTTGTTCATAAAAATAATACATATAACGTAAAGCAGCATATTTATTCTGGGTTCAACCATGTAATCCAATGACTCATTTGTCACTAGCTGGATTAATCGCTTGGACACAAGAAATGCCCCCAAATTTACCTGGTAAAATAAATTCGGTAATTTGTTCTGGGGTAAAAGTGACTAATGATAAATTTTTTCTTTGTAAATCTCAAAGATGGTACTCATAAGTGTTGGCAGCCATCGGAATTGGGTCAGAAATTCCCCGTGCTTCTTTTCATTCCCCACTGCGTGGAAAAGTATATTTATAAAACTTGTGCTCTTTAAACACTTGCTTTGATTTTCACCAAACCACAGGAAAGAACAGGATTGTTCATAAAACAGTTTTTCAATTGTATTGATATTTTTTGCTTTCTTGAGCCATAAAAATTCCTCCTTATTACTGCTATTGATATTTTAACTTGTTTTTAATGATCTTTTCTGATTCGATAGATTAAAAAATAATGAAATTCTTAGTTAGAAATTGATGAAGTTGTGGTATCATTTAGAAAGTTTATGATTTAGAAGTTATTTTATCTCATATATAGAAAAGGAGAAAAATGACTTTTAAAAATCTAGGATTAAACCCATCAATATTGAGAGCACTCGATAAAAGTGGGTTTGACAAACCAACCCAAATCCAACAACAAGGAATTCCTGTGTTTATGGATGACAAAAACCTGTTTGGTAAATCAAGTACAGGAACTGGTAAAACTGCAAGTTTTGCCCTACCAATTTTACATAAAATTGATATTAAAAATAAACATGCCCAAGCAATTATTTTAGCCCCAACAAGAGAATTAGCATTACAAATTTTAGACCAAATTCGTAAATTTAGTTCAATGATGGAAAATATTTCTATCGCACCATTAATCGGAGGTGCGCGTATGAATGATCAAATTAAGAAATTAAAAAATTCACAAATTATCGTTGGAACACCAGGAAGAATTAATGACCACATTAATCGTAAAACTTTAAAATTAGACCAAATTAAAACGATTATTTTGGATGAAGCTGATGAAATGTTAAAATTAGGCTTTAAAAATGATATTGATGCTGTTTTTAGAGGTGTTCAAAACAAAGTGCAAATCGGTTTATATTCAGCAACAACTTCACCAAAAGTTTTAGAAATTGCCAAAAAATATATGATTGATTACGAATTGATTGAAATTGAAAACCAAATCGAAGTGAACCAAAACATTGATAACACTTACATTATTACTAAAGGTTATACTAAAGAAGATGTGATGGTCAAATTGATTGAAAAACACCAAATGAAAAGATTTATTGTTTTTACAAATACTCGTGCCAACACTTCAAAAATTGCTAAAGTTTTACAACATGCTGGCATTAAAAACGAAGTGATCAATGGTGATAAAAAACAATCACAACGTACAAGAGTAATTCGTGAATTTAAAGAAGGAAAATTTAAAGCTTTAATTGCGACTGATGTGGTGGCACGTGGAATTCATATTGATGACATTGATTATGTAATTAATTTTGAAGTTCCAGTTGATGATGAATACTTTGTCCACCGTATCGGAAGAACAGGAAGAAATAACGCCACTGGTTCAACAATCACTTTTGTTAATAGTCAAAAACTATTAAAACAATTAGAATACATTGTGAAAAACTTTAACTTAGAAATTAGTGAAGAATTAATTGATGATTTAGGATTAGTTAAATCAAAAGAAAAAGAACCTGTGGAAAGAAACGAGCGTTTCCGTCCAAGAAGAAGTTTTGAAGGGAACACAAGATCTAGTTCAAGAGGTGACAGAAATGGTAATTCAAGATCTGGTTCACGAAACGATAGAAGTAGAAGTTCAAGTTTTGAAGGTAGAAGAAGTTTTGATGGTAATGCAAAATCTGGTTCAAGAAATGACAGAAACAGAAATTCAAATTCAGAAGGTAGAAGAAGTTTTGGTGAAAACTCAAGCTTTGAAGGCAGAAGAAACTTTGAAGGTAAACCAAGTGGTGAAGGTAGAAGAAACTTTGAAGGTAAACCAAGTGGTGAAGGCAGAAGAAACTTTGAAGGTAAATCAAGTTTTGGAAGCAGTTCAAGATCTAATTCATGAGGTGATAAAAAACCTGCTACTCGTGAAAACAATAGTTGAGGAAAAGATAGTAGTGGCAAACCAAGAGATGCTAAGAAATCTCGTTTCCAAGATACAAAAACCAAGAGTACTTGAAATCGTGAAAAAGGTAATGATAAATTTGCTTCAACTGAAAGAAAATTCAGAAGAAAAGAAGTTTAGGATTATATAAATATTTTCAACAAAAAAGGAACAATCGATGTTCCTTTTTTGTTATCCTTTATCTTTGCGATTTGGGACATAATCACCAGTTGCAACTAATCAATTTAAAATCTTATTTTTAAATCAATGAATATCTTCTAGAAAATTAGGGTCATTAATTAAATTATTGATTTCTAATGCATCATGATCCAAATCATATAATTTGTGACACTTTCAGATTTTGAAAATCTAAAGCGTAGAAACCTAAAAAATCATTTTCAACTTTTAAAACCAATTTTTAATTCTCAAACTTACATTTTTTAATTCTCATTCAATGAGAAAATTAAAATGCAAAACTCTATCCTTGTGCTAGTGTTTTGCTAAAATTGCTTTAAACAATAAAGAGATAGGAGACTAGTTATGAAAGCTGTAATGATCATGTTTGATACATTAACCAGAAAATTTTTACCAAATTATGGCAATGAATGGGTGCAAGCACCAACATTTCAAAAGTTATCAGAAAAAATGCTAACTTTTGATAATTTTTATGTTGGGAGTATGCCATGTATGCCAGCAAGAAGAGAATTGCACACAGGGAAATATAATTTCTTACATCGTGGTTGAGGACAACTAGAAGTTTTTGACCAATCCATTTTTGAAATCTTAAAGAAAAATAAAATTTATACTCATTTAGTGACAGACCACTTTCACTATTGAGAAGATGGAGGAGCAACTTATCACACTCGTTATGATACTTTTCAAAGTTTTCGTGGTCAAGAAAATGACCGCTGAATTCCCTTAAAACAACAAGTATTAAATGATAACCAAAATCCATTAAATCAACATGGGTCATGAACAGAATATAGCTTTGCCAATCGTGGTCACCAAATCAAAGAAGAAGATTATTCATCAGCTAAAACTTTTCAAGCGGGAGTGGAATTTATTGAACAATATAAAGATGAAGATAATTGGTTTTTACAAATTGAATCTTTTGACCCACATGAACCATTTTTAGTGCCTCAAAAATACCGTGAGTTTTATGGGTTAGCGCCAACTAAAGATAGCCCGAATTATCCTTATTATCAAAAACTTGATTATCAAGCGAACAAAGCTGATCTTGATGTTATGAGAAAAGAATATGCGGCTTTAATTTCGATGGTTGATCACCATTTAAAGAAAATTATCGATTTATTTGATCAACATAATTTATGAGCAGACACCATGTTAATCATTAATACTGATCATGGGTTTGGATTAGGTGAACATGATTTTGTTGGGAAAACTTTTTTCCCTGGTTATGATGAAATTATCCATACCCCATTTTTCCTACATGTCCCCCAATTCCAAACATTAGCTGGCCAAAGAATTACTGAAGTAGCACAAACTATCGATATCCCCTTAACTATTCTTGATCATTTTAATTTAAATGATCAAGAAGACCGTGATGGCAAATCAATTTTTAAAATTTTAGCAAGTAAGATGAAAAATCATGAAGAAATTCTATTTGGGGTCAATGGAGGTCATGTTGGCATTTTTGATGGTCGATTCATTTATATGCGAGCAAGTGTGCATCCAAATAATTTACCACTTGTCCAATACACTTTAAATTTCAATTTCATGAGAAACTTCTTTCCGATCGAATGATTAAAAGGCATGAAACTAGTTGATGGTTCGAGATATTCCAATGGTGTGGAACTTTTAAGAATTAATTTACCAATTAATTGAGTTGATTCATATGCAGTTGGTAATTTGTTATTTGATCTGGAAAATGATCCTGCTCAATTAAACAATTTAAAAGGGACAAAAGTTGAGGAAATAATGGTTAAAAAACTCGTTGCTAAATTAGCAACAATTGCATGTCCTCAAGAAGAATATGAAAGATTAGGATTAAAGAATAATGGTTTTAATTAAAGGCAATAAATTTTTCATGGGCAATCCTCAGGATAACAGTTTTAAAAATGATTTTGAATATCCACAAGTTGAAGTGGAAGTTGGTGACTTTTATATCTCTCCAACCCCAGTCACCAACCGAGAATTTAAAACGTTTGTTGATCAAACAAAATATGTGACCCAAGCTGAAAGACAAAAAAGTTCTTTTGTCTTTTTTAAATCTTTAAAAAAGGAACAATGAGCAAAAGAGAAAAATATTGAAGGATTGAGTTGGTGGTTTGATGTTCAACAAGCCAATTGGATGCAACCTGAAGGTGAAGGGAGTAACTTAGATGGACGATGAGATCATCCTGTGGTTCATGTTTCAAGAGATGATGCTTTAGCATATTGCCAATGGTTTGGGGGAAGACTACCAACTGAAGCTGAATGAGAGTGTGCTGCTCGGGGTGGATTAGATAATTGCACTTATCCTTGGGGAAATGATTTTTTAGATGAAAATAATAATTGACAATGCAACATTTGAAAAGGTGAGTTTTCATATTTAGAGTCAATCGATTCTAACATTAAAAATGAAGTGATAACTGCTGAAAGCTTTCGTCCTAATGGCTATGGTTTATACCAAATGGTCGGTAATGTTTGAGAATGGTGTTTAAACCCAGCCAGAATTGAATTCGAAGTTTTTAACCAATTAACTCCCATTGCCATGCTTGATTTATATCAAAAGCAAAAGCATAAAACTTATGCTTTACGCGGTGGTTCATTTTTATGTCATGATTCACATTGTCAAAGATATAAAGTGTATTCAAGAAATGGTACAACTAGTGAGACAACATCAAACAACACTGGTTTTAGGGTGGTTAAAGATTTATAACAATTATTTAATTTGAAAAATATCAAAAAGAGAGACTTTTTAAAAAAGTTAGAAATTGAGGAAAAAATGTATGAATTGGACTGATTATTTACAAGTTGCATTTTCAATAGTTGGAATAATTGCTACATTTTTGCTTTTTTGAATTGGTCATTGACTTAATAAAAAACTAAATAAGAAAATAGCAGAAGAAAATGACAACAAAGAAAAAATAAAAGCATTGGAGAAAGCGATTGATCAGCAACTTAAAAAAGAACATCTAGAATTAACTAATGGAATTAAAAATATTCTTGAAGAATTAAAAGAATCTTCAGAAATTAATAATAAAATATTGAAGTCTATTCAAAATTTGCTACAAACCAAAATGGAAGAGAATGCTATAATTCAAGCAACAAAAGAAGAAAACATATTATTTTCTAATTTTTTACAAACCGAAAATTCTTTTATTGAAAAATTTGATGTTTTTGGTAAAAGTGATGATTTACAAAACATTAAAAATATTAAAGGACTAAAAACTGTTAAAAAATTACAAAAGAAAAAAAGGGATAATAGCATTAAAACAAAACAATTTATTAAAAAAAAGAAGAAATAAATATAAAATAAATGTAAGGAGGGATTGCTATGAAAACAAATCAATATTCAAATAGTTATAATGAATTAAAAAAACAAGTTGCAGATGAATTAGCTTCAAAAAGTGCAAAAAATGAAACTAGATGAAAAAAAATTTTAACTAAATTAATTATGGTTTTTTTTCTTCAATATAAAGACTTTGTAAGTGAAAATAGTGCATTAATAAAAGAAATGATCGAAAAAATGAAGAAACAAAATATCAAATCAAATCATCAAGAACTATTATTTTTGCAACAAATAATGTTTTTACAAAGTGGAGTAGATTTAATTTCAATTCATGATAATAAGGTTTTGATTAATTATGCAGGTTTTGATCATTTCGTTCCTTTTAAAACAAAAGATGAAAGTAAAAAACATAAAGAACAAATAAAAAATATAGAACTGATTTTTAATGTTCGCAATCTTCAAAATATTGAAATTATTTTACAATATATTATTAGTTTTTACAAGCATGAAAAAATCAGAAAACAATTTTTTGAATTTCTCTCATCAGACATTGAATCTAAAGATGAAATGGATACTTTGATTCTTAATTCTTTACATAACAATAAAAACTTTTCATTACATTCAATAAGTGTTTAAAAATAGTTTTTAAAAAATCCAACATCGTGTTGGATTTTTTAAATATATTTTCTATTCAAAGAAATTTTGTTTAGCTTTTTGTTTGATTTCAGCTGAAGCAATAAATGGAATACGGGTTGTATATCCTTGTTTAGCGGCCACAATTTTTTTAGTTGGTCAAACTTGGATATCATTGTTTCAACGGTTCACATAATCATTGTAATTAGTTCTTGCAGCAGTGATTTCACGTTGTAAGTAATCATTTTTTTGCATGGCATCAGCAATTACATTATGCGCTTTTAAATCTGGATAATTTTCAATTGCGATGTTTAATTTTGTTGCAATGTTTTCGACATCACTAGCGATTTGACTTAAATCATCACCATTGTTGTCTTTGATTCCAGAACGGTATTTAGCAATGCTTTTCATCACGTCTTTATCTAAATCAACAGATTTTTTCACTAAAGTCGCGGCGTTTTCTAAAACAATTACTCGTTGTTCTAAGTAGTTATCAATTTCACTTGCTGCAGTTTGGATAGTTTGTTCTAATTTATTGAAGTAGTTTTTAGCACTAACTTTCATCATTAAAAAGATTAAACCAGGAATAATCAATAATACTCATAAAAATATTTCAAAATATTTACTTTCTTTACCAATCTCTATTTTAAGTGTCTTATCAATCACATGCACATCACGACCTTCGTTGTTGATGTTGCTGGGGTTGGTGTCTTTTTCGTCTAATTTATTTGCCATTGTTTACTCCTTGTCATAGTTATATTATAGACTTTTTTATGCTTGATTAAAAAATGATTTAATTTGCATTAAAGTTTCTTCATTTTCGGGATCATCGATTAAAAAACCAGCAATTTCTTTTTTATAAACCATATTATGAGAACCTAATTCGCGCTCATTTAAATGATTAGTAGCATTTTTAAAATCAGCAAAAGATTTTAAATTTTTAGTTTTATGAATCATGATTTTTTTACTTTGTGCGACTGGACGATATTCAATTCATAGGACAGGCACTTGATGTCAACGTCCATCCGGACCATATACACTAACATATTCAATATGTTCAATCCCATCAAAACCATGGGCTGTAACATTGATTAAATCATAATCGGGATGCACAGCTTCAACTGTGGTTTTTAAAATATTTTTAGTGATTGAATTAGGGTGTTTAAGAGCTTGCATGAAATTAGAAGCAATTAATTCTTGTTCTAAATAAGAAGTTGTGGCTGATTGGTTTTCGTTTGCTTCGTAAATAAATTCTTGAGTTTTATAATCTTGATAACCAGGAATAACTAAAATTGGTAATAATGATAAATAAAGTAAATCAAAATACTTGTTAGCAACTGCTAGTAAATTAGTTTTGATTCAAGCTAAATCATAATGATTTAAATCAATATTATTAAAATGATTAATTTGTTGCAGTATTTCTGCACGAATTTCATTAACTTTTTCTCTTTTGGAAAAGTTAAAATAATCACCCAGACCAATATCTTTTGATTTAAAAAGTTCGACCATTTGACTTTGGGCTAGTGCTGTAAATAACACACGGAATTCAATTTCATGATTACGGTTAGTGGCATTAAATAACACTTCAAAAGCTTTATTGCTTAATAAATTAAAACTTTGATCATTTTTAATGGCTTTTTGCGCCTTTTTTTCAAGTTTACGATATTCATTTTCCACTTCTTTTTCAACTTTTTTTCAATCTTCATGTAAAGGTTCACCAATTTTACGTGAAAACTGTAAATTCGGTGCTAAATCACAAACAAAAATTAAGCGTGCTTCTTCAGTATAATTTGGTCTTGGTTTTTCCACGTGTGCTGTTAAAGTTTGACTGCGTGATCTAGTTTCGTTTTTACCATTAACAGTCACGGTTTCAGTTCAAGAAATAGCAATTGACCCTGTATAAACATGGTTAACTCATCCACGAACTCGTTCATTCATTCAGATTAATGGATTACCATTAATTGAACCACTTTGTAAACCAATTGCAAAACGATCATCAAAATCTGGCAAATTAGTTTGAAAAGTTTTAGTCATCATTTCCATCACTTGATGGCTTAAATAATGGTCAAGTTGTAAATTAGGAATGACTTGTTCAATTTCTTGATTAAATTCTGTTCAATGTAAAATTTGGTTTAAAGAAGTTAAACTCGCTCAACCTTCTTCAATCAAAATGGCAATTTCGCCTTCTTTCTTTTTAACTTTGTTTGTTCATAAAGCATTGCTTTGCTTTATTCTAGTGAAAAGTAAAACTAATAAACCAATCCCAATAATTAAACCAAAACTAAAACAAATTCATCAAACAAAATCCGCAACTCCAGTATCAACTCCAAAAATAAAAAGAATTGATAAAAGTGCTAAACCAAAAAATAAACCAAAACCAATGATCACTAAGGCTTTCAATAATTTAACCTTTTTTAGCTCACCTTTAAAATTGTTTAGTTCATCATCTTTTTTCGTTTTTTGTTGCATTAAATCTTGATTATGAGCAGCATCAATTTGACTCATTTGAATAAACTCATTTAATTTCTTTTCCATCAGTTCTTGATGTTGTTGCTTGTATTGCAAATAATTTTTAACTGGTTCAAACATTGTTTTTCCCCCTTACACAATTAATTTAATCTTATCATTAAATTATTTGCCAAATTAAGTTTTCCAAGCAAAATCACGCAAAATTAACCCAAAATAAGTCTCACTTGCACCTAGAGTCGAGTTAAGACTTTTAAAGTCAGGAGAACTTAATAAATATAAGGTAAAATATATTTATGAACAAAAAGAAAATCGCCTTATTTGGTGGGAGTTTTGATCCCGTCCACACTGATCATGTCAACATTGCCAAAAGTTGTCATCAAAACCTTGGTTTTGATGAAGTTTGATTTATTCCCGCTTACTTAAACCCCTTTAAAGTGGAACAACACTCGACAATTAAAGACCGTTTAGCCATGTTGCGGATTATTGAACAAAAATATGATTTTATTCGCATTAACCAATATGAGATTACGAATAATCGTCCGACATATACTTATGAAACTTTAAAGTATATTACTAAACATTACCCAGATTTTGAATTTGCTTTTATTATGGGTAGTGACCAATTAGATAGTCTTGAATCATGAAATAATTTTGCAGAGTTAATCCAATTAATGCCATTTAAAGTTTTTTTACGTGATGAAGATCACTACAACAAAGCAATTGTCGATAAATATCAGCTAGAAGTGTTTACTTTTGATAATCATCATTTAAGTTCAACTGACATTCGTCAGTTGCAACATTTAAATCAACAAATTCCAGAAATTAACCAATATGTTAATTCCCACCTTTTATACTTACAAGAACGCTTGGCTAGTGTAATGGATGCAGAACGTTATCTGCATTCCATTAATGTGGGGAAAATGGCCCAAAAATTAGCTGTTAAATGGGGAATTGATGAACAAAAAGCACTTGTCGCTGGCACACTTCATGATATTGCTAAATGTTGAAGTTGAGAAAAACATTTATGATACTTAGAACATTATCTACCATTTTTAGTTGAAGAACCAAAACCAATCTGACATTCGTTTACTGGGATGTTACATTTAGAAAAAGATTGGTTAATTAAAGACCAAGAAATTCTTCAAGCTGTTTTTAATCATACAGTCGGAAGCATTGATATGACTTGGTTAGATAAAGTGGTGTTTTGTGCAGATAAGATTAGTGATGAACGTCATTATCCTGGCGTGGAACAATATCGTGAACTTTGTTTTCAAGATTTAGAACAAGGGTTTAAGGAGTTGGTGAAAATGCAATATGAACAAGCTGTTGAAAAACATGGTCAAAATGCGATTGGGATTTTATTAACCAATACTTATAATTATTTTGTTAAAGGAGAAAAAGATTAATGAAAATTATTGTTGGAGCGATGTTTGAAGAACTAGAACAAGTGATTAAAACAAAACAATTAACGCGAGTTGAAAATTCTCGATTTGAAGAATTTAAAAGTTTAGATCATCAATTAGTTGTTTGCATCACTGGTATTGGCACAATTAATGCTGCGAGTGGGTTAACTTATTTATTAACTAAATATCAAAATGTAGAACAAGTAATTAATTTAGGAACTAGTGGAGCAATTGAGCATAATTTACAACAAGGAGAAGTTGTGATTGTTGACAAAGCGAGCTATCCAACAACAAATGTCACCAGTTTTGGTTATGTTCATGGACAAGTTCCAAGAATGCCGCAATACTTTGCTAGTGATCAAACACTTGTAGCTCAACAAATACATCAATTTAAACAAACACACCAAGACTTTAAAATAGTTAATGCAGCAACAATGGATGTTTTTGTCGATAATCAACAAATTGTTGACGAAGTCATTAGTAAACTTCCGTTTCCAAGTCAAATTGTCGAAATGGAAGTTGCTAGTTATATGCAAGTTGCTTATTTATTTAAGGTTTCTTTTATTGGCATCAAAATTATTAGTGATCACGTGATTAGTCCAACTGAATCAAGTTTGGAGTTTAACGAATTCTTAAAACAAGCAGCTAAAAAGTTAAGTGAAATCATTTAAAAAAATGTGCAAACAATGCACATTTTTTATATTATAATTTTATTTCTTATCTGGTAAACTGTTATTATGAATAACATTAAACAAAACGAATTTATCTTCACAAAATTAGAAGCTTCTATTAAAAAAGAAAATGCTCATGTTAATGAAATTAAAATTGTTTCCCCTTTTATCAATGGAAAAGGCATTAAGTTTATGCAAGAACTTATTGATGAAGCAAAACATTTAAAATCTTTAAAAATTATTACCACAACTTTTGATGGAAAATCAAAATTTTTGGATTTGGATGGACTTGTGAAATTTAAAAATAAAAATCAAATTGTTGATGTTATTATTGAAAACTCATATTTAGCAAATGTTGATAGATTACATTCTAAAAATATTATTTTCGTTAAAACTAAAGATCATAATTCTGTGGCTTTTGTCGGTTCGTCAAATATGACTGACAAAGGTTTAAGTACCGGTAAAGAATCAAGTGTAAGAATTGATCAAGATTTTAATCCCCAAATATTTCAAAAAATCAATGATTATTTTGATGAGCTTTGGCAGAACAAGACTGACTTTTTTAATATTTCAGATCAAATGCAATTAAATTTAGCTTTAAGTAAAAAAGAGAGATATGAAAATTGCTTTGTCACACCCAGCTTAGAAGAATTAAAGGAGACAGATTTCTATTCACAAATCACCAAAAATGAACCAATGCAACTTTTTGATTACCAAAAAACTGCAATTCAAAATATTTTTACAAATATTGAAAATGGCTATAAAAAACATTTAATTGTTATGGCAACAGGGACTGGTAAAACTTTTACGATTATGTCATTTATTCAACAATACTATGAAAACGCTGATATTCATAAAAGCAATGATCTACCAAGAGTTTTATATTTAGCACCAAGAAATGAAATTTTAGAACAAGCAATTGCAACTTTAAAAAAAGCTAATTCAAATGTTCTAGATGACGAAATATTCAAATTTTTTAGTAGTCATAATAAAATTAGTGACTATCAAGAAGAACCATTTATTTTTACTTCGTATAATTCAGCAATTTTATATCATCAATGATTAACTAACCAACATTTTGATTTAGTTATCATTGATGAAGTTCATCACTCTGAGGCTACCGGCTTAAAAGATTTCATTTCTAAAATGGAAACAAACGCCAAACATTTAATTGGTTTAACAGCAACACCAGAAAGAACTGATGGTGTAAATATTGCTGATTATTTTGATGGTGGAATTCTTTTTGAAATGTCATTACCAAGCGCAATAGAATTAGGACATTTGAGTAATTTTGATTATTATTTTGTTGATGACTATACAACATCTTTAGAAGGTTTAGATATCACAAAAGATCTTAATGAATTAGCCAAAAGATTAGATAATAATATTCGGCATGATTTGCTTTTAAAAACTATTCAAGAAAAAATCATCCCATATGAAGATGACGATGTTAAAGCTGTGTTATTTTGTGTCAATAAACAACATGCTAAAAATACTGCGAATTTTTTAATAAGTGAAAATTTAAAAGCCGATGTATTAACTTCTGATAATCAACTAGCTGAAAGAAAAAATCTTTTAGATAATTTTAAAACTGGGAAAATTAATTTTCTTTGTGTGGTCGATATTTTTAACGAAGGAATTGATATTCCTGAAATTAATAATTTAATTTTTTTAAGGCCAACCGCTTCTTTTTTAATTTATCTACAACAATTTGGGCGCGGACTTAGAAAACAAGAAAATAAAATTTTATCAATTTATGACTTTGTGAATAATGTTGATTTAAAAGTTAATAAACAATATCACCCTTTTTGATTAGCCAAAGCATTTTTTGATACAGAATTTAGAAGTGTAAACAAAATTATAACATGCATTAAAGATGATGAATTAAATTTACAAGAGAAATGAATTCCAGGTAATTCAATGATTCATATGACACAAATGAATCGACAAACATTAATTAAAAAATTAGAAGAATATGCTAAAACTAATGCTTTTGGTTCAATTTTTAAAGATTATCATAACCAAATCAATAATTATAAAGATTATGAAGAATTCTTTTTAAACACCCAAATGATGCCACATGAGCTTTATCAAAAAAATAATCAAAAAAATTTAATAAGCAATGAAAATCATCTTGATTTTGGAGCTGAAGATAAACTTGTTTTGATGAATTTATCAACATTAAACCATAAAAAATTAATTGAAGAATTTCTTAAAATAATTGAACAAAAAGTGGAGATTGATCCATTTTTTAAGGAAATGTTTATTTCTTATTTTTATACTAATCGAACAACAATTAATAAATATAGACCAACTTTGGACCAAGCTTTAGCAACAATTCTTTCCAAAAAAGAACTATTAAGAGAAACTGAATATCTTTTAAAATTTAAGTTAAATAATGAAGTTTTAATGGATAATGAAATTAATAACTTTCAAAATATGATTTTGACACAATTGCAGATACAAGCTATCATGGGATACTATTCTGAAAACAACATGATTGAAGCACGGACAATTATGTCGGGCGTCCAAGAACTTTCTGGAAAAATATTGTTAAATGCTAGAGAAAATGTTACTGATGTTGGCGAATCAGGTATAAAGCAGTTTTTTGATAAAAATCAAAACATTTTACATTGATATTCTCCAGATGGATGAAGCTTAGAAAAAAGAAATAATAAAAATTTAATAAGTATTTTAGATAATACAATGCCAGTATATGTTTTGTATAAGACTGATAAACTTCTTAAAAAATTTGGCAATAATAAATACGGAATTTTCTTGGGTGTAGTTGCTTCAGTAGAAGATAAAAAACAACACACAAATAAAGATTTTACTCAAATCGAATTTAAATTTAAAATGAGGCCTTTATAGGCTTTTTTCTTTGTCTTGACAACAGCTATGTATTAGACCCTCTTGAAAAAAAAAAAAAAAAGGTAACCTTTTTATTGTAGGGAACGGTTAAAAATATGAGAAAAATAAGAATTTT
Organism: Williamsoniiplasma lucivorax ATCC 49196; assembly: GCF_000518285.1. Lineage (GTDB taxonomy): Bacteria > Bacillota_I > Bacilli_A > Mycoplasmatales > Mycoplasmataceae > Williamsoniiplasma > Williamsoniiplasma lucivorax. The sequence goes on along the minus strand of NZ_JADH01000001.1, from coordinate 11,008 downwards.
TGAGACATTTGCAGGCATTGGGGCACAACACAAAGCATTAGAAATCTTAAAACAAAACAATAAATTAGATTACAAAGTTGTTGCGACTAGTGAATGGGATGTTTGAGCAAATATTTCTTATCACGCGATTCACAATAATAATGAAAACATTGCCAAAAAATTGTCTGATCAAGAAATTCACGATTTTTTAAAAACTTTGACACTTTCATTAGATTCTAAGACACCGGCTAAATTTGATTCAATTAAAAGATTAAGTCGTGAAAATAAAGAAATTTTGTATTCATCATTAAAGTTAAATAATAATTTTTCTGATATTACCAAAATTAACGGAAAAGATTTATATCAAAAAACTAATGGTTTTGACTTATTAACTTATTCTTTTCCTTGCCAAGATTTATCAACTGCTGGGAGTTTTCATGGTGGTAATCAAGGGATGGGAAAAGATTCTGGAACTCGTTCAGGTTTATTATGACAAATTGAAAGAATTTTGAAAGAACTTAAAACTCATGGTGAATTACCTAAATTTTTATTATTAGAAAATGTGAGGAATATGCTTTCTTCAAAACACATTGAAGATTACAAAATTTGACTTAAATTTTTAAATAAATTAGGATACAACACACAAACATATTTATTGAATGCTGAAGATTTTGGTACTCCCCAAAAAAGAACAAGGGTTTTTGCGTTGAGTGTTTTAAATGGTGGAGATAATTTCCAAGATACATTCTCCACAACTGAAGAAGTTGTAGAAATAGTAAATGTGCCTAATTCAGTTTCTGACCTTTTTAAAATCACTAAAAGTTTAAGTGATGTTATTGAAACCGATTACAAAAAAATGAATTCAACCAAAATTGAAGAGGCCATTTTATCAATACCAAATGATACGCCTTCAAGAAAGAAAATGTATCAAGAAAATCCAAAATTATTTAGTACTGTTCAAAATGAAAATAAAAATTTTAATATGTCACGTAATAAATCTGGATTTTTATCCAATTGTCGAACAATTACGACAAAACAAGATCGACACCCAAATGCGGGAGTAATTAATATTGAAGGTTCTTTTTTGGAGTCGACATTAAATACTATGGGTATAAAAAACAAGTCAAAGTATCGATTTTTAACACCAAGAGAGTGTTATATGTTAATGGGTTTTCAAGAAAAAGATTTTGAAAACGTTATTAAAAATTTTAATAGGAAAGAAATTTTATTAAGACAGGCTGGCAATTCGATTGTTGTCAATGTTTTGGTGGGAATCTTTAACTATATGAATGAGTTAGGAGAATAAAAATGGAATTAGATATTTGAAAGATAGGAACTAATGTAGGTTCTATGATCAAAGAATGGAAGAATATGGTTTTTCCTGATTTAAAAAGCAATATTTTTTCAATTGTAAAAGATAGTAAAGATAAATATTTTTTAAAATACAATAAAAATCACGGAGAACCAGGAAGTTATACATTATTATGATCTGATACAAAACTTAGACAAAATATTATTTCTATGGTCAATTTAGGAATTCTAGAAATTGTTGATTTTAATAAGGATAATTGAATTTCTGATTATGAAATGATTTTGAATGGAAATATACAACTAAAAACAAAATTCTTTTTAGATAGTAATCCTACTTCAAAAATAATTTATAACCATCTATTTAGTGAAATGATGCAAGAAGAATTTAATTGTTATTTTCAATATAAAAAAGAGCAAAAATCAAATTCTAAAAATGATGACGATGAAACTCAAAAAGAAAATCATGAATATTTTTTTAAAAGTTTTAAGGATATTACTTTTTATAATTCATTTTTTGTTTGTTTATTAAAAGATATCTATAAATTTTCTAATCAAAAATTTTCTATTTTAATAGAAGAAAAGCCAGCAGATGCAAATAAATTTTATAAATATTATGATGGTTTTTTTGATTTACAAGAGTTTTCACCACAAGAACAAAATAATTTAGAAGAATTAGCTGTTTCTTTTTTATTTGCTTCAAGAAAAGAATTTGATCGTGTTACTGGAATGAAAACAACCAAAAACAAAAGGATTAAAGCAGATAACGATCCACACAAAAAGCAATTTTTAGAATTGGAAGATAACATAAGAGAGGATTTTAAAAAAGCAAATTCAAGAAAAGAAATGTTATCTGAGATAAGAACATTTGGAGAAATTCTTTTTGACATTAAAAATAGAAATCACTCATATAAAATTCCTATTTATCAGCGTGATTATAAGTGAAATGAAGAAATGATTGAAAAATTATTTGATGATATATTCACTGGGTCAAATGATGATCAAGGTAAAAAAATACATTATATGGGTACATTATTGGTGAATAGACCCAGAACTAACGATAATAGCAATCTCTCTAAAGTGGTTGATGGACAACAAAGGTTGACATCTTTAATAATAATTCTCAAAGCAATCCATGCCGAAATTATCGATAGAGATATTATTCCTGATCCTTTTATTCACGAAATAATGAATACTAAAAATTATAGAAATTTGATTGAAATGAGTTTTGAAAGAATTTCTGGCAATCCAGATACCGAAGCTTTTAAAGAGTTGCTAACTAATGCTGAAAATCCAAAAAATCCTTATTCACAAATATGAAAAAATTATGGTTTTTTATTAGAACAAAAACTTGATTCTGAACTATGTTCTGATGAAGAGTTATTTAATTTAACAGAATTTATTTTACGAAGAGTTTTATTTACAATAACTACTGATTATTCTGAAAATGAATTTGAAATTTTTGAAAATATGAATACAAAAAAAGTGGAATTAGAAACAATAGAATTAATTAAAAATATTATAATGATGCAAATTCAAGATAAGGTTCTAGAGGAAAATGAAGCCAATATTAATTTACATTTTGATACGAAAATATTAAAAGAATTTAGAGATACAGAAACAAAAAATCAAGTTAATTCAACCAAAATTAATAATTTTATAGCAGCATTTGTCAATTATTATCAATGTTTTTTAGATGAAAATGATAAATTATACAAAACAATTCAAACAGCGGCAAACAACAAAAACGAATTATATTCTATTTTTAAAGAAATAGTAATTTTCAAAATTAAAGAAAAAACTAATAGTCGAGATGGCAAAATTAATTTGGATGAGTATAATGAAATAATAAATTTTTTAAATGAGCATATCCTTCTTTTTAAAAGCGTTACTGATAGAAAATATTATCAAAATACAAATAATTCAACCCATATTTTGAGCGACATTTTAATTAATTTTGAAGGCAGAACAATCTACACCCCCTTAATTATGTTTATTGTTCAAAAATACATGAACAGTTATAAAGAAATTTTAAATCATAATGAACTAAGACGGGTATTGTTTGTAATAGAAAATTATGAAAATAGATTTCAAGTTGTTTTATATCGAGGTCAATCTTTAACAAATACAATGAACAAAGTTTTAGAAAAAGTGGCTAAAGCTAGAAAAATCAATGATGCATTTTTAAAAGAGCAATTCATGTCTAGTGAAACAATGAATAAAATTATTACTCCTTCAAACGAACAATTTAAAGCAGATTTAAAAACCAAAATCTCAGATAAAACACTTAAAAATTTAATAAGAAGAGTAGATTTTTGATTAGCAAATGGTTGTTCATTAAATTTAAACCCAACACATGAATGATTTAAAGTATTAAGAGAAACAAGAGAACACATTATTCCTCAAAAACTAAATGATGAATGAATTGAAATTTTAAAAAGAAACTTAAAAACTAATGACATCAACGCAGTTAACAAAAAACACGCTGAGACATTAGAAATTCTGGGTAATGGCTTATTAATTAATCACAGTCCTAATGCTGCTGCTAAAAATAATGTATTTAAAATTAAAAAACAATTATATGAATCAGATCCGAATATTAAAGATTACTATCAATATAAAGGCTATGATCAAAATGAAGTTTTTTTAATGGATCTTTCAAAAAAAGAAGAATTTAATTTTGATGATGCCGAAAATAGAACAAAACAATTAATTGAAATAATTATGAAAATTTATGATATTTAAAATCTTAAATTAATGTAACTTCGAAAACTCACAAAAATACAAAAAACAACGGTTATTTGAAAAAGCCACATTATTAAATTAATTTTTACAATTTTTAGAATTAAAAATTGTTTTTTTTATATTAAAAGAAGTTATATAATAAAACAAGATTGAGAGGATACATCATGCCGGATTTTCTTATACCAGTTATAATACTAATTGTTGTTTTATTTTTATGTGCTATTTTAATTAAAATTATTATTGAGAAGAAAAAAGTGGAAACAGCTAAGGAAAACTTTAAAAATTCAAGAACTTTACAAAACACTTCCTTACAAGAAATTTTAATTAATTCTGATACTAAAGCATGAACCATCCAAGATATTTAAAAAAAGCAAGGACAAAAAAGTATCGATTTAGCTTCTAGAAAAGATGATATTGACTCAGTATCAGGGATATATGGCTTTTTTATTGAAGATGAAAATATAAATATTGATGAATATTTTATTCCAATATATATAGGTAAAACAAAAAATATTAGATCTCGTTGGTTGCAACACGCAAACAAAATTGAAAAAGCTTATTGGAGTTCTGATAATTCTGAGATTAAATATCAAAAAATTGCTCACTATTTAAGATTAAAAGGGCAAACACCAAATTGTATTAGGTTTATAGTAATAGAAAAAATTGATAAAACTTCTTATGAATATGTGTGTAAAGAAAGAGAAAAGCATTGAATTAATATTTCGGGTTCAGGCCAAAGAGGTTTTAACTCAGTCAATGCCTAAAAATAAAGCTTGAAATTTTCATTCTAAAATTCTTTACAGACCCCCATTTACTTAAATTAAAAGTCTGATGTTATCATTCATTGGACTTTTAAAATTTCTATATTAGTTCTCAGGTTTGTTTTGAGTAGTTCTTAAATTTTCTAATTTTTTCTCTCTTTCATGAAGAAGTTTATAAGATTGAGGTTTTATCACGATTCCTTCTTCTTGATCTTGAAGAAGATGAATTTTTTCCAACATTAGTAAAAGTATATAAGTGTTAATATCAAAACTGATTAAGAAATTTAGAAATTTATCAGCTTTGGGTGCTTCTTCAATTGATAATTCTGTAGGATGACTTGCTCATTGACTCATAGTGTCTTGAATATATTTATGAATTTTCATTGTTAATTTTATTAACTTATCAAAATCTTTATAATGATCCATTGCTTTATCAAAATAATCATTGATATTATCCAATGCTTCTTGCATAAATTTAGGAACTTTTAATTCGTCTAAGAAATCCATAAACATTAAATAGACTTCTCTTAATTGAAAACACACACCTATTCCCATCATTGCATATTTAGAAATTTCTGGATCATCAATACCATAGATATTGTCTAGAATATGCATTTCATTTTCCGTAAAATCTAAAGCTATAGCAGTAAAACTACCTAATTTACCTAGTAAAGTTGGATAAAATTCATTATTTATTTCTGATGCTTTTAACCTTTTGGAAATTTTTTGTGTTTTTGCAAACTCAGTCATTTGTTTATTGAGTTGTATATATAGCTTTTTAATATTATGCGTTTGATCCCAAACTGCAATGAATTCCTTCACTTTAATGTTTTTATCAAAAGCACAATCATACTTCACCATTAAAATTTCTTCTTCAATTAAAGATTTTAGCAAATCTTCATAGACTAATTTCATACTATTTAACCTCATTAATAATTTGATTTTAGCACAAGAACAAATTTATCTATTTGAACATATATCAAAAAACTAAATTTACAATTTTTATTAAATTTACCAAAACATAAAAATAACAAGCAGGAGAAGATTTTTTCTATAGTTTTACTTTTATTAATCAAAAGTGTTATTTTCATTGTTTCGAAACATCACATGATTTTCATTTTGATAAATAATAATTTTGAAAGGATAAAATTTCTTAAATTTGAAATTAATGAAAATTATGAAAATTAAAGTATATGCCCCCATTTCTGGGGTAATCAAAAAAATATCAGATTTAAATGATGGTGTATTTTCTGAAAAAATGTTAGGTGATGGTTTTTATATTGAACCAAACAGCAATGAAGAAACTACACTCTTTTCTATTTTTGATGTAGGAATAGTTGTACAAACATTTGACACCAAACATGCTTTGTTTTTAAAAGCCAAAGATGGACCAATTGTTTTGGTTCATATTGGTTTGGATACAGTGCAATTAGATGGTAAGCCGTTTAAATTGTTTGTTCAAAATCATGATAATATCAACTTGAATTCTGAAATCATTCAAGTTGATTGAAAAATGATTGAAAAAGCAAAATTGAATAAGGCCATTCCTATTGTTCTCGATGAAAGAGAAAATGAGGGTTGAAAATTTCTCAATATTAAAACAGGCAAGGTTAAAAAAGGAGAGGAAATTGCAGTTTTAGAGTTTGTTCAGGAAATCAAAAAACCTACAAAGCTTTCCATTGATGAAGCAATTAAAGACGGTTTTTCTTTTAAAGAAAAATATGCAGAAATCTCTGAAAAGATTTATCAAGCAGTTGGTACTAACACAAATTATAATAAGTATTACAACTGTATCACTAGGTTAAGATTTGACATCAAAGATAAAACAAAAATTCAGCAAGAGGAACTTTCTAAAATTAAAGGTGTTAAAGGAATTAATTGAAACGGTGATGAATTGCAATTAATTTTTGGTGGTGAAGTTACCAAAGTTAGAGAAGCATACGACCAATTAATTGCTAAAGGTGTTAAAACACAAAAAGGCTTTGATTTAAAGAATCATGGTCCTAACACTAAGGGAATGCCATTTTTCAGTAGATTATTAGCAATGTTCAAAGGCATAGTTTTACCTTGTTTACCTGTTTTTATTGGAATTGTCTTAATTGTAGCGCTAAAAGCAATCTTAGAAATTACAGGAGCGATTCGAGTTGTTTTACCTTCTAGTAATTTTGCTAAATACACATTATTTGAAGTCTTTTTATTTAACTTAACTACTTCTAGTTTATTTATTACCCTTTTCATTTCATATACTGCAACCATTTATTTTGGTGGTAATAAAATGTATGGATTAATTGTTGGAATGATTTTATGTGGTCCATTACTTTTTAGAGGGGTGCCTAATCCAAATGGCGCTAATCCTTGAACTTTTGTTTTGTGGTCAACTAAAAGTTTTGTAGATCCAGAATCACCACTCCCAGTTGTTTGGTTGAAAATGGGTGGTTTAAATGCAAGTTTAATTAACGGAATTTTTATTGGTTATATTGCTTCTAAAGCATCACGCTTCTTCACTAAAATAGTTCCAGTATCATTGTCAATGATTGCTTTACCTCCATTAATTGTAGTGAGCACAGTTGCTTCAATGTTTTTTGTAGTTGGGCCAATAATTGGTATGTTAGAAACATTTTTAGGACAACTAGTCGGACTTTTAATTAAAATTCCTTATGGTATTGATCGTTTAATCTTTGGTACACTTTGACCAATGTTGGTGATTACTGGAGCTCATGCTTCGTTAGCAATGATTATTCAAATGCCATGAGTTTTAAATCCGGGAAACATTTATATTCACGTTGATATTATGACATGTATTTTCTGTAGTGCTTTAGGACAACTTGGGATGGGAATTGGTTTATTGATTAAAACTAAAAATAACCAATTAAAACAAAATATTTATGGAGCACTTCCAGCAAGTATTTTTGGCATAAGTGAGCCAATGATGTATGGGGTGAATATCCCGAGTGGAAAAGCTTTCTTCCTTGCTTGTTGTTCAACTGGTATCGGTTCAATGGTTATTGGTTTAACAGGTAATGGTCATTTTTGACCCCAAGGTGGAAATGGGATTTTATCAATTCTTAATGTTCTAGGTCCGAATGGCGATACAAAATCACTTCTATCATGTATGCTTGGTTGGGCCGTTACTTTAGGTTGCGGTATGACTTTGGCCTTACTATTTTGCAATAGTCGTGTTAAAGAAAAAGCAGGTATTAGTAAGATTGACAGAAAAATTATTTCTATTTTAAAACATGACCAAAATGTTGATTTATCAAACATTAAAGAAAATATGAAAGCATTAGAATTAATTTTTTCTAAAGCAAACAACAAACAAATTATTGAATTAGAAAAATTATATGAAAAATATGAAAAATTGAGAACTAAAATTGAAGCTCTAGAAGCTAAAGAAAACAAATTAAAAATTAAGTTAGCAAACAAATTTAATGAACAAAGAACTATGAAAACCAAAGAAGAACTACAAATGTTGTTTGATAAAATCAATAAAATAGATTTTTCAAACAAAATCGAGCAAGTCCAAGCTAAGAAAGATGTAATTGATTTGCGAATTGCAGAAACAAAACACCTTTATCAAAAACTTGTGCATGATTCTCAAGAATTACAAAAACCAATTATTCAAGAATTAATTAAACTTTCTAAGCATAATGAATTAGCAAAACTAGAAAATAATTATTTCAATGCTATTCATTCATTGGATATCTCAGTCAAATTAGAAACTAAAAAAAATGATTTTTTAACTAATAAACAAATTAGAGCAATCGTAAAACCACAACAAAGAATGGAGAAATAAAAGATGAAAGCTGTCATGATCATGTTTGATACATTAACAAGAAAATTTTTACCAAATTATGGAAATGATTGAGTGCAAGCACCAACATTCAAAAAACTCTCAGAAAAAATGGTTACTTTTGATAATTTTTATGGTGGAAGTATGCCTTGTATGCCAGCAAGAAGAGAATTGCATACTGGAAAATATAATTTTTTGCACCGTAGTTGGGGACAATTAGAAGTTTTTGATCATTCTATTTTTGAAATTTTACAAAATCATAAAATTTATACTCACATCGTGACTGATCATTCACATTATTGAGAAGATGGAGGGGCTACTTATCATACTCGCTATAACACTTGGGAAGGGTTTCGTGGTCAAGAAAATGATCGATGAATGTCACTAAAAAATCAAATTGAATATAATAATCTAAATAAACTAAATAAACCCAAAGAAAAAATTCAATATAATTTAGCAAATCGTAGTCAATTACTAGCAGAAGATGATTATTCTTCTGTCCAAACCATTGATGCTGGAGTCAGATTCATTAATCAATATAAAGATGAAGATAATTGATTTTTACAAATTGAATGTTTTGACCCACATGAACCATTTGTTGTACCACAAAAATATCGTGATCTTTATGATTTAAAAGCGACAGACAACATTCCCAATTATCCAAAATACCAATTTATTGATGCTGAAGCAAATAAAGAAGAGATTGCTTTAATGCGTAAAGAATATGCGGCTTTGATTTCAATGATTGATGTTCATTTAAAAAAAGTGATTGATTTATTTGATAAGCATAATTTATGAGTAGACACAATGTTAATGATTAATACTGATCATGGGTTTTCCTTAGGTGAACATAACTTTATTGGTAAAAATTCAGCCCCTTTTTATAATGAAGTGATTCATATTCCGTTCTTGCTTTATGTTCCACAATTCAAGCAATTAAAAGGAACAAGAATTACAGAAGTGGCACAAACTATTGATATTCCACTGACTATCTTAGAACATTTTCAAATCAAAAATGAAGATGATCGAGATGGGAAATCAATCATTAACCTTTTAGCAAAACAAATGAAAAATCATGAGGCAATTCTTTTTGGGATTAATGGAGGTCATGTTGGCATTTTTGATGGAAAATATATTTATATGCGTGCAAGTGCACATCCTAATAATTTGCCATTCACCCAATACACTCTCAATTTCAATTTAATGCGCGGGTTTTTACCAACCCAACTGCTCCAAGCTATGGAATTGGTCAAAGGGAGTAGATTTTCGAACAATGTGCCAGTTTTAAAAATTAATTTCCCAATGAATCCATTTGATTCATATAGGACAGGTCATTTATTATTTGATTTAGAAACTGATCAAGATCAACTTCACAATTTAAAAGATGCTGAAATTGAAAAGATGATGATGCAGAAATTAATTGCCAAATTAAAAGCTGTTGATTGTCCAATCGAAGAATTTCAAAGATTAGGTTTAGATTAATGATGGATATCAAGTAACTGATCTGGGTAGTAAAACAAAAATTAAGATAGCACATTGTGCTATCTTTTTGTTTTTGTCACAAGATTGAGGATTTACTATTTGATATCCACATCCAATTCATTTTTAGTCATGCTCAATTGAATTGGAACATTTATAAATAAATCGTTTTTTTCAAAATAAATTACATCATTATTGTTTGGATCAATGTGTCCTAATTGTTTGCACCATCATAATATTTGGATAATTGGTACAGAAAATTTTTTATAAATTTCATGTATAGAGGATGTTACGGTGAAATATAAATTTAAATCAGGTGTAATTTTTGAATTTAATACATAATTAGCAGTAATTAAATATTCATACACATCATAATGAATAAAGGCTTTTGTATGCGGTTGCATAACAACGCTTTGTTCAGGAGCAGTTAAAACCTCTTCTTGAGTTTCTGTTTTGGTTGTTGTGTCATTTAAATTGAAGCTAAATTTAGCTGTAAATCATTTTATCGCAGCAGTTAAATCTAAGCCAAAACTCTTCATAACAGTGTGGCTTGTAGAATTTGTATATTTTTGGGAAAAGCCAGCACTTTTTAATGTTTGAACATAATCAGTATTATTTGTCAAAACATCATTTTGGGGTCTTTACGGATTTTTGTGTAAATTCATTTTTACTCATTATTCAATTACGACCCTCCCTTCAAACATTATATAAAAGTGAGCCAGTGCAGATCTTCAATTTTTGGGTTGCATAGTTCATTTTTTTTCGATGTTTCTGATAGCTAAATAGAAAGATTTAAAGACGGCATTATCATTAGGAAAAATACGTTTATTTTTAGTGAATTTTCGCAATTGCCCATTCAAAGATTCAATGGCATTAGTGGTGTAAATAATGCGACGAATTTCAGGTGGAAATTGTAAAAAGAAAACTAAATTATCTCAATTATCTT